>NZ_AP024852.1:2545666-3182083 GCF_024346715.1 Photobacterium swingsii
ATCCACAGCGACACTGACAGGACCACTGTAGTCTTCAAAAGGTTGGAACTGAATGGCATTCAACTCACTGCTACCGACAGTTATCGATTGTGTTGGGGTAACACTGCCATCAGGGTTAGTCACCAAAAAAGCCCCAAGGGCGGCATCGACCGACAGTGTCGCTTGATCAACACTTTCCAAGCCTTCATCTAAGCTGGTGCTTATATCGGCCAAGGTAGCCGCTAATGCTAACGTGATAATGCCATCTTCATAAGCGCCATCCGTTAAGATAGCTTCAGGATTTCCCGTCTTACTAATCGGTTGTTTATCTGCATCTAGCCCTGCTGTTTGCACCACATTAATATTAAGTTCAGGGTTACCTTCATTCGGCACGTCAACAATGGGGGCAACACGTACCTGCAACGTCAGATTCTCAGTATTCACGTCTCCGCTAGTGATATCGGTAGTCACCAAGCGTACAGGGAAATCAAAGTCACCGGCAAAATCCTCTGCCAAATTCAATGTCACGCTCGTTAATATAACGTCGCCTGTTGTTGGATCAACCGGCACCTGAATAACGTACTCACCATTAACAAAATCAAATTCAGTGCCACCAATAGTGACACCACTTGGGAGATCACTGGCTTGAATAACCAATGAAAAAACATCATTTGTTTGATTACCATCAACGGCAACCGACACAATATTGCCAAGCTGAACACCCAGATTAACGGTGCGATCTTCATCCCCTGTGATCACGGCATTGTTAATCACTATTGTGCCCGCTTGATTAGTATTAACCGAGGTATTTGGTGAGAAATCTAAAGTAAGTACATCATCAAAGCGGACCCGTGAGCTGATATCACCTTCTGGAATGCCTGTTGCAGCATTACTGTCCCCTTGGTCTTGCACTTGCGCACTAATGGTTAAATCAAATGTGCCTGTGTAACCACTCGGGGCAACAATCTGAATGTTATTGAGTTGGCTTTCTGGCACAACCCAATTTCCTTCCCCATCATGAAAGCCACCTACCACCACAAAACCTTCAGGTAAGGGATCGCCATTGCTGTCCGTTGTGGGGAAGCTGATCACCACTTTACGCACAATTTCATCACTTGAATCTTGCGGTGTCGGCGCATCATCTTCAACAAAGTTGAGCTGACCTTGCGAGTTCGCACCGTTACTTAAATCAATGACACCTTGCGTGCTGCTTTGCAAATTACTGACCGCCGCACCTGTACTATCTTCAACTTGCAAAACACCATCAGGCTCAACAACCGCACGAATATCGACCACTAAACTGCCGATGATCTCTTTGGTGGCTGTCGGCTCACCATCAGGATCGGTTTGCTCTATGGTTAAACGTGTGGTGAGGGTTAAATCACGATCTGAATCTTGTGGCGCTTGCAGCTGTAATTGACTACCCGCTTGCAAGGCACTGATTTGAGCCGCTGTCAGCACTATCGCCCCACCCGCTTGTGGTGTTAACACCACGCCATCAATCAACAAGCTGTAATCACTCGGGATGGCATCAATACTAAAACCAACAATCTGTTCCTGATTATCAATAAAGCCTTCGTCAGCTGCTGGCTGCCAATCAATATTGATGGTGGTATCTTCTAATGCACCGTTTGAGGTGGTTTTGGTAAAATCCACGGCATCTATCACTGGCGCGATATTGATTTTAATAACACCTTCAGAGGTTAACTGATCGCCATCATCTTCTGTTGTCACCAAGGTCGCTTTGAGTTCGATATCTGTCGTGCTGTGCAATGGTGGAACAACACTGATACTTTGCAGTGATGATAAATTCACCTCATACATAGGGTTACCGCTAGCATCATTACCGACAAAGGTCAGTGTCTGAGGATTACCCGTGGCATCAAAAATCTGCACGCCTGCTGGAATATTCGAAATAACTAAGGTTAAGGTTTCCGAATTATCACTCGGTTGTTTTAACGCGTCTTCACCCGAAACAATATCGAAATTCAGTGTCGCGGTGCCATCTTCTAAAATTAGGGTTTCGACCCCTAGCTCTGTGGGTAACTTCTGCCAGTCACCCGGGTCGAGGCTACCATCAGGGTCATCAGCCACAACAAAATCAGGTACATCGGCAACGCCTGTTAACGCCACTTCGAGTTGCTTAGCTGGGGTGATAAACACATCCTGAACAGTTTGGGGATCACCCGCAACATCCGTAATCACCGCGGTATCAACAACTTTACCCTCAATGGTCAATTCAAAATTAAGGTTACTTTCTGGTGTCGGTTGAAAAGTCAGTAAGCTTAGCTGATCAATCGGGACTTCATATTTACCGTCGGCATTTGGAGCTTGTTCTACATCGTCAATAAACACCTTACTGGCAACAGGTAAACCCGATACCAGAATAAATCGCGTTTCTGAACCATCGGTGTCATCTGTGTCTGACAAGGTGATGAAATTACCCAAAGCTATACGAACATCTTCGTTGGATTCTATTCGTGTCACTTTAAGCACTGCGCTGTCCGCGACAGGTAATACATTCACGACTATTTCAATCGCCACTGAATCCGCATTTTGTACATCGAACACAGCAAGCTCTTCACTTTGTGCGATCGCAGTTAGTCGAATATCACCACTGTAATTATCATTTGGATTAACCTGCACCGAATCAATATTCGCGGCGGCAATTCGCCACTGATTTGGCCCCGTACTGACGAGCCCGCTCCCCACTAAGGTGCCATTGATAACACCGTTCGCATCGGGCTGAATTTCTACGATATAAAAGAGCGTTTCTGAGCCATCGGTATCATTCAAATCCGCCGTTAATTGCAGCGCGATATTGGCCTCATCCTCACGCCCTGTGTAGTGGAGCTCGGTTTGATCAAAATCCCACGTTGGAATATCCGCTATACCTAACACAGAAACAGTAAAGGTCGCAGGAATCGGAGGATGCGGCACATCGTCAGTATCGACTGTCACTTGAACCGCAAAATTTAAATCACCATTAATGGTCGAGAAGTCAGCCGTTGGTAGAAAGCTGACATTGTTCATGTCATAAACTATGCCATCACTCGTGGTAAATGCGGCCACGGGTACAATATAAAACTGGCCATCTGGCGTTTTATCTAGCTTCACGCCATCATGATAGAAATCACCATTTTCAGTGGTAGGAACCTGAATTAACACTTCACCAATGCGCTCACCACGATCCGCATCCCCCACACTCACTTGCATAAATACAGGCTGACCGGTGGGTGGATCGATAATACTTTCATCGGGGTCAGGCACACGACCGACATCTTCGAACGTTTGTAGTGGGGTGATTTCAATAATCACAATGGGTGACTGATCTGCAATATTTAAGGTAATGGTGCTTAATGCAATATCCCCATCACCGTCCGTCACTTTGTAAGGGATTTGATGTGTTAACGTCGCGCTATCATGGTCAATATTGGGTTCAACAATAAATTCAACCCGACCATTTCCGCGAATGCGAAGCTGGCCCAACAATACCCCACGATCATCATGAATCGGGATGCTATTAAAGCCTGTCCCGGTAAGGACAATTTCTTGGCCTTGATCAAAAACAGACGTAACGCTTGCGTCATCAGCCCCTTCACGGGCAGCAGGTAACAAATTAACACGATTAGTTACGCCACCACCTTCTGTCACCGAAAAGCTAATATCACGACCATTGGCGACATCATCGGTTACCACGACAGAAAGATTTACAATGTCACTCAAATCACCATCTTGGTCTTGCGCTTGAATAGGCAAGAGGACAACTAAGGTATCGGCACCTTGCACGCTATGATCCAATGCGCCCAATAAGGTAAATGTATAGCTTCCTGTGGGTTGCAAAACATACTCAAAGACAACTTTATCCGCACCACCTTGCCCAGCACCAGCCACGACACCTTGATATACGCCGCTACCCGCATCTTGCAGCTCAATCAAAGCACCGTCACTGGTCAGGGTGGGATTTCGCTGATTAAAAGAGGCTGTGTTGATAACGAAGGTCACCACTTCATCACTGCCCGTAGTTACGGTAAAAAGTGAAGCATCAATATTACCGACTCCCGACGGGGTCGAACCTTGGTGATTATCCGCATTCCCATCAATATCACTTTCCAACACTGCAGCAGGCGCTGGAGAATTAATAACAGGGTTATCGCCATCACGCAGCACCAATTCAACTAAGGCGGTGGTGGTTAAATCATCCCCATCGGTATCTTGTATTTGAAGCGGTAAGTTTATTGTTATTTGTTCACCAGTCACTTGAACCAAACCTTGGCTATTCCCATTAATGTTATGGTCCAGCGGTGCATTTTGCGTCATTGTCAGGCTAACTCTGACATCCTCAGCACCAGCATTCACGCCCGCACTGACACCAGTTACATTAACCGCACTAAAGGTAATCACAAGCAGCGTTTGTCCAGCTAACTCCCCAATTAAGGTATTGGTTGTAGCGTCAAAACTGTAGCTCAGCGCTTGCCCTGCAGATAAAACATCTGCGGTTAGTTCTGCAATTAAGGCTGCCAGTTGCGTAGGATCTATCGTAATACTGCTTGGGTCTAAACGATCTACGCCTGCTGCAAAAGTAAAACTTGCAGTATCAGTGGCGGGATAACCACCCGCTTGTCCAGTGGGAATGGATAAACTACCTTCTCGTAAATCTGCGCTATCTTGGGTGGTAAAAGCACCGCTGGGATCAAGGCCGTCGTTAATGGTAATTATCAACTCACCATTTGGCGCCGTGACATCGTTATCGCTATCTTGTCCAGTCACCCCTAGCACAAGTTCAGTGGTATCTTCAGCATTAATTTGGTCTAGCGCTTGGCTTTGCACCAAGGTGTAACTGCCATCGGTTGCTAATGTCACAGTCAACACAGTTTGGCTTGGATCTGACGCCAAAAATACCGTCAACACATTCGCGCTGACGCTAAAATCAGTCGCAAAACCATGGCTTGTGAGGTTTTCAACACTCGGTTGGGATGATAAAAATGAGACCGACTGCATCACATCACTGCCCAGATTTATCTCAATTTGACCATCATCAATCGTTCCGACTTCAGTGATTACACTGCCTTGATCTTCAACAAAAGCAGGAGCTTCGCCATCCGTTGAGGCAACGGTCAATACTGCCGGCTGCCCTAAAAAATCACCATCACTGTTTTGCGCTTGAAGCGGTATTTTAAATTCAAGTTGTTGGTCGGTAACTGTGAGTAATGTCTGCGACTGGCTCAGGTGATCCAATGGCAACCGTTGGATCATCGTATTGGATATCAGAATATTCTGACCATCTTGGATGGGAGTCATAACCACGCTCAGCACTTCTTCGCCTGAGGCTAATCGCCCCGTCAGCGTTATTTCCCCTGTCGCCGCTTGGCTTGTCGTAAAGGTGATGGCTTGTCGGCTGCTCGTCAGTGAATTGAGTTCTTGTATCAGTGTTTGTTCAAACGCAGGGTCCAAAATCAGTGACTCGGGCACCATGCGATCAACCCCCGCTTTAATCACAAAACTGTCACTGTTTGAAACAGGGTATTGTTCTACCGTCACCGTACTATCAAGATCACCCTCAACGACTTGGATCCGTCCTTTATTCCCGCCATCAGGATCAGCACCATCGAGAATTTTAATATTCACGTTCTCAACATTACTGGTATCACCATCTTTATCCGTCACCGTTACACCAAGGGCTAATACCGTTACATCTGTGATAGGGTCTTGGTCAAACGGTTGCGACAAGGTCACGCTATAAGCCCCTGTCGTGGTGATGACAATTTGTAAAACCTCAATATTAGGATCGTCGGCGCGTGTCACTAAAATAGTATCGCCAACCACTGAGAATTGAGTGGCAAAACCATTACTGGTTAACCCAACTAGGGGCGGCTGATCTGCTGCAAAATCGACCCTTTCAATAAAGTCACTCCCGACATCAAGGGGGACCTGACCATTGATTGTTTGCGGATCATTTTGCTCTTGTAATTCAACCCCAGGGTCTGTGGCTAACGCAGGGAACTCACCATCATTCAACACCGCATTCATAGTGACAGGCGCTAGCATTGCATTGCCACCACCATCAAAAGCTTGAACAGAAAATGTCACATTCAGTTGCTCACCATCGACTGAAACTAACCCATTATTCGCCACTATATGATCGATGGGTAAACGCTGCTCAACCGTTAAGGAAACCACTAAATCAGTCCCTAAGGTTTGGGCGTTTAAGCCAAAAATCACCACCACGCCTTCACTGCTGGTGCCTACAATTTCATTATCAGCAAGATTGTAAACAAAGCTGACACTTTGACCGTTCGCAGTGACCGTTTGAGATAATGCACTAATAATTTGAGCTACTGACGCGGCTTCAAATACCACACTGCTTGGTTCCAAGGGCAAAGAGCCAGATTGAATAAGAACACTCTGCTGCGCATCGACGGGATAAGTTAAAGGCTGTAAATCCCCTTCCGTCAGAACAATAGAAACCGATTGACCACCAGCAGCTAAAATAAACGGCTTTTCATCATCGTCATCTTGGTTCGGAAAGCGCTGAAAAGCGGTGTCGTAACCCGCCATGGCCAAGGTTGAAAGGTAGTTATAATCAATGGCAACAAACCCATCATTGGCCGAACCATCATCATTACCTGCGGCAGGTGCATCTAAAATCGTAGTAGGATCTTGCCCAGCTAAAATAGCGGCTTGGATCGCTGCAATATCAACACCTTGTGCGTCATCTGGAGAGGTAAGCGCTAGCGATGACGATTGGGAAACCGCCTGGGTATTCTGTTGAATCAAAGAGTTGGTTGAGGTGTCGGCTGTTGAAGTAGGAGATAAGCACGCTGCACAATTGGCATCAACAGTCACCAAATCACCATTGATAAACACCAAGACTTGAGCACCGTCATCTGTCACTATGACCTGCCCCACTTTTAACACCATGCCCGCTTCAATCAGTATGGCTTGATCGTTCGCTGTAAGTAAAAATGCCGTTCCTTCGACACTTTCAACAACAGCAGCTTGCCCCACCTCAACTTGATGCATCGCCTCGTCCTCGCAGCATACCGATTCATAAAATAGACTTAAACCTTCGGTCTATAACTACTAAGTATGTACGAGTATTTGAATTTATCTTAAAACAGATATGAGAATCATAAATAAGAATCAGCTGCACCAAAATCGAACAAAACAAATCTACTCACGCCCCCAGCTTTAGTTGGCTACATATTCGTAACTAAAATGACATTTGTTATCTACTGCTTATAACAATAGATATAGGAATAACATCTGATTTTTGATCCCCTCGCGGCTTTAATTATCTACCAAATAGTATAAAATCCAGCCCTTCCTTCTGAATCCATATAACAGTAACGTACCAACACCATGATTGATTTTTCTATACTGCCTGTTTATTTAACTGCGGTGGTCGCTTTATTGCTGATCCCTGGCCCAGATATGTTACTCATTGCGAGCTCTAGTCTGAGCTACGGTCGAAAAGTAGGTGTATTTGCCAGCTTAGGTAATGCAACCTCAGGGGTGTTACTCACGCTATTGGCGGCAATGGGCGTATCAGCACTGATTGCGATGAACCCGATTGCGCTTGAAGTCCTTCGTGTGATGGGCGGTGCTTATTTATTAAAGATGGGCTGGGATTGCATGCGCACAACCCCATCAGATGCACCTGAATTAGAAGCTCAATCTGGTATAGCCAAAACCTTATATCGTCGTGCCGTGATCAGTAATTTACTGAACCCTAAAGCGCTTATTTTCTTTGTGCTATTTTTACCTCAATTTGTATCGCCCCAATCAACAGCAACGTCAGGCGAGCAAATGTTGGTGCTAGGCTTGCTCCTAAACGTATTGGGCTTACTGTTTAACTTATTCTTAGTCACCACAGTGGGTAGCCTAGGTAAAACATTATTGAAGAATGAAAAGTTCCGCACTAACCAGCACAAGTTTATGGGGCTTATCTTTTTCATCTTGGCTATTTGGCTTTTGGCCTCACAAGTGCCGACGCCTACGCTGTAACAAACAAAAGATAAACGAAAGGCTTCCAATTGGAAGCCTTTTTTACATCTACTCAGCCTGTTGGTTCGGGTGTGCAAACCAAGGGTCAAGCTAGGGGGAGTCTACGGAAAACCAGTTACTTTGAGTGATCAATACAAACAACACGGCACTCATAAGGGCGAAGTACTAGCTTTTGTTCTGGCTTCTGAGCACATTCAGCTTCAGCTAAATCTGTGTAGTTACCTAAGATATACGTCCCTTCCGCTACCTTAATCTCAGGCGGTATTTCGCACTCTACCGATTCACCATAGTAGTTATTAATACACACCAAGGTTTGACTCGCTGACTGGCGTTTATAACAAAACAGCTGCGCATGCTCAGGCATCAAATCGGTATAGTCACCCGTCGTGATCACATCAAGTTCTTTACGCAATGCGATCAACTTACGGTAATAATGAAAAACAGAATCAGATTCTGCGACTGCTTGTTCTGCGTTCAAGTGTGGATAATTACTGGCAACCTCAAGCCAAGGCGTACCTTGGGTAAAACCTGCGTGCGCACTGGCATCCCATTGCATCGGGGTACGTGAGTTATCACGGGATTTTTGCGCCAAAATAGCCAACATATCCGCTTCACTGACACCTTGTTCATTCACCATGATGTTATACATATTGGTACTTTCAACATCACGGTACTGATCAATCGAAGCATACTTAGGATTGGTCATCCCAATTTCTTCTCCTTGATAGACATACGGTGTGCCTTGCATCATGTGAATCGAGGTGGCTAACATCTTGGCAGACAGTTCGCGGTATTCCTCATCATTACCCAAGCGGCTCACAACACGTGGCTGATCATGGTTACACCAAAACAATGCGCCCCAGCCATTAGCATGCAAACCTTGCTGCCAATGATTAAAAATCGATTTTAACTGTAAGAAATCAAATGGCGCTTTCGTCCATTTTTCACCGTTTTGATAATCCGCTTTTAGGTGGTGGAAATTAAACACCATCGACAGCTCTTTACCATTGCGTGCAGAGTATTGTTGGCAATGCTCTAACGTAGTCGAAGACATTTCACCCACAGTCACTGAGCCGTATTTCTGAAACACCGCTTTACTGATTTCTTGCAGGTATTCGTGCACACGTGGGCCATCGGTATAGAAGCGTCGCCCATCACCTATATCATCATTCACAAAATCTTGCTGCTTAGAAATCAGGTTGATCACATCTAAGCGGAAACCATCGACGCCTTTTTCAGCCCAAAAACTGATCACGTCTTTCACTTCTTGGCGAACTTTTGGGTTTTCCCAATTCAAATCGGCTTGTTCTTTCGCAAACAGGTGCAAATAGTATTGACCAGTTTGCTCATCGAGTGCCCATGCATTACCACCAAACTTTGATTGCCAGTTCGTCGGCTCTGCACCCTCAACAGGATCGCGCCAGATATAATAATCACGGTATGGACTCGTCTTATCACCCAATGCTGATTTGAACCATGCATGTTCAGTCGACGTATGGTTAACCACAATATCCATGATAATACGGATACCACGCTGATGCGCTTGGCTTAGCAACTCATTAAAGTTAGCCATGGTGCCAAAGTCTGGGTTAATTCGGTAATAATCGGCAATATCATAACCGTTATCAACCATTGGTGATTCATACACAGGTGTTAACCAAATTGCATCAACACCGAGTGTTTTTATGTAATCAAGTTTAGAAATAATCCCGTTGATATCGCCAGTACCCTTAGCACCACTATCACAAAAACTCTTTGGGTAAATTTGATAAATAGTTGCGGTACGCCACCATTCATATTGCTCTGTCATCATGATTACTTGCTCACGTAAATCGTCATATTGCTAAGGGCTGCACCTTTCATCGATACTTTTATTAAAAAAGGTGCAGCTTAATGTGGAATCTTGTTTATTCGTACTGAATTGCTGTTATCGTTAAGCGGGTTGAGGTGAAGACTCGATTTCCCCTTTAGCTTGTGCGCGTTTATATAACACCAGCGTAAGGACAATAGGTACGACTGTCGCAACGAGCATGGCGATAGCGAATGTCATCCAGTATTGCGGTTGGATAGAAAGAATCCCCGGAAGGCCACCTACGCCAATACCATTTGCCATCACTCCCGCACTACCACAAATTGCTGCCGCTAATGCTGAACCAATCATGGCGCTCAACATTGGGAATTTGTATTTCAGGTTAATACCGTACATGGCAGGTTCAGTCACACCGAGATAGGCAGAAATAGCAGCGGGTACTGAAATTTCACGTTCGTTGTGCTTTTTACTAATCCAAATAATACCGACAACCGCAGAAGCTTGAGCGATATTAGACAAGGCGATAAGCGGCCAAATTGGTGTCCCCCCCATGTCTTGCATTAATTGCAGATCCACAGCATTGGTGGTGTGGTGAATGCCCGTAATCACTAGCGGTGCATATAAGAAGCCAAAAATCATTGAGCCAATGACCGCAAAATCACCTGTCATCGCTGCTTTAGCCGCAACACCTACCGCATCACCGAGCATGCGACCAAATGGACCAATAAAGGCATGCGCTAAAATCACAGCAGTAATGATAGAGACAAACGGCACTATCACTAAGTACAAATAAGAAGGAATAATACGCTTAAGGTTGGTCTCAATCAGTGCAAGCGCTATACCCGCTAGCATGGCTGGAATAACCTGTGCTTGGTAGCCGACTTTTTCGATAACAAACAAACCAAAGTCCCATACCTCGGGCACTTCTTTACCGATCAAATAGGCATTCATCAACTGAGGTGACACCAGCGTCACCCCCAGCACTATCCCGAGAATTGGCGTACCTCCGAGTTTTTTCACGGTAGACCAACAAACGCCGACAGGCAGGAAGAAGAAGATGGCTTCACCAATTAGCCATAAGAATGAGTGTACTGTCGCCCAAAACTGACTGATCTCAGTTAAGGTTTGGCCATCGAACATTTTAATATCGCCGATGACATTGCGGAATCCAAGGATCAAACCACCCGTAATAATCGCAGGCAGTAATGGTACAAAAATCTCCGCTAAGTGAGAAATGCTACGCTCTAGCAAACTCATGTTCTGACGGGCTGCGACTTTGGCTTCGTCTTTACTCACGCCCGCTTGGCCTATCATTTCGTTTAATTGTTTATAAACGGCGTCAACCTCAGTACCAATCACAACTTGAAATTGACCTGCGTTAGTAAAGCAACCTTTCACCATAGGAATGCTTTCAATGGCTTTCACATCTGCTTTATCATTATCTTGCAATACAAAGCGCAAGCGCGTTAAGCAATGGCTAACACCCGCGATATTTTCGCTTCCGCCAATATGTTTGATGAGTTGCTCAATATGCTGCCTGTCTATCTTACTCATATCGATATCCGTTCATTATGTGGGGCATCAGTTACCCGTATTAAGCCTAGAGTTTCACTACGACTATTATTGTTATGCTTTGATTTGAACTGCTACATCATGTCTGTCAACATAAGTGGGAACATTCCCAAATCAACTTGCAACAATAATGGCAAACCTGACCTAAAATTAAAATGGGAACATTCCCAAAGCATGAGAAAGCTCACAATACGAGCACAGAATAACTATGGGTGATAAATGGCAGATAGGCGTTACAAATGCGCTTCTTGTGTCAGATGGGTAATAGCATGCTCGCCTAAAAGTTGCTTAATCAACAAGTTAGCAGATGACTTACCCGCATTGAAATAGCCAGGATCAATTGAGAAGGTATTGGGAAAAATAAAGGACAGTAATTCGTTCGTGCCAACTCCCGACACTATAACATCGCTACGGTTGCATTCCTGCAAGCGCTTCGCAACCCCAAGCGCTAACGTATCACTGGCACAAACAATAGCATCGGTGTCATCGGTAAGAATCGAATCGGTAAGTTGATAGGCACTTTCATGGCTTAGCTGTCCATGACAATAATTAGGGGTTAGCTGACTCGCTTTACAGTAGTTAATATAAGCATTTAAGCGCATTAAACCCGTGGTTTTATCACTGGGATCGACACCAACAAAACCTATATGTTGCTTACCAAGTTGCTGGAGTTTCGCCATTGCCAACTCGATCACACCCACATTGTCATAACCAACGGACGAAACCGCATCGGTATCAACTGCAATAACAACGGCTCTATGTTGCCATGTTTCAATCGCTTGAACATCAAAACCTGTAAAACCAAATACTATCACCCCATCGACATTACGCTTTTTTAATACATCAAGGTGTTCATTGGTTTTCTGAACGCAAAACTGGCTCTCCATGATGACAGCATCATAACCAGCAGCATAGATAACGTCTAAAATCCCGCTCACTGCTTTATTTTCCGATGGCGAGTCTAATCGCGATAAAATAATACCCACCACTTTTGCACTACCACCGCGCATTGCCTGAGCAGATTTAGAGGGCACAAAACCAGACTCTCGGATCACTTTCTCAACGTTAATACGGGTACTTTCTTTCACTTTAGGATCATTAGTCAGCACACGAGAAACCGTCGATTTACCGACCCCCGCGAGTTTCGCAATATCAAGAATGGTGAGTTTTTTAGTCATAGGTATATTCAGGTTTGAGCGTATCGCTACATTGTCGTTGCCACACTTTTTTTTTCAACCCATTTCAGCCGCTTTTATTGAATTCAGTGAAAAGAACGAGGAATAGCGCGAAGATCGTAACAAATAGATAAATTTACATTATGAGGACATGCCATTGAAACTTTGGATTTACACTCAGGTCTAAGTAAAAGGCAGAATTAAATTGCTTAATTTACACAGCAATTGCTTGAATTTTGATTAATGAAACACCATATCTTACTCAGCGATATTAAATACATTATTGCTTTTAAGATGTTTTTTTAAGCAAGCATGATTTAAATCAGCCCTATACCGTGTGGTGTTTTCAAAGCGCTTTGGTTGGCTATCTCCTATTTACTGCTGCCACACGGTCACAATATTAGAACTAAAATCACCTCGTGCCACTGGTGACTGTATAAGCCACAGCGATCAGTGAGACACTTTAAAGGTAGGAACTTATGATTACTCACGTTGGCATTATCGACCAAGACCCCGTTCGGTTGATAACCCCGTTACTAGACCATGGTGTACCCGCCAATAAAATGATTTTTATTGGTACAGAAGCGCAACGCGAACAATACGATCGCCTGTCTTCCATTTTAACGCCAAGAAACATTGATGCAGAATTCTTCGTTATTCCTGATTCCATCAATATTACTTGTATTCGCCAGTGTCTTAATGAACTCGCTGAAAAGCTAAAGCAATCACAATCTGAAGTATGGTTTAACGCCAGCTGTGGTTTACGTCATCGCTTGCTGTCTGCTTATGAAGTATTCCGCACTTTTCATTGGCCCATTTATGTCATCGAACCTTTTAGTGATGAAATGTGCTGGCTTTACCCCTCTGATCGTGAACAACAACAAGTTGAAGACCGCATCCAACTCACTGACTACCTCACTATTTTCGGTGCACGCTGTGAACTGCCAGAACAATTGGTTCCAGAAGCACTTAGCGATCAGCTACGCGAGCTAGGTCAACGCTGGGCAAGTTCAGCACTCGAGTTAGGCCCAGGTTTAGCGACTCTTAATTACCTTGCGACTACGTGCCGAAAAGAACAGTGCCTCACTGTAACGCTCAGTGAAAAACAACAAGGTTACCGTGAACTTGGCATGCTATTGGCTGATCTGGAAGAAACAGGATTAGCAACCTACAAAGATGGCTCTTTGACATTTAAACATGAAGAAGCCCGCCGCTTTGCTAATGGTGAATGGTTAGAAAATCTGGTTCACAGTACGGTTCGTGCGATTCAAAGCGACTTGCCTACGATTCAAGACCATTCTGTTGGTGTGCAGGTTTACCGTAAAATTGGTGAGCGTGAAGTTAGAAATGAGTTAGACGTAGCAACTGTGGTCAATAATAAACTGCATATTATTGAGTGTAAAACCAAAGGTATGCGTGATGACGGTGACGATACGCTATACAAGCTAGAATCGTTACGTGACTTACTCGGTGGTCTGCAAGCACGTGCAATGCTGGTAAGCTTCCGTCCACTTCGCCATCACGACTTAGTGCGTGCCCAAGACCTAGGTTTGGCTATTATCGGCCCAGACCAACTCGGTGAACTAGAGCAACACTTACACCAGTGGCTAAAAGGTGCAGGTGGTTGGGCTCACAATATTGCTTAATGCGATATAGCTAAAAAACACCAATAAAAAAGAGGTTGCACTGAGCAACCTCTTTTTTGTTATGAACAAACTCACTCAAGTTAAAGCACCAGCTTTACTGAACGTCCGAGTCAGGTGTCTCACCGTCAATGGGCAATTCAGCTTCATCTACATGCTCGTCATCAAGATCGACAGCAGCCGTTACTGGCTCTTGATCAGGCGCAGTTGACTCCTCATCAAATGAATCAGGTACAGCTAATGATGGCGTGGCTTTCTGTTCAAGCTGTAATTTCAATGCCAAAATCTCAGCTTGCTGTTGATTCACCAAAGCTTCTAATGCTGCCGCACGCTGGCTCACTTCATTGGTTTTCAATGATGTTTTAGCCACATACTGTAGACGTGCCGATTTTACATTATTCGTGATTAACGTCGCTTGTGTACGAATAGGTTGATCACGTAAATCTTGGTCATTCAATGCCTTCGATATTCTCAGCAGTTTATTTTCCATTTCTAGAATGAAGTTTTCATGCTGATCTTTGCTGAGATCACGCATGGTGCTAACTTCCAATGCGATATGAGCGGCATGAGCTAATTCAAATTCAATGTCTTTGACCGCTACCTCAATCGCAGCAAAATCACGAGGCGTTGCATCTATGGTCGCTTTACCTGATTCGATCCTGATCTCGACGCGGTTATAACTCAAAGGCGCGTAATAGCGCACATCATTACGACGATGCTGATCAAGCTGTGCTTCTAACGGTGCGATATAAATCTTCTTTACCGTTTTCACTTCTAAGCTATGCGCACGTTCCAAATACTCATCTTGCTTGGTACGCGCTTGACTCACATCTTCACGATCTATGTAGTTAAACAAGCGTGCATACAAACGACCAATCCGAGTATATTCAGAACGGTAATATTTTTTTGCATCTAGACTATCTAAATACTGCATTTGCGCCATTGCAGGAGCAAGTACCTCGTCCGCTTCTTCTTTCAAGCGCTCTAATGCCTTCATTTGCGTTTCAACAACGGTGATTTCATCGTTAAAACGATCCAAATAGGTCGAAGAAGAAAACAGTGAATAACTCTTTAAGGCAAGATCTGGATTATTAACAAGTTCTTTATAAATGCTATCAGCTTTAGCCCAGCTCGATTGCATTAAAGCAAACTTCTCAGGCGAATAAATTTCTAAAAAATCGATGCCTTGTAGCTTTTTTTGCCAAGAATTATGGCGCTGTAGGCTATTTTGATAAGCATTTTCAGCGTTAATCTCAACCGTCGCTGATTGAGGCTCGCTGGTGCTCTGACAAGCACTCAATAAAGCAGCACATACCGCTAACATGGCCACTTTACGAAATGGGTTCATAGTGTAATCCGTAATAATTATTATTTTTAAGCGCTTTACTCTGTTGTTTTTATGAAATAATCGTAATTTCAGACAAAATCGTAGTTTATTTGCTTATTTTTTTGTACTTAAGTAATAGTAACCGACCCTCATCGGGTACTAAAGCCTTTATTTGTAATAAAGCGGTGCATAAAAGGCCTCGCTTCTTTAGTGAGCGTCTCAGTTATCTGCTGAGACCAGGTCGTCTCTTTGTTTCCACCCGTTCTATTACGGTAATACTCACTGACTCTCCTATCGTAATCCGCCAATGCTTGAGTATCTAACGACGCTTGATACTGCTCCTGATGCACTATCATAGATTGTGGTAATCGAGGTTTAGATTCAGGGTTTTGCGCTGGATGCCCTAAACATAAACCAAACAATGGAATCACATGCTCAGGTAACTGTAATAATTGCGAAACGTGCTCAGGATTATTACGAATACCTCCAATGTAGACCCCACCAAGCCCCAAAGATTCCGCCGCGACTAAACAATTTTGTGCCATAAGCGCAGAATCAACGGCGCCGATGAGCGTTTGCTCAGTAAAACCTAATTGAGCTTCAGGGTGAATTTGTTGATGCCGATGAAAATCGATACAAAATACTAAGAACTCTGCAGCAGTCTCAACATAAGGTTGATTGCCAGCGAAAGCCGCAAGTTGAGCACGAGATTCAGGCATGGTCACCCGTATGACACTCGTGCATTGGATGAAACTCGACGAAGAAGCAGCAATGCCACAATCTAGAATGGTGGCAAGTACTTGTGCTTCAATCGGTTGAGGTGAGAATTTGCGAATAGAGCGATGCGCTAACAACGTCTCGATAGTGTGATTCATCCTTGTTACTCATTTTCTATCGGGGTTTGACCTATTGTTGTACCACAACAGTCGCAAATTTGCTCTAAAATGCCCAAAAGGCGGTCTTTGTTGAGCGGTAATGGATTTCCTTTTATCGCATTCGATAACATGGCATCTTCCGCCACTTCACTAAACATGGTGTCACAAAAGCCATACTCACTCACCGCAGGTAAATTCAAACGACGTAAAGTCCGTTTCGTCCACGTTATCCCGTCCCCTATTTCTGCATTCATGCGCCCAGTCAGCAAGCAAGCCAACTGACGATAGCGATTTAGCACATCGGCACGGCCAGCCTCGCGTGCCGCAAGGACGTTTTCTTGCATAACATAAGGCGATAAATGCGCAGTAATCAACCCATGTGGCGCCTGTAGCCGCCCACCCAAAGCTGATGCTAAACCATGGGCTGCGCCTAGCTTCGCATTCGCTAGTGCCATTCCCCCTAACATGGCGGCAAAAGCCATGTCTGAACGTGCTCTTGGATCATCATCTTCACACGCAGGGATAATCGCGCCAGCTAATCGTCGTAGTCCTTCTTCACAAATCATATCGGTGAGCGGATTTGGATCCCCACAAACATAAGCTTCCATCAAGTGGGTAAAAGCATCCATACCACAACACGCTGAACTGACAGGATCCATGCCGTAAGTCAATGTGGGATCTACAATAGCCATATCAGGCAGCATATCTGGGCTGCGTAGACTCACTTTGACATTTTCTTGAGCAGATCGAAGCACAGCATTTTTACTGACTTCAGAGCCCGTGCCCGCCGTGGTTGGAATCGCAATGAAAGGCAAAGGTTTAGCTTGAAGCGGCACATTACGCCCAACGACTTCAACGTAGTCATAAACGCTCCCCTGGTTGGGAATTAGGGCTGCAAGTGCTTTGCCTGAATCTAAAACACTTCCTCCGCCTATTGCAACGACCATATCTGGGCGAAACTTACGCCCCATCGCAGCCATTTCTTCAATCATGGCAATCAAGGGTTCGCCATGAACAGCGACTTGCTGATAGCGCATATTTTGCTGCTTTATATAATTAATGATGGGCTCAGAGCGGACCGCGTCTTTACCTGTCACTAATAACACGCTGTAGCCAAATTGATTAAATGCGCTCAGCGAGTTATTCAGCGCACCTTCACCAAAAACGATCCGTGTCGACGTCATAAATTGAAACATAGCTACCCCTACTACCCAATTTGAAAATCCATTCGTATAACCGCCTTATTGCGTTATACGGATAGATTTTCTCTCTTATTATTTTCCACATTCAGCCACTTAAGTTGCATTGGTTTACGTTTGGTAATGTTGATGTAAAGCAACTTTATCTAGTGTTCATCTTACGTACTGTAAATAACTAGCGAACTGTCACAATTGAGACAGCACTAGCATTGCCTCTGTCATACAAATGCCTTGTTTTTTTCATTTATCCGTCACTTACCGCCACTAACCTAGCCCCATCAAACAAGGTATGAAGCCTAACAAAACATTTCTAGGGGAAATAAAATGAAAAAAACAGTATTGGCATCGGCAGTTCTGGCAACACTCACGTCAGGCATTGCAAACGCAGCAACGGTTTATCAAGATGATACAAACTCACTCAAAATTGGCGGCCGTGCTGAAGCGCGCTTTAACGTATCTGATAACCATAAATATGACAGTGCCGGTAAGGAAAACGGCAATGATACGTTCAAAGATAAATCGCGTGCTCGTATCAACCTAAAAGGCAAGTCAGACATTACTGATAGCCTGACGGCATTTGGTACTTACGAGCTAGAAGTAAAAGATGGTAAAGGACAAGCCATTGATACTCGCTACCTTTTCGCAGGCTTAGACACTAACTTTGGTGCTTTCTCGTACGGACAGCAAGACTCTGCGCAAGTTATCCTGACAGACTTCACTGATATTTTGGCTACCTTTGGCGGTGATGCCGCTGATCTTATTTCGGGTAACGGTGACAAAAAGCAAAACAACTTCGTTTATTCAGGTAACTTTGATGCATTAACAGTGACAGCTAACTACATTGTTAATGAAAACGATAAGAAAGATACGCGTTCATACGGCCTTTCTGCCGTTTACGAGCTGCCTTTTGGCTTAGACTTTGGTGCAGGTTATGTTGGGGGCAAAGAAAGTGCAGACACCGATGTTAACCAATACAACTTAGTCGCACGCTACAGCCTAGAAAACTTCATGGTATCTGGTCTTTATGCTGGCGGTAAATCGGAAACAGGCTCAACCAAAACCGACCTAACAGGTTACGAATTGGCTGCAGCCTATCAACTGAATCAATTCATTTTCCAAGGCGTGTACAACAAACAGCAAGCTAAGGTCGATGGTAAGAAAACAGACAATCAAGATTACATTGCCATTGAAGGTATCTACAAAATTAACAGCAGCCTTCGCACTTACGCAGGCTATAAGTTTAATCAGCTAGATAAGAACACTGATAAATCAGCAAATAACGATGAGCTTCAGGCCGGTATCCGCTTCGACTTTTAAGTTCAATATAACGCCAGATTAAAGATAAAACCGAGCTTATGCTCGGTTTTATCTTTTTGCGGTGAACAAAAGTTGTGCTTTCTCGAAAAATTTTCCATCAATCGGTTTTATCTATCACATCAAGCGATAAATCCCACTTCCTCAATGTCGTGAGCCACGATATAGTAAGCACAATTGATTTAAGGAGAGAGTGTATGTTCGTTGTTATTTTTGGTCGCCCAGGTTGCCCATTCTGTGTTCGTGCTAAAGACCTAGCAGAAAACTTAAAAGAAAGCCGTGAAGACTTTAACTACCGCTACGTTGATATCCACGCTGAAGGTATCAGCAAAGCAGATCTAGAAAAAACAGTGGGTAAACCAGTAGAAACTGTGCCACAAATCTTTGTTGATCAAGAGCACATCGGCGGCTGTACTGAATTTGAAGCATACGCAAAAGAAAACTTGGATCTTTTCCAATAATCCAAGCTGCGTAACCTCGCTCCGTAACTCGGTACTCTAGTAAAGATATAATGCCGAACATTACGCGATATTAAAGCCAGTCTATGACTGGCTTTTTGCTGTCTAATAACTGTAAATTCAAAGGATAAGCAGCATAAGATGACTGTTCCGCTGAATAATTTATCATGCTTTAAACTTAGCACCGTATTACGTCCTGTTTCCACCTGTTTTTAAAGCACTTTTTTGCATTAAACACAATGTGTTTTTGGAAAAAAATATTTCACTAAAAATCTATAACCTGTCCATAAAATCAGCTAGACTTCACACACTCATCGCGTGCCCATTGTTCCGGAAAATTTGTTGTGAATATCGACGTTGCAGCTTTGCTTCACCAAAATGATATTTTGTTGCTCTTTGTCGTTCTTGCTGTTGGCTTAAGTGTCGGAAAGATCCGATTCGCTAATTTGCAATTAGGCAATTCTATTGGCGTTCTACTCGCCGCCCTTCTCCTCGGTAATGCTGGTTTTACCTTTAATACAGAAGCGCTCAATATTGGCTTTATGCTCTTTATTTTCTGCGTGGGTATTGAAGCAGGCCCCAACTTTTTCGGTATCTTCTTCAGAGACGGAAAACACTACCTTCTACTCGCTCTCGTCGTATTACTCACGTCAATCGCCATCACAATGACAATGGCTGAACAGCTCAACCTCGATATTGGCTTGGCGACAGGTTTGATGGCAGGGTCGTTGACGGCAACGCCTGTTTTGGTAGGTGCAAAAGATGCACTGAATGGCGGCTTGGCAGGTATCACAGATAGTACTGCAATCCAGCAAATGGTTGATAGCTTAAGCGTTGGCTATGCAATGTCATACCTTGTTGGTCTTGTTAGCTTAATTATGCTGGCAAAACTGATGCCGAAATTGCAAAAGCAAAATCTAGCTGAATCGTCACAACAAATCGCTAAAGAGCGAGGCATAGGTGAAGTAGGTCAACGTAAAGTCTATTTACCTATTATTCGTGCTTACCGAGTTGGTCCAGAGCTCATTAACTGGATTGATGGTAAAAACCTTCGAGAGTTAGGCATTTACCGTCAGACAGGCTGTTATATCGAGCGTGTACGTCGTAATGGTATTTTAGCAAACCCTGATGGTGATGCGATTTTACAAGAAGGCGATGAAATTGCATTAGTAGGTTACCCAGATAGCCACGCACGATTGGATCCAAGTTTCCGCAACGGTAAAGAAGTTTTCGACCGTGACCTTCTCGATTTACGTATCGTGGAAGAAGAGATCGTGGTGAAAAACGACAATATTGCTGGTAAGCGTTTGTCTGATTTAAACTTGTCGGAATACGGCTGTTTCTTAAACCGTGTAGTACGTGCCCAAATCGAAATGCCGATGGATCACAACATCTTGCTCGATAAAGGTGACATCTTGCAGGTCAGTGGCGAGAAAAGCCGTGTATTAGGTTTAGCTGAGCGCATCGGCTTCATTTCAATTCACAGCCAAATCGCCGACCTATTGGCTTTCTGTTGTTTCTTCATCATCGGCATGCTGATCGGTAGTATTACCATGACCTTTGGCCATATTGCCTTTGGTTTAGGTAGCGCCGCAGGTTTGTTGATTGCAGGTATTACGCTAGGTTTCCTACGTGCTAACCACCCTACTTTTGGTTATGTGCCACAAGGGGCGCTCAATATGACCAAAGACTTAGGTTTAATGGTCTTCATGGCGGGTATTGGCTTGAGCGCAGGTTCCAACTTGTTTGACTCACTGTCTGAAGTCGGCTTTGCGGTATTCGCAACCAGTATTATGGTCAGTGTGATCCCTGTCGTAGTGGCTTACCTGTTCGGTGCGTACGTGCTTAAAATGAACCGTGCCCTACTATTTGGTGCGATTATAGGTGCCCGTACCTGTGCCCCTGCGATGGACATGATTAACGAACATGCTCGCAGTACCATTCCAGCATTAGGTTATGCGGGTACGTATGCTATTGCCAACGTCTTACTGACGATTGCAGGTACCTTGATCATGATCCTGAATTAACAACACGGTATTTTGACTCATTAAAAGCAGCTCTTCAGAATAAGAGCTGCTTTTTTATTTGTAGCGCTCATTTATTTAGATCGTTATAAGCTTTATATTTATCAAAATAATGAGTCAACGAAATGTCAGCCTCTATTCAGTCAAATTCGTTACACTCTACTGCTACGAACACAAGCGCTGTACGTGATAGCCTAGCCTCTTCAAAATATAGGCTTTTCGCTCATTAAAACACGTCACCAGTGACAATTTAGACACTATGTTCGGGCGCTGAATCAGAAAACCTTGAATTAGTCACAGATTTACCATCTTGATATTCGCAAGGTTCTCATCTATTCAGTATATTCAATGAAATATTTTTATATCTGGGTACTCACATTATGCGAATTCTTATCGTCGAAGATGATTCCATCCTCAGTCATCACCTAAAATCCCAGCTTACCGAATTAGGTAATCAAGTTCAGTGTGCCGATACTGCTGAAGAGGGCTTATTCTTTGCAAAAAATTACCCTAACGACATCGCCATTGTCGATATTGGTTTACCTGACCGTGACGGTATCAGTCTAATTAAAGACATGCGTAAACAAGGCTTACGCCTACCAATATTGATCTTAACGGCACGTTCAAATTGGCAAGATAAAGTCACAGGCCTTGAAGCTGGTGCGGACGATTATTTGGTGAAGCCATTCCAAAAAGAAGAAATGGTGGCTCGTTTGAGTGCACTGGTTCGTCGTAGTGCAGGTTTTGTTAAGCCCGAAATGTCAGCGGGGCAAATTCGCGTGGATCTGCTCGCTAAACAAGTGTTCATTACAGAGAATCCACTTGAACTAACAGCATTTGAATATGATTTACTTGAATACTTAATGCGCCATAGCCGTCAAGTGGTCTCTAAACAACGCTTATTAGATGTGCTTTACGAAGACCAAGAAGGTGACCCAAACACGATTGAAGTCATGATCAGCCGCCTGCGTAAGAAGATCGTCAAAGCGGGTCAGGATAACCCTATATCAACCATTCGTGGCCAAGGGTATATTTTCGAGCTGCATGCTCAATGAGTAATATTATTCAACCACGCTTACGCCGTCGGGTACTCGTTACCTCGGTGGCGATTATCGTACTTATTACCTCTGCACTCGCAGGGGTAATTAACCAACTTTATACCCAAAGTTATATTGCCGCTTATTCCTCTGATCTCGCCACCCAGATGCCGATGGTAGTCGCGCAACTTAATCGAGCAGGGTTAATTAAAGATGTCGATAAATGGATTCGATCTATTGATCCATCAAAAACAGACTATATGTCTGTGGTGTGTAATCAAAAGTCGGAGACTGTTTGGCTGTCTGACGATGCCAAAGATGCCAAGCTCAACAATATCTGTGAAGATGTGCCCGATGAGCTCTTTGCCCCAAACCTGATCCAAAATAGCGAAGGGGTTAACTTCATTGTCTCGAACTTTGGTACTGAGCATAAAGAAGATGGCAATACATTCCGTCTTGTTGTTCTCCGATCCGGAGATGATTATGCATCAGCTTTATCGCAACTCCATAAGCGCACCACTTTTTACCTCGGCTTATTTGTACTAATCGCCGTTGCCTTTTTGATTGCCGCTTTCCATTGGAGCTTCCAACCGTTACGTAAACTTGCTAATCAGTTAGATCAAATGACTGAATCAAAGCGTGAGGCATTGGATCAAGATTACCCAATGGAGCTACAAGAGGTTACATCGGCGCTCAACCGATTAATTCGCATTACTGAAGATCAAAAAGGTCGCTACCGTCATGCAATGGATGACTTGGCGCATAGTCTAAAAACGCGCTTAGCCGCAACCAATGCTTTACTTGATGACAAAGAACTGACCCGTAACATGCTCAATCAACGTGTAATGGAACAGATCAGTCAAATGGATGAATTGGTTCAGTATCAGCTAAAACGAGCCATGATGGGACAACAAGGCTTACAGAAAGCCATGACGGAGTTAAAGCCCACCATTGACAGCTTTCAGCGTTTACTCAGCAAGGTTTACGGTGATAAAGACGTTAACCTTGTCTATAAATTTAATCCAAATCTAAAGCTGCCCATCAACCGTAATGACTTGATGGAGTTACTCGGCAACTTGCTTGAAAATGCCTACCGCTTCTGTATCAGTACAGTACAGATAAGCGTCAAAGAGCATGCTGATCACTACATCATCATCATTGAAGACGATGGCCCAGGTGTAAACGATAAAATGCGAGAGGCTATCTTCCAACGAGGAGTGCGAGCAGATCAGCTCAATCCCGGCCAAGGGATTGGTTTATCTGTGTGTCATGAGTTAGTCGACAGTTATCAAGGTCGCATCCATGTGCAGACCTCTAAGCTTGAAGGTGCAGCGTTCATCATTCGCTTACCTAAACACTAATTAGGTGTTAGTTGGGAAACTGAGCAAGCATATTTAGCGAATTGCAGGTACAAAAAAACCGCCACTTCAATGTAATCTTGTGGCGGTTTTTTCTTATCAACTCTAAAGAGTATTAGATGTCTTGAACATCAAACTCAACAAGTGTTGCTACATCGGCTTCGTAATCAATAGATTCAATGCCAAAGCCAAATAGCTTCAAGAATTCATCTTTGTACTCTTGGTAATCAGCAACGTCGAATAGGTTTTCGTTCGTTACTGTCGACCATAGATCACGGCAGTGTTTTTGAATATCTTCACGTAGCTCCCAGTCATCTAAACGAAGGCGGTTTTCAGCATCCACTTCTGGCGCTGTACCGTCTGCTTTATAGAGACGCTGCGTAAACATACGGTGAATCTGCTCCATACAGCCTTCGTGTACGCCTTCTTCACGCATTTTCTTGAATACCATTGCAATGTACAGTGGCATTACAGGAATCGCAGAACTTGCTTGCGTTACCACACTCTTTAGTACAGCGACGTTTGCAGAACCACCGTTTGCAGACAGTTTCTCGTCCAGCGCTTTTGCTGCACGATCAAGATCCATTTTCGCTTGACCCAACGCACCGTGCCAGTAAATCGGCCAGGTGATTTCAGTACCGATATAGCTGTAAGCAACCGTTTTACAACCGTCTGCTAGCACGCCAGCTTCAGAAAGCGCGTTGATCCAAAGTTCCCAATCTTCGCCACCCATTACAGTAACGGTATCAGCAACTTCTTGCTCCGTTGCAGGCTCAATGCTTGCTTCAATCAATACATCTTTATTGGTATCAACGGCTGTCGCTGTGTACGTTTCGCCCATTGGCTTCAACGTAGAGCGAATCACTTCACCCGTTTCTGGCATTTTACGCACTGGTGATGCAAGTGAGTAAACCACC
The DNA here is from genome assembly GCF_024346715.1 of Photobacterium swingsii. Classification (NCBI taxonomy): domain Bacteria; kingdom Pseudomonadati; phylum Pseudomonadota; class Gammaproteobacteria; order Vibrionales; family Vibrionaceae; genus Photobacterium; species Photobacterium swingsii. The sequence continues at coordinate 2,570,362 of NZ_AP024852.1, forward strand.
ATATCAATTTGACCAAGATCTTCTTTAATCAAATCAATGGTTTTTTGTTTTGCTTCATGAGAGAAAGCGTCGCCATTCAAGCTCTTAGAGTAAAGACCTTCTTCTTTCGCTAGCTTGTCGAATGCTGCTGAGTTGTACCAACCTGCTGTACCCGGCTTTTTCTCTGTACCTGCTTTTTCAAAGAACACACCAATAGTCGATGCGCCACCACCGAATGCCGCAGCAATACGTGATGATAGGCCGTAACCACTTGATGAGCCAACTACAAGTACACGCTTAGGTGCATTGGCAATTGGACCTTGTGCTTTAGTGTAAGCAATTTGTTCTTTGACGTTTTCTTCACAACCCACTGGGTGCGTTGTTGTACAAATAAATCCACGAATTCTAGGTTTGATGATCATCTTCAACTTCCCTTACATAATTGCCAGTAAGGATAAAAGGTTACTGAGTTTTTCGCATTAGATTTATGCGATAAATAGTTAAAAACGGCAGTGGTTGGAGGTGTTATTGATGCAATAAGCCTCTAACACTGCCGCTAACCTCTCTATTTCACGGAAGTTTGATCATGATTGGCGAATTTACAACCACGTCACTCCGATGATATTTGCACGAGTAAAATAACATCAAGCAAGACTAAAGCCTGATTCATACGTGGCTAGTATTTAAAATGATTAATTTTTGCGCGCACATCAGATGTATAGCCTGACACTTTCTCGCACTCATCCTGTGACAGTTGAGAGCCTTGGCCAATTTCTTCAGCGGCATCATTAATCGCAACGATACTGCGGTTAACTTCTTCTGTCACCGCGGCTTGCTCTTCGGCAGCGCTCGCAATTTGGTGTGCCATATCTTGGATCTTGCCACTTTGGACGCTGACTTCGTTCAAGGCCTTAACAGCCTCTTCCGCATGAGACATACAGGCGCTACTTAACTCGCGGTTTTTCTGCATGGTCGCAACCGCCTGCTTACTGCTACTGCGTAAACCATCAATCATCAACTGAATTTCATCTGTTGAGTCCGATGTTTTTGTCGCAAGATTTCGTACTTCATCAGCAACAACCGCAAAGCCACGCCCTTGTCCACCAGCACGAGCCGCTTCAATAGCAGCATTCAATGCCAGTAAATTCGTCTGTTCAGAGATATTACGTATAACATCTAAGATGCTACCAATGTCGTTACTTTGGACTTCAAGTTGCTCAATCACTTTAGTTGCTTCAACAACGTTTTGCGCTAGGTCTCTTAGGCCATTGGCGTTTGCCTCAACAACTTCTTGCCCTTGATTAACCGAACCTTGCGTCAAAGATACTGCATCGGCAGTTTCTTGCGCATTATCAGACACACTGTGCGCGGTCGAAGACATTTCATTCGTTGCCGTTACAACTTGCTCTATCTCTTGTCGCTGCGCCAAAATATTTGTTTGGCCCTGCGAGGCAACGGCCGCTGTCGCAGACACACTTTCCGTTAATGACTCAACGGACCCTGCAATATCACTGACAATACCGCGTACATCACCAATAAAGGTATTTAAATGTGTCGCGAGTTGACCCGTTTCATCTTTACGATCGATATCAATAAATTGTGTCAGATCGCCACCTGATTGCGTCAACGCTTTAACTCTTGTAACCAAAACACTAATCGGCGCAACAATAGAGAGTGATACAAACCACATCAATATAAGCCCAAATAAGCCTGCAATTGAACCAACGATCACTTGGCCTGTTAAATTATCAGAGAAGCGTGAGATGACTGTATCCACAATGGCTTGAGCATTCGCAAGTGCGATATCCTCCGGCACGATAACAACAACTTCCCACTGGGTTTGCGTACCGCTAGTTTCAAAACCCGCTGTTGCGATCAAGTCGTTACCCTTCACTATGGTTTCGCCAACTTGTCGCGACATCAACAAATTTTCCAATGGTGTTGATGACAGCTTTTTGCCTATATTAGATGGCTCTGCACTGTCCGCGCTAATCATGCCTGCCGCACTTAAAATAACGACTCGCGACTGTCCATCTAATAAATTAGACGATGTCGACTTTGCTAATGATTGTAGAAATGCGAGCGAGTAATCAACCCCGAACATGCCAAGGTATTCCCCATTCCGCAAAATAGGCGCAACAAATGAACTCATTAATGTCGATACACCTTGAATGGTGTAACTTGCAGGATCAATAACACATGCCCTTTTCTTTTCCATTGGACATAGATACCACTCAGAATCACGTACGCCTGTCGCATTTAAGTTATGATTGTAATAAGGGTAAGATGCCTCTAATACAATCTCGCCAGATGGCGAACGGTTATAGTACGGACTAAAAGAACCATTTGGTTGGGAATATTTGTCATTGATATAATCTCGGGCTTGTCCATTAAATTTATCGAACTCCCATGCAGAATAAATACCAATGATATTTTCAGTATTATTAATTGTATTACCGAGAAGATTAATTAATCCCTCTCTTGTCATCTCAGGATCTTCACCACTGAATGACTGAGCATAATTAGTCGATATATAAATTGCTTCATTAAAAATAATATTTATTTTTTGCGCTTCAACCTCAGCAGAAAGACTAAGCTGTTCAATCAGAACACTTTCAGCATCTGTTAATATTAACTCATCTAATTCATGAAGCAGGCTGTTACCACTAAAATGGCTATAGCCCACCATAGCTAATGTAACGGTAAGTAAGCTCGCACCACCAAACAACATTATGTGTTGCTTAATACTAGAGAACTGCATATAAATCCCTTTGCTACTTTTTATTTTTATAAATAGCCCTAATGAATAAATATTTGTATTTTTTATTTCAAAAGGAGATATAAAAAACCTGCGATAAGTTAAATCCTCAGTAAAGAGGCATATAAAATAAAAGCAGAAATTTTCTTTATAAAAAAGCTAGCATATCGCTATAGTACGAACAAAACACTTTTGTCATATAAATTAATATGAGCTGATATTGACTCACTTATACCAAATGGAAATTAATAATCGTTAACTACACACATGTGACGATTATTTAATGTTATTACCAGATAATCACATTGTTATTAATTGATAGCACTGTATGTTTCAATCTTTCACATTTATATTTTGTATGAAAGGGTGAGATTTAATTTCGAATTTACGTTCCTCGCTTAAAATTTGCATAACCGCTAAATTGTATGCATCACAACTTATAAAAGCACACTAGATAACAATAAAAAAGCCACGAGGTCGTGGCTTTTTTTCAGTGTGCTATCACAATTGCGTTTACGCGGCTTTACCTGATTCTAATGCAATGCGGGTAAACTCGTCAGAGGCAAAATCATCCACCGAAATAGCACGGCGACGAAGCGCATCAGCATGATTCATTTTCTCGACTTCGTGGTCCGTAATCAAGCCAGAGGCCAGTGCAAGTTCCAGCTTTTCCGCGAGGGTCGCTTTACGAGGAATTTCACCCGCCTTGATGGCTTTAATCAATTTACGGTCGATGTCTTTCACATCTTGCAACGCGATAAAAGCACGCTCCATGATCGCAATCGGGTCACCGTCCTTCTCTCCAACATAACAAAGTTTGGTTAAACGGTCACGATGGGCCCCTGGGGTCATGAGTAGTTGTGCAATCTCAACAGTGACTTCATCTTTTGGTGCTTGATAGCGAATACCGAGCGGGAACAACAAGGTACGTAATAGACGCCCTACACCTTTACGCGGGAAGTTGTTCATAACTTCATCGAACGCAACACCACATTTATGTAAACAATGCTGAAGGGCGTAATGCACCATAGGCAAGTCGGTTTGCTGACGGCCTTCATCTTCAAAACGCTTAAGGGTTGCTGACGCCAAGTACAGATGGCTCAATACATCGCCCAAACGCGCCGATACAAGTTCACGACGTTTTAGCTCGCCACCAAGACTGAGCATTGAGAAGTCTGCTGCAACAGCCAATGCACGGCTCATACGTGAAAGGTGACGATAATATTCCGCAGTTTCACCACTTACAGGTGATCGATTAAAACGTGAACCAGTGAATGCGTTTAATAGTGACTTAGAGACATTACCAATCGCAAAGCTGATGTGTTTACCCAACAAAGCATCAAATTCTTTCGCACCTTGGTCAGCATCTGGATTCGCAGCCGCTTCCATTTCACTTAAGACGAAAGGATGACAACGGGTTGCCCCCTGGCCAAAGATCATCAAGTTACGCGTAAGAATATTGGCCCCTTCAACGGTGATCGCCACCGGCATACCAAAGTAATGGTGACCAAGGTAGTTCTTCGGCCCCATCTGGATAGCACGCCCAGCATGGATATCCATCGAATCATTTAAGATAGTACGAGCCATTTCCGTCATGTGGTATTTCGCAATGGCCGTCACAATCCCAGGCTTTTCACCTTGGTCGAGCGAGGTCGTTGTCAAGGTACGTGATGCTTCAAGCATGTAAGTGAAACCACCGATACGCCCCATTGCCTGAGCCACACCTTCAAAGTTACCAATCGACATACCAAACTGCTTACGAACATAAGCATACGCCCCTGTGGTACGTGCTGTCATATGGCCGACTGCAGCGCCCAATGCAGGCAGTGAAATACCGCGACCTGCTGACAAACATTCCACCAGCATACGCCAGCCACGACCAGCAAAGTCTTGACCACCGATAATCCACTCCATTGGAATGAACACGTCATTGCCGCGTGTCGGCCCATTCATGAATGCCATATTGAGTGGGTCATGGCGCATACCCACTTCTACCCCAGGATGATCGGTTGGGATCAACGCACAAGTAATGCCAAGATCCGGCTTATCGCCTAACAAGCCTTCAGGATCTTGTAGCTTAAACGCAAGACCAAGTACCGTTGAAACAGGCGCCAGTGTGATATAACGCTTATCCCAATTTAATTGGATCCCTAACACTTGCTCGCCGTCGAACTCACCATAACAAACCGTTCCCTGATCGGGGATCCCGCCGGCATCCGATCCTGCTTCTGGACCAGTTAAGGCAAAACATGGGATATCCTCACCATTAGCTAAACGCGGTAACCAATAATCTTTTTGTTCCTGAGTACCATAGTGCGTCAATAGTTCACCCGGGCCTAATGAATTAGGCACCATGACACATACCGCAGCACTTAAACTGCGTGTGGCTATACGAGTAACTATGGTTGAGTTCGCCAGCGCCGAGAAGTCCATCCCGCCATATTCTTTACCAATAATAAGTGATAAAAATTTCTCTTTGCGCAGGTATTCCCATACCTCTGGCGGCAAGTCTCGGTCTTCTTGCACAATTTTGTAGTCATCTAACATCGCCAACAAGGTTTCAAGCTTGGTGTCGATAAATGTTTGCTCTTCATCCGTGAGCTGAGGTTTAGGGTAATTCAGTAGCGTATTCCACTCAGGGGAACCACCAAAGAGCTCACCATCCCACCAAACACTACCCGCTTCCATCGCTTCTCGCTCGGTATCCGATAGTGGAGGCAGCACTTTCTTAAACATCTTAAAAGCGGGCTCACTGAGATAGCGTTGACGCAAATTTGTTAAAGTGCTCATTTTTCAGGTCCTTTTGTCTCATTTATCGATGATCGACTATTTGTTTTTATATCTACGTAGGCATTACAGAGTTCCAGTTTGTTCATCACTAACCAGCGACAAACTTTGTTCGATTGGTGCTGCGACGCCTGCTGCCAAATATGGCACCAAGCGATCAATAAGATCTGCGGTAGTCACTTTGCGAGAGAAGTCATTCTCTGCGATTTGACGCAATGCCGTGCTTGACGCCATAGTGAAAACAGACGCGCCAAGGGTGAAATGCAAGCGCCAGAAAAGGGTTTCAGGATCTAAAGATGGATTTGCACGGCACACAGCATTAGTAAATAGGTTCAAAACATCTGAATATTGCGTAACAATGAACCAGCGAAGGTGCCCTTGAACATCGGTATAACCTCTACCAATCAAGGACATAAAGTTACTCGCACCATAGGGGCGAAAATCATCAAGCTGCACTAATGGCCGCTTGATACAATGAAATACATCTTCCATGGTAATTTCATCATGCGATAGAAGCGATTCAAGCTCTTCTATCAACACAGGGACAAACTGTTCTAGATAACGGCCTAGCACTGCACGTATTAGGGTTTTCTTATCGCCATAGTGATAATTTACCGAAGCGAGGTTAACGCCAGCCTTACTGGTGATAGTACGTAACGAGGTTTCATTAAAACCATGCTCCGCAAAAAGCAGTTCAGCGGCATCCAGAATTCGCCCTTTTGTTTCTCCTTTCACTGCCATTTTCATTCACCTGTATTAAACACATGTTTGAACTTTACATCTCATCATGTTTTTTAACAAGTATTAAACACTTCATGTTGATTATTATGATCACAGATCTAATGATACTTTATGCGTATACCTGTCACATTTTAATAACCCATCTGAATAATCACGTTTATTGAACAGAGGATGCTTGATGAAGCAAGAAGGGGGGTTGCAAAAAATTCGGCAGGGGAAAAGTATTCAATTATTTGTGGAAATAGTGGGAACATTTCGCACATTAGCAGGTCATATATAGTGCCACTGCTTTTTCTTAGAAGATATTCTTCAAAGCCTGTTCACTGCTATGAACAGGCTTTCTTTCATTTTAGGCGTAAACATTTCACTGAGTGTTATCCACTCAGATTAGCGTAACCGCCTGAAGACGACAGTATTATCTAAAATATCAGTCCATTGCTGATAGTCTAGCCCCATATCAAAGACATACTCAGTGATCAGTGAACGCGCTGTTGTTAGCAGTACATCCGCCTTCCACGGTTTTTCAAAGTAACTTTCGATACGAGCGCGGTTAATGGCGGCAATGGTATCTTGATGCGTTGCCTGCCCCGTTAGCAGCACCTTTTTCGTCGCATAAAAGCGAGCGTCTTGTGAGATCTCGGTAAGCAGTTCGACACCTGTTTTACCTGGCATAACATGATCTGAAATCACCAGTGCGATAAATTCACCCTCGGCATCTAACTCATCCATCAGCTCTAACGCTTCATCTGCCGATTCACAATCTTCTACATGAAAGTAATCATTAAGTGGCGCGAGATCTTTGAGTACGGCGCTTAATACTTCCCTTTGATCATCTACGCAGATGATATTCAACTTTTCCATAACCGTTCCTTACAAATTGCTAAACTATTGGCAGTTTGATTCTAAATTTGGTTTTATCTTCATCGCTTCTCAGTGCAATCGTTCCGCCATAGCTATGGACGATACGCTGAACAATCGACAGTCCTAATCCCAAGCCAAACGACAACCCGCCTTTTTTGGTCGTGAAATTAGGTTGGAATATTTTCCGGCGTGTGACTTCATCAATCATCGGGCCATTATTGCTGATAGTGATCATCAGGCGATTCTTGGAGTAGCGGGTAATAATCTCGATTTTTGGTTCGTCCGTTTGCTCCATCGCATCACAGGCGTTTTTAATTATATTGACCCACACCTGTACCAGTTCAGTGGAGCTGGCTGTTATTGTCGGTAATACCGCAGGACGTAAAATAACGTTAACGCGCCGTAGGTTACTTTGCAGCAAAGCCAATGATTTATGAATGGTGTCATTCACATCGACATCAGATTGGTAATCCTGATCGCTGCCACCTAGCTGCTTCACCGAACGCACAATATTTGCGGCGTGCTTGGCTGCAAGGCGCATATCGTGTAGATCTCGCCCCACATCCCAGTACTGCAAGGCTTCATCAATATCATCGAACCAATATTCGGGTACTTCACCTTGTGGTAATGCACGAGCAAGTTGGCGCGCTTGCTCTCGGCTAAGTAAAGGATACTGAGACACGAGATCTTTGGCGCGTTGTCGGACTTGGGCTGAAGTGCTGGATTGTCCTTCGCAAATACCTAAATCAATGAATGGTGAGGCATTCGGCTTATTTTCTTCCAAGAACTGACAAATCGCACCTTGAACAATTTCGGTCTTACTACTTAATACACCAACCGCATTATTCAATTCGTGAGCAATACCCGCCGCAAGCTGGCCCAGCGTTGTCATTTGCTCAGCGGCATACAATTTTTGTAGCGCTTTTTCTTTTTCAATCGCCTGTAACCCAGTTAACATTTGTCGCTGCGCTAACTCATGTACCATGACTGGCATAAACTGTTCGGTCAGCGAGCCAAATGTTTCAACATCAACCGCTGGTGTCGCCAGATCGATCCACGCCAGTACACTGTCTTTCTCGGCAATGACCGTAGTAGAAGCTTGCTGTGTTTGAGCAAAAAAGCTATGAACACCAAAAAACATTCCCGGCTCGACACTAAAAACTTTGGCGGTCAGTTCATTTTTTTCTGCATTCAAATACCCAGACAGCTCACCCGTTTTTACCCAATAAAGGCGATCGTTGAAGCCGTCTTGTTTAAGGACTTGCGTGCCCGCTTTCACCGTTTTGGTTCGACTTGTTTCCTGAAAATACACATCAATAATACGCTGTAAGGCCGCAGGACGATGTATCCCTTTTGCGGCCGCTTTGTGGGTTGTTGGGGTGCTATTGTTCATATCTGACATTGTTATTGTCATAAAAAAACGTTATCTCCAAATATCACGGCTGGCGCTATAACTACCAGTTTGGCGCATTTCTCTGTGCCAAACTGTGATAGTCACAAAGCTCTTTAAATGAAGTTCACAAGATGTAATAGCCACACCATCACAAAACTCATCACCACACCAACAACACCAATAATCACCCCAACACGCGCCATTTGATTACTTTCCACATGACCCGTTGCATGTGCCAAAGCATTCGGTGGCGTACTGATAGGTAAAGACATACCCAGCGATGCCGCAAAGGTTACAATCAAGATTAAGGTAATCTCACCACCAAGAGGAACCAAGCTCGCCATCGATGTTCCTAGCGCTGCCATAATTGGCATTAACAAGTTTGCCGTTGCGGTATGAGACATAAAGTTTGCCATGGTTAAACACAAAGCTGCCGCGCCAACAAGCACAACGTACGGTGAGTAATCATCAAACGGAATACTGTGTACCAACAAACGAGCCAAGCCTGTTTGATCCAGCGCCAAACCCAACGCGATACCACCAGAAACTAACCACAGTACATCCCATGAGATTTTCTTTAAGTCTTCTTTGTTGATAATGCCCGTTAACGAAAAAACAGCGACTGGAATTAATGCCACCGTGTACGAGTTCATTCCATGGGTAGACCCCATCAACCACAAGATAATTGTCAGTGCAAAAGTGACATAAACCGTTATCGCTTTAGGTGTTTTCAGGAATTTACCTTTAATGGTCAATTCAATTTTCTCTTGCTTTGCTGGGTACAATTTATTGATCAAGACCCATGCAAACATCAGCAATACAGCCACAAAAGGCACACCAAACATCATCCACTCACCAAAGGTAATTAAGTTTTCACCTGTGAGATATTTAAGGGCAATGGCATTGGGAGGGGTACCAATCGGGGTGCCGATACCACCAATATTCGCTGCAACAGGAATACAAAGTGCAAAAGCAATTTTACCTGGGTCACGATCACCAAATAGCGCAATAACAGGGGCTAATATTGATAGCATCATCGCCGTGGTTGCCGTGTTTGACATAAACATCGAAAACACCGCAGTGATCACCATCAGACCAAACATCACATATTTAGGTTGATGGCCAAAAGGCTGGAGTAAAACACGCGCTAAGTTGACATCAAGTCGATATTTGGTCGCCGCCATCGCAAGAAAGAAGCCTCCAAGAAATAGCATAATAATAGGGCTAGCAAAGGTCGCCATAATATCGCTATAGGAAAGCAATTCACCAAAATGGTCTTGCCCATGGTCCAAACGAAATAGGTATAAACCTTTGTCTGACAGTAATAAAAGTTCAAGTACGATAATGACAACAGATGTGGCATAAATTGGGATCGGCTCCATGACCCAACATAATGCCGCCAACAAGAAAATAGCGATAACACGCTGCTGAATCACCGTCATTCCTTCAACAGGAAACGCCGACGCAGGTAACATTAAAATGATCACAGGGATCAGGATCGGAATGATGTACCGAAGATATTGACGCATGCTTGAATATTCCCTTAAACACTAATTTGAATCTTGTTGTCGAACGTGTTGATAGCGCAATGAAGACGTTCGTCTGTTACTCAGTTTGCTAACGACCAAACCAAGCAACTTAATACTTTAGTAGTAAGAGCTATATTGCGTGGTTACCGCTGTATTTTCACCGGATTAGATCAATAAAAGAGTGAAACAAAACAATTTTTTCAGTCGACAAGCACACGCTAACTCGCTGAAGAATAAGCTCAAATTGATAAAAACAAACAAAAACAGCAACCAAGATCACATAATCAGGATTAACGTGACTTACATCACCTTTATTGCGCGAATTTGTCACACAAATCAATCAAAGAGTGTCATTAAACTCATTCCATAGTCTGACGGTGACATCGGTCAAACTTTGAGAAAACAGATATGACAATAACTGCCGCAAACGAATGTGACAGAGTGACGAAATTAAGTAGTAAAAAGATAGTGGAGCTAAAAAAGGAAAGCATAAAGAAGAGTAATGCCTTTCTGATCATAGAAAGGCATTAAATAAAGAGCATACGGTTACTTCACAGGTTGTTCTTGCTCATTCACCATTGATTCTTCCAGTACATTTTCTTGCCCCATATAAGTACGAGAAGAACAAAATGGTGTAATAGGCACACTAGGCTCAAGTACTTCAACTTCTTGCTGTTTCTGCTCATGCTCGCGCGCCATTGTTTTCACCTGACGAATCACTAAAGCGAAGCCCAGCACACCAAACAATACCGAGCCTACCGCTTGTCCTATCAATACTCCGCCTGCACCTGCGATTTCACCGCCAATATATACAAAAGGGATAGTCCCTAATGTAGCTTTCCCCATGTTCAAGGCCGTCGACCATGTTGGGCGGTTAAGGTTATTAAACGCCGCATTAGCGACAAACAGTGCACCGTTAAAAATAAACGTTACCGCAACGAAGGTACAGAAGATGCCAATCATGTAAGCTGCATCCCCTTTAAGACTAAAGATACTGATCAATACATCTTGGCCTAGCCAGAGTACGACAGACACCATGACGCAGTACACCGAAGTGAACAACAAAGCATCTTTTAATGTGCGTGTTATTCGATCCCAACGCTCGGCACCAAAGTTCTGCCCTATAATTGGGCCAACAGCACCTGATAATGAAAAGACCAAGGCAAAACTGACGGGCATAATTCGCCCAATAACCGCATAGCCAGCAACAAAACTCTCACCAAATTGGGCGATATGGCTCGTGACAAAAGCATTGCCTATCGGCGTAGCAGTATTGGTTAAAATGGCCGGAAAGGCGATGGCAGAAACGCCAGCTAAAGAGGCTTTAAATGATGATAAGTTAGGCCTAGCAACCAAGTCATGTCTGTAAATAACGGCATGAAGCGAGAAAATAAGCACTGCTAATCGCGCAAACACAGATGCAATGGCGGCGCCTTCTATGCCCATCGATAAGCCAAAAATAAAAATCGGGTCGAGTACCGCATTCACCCCGCCACCAATCAAAGTCGCAATCATAGAGCGACGTGCATCACCCACTCCACGTAAAGCAGCACCTGCCGCCATCGAAATGGCGATCATAGGTGCACTAGGCAACAAGATAACTAAATACGATGTCGCAGCTTCAGCCACTTTCCCCTTAGCACCGATCATCTCAAGTAGCTGAGGGAGTTGCCATAACATCAAAGTGACTAAGACACAGCTGATGATAAACGCAAACATCATGACATTGATTGTCAGATCACGTGCTTTATCACGCTGCTTGGCCCCCAACGCACGGGAGACTAGCGCGCCCATCGCAATCGATGTACCAATCGACGCTGAGGTAGAAAAGAAGACTAAGGTTCCCGCAAAACCAATCGCCGCCGCAAGCTCAATTTCACCCAACATACTAATAAATAGCATATCGACCAGATCGACTAAAAACAGTGCCATTAATCCTATCGCACCGGTTCCTGACATCACCGCGATGTGTCGCATGGGTGAACCCGTGACAAATTTTGCTTGCTGGTCGCTCATTTGGTTACCTTTGTTGATACCAATCTCGATTGGTATGACTTCCTTTTCTCAAAAAGAGAAAACACACTAACGACAAAAAAGGCGCATAGTGCGCCTTTTTCATTCTTTTTAATTATTGAGCGAAATCATACTGGATGCTGGAAGCATGCGCCAATTTGATTACTGATAGCGGTTAGCACATCACGTCGAGTGATCACCCCCACGAGTTGACCATTTTCAACCACAGGGTAGATTTTTGGTTTTTGCCCTGACATGGTATCCGCGAGTTCGATAATAGAACTATCGGGTGAAACAGTTAATACATCTTCTCGCATACACTCACCCACGGTGTGTGTATCTTGGCAGTGGTAGCCGACCTTGATCAGTTTCTGAATCATATCTTGCTCTGATAAGAAACCAACAACCTGACGGTTAGCATCAACAACGGGACCACCAATTTGTTTTGCCGTTAATAACTTATCAAGTGCCGCAGACAGCGACTGACTTGGATCAAAAGTCACCGGGCGCATATTCATATAGTCTTTAACTTTTAACGATTCCATGCATCCCCCTAAATCTTATTGTGTGCAGAGAAGTGTGAGCAGAAAATTAATGCAAAGAATCAACGAGTCGCTGTCTTGCATATGATGGGTTATCCAAGCATGTCACAGAACATATCTGTCTAACCTTTATGTGTTAAGTGTCGTCTATTTATCTGAAATTACTAAATACAAATAACGTATTTCATCAATAGATAAAAACTATCAGGCTAAAAATCATGATAAAAAAACGCGCTACCTCTAACGAGATAACGCGTTCTTGTGAATATTTTCTGTGTTTTAAGGTAGCTATTTAAAACAACTGACAGCTATTAAACACTCGTAATTGGCTCACATAAACAACATAAATAACATGCCGAGTGGCAGTTGATCACCATTGGCTAGAATCACTTTGTCACCTTCAACCTGCATGTTTAAAACATACTTATCTTCTAAGCGCTCTACAATTTCAGCTTGTTCCATCATGGTTGCTCGCTCTAACAAAGCAGGATCCATATCAACAAGATCTTTGGGTAATTCAAGTGCGATATTGCCCGTCAGCTTCTCTGCTATCTTATCAACATTTTGCGATGCACGCGCTAAACCCGGTGACACAACGAAGCGGATCTGGCTACGAATATCCCCCATTGGCGTCGTTAGACTCAAATCATCCATCGCCAGTGTCAGGCCTTTTGCCACCAACAAATCTAACGCTAATAGCGCTTCTTTCTGCTGCTCTGGCGTCATCTGCTCATTAATATCATCACTCATGTCACCTAGACGTGTAATAGCAGGGTAATCGAGTCCGATGAAAGACAAATCAAAATTGAAGTTGTTGTAATCTTTACCATCAATAGAAACTATTTTATCTATTGTGACTTTGTTCTCATTGGTCAGACGTGCATTTTCATCTGTGGCATCTTTGCTAGGCTGTGTCAGCACATTGCTCATCGCAACTGACATATTGGTTAGGCTCACCGCCTTATCGCTATTACTGTCGATGAATTGAACTGATCCTAGCTGTGCATTTTGACTGCCCAACCAAAATTGCCCATCCATCACACCTTTGCCACCGCCAGAGAAGTTACTCAATGCCATGGTTTCATTGGCAGTTGTTGTCACCGAGAATTGTGGTAGGTGATAATGGAACTCGCCAGCACCTTTCGCATCAACAACACCATCAAGAATGAAGGGTTCACTCGACACAGAGGAACCAAATTCATCTTTATAAGCAACGGGATTAACCACCACTTTAAACTCAGTGCGGCGTGTTAGTGATGTCTCTGTTTGGAATGTAATTGGCGCAACACCGTCACCCCAAGCTTGCGCGGCCACTTTTTGTAGCCCTTCATCCAGCTCAAATTGGCTTTCTGACGTCATACCAAGGAAGCCATGTTTTATCTTGTGCGAAACATGCCAAACTGATGGCAGGCCTTCTTCTTCAAACAGCGGCTTAAATTCATCTTTTACTTCAATGCGCGATACCGCTTCAGAGCCTAAATAGCCACGATCATAACTCTCGTTGCTAATTTTGACGTAAGGGTTCTCATACTTGCCAACAGTATCTAAATAAATACGTTCACCAACCTGACCCACTGCAATCGGCCAACATACCACCACCGCAATAGCACCACCAATTGCCCCAATTTTCTTGAGCGTCATAAAAATCCCTGATCATAAAAATAAACTAAGGCTAGTGTATTACAAAGTGATGCATACCTCTATGAATCCTCTATGGATCAACAAGTAATACGTTCAAATTGTTGTCAGCCTCTCAGACCCTATTGTTCATTTAACATACACTAACAATAGAATGCACTTTACAAGGATCCCATCGTGAATAGCTTTGTCATTTTGTGTCTTGATGATGAGCCAGATATTGTCGAAAGACTGCGGCAAGACCTCAGTCCTTTCAGCGATCTCTTCGATATTATTGGTGCAGACAGCATCGAAGAGGCGAATGACATGCTCGCTTTTATCGAGCAACAAGGTCAGCAAGCTGCGATGGTCATTTGTGATAATGATCTAGGGGTAGACAAGGGCGTTGATTTCTTAGTGCAATTAGATAATCACCCCGTTACCAAACGTGCTCGTACTGTGTTGCTCAATGACAAACCACAAATTGATGTCATCATGCAGGCGGTTAACGAAGGACGCCTCAACTACTGCTTAACTAAGCCCTGGCAACGTGATGAGTTACACCGTGTACTTACTAAAGAACTCACAACCTATGTCATCAAGCACCCTGACGAAGATTGGCTCAAGTACAGTCAGCTACTCGACCACCGCCGAATTCTAAAAGCCCATATCGACCGACAAATGTCGAGCTTTCGATCTGGTTTTATTCGCCACGGTGATCACCTTGATGATGCAACACTGGCAAGCCAAGTCACCGATGCCTTACACAGTTTCTTCCAAGGGAATGATGAACATAAAGCGTGTCGCACATACAGTGAAGGCCATGTACTGACCCACGAAGGTGAAGCCAATAATTTCTTATGGTTCATCACCCGAGGGGAGGTAGCGTTATATAAAAAAGATGAGGACAGCTTTAAACACGAAGTGGTTAGGGTCGGCTCTGGCAATCTCATTGGTGGTATGTCTTTCGTAACGGGTGAAGCCTCTTTTTCAACTGGGATTACGCTGTGCCAAACCGATGTCATTAAACTAGATCGGCAACTGTTTACCAAGGTTATGAATTCCCAAAGTGAGTTGCTCCCTCTTTTCACCAACCTTCTACTTCGCAACTTCAACCGCCGCTTACAAGGTAGCATCAAAACCGAAATGCGGTTACAGCAAACCCTGAAATCACTCGATGAAGCCTACCAAGAGCTCATCGACAAAGAAAAAATGGCCATGCTCGGCCAGTTAGTCGCAGGCGTTGCGCATGAACTCAATAATCCCGTTTCTGCCATTTTACGCGGCAGCGACACCTTAAAAGAAACCATCTGTAAGCTGACTGAATCACAACTCACCCATGATAACCAAACGCTAGGTAATGTGATTTTACAACGTGCAATGCAGTCACGCCCACTCTCCACATCCGAAACACGGCAACGAGCAAAGCAACTCGAAACCACTCTTGGCGATCGACAAACAGCTCGTAAGGCCGTTTTGATGGGCCTAGATGATGCCGATAGCATTGAACGCTGGCTACTCCCGCAGAAAAATCAGCTCAAAACAGTCGTTGATGAATGGGAGCACTACTACCAGATGGGGAACTTTCTGCGTTCCATCAATGTTTGTGCTCACCGCATTGCAGACTTAGTAAAAAGCCTAAAAAGCTATGCTCGTCAAGATGATGAAACCACTCATGATGTCGACCTGCATGAAGGACTAGAAGATACTTTGGTCATCTTCGAAAACCGTCTAAAGCGTCACCATGTCACCAAAGAGTATGCTGAACTTCCCCATATTCGCTGCCAACCAATCGCATTGCAGCAAGTGTGGACGAATTTGGTCGCCAACGCGCTAGATGCCGTAACTGAACCTGGCGAGATCCATATTACGACCCAATTTACACCCAACACCCACCAACAAAGCATTGATATTATTGTTGAAGATAACGGCAAAGGCATTCCACTCGAACAACAAGAGAAGGTCTTTGAGCTTAATTACACAACGAAGCGTGAAGGTAATTTTGGCCTTGGCATTGGTTTATCGGTATGCCAGCAAATCATTCATCAACACAATGGCGAGATTCGTATTGAATCAGAGCTAGAACGCTTTACCAGAATGATAGTGACCTTACCTGTGCACTCCAACCATACCGAGATTCAAACCAGCCAATTACATAAGGAAGTCTTATGAACAAATATATGATTTTATGTGTTGATGATGAGCGTGAAGTGCTCGATAGCGTTTTGCATGATCTTGAACCGTTAAGCGAACACTTTGTCCTTGAGGCGGCAGAATCTGTTGATGAAGCCAAAGAAGTATTGGCTGATGCTATTGCTGATCATATCCCTCTTGCGCTGATTTTATGCGACCACATCATGCCAGGGGAAACAGGAATTCACTTTTTAATTGAATTAAAGCAACAAGATGAAACGAAAGCAGCAAGAAAGGTACTCCTGACGGGCCAAGCAGGATTGGAAGAAACAGTGCAAGCGGTGAACAATGCAAGCTTAGATTATTATGTAGCAAAACCTTGGGATGGCGAGAATTTGAAAGATGTAGTCATAGAGCAGCTAACAACCTATATGATTGATAATGAAAAAGAATTAATGCCATGGGCGCGTATTTTAAATGCCGCTCCTATTATGCAAGCAATGAGTGATCGCCGCTTGTCATTATCAGACGGATAATTATCATACAAACCTTGCGCTAGAACTAAGAAATGTTATCTTTATCACAAAATCTAAGTTCTCCGATCAAGGTGACGCTATGAAAGTTGCAGTCTTTAGCACAAAAAAATACGACCAGAAGTCTTTTGAGTTGATCAACCAAAATTATCAGCTTGATCTTTCTTTTTTTGAGTTTCGCTTAACCGAGCAAACGGCCCGTATCGCTCAAGGATTTGACGCGGTATGCGCTTTTGTCAATGACGACTTGTCACAGCCTGTTCTCGCACAATTGGCTAAAGCAGGTGTTCGCCTGATCGCTATGCGCTGTGCAGGTTTTGACAAAGTAGATCTCAATGCGGCAAAAGCACTCAATATCCAAGTAGTGAGAGTGCCTGCATACTCACCAGAAGCCATTGCTGAACATACCATCGGCTTAATGCTTAGCCTAAACCGCCGCATTCACCGAGCTTATCAGCGTACCCGTGACGCAAACTTCTCCTTAGAAGGGCTCACTGGGTTTAACTTCAATGGTAAAACCGTTGGCGTAATAGGTACAGGCCGCATAGGTATTGCTACTATGCGCATTTTAAAAGGCTTAGGCATGAATATTTTGGCCTATGACCCGTTTGAAAACCCAGCGGCCATTGAACTTGGTGCAACCTATACAAGCCTTGATGACATTTATCGCCACGCGCATGTGATCACCCTGCATTGCCCTATGACTGATGACAACTACCACATGCTGAATGCGCAAGCTTTTGAAAAAATGCAAGATGGTGTCATGATCATCAACACCAGCCGTGGTGGTCTACTCAACTCGAAAGACGCAATAGAAGCTCTTAAAAGCAGTCGTATTGGTTCGTTAGGTATTGATGTTTATGAAAATGAACAAGATTTGTTTTTCCAAGATAAATCTAACGATGTCATTAAAGACGATGTATTCCGCCGTTTATCTTCTTGCCATAACGTGCTCTTTACTGGCCACCAAGCGTTCTTGACTGATGAAGCATTAGGCAATATTGCCGATACTAGCCTGCGTAGCATCCAGCATTTTGCCAAGGGCGAAGAATCAGGGAACGAGCTCATTACCAATAGCTAAAGCTGCTGCGCCAATAAATCATAGGGAATAAGCCGCATAATACTTGGAAGATAAATAGCGACAGAGTGTGGCGTAGCTCACATCAATCGACTTGATTTGGTGGTTATTTAACCACCAAATTATCATTTTGATGAACAAGTCAGTGCAAAACCTATTATTGGTATTACTTGTACTTTAGAATACTGGGAATTCTATTTTATAGCCTTTGGAATCTTTTCATGCGCAAAACACTTATTGCGACAGGTATTGTTCTAGCAACAATGACTGCAGCACATGCTGAAACACCAGCAACCAATACTATGAGTAATTTCAGCTACGATTACGCAGAAGCGCGTATTGGTATTGACCCATTGACTTACGGTGGTGGCTTCAGCATGTCTATTCACCCTAATGCGCACATTACAGGTAGCGTTGATACACGCTTCAAAGGCGATTGGGATGCAAATGTTGGTGTAGGCTTCCACGCACCAGTGAACAACTGGGCAGATATTACAGGCGAAATCAAAGCACTTAACGTTAAAAATGACCGTTACAACAGCTCAGGTGGTAAAATGGGCGTTGAAGTGAACTTAGGTGTTCGTCAATGGCTTGGTCCACAATTTGAAGTTGGCGGTAAAATCGGCCATACAACCATTAGCGATGATGACAAAGTTATCGGTTCAATCACTGGCCGTTTCCACGCAACCGAGCTTTTCTCTATCGGTGCTGAAGGTAAATTCAACGGTCTTTACGGCGATCAGATCATCCTGACAACTCGCTTCAAGCTGTAATCATTACACGACAGCCAGTTAGTATAAGACGGTAGCACTACGCTACCGTTTTTATCTTTAGCGCTCCATGACTAAGCACCTATAACAACCTCCGCCTTTCCCTATGTACTATACCCTGCCTTTTAGGTCACGTTTAGGTATACTACCCAGACATATTTGTCAGTAAGGCTCACAGCCACATGAAACAATTACTCGATTTTATCCCGCTTATTGTCTTTTTTATTTTGTACAAAACCCATGACATTTTTGTCGCAACTGGTGCACTGATCATCGCCACAGCCATTCAAATTGCACTGACGTGGTTCTTATACAAAAAAGTTGAAAAAATGCAGCTAATCACCTTTGCGATGGTGGCGGTATTCGGTAGTTTGACCCTATTCTTGCACGATGAAAACTTTATCAAGTGGAAAGTCACCATCGTGTATGCTCTCTTCGCGCTGGGCTTAGCCATTAGCCAACTGATGGGAAAACCCGCTATTAAAAGTATGTTGGGCAAAGAACTGACCTTGCCCGATACTGTTTGGAATAAAATTAACCTCGCTTGGGTTGGCTTCTTTTCAGTCTGTGCGCTAGTGAATATTTACGTTGCGTTCAGGCTACCACTCGATGTTTGGGTAAACTTTAAAGTATTCGGCTTGCTTGTCTTGACGTTACTCTTTACCCTTGCCACTGGTGGGTATATTTATCGCCATATGCCAAAAGAAAATAGTTCAGACAAGCAGTAACTCGGAATCAACAATGAGCACAGAAAACAACATCCCCCGCGGACAACTCCTTCTCCGCACTCTTGCAATGCCAGCTGACACCAACGCCAATGGCGACATTTTTGGTGGCTGGATCATGTCTCAGCTCGATTTAGCTGGTGCTATTTTGGCAAAAGAAATTTCAGGCGGTCGTGTTGTCACGGTTTCCGTCGAGAGCATCGCATTTAAAGCACCAGTTAGTGTTGGTGATGTTGTTTGCTGTTATGGTGAGTGTAAGCGCATTGGTAATACATCAATGAGCGTCGGCCTTGAAGTCTGGGTTAAACCAGTCGCCCATGAGTCAGTTGGCGACCGCTACCAAGTCTGTGAAGCAACATTTAACTATGTTGCCATCAACAGCGAAGGGCGACCTCGCCCTGTTAAAAAAGCCTAATAAAAATAGCCTCGCAACCTCAGTGAGGCTTTTTTTATTATGCAAGCTATTCTCTCCCATGAAAGATTGATGACCTTGCCCTGCAAAGATACAATCGAAAGATAAATGATCGGCCCCCACAAAAAAGGAACCTAACATGTGGTATGTAATCTTCTCTCAAGATGTTGAAAACAGCCTAGAGCGTCGTTTAAGCGTTCGTGAAAAACACCTTGCGCGCCTAACAGATCTACAAGAACAAGGTAGATTACTGGTTGCAGGTCCTAACCCTGCTATCGACAGCGAAAACCCAGGCGAAGCAGGCTTCACAGGATCAACAGTGATCGCTGAGTTCAACTCATTAGAAGACGCAAAGTTATGGGCAGATGCTGATCCATACATCGAAGCGGGTGTTTACCAAAACGTGATAGTTAAACCTTTCAAGAAAGTATTTTAGTCTCTCACGCCTTTAATTTAATACTGAGTTGACGCGCTAACTTAGTTAAGTCACTAACAGTAAGAAAGCCTTAATTATGCTGAAGAAAATATTAGGTCTCGCTGCATTTATCGCCTTGAGCGGCTGTGCCTCTAATGAAGATGATACAGCGATAGCATTAGCCAAAAGCCGAGCGGCAACCATTAACGCTAAAGCGCCTTATGACAAGATCGATGAATATAAGATCATGAAAGCGCAAGCACACAATAAGACAGTGGTTATCACAGTGCTTTATGGTGGTGGTGGCAAAATGGCACCGTCGCAAACCATCAAAGCGGCGGCAGCAAACTATTGTAGTAGCAATGAACTGACACCACTTTTTGATGCGGGCGTCAGCTACAATATTAAAATCATGGATATGCGTGGGCGCACTATGGTAGAGCAATCAGTTTATAGTGATTACTGTAAACAATTAGCGCAGCCATAGACTGCCGAACAAACAAATAGAAAACGGCCGCGAATGTCACCATTCGCGGCCGTTTTATTTCATAACCTGAGATTACGTGCCGTTATCTCTTAAGTGTTGCTATCGACGAAAAACCAAGGCTTTTAACCCACCTTCAGGATCGATATCTTTAAATTCAGGCGGGTTTTCTAATCGCTCAATAAATTGAAGATCAGGGGCTTCTTGCGCCATACCATGGATCAAGAATTGAGAGTCAATAGAAGGATCGTTCACACATGCTAGCACTTGGCCATTCTCTGCCAGCAACTCAGGCAAACGACGTAATATTTTTGCGTAATCTTTCGTGAGAGCAAAACTGCCCTTTTGGAATGAAGGCGGATCGATAATAATCAAATCATACGCCCCCATCTTGCGCACCTTACCCCAAGATTTAAACAACTCGTGGCCTAAGAAGCTCACTTTCGATAAATCGTGTTTGTTTAAGTGGTGATTATCACGGCCTCGGCTCAATGCCGCTTTTGCCATGTCGAGGTTCACAACATGCTCGGCACCACCAGCGATCGCAGCAATCGAGAAACCACAAGTATAAGCAAACAAGTTAAGCACTCGCTTACCTGCTGCTTGTTCTAGCACCCACTTACGACCGTAGCGCATATCTAAAAACAGGCCGTTGTTTTGCTTTCGACCTAAGTCCAGCTTGTATGTCAGACCATTTTCAATCACATCTTGGTATTCGCGCAATTCCCCCCAAATCACTTCGGTAGGTGAGCCATCGCGATCACGGTGCTGAAGCAGTAATGATGTCGCGCCACACTGCTGCCATTGTGGCGTCGTGAGTAATCGCTGTAGCAGTGCATGTAAGGCTGCTAAGAATTCAGGCGACGGTTCTTTAAATAATGAAACCAGCACTTGGTCTTGTAACCAATCAACCGTGATTTGCTCTAATCCCTGCCAGCAGCGACCACGGCCATGAAACAAACGACGCACTTCAGATGGTGGTGTCGATAATGCATTAAGGAGGTGTTGTTCTAATTGAGTAAGTGCGTTTATATCCATCTTGCCAGTCGATTGTTCAGATAAAGGCGCTATTCTAATCACCTAAGCGGGTTCAAGCCACTAGCTTTTGTTGTTCTTCTTCGATACGGGAGCTGGCCAGTACTACATATTCGGCGGTGATACGAACTTGACGATGGCGTTTAAGGCGGGTTTTCATTGTATGGCGGTTACGACGGAGCGAGGCTAAATCCCAAAATCGGGTTTTATTTTTCTTTTTCTTGATTCGCATACGTAGCGAAACGGAGCGGGTCAGGCGCATTCTAATCCTCGGTCTAGGTCATTTCCTAGACCGATATTATAAGGAACTCTTGCAACGTTCGCATTTGCGTTTGAACAAGTTAGCAGCAGTTAGACTAAGTTATTTTTAGTTTTAACTAAAACTGTTGAGAGTTTATTGAAAAAATAAGCGATAGCTCACGCTGTCAATGCAACCCTAAAGTAACCACTAAACAATACTATCGCTGACAGGCTTTTTGTAAGCTAGCAGGTAATACAGGCCAATCTAACGTCCAAGGTGATTGCCATTCCACTAACGCGGCTTTCACCTCATCACTGTGCCAAAGATCACCCTGAACCGGTGGGCACGTAAATCTCAGCGTATCACCTTGATACGGGAAAGCCAGCGAATAAGCATGAAGGTAACCTCGATCCGCTTCTTCACAGCCATAAATCGTATCCCCTGTAATGCCCGCACCGACACTACGTAACGCGACACGGATCTGGTGGGTTTTACCTGTATAGGGCTTGCACAAAAAGAAGCGGCGACCATTACCTGCTGCAGCAGAAAAAAACTGGGTAACGGCAGGGTTCTCTTTACTGCTTTCAAGCTTCCAGCTACTTCGGCGAGAGCGGCTCATGTCGCCAACAACAACGCCCTGCTTTTTCTTCGGCTTTTTAGTGCTGATGGCGATATAAAATTTCTCAACCGTACGGTTAGCAAAGTTCGCCGATAACAAAGCAGCGGCAGCTTTATTTCGCCCTAATAACAATAGACCTGATGTCATCTTATCGAGACGATGAATTAAATAAAGTTGCTTATCACCCGTTAGCTCAGCCACCGCCGCTAACAACGGCTGATCATTATCATCTTTATGTACACTCACTTCTGGGTGCTTGTTAATGATCAAAAAATCAGGGTGTTGGTGAACCAGAGTGAACATACTGCGACCTTTCGTAAACATCGTATTAAATGGCATGAACACACATGCACAAAATAGAAAACGGAGTATATACCCAAGTCACGCTAAAGTGCAGGCTGCTATCCATACCTTTATATAAAAAGAAAACCACTCAATTGAGTGGTTTTCTTCTTTCTATCGATTCCGCAGTCTAAGCAAAGAATACAAACAGCATCAGCAACGGGCACACTACGCGTACATACCATGGCCATATTTTCCAGAATAGTCCTTGTTCTAATTCTGGGTAGCCTTGCTTAATCTCTTGCAATGCTTGGTCGCGTTTCCACACCCAACCGACAAGCAGGGCAAACACCATGCCGAGAATAGGCTGAGCATATTCAGTGGTCAGTGAGATCACCAAGCCAAACATATCACCAAAGTTAAATACAATTATGCCAGAGAAAATCGTAATAATGCCGCCTATCCACCACACAGCGACTTTACGATCTTGCTGTAATTCTTCCGTCGCACAAGCAACAGGTACCTCAAGCATGGAGATTGAGGAAGTAAGTGCTGCGATAACCATTAAGATAAAAAAGAG
Source organism: Photobacterium swingsii (assembly GCF_024346715.1). NCBI lineage: Bacteria > Pseudomonadati > Pseudomonadota > Gammaproteobacteria > Vibrionales > Vibrionaceae > Photobacterium > Photobacterium swingsii. The sequence goes on from NZ_AP024852.1 coordinate 2,593,889, forward strand.
AATACCAACCAAGAGCCCTGCTGCGCCCATGGTCTCAAACATGGCAGGTAAAACACTAAATACTAGGGTATCTGATGACAGTAAAGCACCCGCTTCATTATAAATTTCAACGCCGTTGTTTGCCGCAACAAACATAGCAGGCAAAATCAACAAACCCGCAATGAAAGCCACAGAGGTATCAAGTAAAGCCACTTGGGCTGCAACTTTGGGTAAATTGACATCTTTTTTAATGTAAGAACCGTATACCATCATTGAGCAAACACCCAAAGATAGAGAGAAGAATGCCTGCCCCATCGCACTTACCACCAAATCAGCGCTAAAGTGTGAAAAGTCAGGGATCAGGTACATTTTAAGCCCGTTGATTGCACCATCTTGAGTAAGAATGTAAGCCACCATAAATAGAAATAGCACTAGCAACACTGGCATCAAACGCGTTGACCAACGTTCGATCCCTTCAGCCACACCGTTACGTACCACCATGATGGTTAACACCATAAAGATAATCATTAAAATAAGGTTTCGGGCAGTACTGAAAGACTCTAGCCATTGCGCTGCAGCAATCATACCCAGAGAGTTAAGAATCGGACCTATCAGAGAGCCTAACAACCATCCTGCGACAATGGCATAAAAACTGAGGATCATAGAAACCGCAATCATGCCTGCTACACCCAGACCTGTCGCAGCTTTCTTTTGTTGCGGCCAGATAGATCGCAAAGATTTGATTGGGTTTGCACTGCCATAACGACCTATGGTCAATTCAGCAACCAACAATGGATATGCCAACGCAAACACCATCAGTAGATAAACAATCAGAAATACTGCACCACCATTGCTAGCGGCTTGTGTTGGAAACCCCCAGATGTTCCCCAATCCAACAGCAGAACCTGCTGCCGCTAAAATAAAACCAATTCTGGAGCTAAACTGCGCTCGTGATTGACTTGCCATACACTTTCCCTGTCGTGTTAGTTTCTAATTAGAATAATGCTGTGTAAAACATAGTTTACAAAGTGAGTAAATACATTACTGCTGTGTTACTAGTTAGTAAAACAGTTATCGAGTACAATGTGAAGCGCACTTTTCAACATTTTGAAACTTACCTCTGCATATATTCCCCAAAGCTACATAAATCGCCAATTTATCGTCCACTATCGCCTTGCGATCATAAGTATTCGTTTCTGTATAAGATTTCGTTCTACTCACTTATCGCACTCCTCTTTGGTTTTCAATCTGCATCAAGTGCTGACTTTGGCGACTTAAGACTATGTTTTCGTGACAAAACGATGCAAAATGCACTCAGAGTTTTACAATTATAAGTCTGTAGAATGGAACAGTTTTATCAAATTTTAGCTTGGGTAAGCGTTTTTCTATATTGGCTACTCATCGCCGGTATTACGATCCGTGTTGTTTTTAAACGTCGCGTTGTCGGTGTGTCGCTTGCTTGGCTGATGATTATCTACATCATTCCAGTTGGTGGGATCATCGCCTATCTCTTGTTTGGTGAGCTAAATCTAGGGAAGAAACGGGCCAAACGCGCACTGGACATGTTCAGCCCTTATGCTGACTGGTTCCAACGATTAAATGATTGCCCTGAGCACCAGCCTCAGCTCATGAGCCAATACGCACGTCCTATTTGCGACTTATGCGAAAATCGATTAGGCATACCAAGCTTGGTCGGTAATAGCTTATCGTTACAAGACTCACCACAAACTATACTCCGCTCCATTATCGAAGATATTCAACAAGCACAGCTCTCTATTCATCTTGAATTCTATATCTGGCACCCAGGAGGCCTCGCGGATGAAGTCGGTGTTGCGCTTATCGATGCAGCAAAAAGAGGGGTACGGATTAAGCTGCTATTAGATTCAGCAGGAAGCATGCGCTTTTTCCGCTCTCACTGGCCTCGGCTAATGCGCCATGCGGGTATTGAAGTGACCGAAGCACTCGCTGTGACCCCCTTTAGGATGTTCCTACGCCGTTTAGACTTGCGCCAGCACCGTAAAATTGTCGTGATCGATAACGAAATTGCCTATACGGGCTCGATGAACTTAGTTGATCCGAAATTTTTCAAAACGGATGCTGGAGTGGGTGAATGGGTTGATGTGATGGTACGCCTAACCGGACCAACGGTGACTGTATTAAATAGTATTCAGGCATGGGACTGGGAAGTGGAAACAGGCACGCGAGACTTACCTCCGCTGCCGAGTTGCAATATCAAACAGCCAAACGACCATTCCGATACAGTGCAAGTGATCCCCTCAGGGCCAGGTATGCCCGATGAAATTATCCATCAAGTACTATTACTCAGTATTTACCAAGCCCAAGAAAGTGTTGTGATCACCACGCCCTACTTTGTACCAAGTGAAAACTTACTTCATGCCCTGCGCGGTGCAGCACTTCGCGGTATTGATGTTAGCCTTATCATTCCTGATAAAAATGATTCAACCATGGTTGAGTGGGCAAGCCGCTCATTTTTCGCTGAATTGCTCAGTGCTGGTGTGAAGATCTATCGTTTCCATGGTGGATTACTACATACCAAGTCAGTGGTTATCGATGATAATCATTGCTTAATCGGCACAGTAAACTTAGATATGCGTAGCTTATGGCTAAATTTTGAAGTTACCCTAGCCGTAGACAGTGCTGAATTTACTCAGCAGCTAAGCTGGTTACAGCAGGAATACATAAAAGATTCCACATTAGTTGATTGGCGAGAGTGGGAAAAACGCTCAGTCCAACATAAGCTGGCTGAGCAGTTTTTCTATATGTTCAGCCCACTGCTTTAAGTTATGTCGCACAAAAAATCCCAGCCAAGTCATCACTTGTACTGGGATTTTTAATCTCACTAATAGCTTATAAAATGACTATTACACTTTGATCTCAACACGGCGATTAAGCTCACGACCTGTCGCCGTACCATTATCCGCAACAGGCGCAGACTCACCTTTTGTGGTCGCTTTCATTTTCTCGCTAGACATACCGCGAGATTTTAAGAAAGCTTCAACTGATTCACTACGGCGTAAACCTAATGCTAAATTATATTCAGCACTCCCCTTAGCATCCGTATGGCCTTCAAGCTGAATCATGGTATTACTGTGTTTTAACTGACTCGCAATCTTTTCTAGGATGCGCACCGATGTTTGACTCAATGTTGAGCGATCAAAAGTAAAGAATACACGTGCAATAGTTTTACCATTCTGATATTTCGGTGAAACGTCATTATCAACAATTTTAACAACGTCATTCTGCTCAAGGTATGCTAAGCAATCACGACTTATATCTGTTGTGTCCGCTAATAACTCAGCATAAGCCGACAAATTTAAATCAACCGGTTTACCTGTGAGCATTTGTCCATTGCGATTGTGCGCAATAATAATAGGCTGATGTTGAGTAATGGTTAACTCTTGATTAAAAGCCGTTGTTTCGCATAAGTGCTGCAGTAACGTTTCATCTGCATAAGCACTTGTCGCTGTCACGAGTAATAATGGCAGTAAGCGTTTCATCATGGTTAAACATCCTCATTGTGATCAGCACCTTGCTGCACTGTCTTATTCGTTGGTACTAAAGATGGAACTTGTGGTGTCACAGTCTTACCGGATTCAACATGTAAAGTCGGTAAAGTATCAGTGGTTGGTTTAGCCAAATCTTCACGCAACTGCATAAACATCTCGGTTGCTTCTTCTTCACTCATTTCCTGCAATAGCAGATTTTTAACTGCTGAATATTGCTTTGAAAGCATTAAACTAACAATTAAATTGGCTTTAATTTTCGTGTCATAACGATTCTTTTGATAGAGGGGCGTCAAACGCTCTGCAGCTTTATCATACTTGCCCTCCATCATTTCCGTCATAGCCAGGTTATTACGAATGGCATCTTCACTTTTAAACCCAACACGGGCTTCAAAAAAGTATTTACGCGCTTCATCAAATTTACCCTGACGTGCCAGCATGATGCCGTAAAGGTTTTTAACCGCAAACACATCCTTACCAACAGCCAAACTATAATCAATATAATATTTCGCCTGACTGTATTCTTTATTATGATAAGCAATATCAGCCCTTGTTAACCAACACGTATCTATTTTACTGCATTCATCATCTGGCACTTGCTCTATGTAATAACTGGCCGCTTCAATATCACCATCTTTAAAATAAGCACCCGACAACTTCACCGCTGCAATATAATCTTTAGGGTTTTTCTTTAATCTAGCGCGATAATTATCTTGCAGACCGTCATAGTTTTTAGTGATCTCCATGCGCTCTTCATCAGACACTTTTGGCTTGGGTGAACCAGAGCATCCCACAAGTAACAATAAGACAAAAAAGCTAATAATAATTTTCATTAACCTATCCCCCCAGATTGCGCAACTCTCATCACACCTGGAGCAATAATCAAAATAACAATGGGAATCATAATAAATAAAATTAACGGTATACTCATTTTTGCAGATAACTGACCAATTTTCTCTTCCGTCTCAAGCATTTGAACTTCACGAATATCTTTCGATAGAGTAATTAATACCTGATAAATCGAACTACCATGCTGCAAACTTTGTAATAAAGTAAAAGTAAAACTACGTACTTCTTGAGTATTAATTCGAACAGCAAATTCAGTCAATGCCGTTTCTAACCCAGTTAAACGAGCACGCTCTGCCGTTTTATGGATGTGATAAGCAAGGTGCTTATCAAAGCCTTGCATTTCATCGGCTAAATACGCGAGTGCCGATTCCAGCGTCATCCCCGTTTGAACACAAACAGCCATTAAATCAATCAAATACGGCAATTCACGGCTAACATTACGCTCTACCGTTTTCTTTTTTGCCGCAAGAACAAAATCAGGAACAATAATCACAGCAATCATAACGCCTAAAAATGGCAAAATTGCATCATTTAACTGCCAATTTCCGGCTAAAACTTGAAATCCACATATAACAGTCGTAATACCAATAACGCTAAATTTTGCGGGCAAATAATATATCGCTAAGCCTTTATTATATACACCAGCCTGCTCGAGCTTACTTTCAAACTCTTTTTTATTCTCCGCACTGATTTTATTCATCGCTTTGCGGAAGTTTTTACGTGCATCTGATTCTGTTTCTTCACTCTGTAGTAAGTGATGCATACGTTTTCGTTGCTTTGCCTTATGACTTGACTGAAGCCAACTAAAAGCTCCGACGCCTATAAGTAACATAATTAAGGATATTAGCATTGAAGACACTACTTAATACCTCGCATCAGAACGTAGATAATTGACATACCAACTACTTCGCTTGCAAGCATATAATACAATATATATCTACCATCAGGATCTTGAATAACAAAATCAAAATTATCAGGTTGCATAAATTTCATAATCAAAAGGAAAGCAAAAGGTATTGCACCAACAATTTTTGCTGAAATCCTCGCTTCCGAAGTCATCGCATTCGTTTTCTTCTCAACAGACCTTGCATCAAACAGTACACGGTTTAAGCGTGTCATCACTTCTTTTAATTGACCACCACGTATCATATTGGCACGAAGCGTGATTATAAAAAAACGATAACTTTTATACGGACAGTTCTGACACGAACGGCGAAAGACATCATCTGGTGACTCACCAATTTGTAAACGCTGACCGACCCATTTAAACTCTTGTCCCACGATGCTATCTAGTTTGTTGCCGACAAACTGAATCGCCTGCATGACACTCTCACCCGAACTAATTGCACTAGTCATCAGGTTTATCGCATCAGGAAAAGACGCTTCAAAAAGTTTTTTACGGCGAGCTAACAAAAAACGAAATAAAATAAAAGTTGCAACAAATGGTGTGACTGTCAGCGCAGCGAGACCAGAAGCAAAACCTAATGCCAAATAAGCACCGACAACATAGCTCATGATAAAACTGATAATCGCGATACCAACGGCGGCTTGAATAAGGCCTCTTTTCCCCAACTGTGAAAATACGCCATTTAAACGAATGAGAATGCGATCTTTTAAACTTTCACCTTTCAGCGATGCCAAGTTCATCAAGTTAATTTCATCTTCAGCTTTTGTTTGCTGATCTTTTTTTATTGCTGATATTTTTTGCTTTTTCATCGTAATACTATTGCTATAAAGTAGTGCTGCGGCACCTATTAGCAACAGAGAAAAATACAACGTCATTATATCCCTCTTCTTCCTTCCTCTTCCCTTATCGGAAGGCTGCCATTAACTCATTGTACAAACCAAAAAACTTCGATTTTTTGGCTAACTCAGAGCGCTGCATTAAACCTGGAGTAACAAAGCGACCGGAGATTTTCTCGCCCTCACCTTGATGATCATCAGCTTCAAAACGGAAAATATCTTCCATTACAACATTCTCGCCTTCTAAGCCCACCACTTCAGAAATAGCCGTTACCTTACGGCTACCATCATGTAATCGATTTGCTTGGATAACGATGTTTACTGCACTTACGATTGTTCGGCGAATGGCTTCAAGTGGTAGGTTTAAATTGGCCATCATGATCATACTTTCAACACGGGCAAGTGCATCACGAGGAGTGTTAGCATGGAGTGTCGACATAGAGCCATCATGCCCCGTATTCATCGCTTGAAGCATTTCGAACGCCTCAGGGCCACGACACTCACCAATAATAATACGATCAGGACGCATACGAAGGGCATTGATAACCAAATCTCGCTGAGATATAGCCCCCGTCCCTTCGGTTCCAGAAACGCGAGTTTCCAAACGCAGAACATGCGGCTGCTGCAAGCGAAGTTCTGCGGCATCCTCGATAGTCAATATACGTTCTTTTTCTGAAATATATTGCGATAACCCATTGAGCAAGGTCGTTTTACCCGAACCTGTACCGCCAGAGATCAAAATGTTACAACGGCACCGCGCTGCTATCATCAGTACTTTCGCCATCTGCGGGCTCATAGCACCAAACTCAACCAGTTCAGGTAAACCTATGCTTTGCTTTTTGAATTTACGAATTGAAATTGCAGTACCATCAATACTGATCGGGCTGATGACAGCATTAACACGGCTGCCATCAGGTAAGCGAGCATCTGCCATGGGCGTGGATTCATCAATACGACGGCCTACACGCGATACTATACGTTGAGCAACTTGACGTAACTGCTTGTCATCAACAAAACTGATATCTGTCTGCTCAACGATACCATGGCGTTCAATGAAAATATTATCAGGACCATTAACCATGATATCGGTAATATCTTCATCATCCATCAAAGGTTGAAGAGGACCTAGTCCTGTCAGTTCATCAATTAAATTCGTAACGTACTGGCGACGAAGAATAGCCGGAACCGGTTGCTCCATCTGTTCAACTAGCATATCAACGCCATTTGTTAACTGCGCGCGTAGTTGTTCTTTTGATGCGCTCTCAACAGCGCTCGTATCTAACGCTTCGAAAATACGATTACGAATATCTAGGTATAGTGACTTTGCAGCACTCATTTTTATCTCAATCTATACAATGGCGTGATTAATTGAATCTACGTTTAAAAGCTACTTTTTTGTCATCGCTGTTTTTAATGGCGACAATAATTGTTTTAGTGGGTTACGCTTAATTTCGATTGAACGCCCTAATACTAAACCAGAAAGACTTAACAACTTATTCGAAAAATTCCCTTTCAGATCGATGAAGCGTTTACCTGATAATAGCGTCGCGGGAATAGTCCGATCGTGTGCAATTTCAACATCAACTGGGCGTGCTAATTCTTTCTCTATTTCATTTTTATAAAGCACACCGTCACGGAATGTTCGATGTTGATTCAACACCAGCAAACTACGCGGAGTCCGAAGTGACATGCGTGCAGCAACATCTAAATTATGCAAGATACGTTTTGCTGATCGAACAGAAGATACAGTTGGATCAGCAACAACGACAACCGTATCAAAGCTTTCACAAAAGAACTTATGGTCTAGTGGAAAAGGGACTGAAGACGAAAAATCTTCCACAATTAAATTAAAGCGCCGTAATAGCAAAGACGTCACCGCATCACTCTCTTTCAAGCAATCTTGAACAGGGGTTTTCTCACCATCTATTGCAAGCACCGATAGACCATCATTTACTTTCAATAATAAGGATTGCGCAGAATCTTCATCTAATTGTGTCAGCTGAACCGATGATTTACTCATATCAATTTTGGGGTAATCTTCCATACCCAACAGCACATCTAAATTACTATCGGTATAGTTATGATCAACCAGCATCACACGACTTTGCGTTTCTTTGCGTAAGAAGCGTGCTAATTCACAACTCAATAATGATGTACCAACGCCACCTTTTGAGCCAACGACAGCAATACGCTTAGCTTTACGCTCTTTACCTAGCCCTTTACCGCCATGGTGGTTTCGTACCACATGACGCATAAAATCACTCAACTCGCTTTTTACGACAGGCCAAAAAACATAGTAAAAACCCATCTCTTTCAACGAACGAATTGTCGAAATAGCATCTTCTTTGCCAATAACAATCACTGAAGCCGTATTGGGGATTTGCGGCGCTAGCTCTGCCATACGAGCGACCACATCATCACAGTCTGTGAGTTCAATAAGAACCATATCAACCATAAGCTGATTAACAGCAAAGAATTCATTCCAACTTGCCACTTTCATCTGGCGTAACTCTGGCTCCCCCAAGGAGTCAAAACTGAACACCTCTTTGACAAGATCGCGACAGTGTTCTGATTGATAAAACAGAACACTGCATAACCCTAACGATTCTTCCGTCGTCTGGGTCGATTTAAGCGCTTCAGTAAGATCTAACATTATTGGCTTTCTCGCTGATCAATAGTCATTTCCGATGCAACGGGCATCAAAGTTGATGGGGTCGCTAACTGTTTATTGCGCGCTCGCTCAGTAAAACAGCCATCTTGTTGATCCCAAACATTATATTGTCCCAAAGCTTCACACGATGGAATCACAACCTCTGTTCTCTTTGCAATAATGACCAGATCCTCATTAGAACGCGGTTTATTCTCAAATTTATAATCAATCCATTGCTGGTATTTACCCAAATTACGTTTTAGCTGACTTTGGATACGCTGACCGGCCTTGGTATGTGCCGTGATAATAAGTTTTTCCGCATGCTGCTCAAACTGTTGCACAATAAAATCATGGGCACGCAAATAGACTTTTTCTTGATCTGTTTTTTTCTTCGTTTTTACCGCTAGTTGCAACTGCGCCGTCATTGGCACCAATACTGCTTCAGAACCTTCAACCGAAGAACCTTGACTGCAACCTGCCAACAAAAATGAAGATATTACGGCTACAATAATGAAAATTGAGTTAGACATTTGTTTTATTATCATTTTTCAAATCCACCATTTGATAGCAATTCATACGTCACACCATGCTTAGGTTTAGTCGTCAGTCCTAATAAGCGATTAAGCGTACTGGTACGTTGCATATATGGCATTTGAATCTCAGACTGATGCTGCGCTTTCACACGGTTAACTGTCGCAACAATAATTAATTCCCGCTTAGTTCGCTCAGTCGTCGTATTCCGAAATAGACTGCCAATAATAGGAATATCACCGGCTCCTGGCAGCTTTGAAATACCCTCAACGTCATCAGAGCTTAATAGGCCAGCAAGAACAAAACTTTCACCGTCTTTGATCTCTATGGTTGTTTCAGCTTTACGGGTTCGAAGCGCAGGAAAAGAATCACCATGAATTTGGTATGCCTTATCTAAGCTACTAACTTCAGGGCTTAATTTTAAGCGGATACGACCACTTTCTAAGGTTTTCGCCGCAAAAGCCAACTTGATACCGTAACTTTTATAAGCGACTGTCGTACCATTATTACTAGTCGTAACGATAGGCAACTCACCACCAACTAGAAAGCTTGCTGACTCGCCAGAAATAACAGAAAGGTTGGGTTCAGCCAACATCTGACCAACAGACTCATCGTTTATTGCAGTTAAAATGGTTTGTAATTCGCCAAACTTGAAATCTTTAAATAAAAACTTACCTTGGTCACCCAGCATGTCGCTCCATTTAAAACCAAGCTCTTCATTTAGCTGGCGGCTTACTTCTGCAATAGATAACTTAACGTTAATTTGATCAGCCGTGGCAATTTTCAATTTATCGACAAGGCCTTTATACTCAACACGCTTATTGAAATAAGCTTTAACCTCACCGTCTTTATCGCCATCACCACTTGAGATATCATTACCAACAGTGACATCTTCTTCCAGCTTCAACAGCTCACCAATCAGTTTAATGACTTCTTGGTGTTGCGTTTGGTTGATTATTTCACCGCGAACGAGTACCTGCTCATCAATAGCCTCAACCTTAACGTTAAGATCTGGGTAATGCATTTTTAGCTGACGGTTCACTAAGCTCACATCACGAACAACATTAACTTTTCGATCATAAATTTTATTATTTTTTTTATCGAACACCATAATTCTAGTGTCACCGCGCTCTCGACCAAAAACGATAAATTTATTGGCATCAAGGATTTGATAATCAGCGGTCTCTGGCGATGCAATAAAAATAGTCCCTATCTCTTGCTTTGTCGTCACGCTAGTCGCATCACCTAAAGCCACGGTTATACTTGCCGCTGATATTGAGAATGATAAGGAAACGAGTAACAAGCAGGCTATACGCATTAAAGTGTTCATGAAAATTCTTAATTTAACCACGTCGAGCACCTCTCATTTCAACAATACCTTGGTAACCCGGTAGGATATCTTTAGTTTGTGCATTAGGGATCTGTGAATTTGATTTTGATTTATAGATTTCTAATGCCGAAAGTCGGCGAGCTAAAGTCATCTTGCTGATAAAACGATGAGGAATTTCTAATACTAATGTAACAAATGTACTTGCATCATCAGCACCATAATTCACCAACTCTTGACCATCATAGGTTTTACCTTGAACCGCAAGTACACGGACACGATTAAGTAATGGCTTAACATCGATATTTACTGCCCGAGGTGATTCAACACGATCACTTGACGACATATTTTGCTGCAATGAAGTTAATGCTAGGATATCAATATAGTCACCCGCTTGAACACCTGCAGCAATAATATGTCGCTGCTCTACTGCCAGTGGAAAAGGCGTCATGCCAGCATTAATAATAGTATCAATATATTCAGGGTTATCGGGGGTAATCAGATCTTCTTGTGTTAGCATCTGCCCAGATTTAATATTGTGGCGAAAAACTGCACCTTGATTATAGGGTAAATTCAACAAGGCAAAGTCAGCATCCTCTTCCAAACGTTGTTCCGACGTTAAAAAATTCGTTGAAAAATTCTGTCCTTTAGCAATTTCTGATGTCGCCAACCAAACTTTTACTTTTTTAGCTATAGCCCCTTGTTGTTGTACAACAACAGGAGTTTCAGGTTTAAAAAGTTCTGTAAATACCCCGTATAAACCCACACCTAATGCCAGTAAAGCAAATAAGTATGTTATTCGTTGTTTCATAAACCAGCCTTCCCAAATACTAAGCAGCCAATATTAAAGACACTTACACTGGCTATTGCAATTCCATATGGCACACCGCGATCTTTGAGTTCATCATACCCTGCCGTGATATATGCCCACCCAAGTTGTATAACGACAACGACACCACCAACTAATAAAAACTCAATTAAATTTGTTAACGCCAGAGGAAAACTGAAGCAAAGTGAGTACCCCATCAATAACTTAATATCACCGGCACCAAAAATTTTAAATCTAAATAAACCTAAACCGATAACAAATGTAACTAAAGAAACAAGCAAACCTTGCCATATTGGGAATATATCCAATAGCAAAGCTAATGCTAAACAAACAGAAAAATTAAGTAACACCCAAGCATTACTAATTTTACGCTCTTTCACATCAGAAATAATAATATTGACCGCAATTGCGGCCAATATTGAAAGCAATAATAACATCACCGTTATTAGCTACCAGCGCCACTGATTTTACCAGCAATTGATGTGAATGCACTTTTTAATGAACCAAGAAAACCTTTTTCTGCACCATCAGCTGAACTACCCATGATAGCAGTTAGGCCAACTGCCATTGCAACACCTAGCATTGCGTATTCAATCGCAGTAATACCTTCTTCATTTTTCCAAAAATCTGTCATTAACTTCTTCATTTTCCACTCCATTTTTATTGTCTGCACTTGATAAAAAACAGCGTACAGCTACTGTTTATGATAATGAATTTATAATGATATGCAAGTACTTAAACAAACAACACATAAATTTAATCATTTAAAATCAATACTTTAATCAGCAAGCACTCTATCGTTCAATATTATATGATGTTGTACTACTTAATAGCTCCATTATGACATCTTTTAATTTACTGAGATCGTTTACTGTATAAATATGCTTGCCAAAACATGTATTATAAGAATTACCATGCGGTGTAAATTTAAGACCAATCACAAACATCTCAAAGTTTATTGACTCACCATTTTTATTAATTTTCATTTTATTTCTAATATTGGTGCAAAGGCCTTCATTGACTAGTTTTTTAAAACTATCATTATTTTCATCACCATCTGATAGAACAAAAATAAATCTATTTTTATTGATAGCATTATAAAACTGGCTTGGGGCTGCTAACAGCGCTTGATACATATCAGTACCACCACCAACTCTCATCGGTTTAATCGCATCATTAAAGCCATCAATATCTTTTTGCTTTGACATAGTCACGCGATCAATAACATGATGTGCAGGGTTTCTTGATTTAACAGAGCAAAGCCAATCTGTACGAAGATTATTTTGCCCCATTTTCATCGGTGTCATAAATTTTAGCTTGCCTGAATCTAGCTGAATCTCTGATGCCGTTCTTTGATAATCTATATGGTTGAAATAGCCACCGTTATTAGTCGTGTTATAGTCAAGGTTTGTAATCCTATAGTAACTATTATTTTTTGCCCATGATATATATTTCTCCATCACATTTATCTCATCTGATGAATATAATCGATCTGGCTGGTTATACCATTTAGTTCTGTTCTTTCTACTTAGTCCTGCAACATATGAAAAGTCCTGCTCAAAGCGAGGGCGATTATAATTTGAATTTTTGGGAGGCAATAAAAGAGAAGAGCAGAAATAACTACTTCCTTTCTTGAATACCACCCTTTTTGAAAATGGTACAAAACCAAAGCTTGAATCATTAATATTTTCGCCTGGGTGCTTTTTCTTTAACTCTTGCGTTCCATCAAAAATAGTTTTAGTTACTTCTTTTATCGCATACTTTAGGTTATCGACTCGCTTATAATCTGACATAGAGCCTGAAAAATCAGAAACAAAAACCACATCCACAGGTTCAAAGTCGGTTCTTACTCGAGCAGCAGTGGCCTTATTAAATATTCTCTGCTGCTTTTCAAATGATGGTAAACCATACATCGACATCCATGAGTCATGTGTCGTTGTGCTTGCTAAATTATAATGATGAACGGTTCTCACAACTTGCTGACCAGATACTTCTTTTTTATACTCTTCTTTTGTACGAGATACTGTAAACTCTTTTTTCTTATTGTCAGGCATCAAGTAGTCAACCCAAGCAGATGCTATTTCTTTTGCTTGAGATTCATTAAAGCTGTTTTCATCACGAATATCATCACTTTCAGAAACCGCAACTGATGCAGCTTCCATGGTATCACCTAAATGCGCTTTTTCCGTAATATAGCGACTACCTTCTATTGCTAATGCCCCGGCCCCCAGAATCGCACCAGCAATAAACACAAAATAAACAACCGCTGAACCTTTTTGCTTTCTCTTATCCATTTTATTATCTTCCTACAAATACTGAGGTTGAACTTAAAACCCTATTTTTATTTGTTTTATTAGATAAGAACGCAACTTCATAAAAAGCTGGCACTTTTTTACAAACGGTCACACGATATACATTTAAATCACGCTTGCTTCCCTGAGTCATAGTGTTTGGTATTGCTCTACTATCACAATTTAACGAATTATCACCGGCACTAAGGATGATTTCAGATTGACTGCCACTTTTATGACCAATGCTTACTCTAATATCTGCATTGTTTCCTTGAAGCTTTTTAGCCATTTGTAACATTTGATTCGCTTGTGATTGGTTTATAGTCCAATTTGTATCCCTTGGATTTGGACTATAAAAAGCTTTCCTTTCTTTTAAAATAGAAACCAATGAATATGATGTTCTATTTAATTGACTTTTCTGAATAACTTGAAAACCAAGATCAAATATAAAAAACAAGAGAACAGCCATAGCTAGCAAAACAAATGAAAGCTCAATGCTAAACGTTCCTTTTTGACGAGATTTGAAGCCCATAGCTAGCCTTTTAGTTTTTCTCTAAACAATGCCGTATCTTGGATTGCTATCAGTTTTCTTGTTATAGGCATTTCAGCAAATGATGCCTGCAGTATTAACGGCCGATATATGTATGTCACCGTATATTCAGCTAACGTCGCTTTATTCCAATCAGTTGTTTTCTTATTCGAAGCAAAATCGACTGGGCTTAGATATGCATCAACGTGAATTGAATAATCACTCGCACTCGTGAATACATCCCACAGAACACCAGCATTGGTACTTATAAATTTGTAATACCATTGAGAAAATTGATCTTTACCTATTTGTTTAACACGAAGACAGTGGTCTTTTTCAGAACTATTGCTCAGAGTATCACAATCAGTAAATTCGTATTTTTTATACTCTTCATTTTCCTTTAGTTGAACCCTTGCATCTCTTGCTGCTTCAGCCGTTGCATAATCCAAAACGGCTGCAATATAAGTCACACGACACGTTTCAAAAATAAGCATGGTGAACATAAATAGAACAACAAAACCCAATGCAAACTCAATTGCAAATACGCCTTTTTGACTGGTTATCTTTGATGTTTTCATAGTCTTTATAGTTTTTCTTATCGCTATTCATCAAGCAGCTAAGCTTTAGGTTACTTATTTGTCAGGAATCTTACATTGATCAAATCGATATGACAATAATTTGACGCAAATATCTAGAAAACTGTGCCTAATCCATGGGGCTAGAGGTAAAAATGTGATGGATACTATATCCCCTATATGAATATCACATGTTAAACAGTGTGTTAGACGGTATTTTGGCTAAAAAATGCAGCTATTAAATGCTTGAGCGACAAAAAGTGAGAGTCTAGTTATCATGACACCCAATACATACCAATCTATAAATTCATCCAATCATAGGCCTAGAAATCAGTAAAAAATATAACCAACAGTTATTATTTCCTATAAATCAAATCACTATCTTAGACACTGTTTTTTATAGGCACTCAGCTGGTAAATGCCAGCCCCACCCTCTAACTGCTCTTAAATCGAACAATATTCATAGGCAGGTACTAGCAAATATTACTGTCGTAGGAAATCAATCGTGAGAAGAAGAGGTATAAAGGGCAACCAGGAAAGTGAAGAGAAGATTAAAAACAAATAATAAAAAACGGCAGGTATCACTACCTGCCGTTTTGTTAAAAGCTAATTTTTAATGAAGATTAAAGTGCAGCGGTGAAAATTGCTGAGATTTCTTCATGTGTTGCTTGTTTAGGGTTAGTAAAGCCACAAGCATCTTTTAGTGCGTTATCCGCAAGAATTGAAATATCTTCTGCTTTAGCACCAAGTTCTGTTAAGCCAGCAGGGATACCTACATCTTTAGAAAGTGCTTGAATCGCTTCTAGTGCTGCATCTGCACCTTGTTCTGCTGTCATGCCTTCAACATTAACACCCATAGCTTTTGCCACATCACAAAGACGCTCTGGGCACACTTTCGCGTTGTAACGTTGAACGTGTGGTAGAAGCACTGCATTACATACACCATGTGGAAGATCGTAGAAGCCACCTAGTTGGTGCGCCATTGCATGTACGTAACCAAGTGATGCATTGTTAAATGCCATACCCGCCATGAACTGTGCGTATGCCATTTGCTCACGCGCTTCGATGTTCTGACCTTCATTAACGGCAGTGCGAAGATGCGCTTGAATCAGTTCAATAGCTTTAATTGCTACCGCATCAGTGATTGGCGTTGCCGCCGTTGAAACATACGCTTCAATTGCGTGAGTAAGTGCATCCATACCCGTTGCTGCGGTTAGTGATGCTGGTTTCGCAAGCATTAACTCAGGATCGTTCACAGATAGCAATGGCGTTGTATTTTTATCAACAATTGCCATTTTAATGTGACGCTCTTCATCAGTAATGATGCAGAAACGCGTCATTTCAGATGCAGTACCTGCTGTCGTGTTAATAGCAACTAGTGGAAGCTGAGGTTTCGCTGACTGATCAACACCTTCGTAATCGCCAATTTTGCCACCATTAGATGCAACAAGCGCAATACCTTTAGCACAATCATGCGGTGAACCACCACCTAATGAAATAACGAAGTCACACCCATTGTCTTTAAGTAATTTAAGGCCCGCTTCAACATTACCAATCGTTGGATTTGGCTGTGTGCCATCAAAAACAACTGATTCAACATCACGCGCAGCCAATAGATCAGCAACTTGCTTAACGACACCAATTTGGTTAAGAACTTTATCTGTTACGATAAGCGCTTTTTTAAAGCCATGTGCCTGAACGGTGTCAGCAGCCTGAGTTAAACAACCTGCGCCCATCAAGTTTACAGCTGGGATAAAAAATGCACTACTCATTATAATTCTCCATAATTACTAATACTTTTTACGCTAAACGCCGATCATCAGATAGACGACTAGATGTAAAAAGTATCCCACTCTTGCTTTCTGCCCTTATGTAACACCTCACCTATCAATAAGAAATTGATCTTAAGCAAACTATTAATATGAATTATCCAAAATAGACGAAGAACATGACCGGCGTCACTATAAACACATACAAATCAGACATTTATAATCCACCAGCAAAAACAGTAACATTCCATGGTGAAACAATAGACCAAAATATACACATAAAAAAACCACCAGAGGTGGCTTTTCTCGTTCTATATTTTGGCTGATAACACTAGCCGTCCAGTGGCTCTAACCTCTCCACCATCAAGACCATTTAAGTCTAAGTAAGCGGTGTTATTCCACTTCTTACCATAGAATCTAGTCCTTTCTGAAATAGTGATCGATGGATTAGCCGTCGATAGTTCAAGTTTTTTTGAGCTGTCTAAGCTATCAATTTCCATTTTAATGCGGGAGCACATATCGACATTTGGATCATGGTTCCAGCACGTATAATCAATATTCAAAGGGTGGTTTAATGTCCAGTAAATCTCCCAACTCATATCCGCTTTCATTAACGTTGGCTTGTACTTTTCAAAAACAACACTAAGGCTTGGCTTTCTTACATAAATAGAGCCTGCTACATCGATCACTAGCGTTGTTTTTCTTTCAGCTTGAGTTGCTATTGCAGAAGGCGATAAAAAAGCAGCTAATACAGTACCAATTATTAATTTACGCATTACACATCAACCTCAATTTTTATTCTCAGGTCGGCTTTATGAGTGCGTGCTTCCATTGGGTAATGAAGCGAACCCCATGCCCCTAATTTTATCAACCATTTTGGGTTATCTACTTTTTTCGCTAAGGGTTCATCTAAAACTTTAAAGACCTCATCTTCGGTTTTATCAATGGTTAACCAAGAGTAAAACCACTGCAACTCATTAGGGTGAGAGAAAATAACAAACAGCTTTTTGCATAGAGCTTCGTCATTTTTTCGGCACGTCATCTTAGCCGTAAGTTTTACATTTTTCTTAACATTCCATCGGATGGGAATGTAGATATCTTTTCTGCCATGCTTGTTTGTAAAGGGGTCAATTTTCATGTGAACTTCGGAAGGGAAATTGCCAACATAGAAGCCATTGCCCTTACCTATAACCAGCTCCACGCTGTCAGAATCACTGGTTGCCTGTGCCCCGCTTGCAAAAAGCATTATGGCAGCTGAGATAATTACCTTTAGCAATTTCATTATGGCCTAGCCTCGATTGTAATTTTGTATAAGAAAACGCTCTCATCACGATGCCCATAATTCTTAAGGAAATTAACAGAGTCATCGACGCCAATGTGCAAGGTATGGCTGACATCCAGATTGCGCAGCCTTGGATCGTCCAGTATTAATTCTTTTTCTGAATTCTTAAGATAAAGAGGCATATCTTTTTGCATTGAAGTTAAAGCAGGAAAAACCATGTATCCATGGTCTTTACAAAGACCAATAGGATTTGATGAGCACGATCCTACAATTCGAACTCCATTCGTCGTTTGCCAGTCCAACGACATTGGAACCGAGACCCATTGCTGTACCTTTTTGTCGTTATCTTCAACCGTCATATACTCACGACTGCTTTTTATATCGACACTAACGTAGCTCTCAGGATAGAAGTTTATGTTTGTGTACGTAGACGTGGTTTGGATAGTCGCCATTGAGCCAAAAGACATTGATAGCAAACAGCCTGAAATTATCTTTTTCATTAGATAGAAGCCTCAATATTGTAGTGAATTTGCGCCGAACGCTTACTCACGTTATGAGGGATCCGATCTAAATTCGAGAAATCAACTTTAATCTTCCAGTCCTGACCGTTCACTTGGACTGATGGTGATTGGTTTAAAAGTTTTACCGTTTTTCCTATCTTCGTATCATGAAAAACAGTATTCCAGTGAGCCGCTAAGCTCTGAATGGCGACATTAGAAATAGAATCACATAAGTGCTTATCGCCTCTGCATGTTGGCGTGATAGCAACATGACCTTCCCACCATCCACCAATCATCATATCAATCTTAAATTTTGTTTCTTCGGTAATTGTTTTGCCCGCGTGCTTGATCTTGTTGTACTTAATTTCGATATCGCTTTGAGGTGTTCTGGCAACCTCAAAAACTAACGGGTATCGATTTTTGTCTATCTCGAAAGTAACATCACGCCCAGCAAGCATTGCTGTATCAGTCTCCGTAGCGTAGCGCTGAACGCGATGGCTTGATGCTGGAATCGTTATAGATGGTGGCAATTTTGCTGCTAAACGACGATCAAAACGCAATTCGAAGGCTATAGCGCTGTTAATTATGTTGGCTGATTTGTCGCCCTCTCGTTGGCTCGCATAGGCAGGGTTACAAGCAATATAATAATTACTGTTATTATTCTTTGCTATTGATTCGTATCTATGGAATTGATGCTTTTGGTTGTTAGAGTTTGCACGACCGAATACCCAGCCAGCATCCCCCTCCTCGACACCATCCTTTGTGCGAGCTGCGCAACCAGTAGAATATAATTTACCTTGAATATATTTATCTTCTTTTTTATCTGATAGCTTCACGCCCATATACGCCAAACGGTATTGAAAAGTGAACCCTCCCTGATTTACGGTTGTCCATTGAGTATTGCCAGCAGCCATAACATAGGCCGCTGTTTTTCTCTTAGTACCGTCTTTTAATACCGTCCACCCCTCATTGAAATAGTTAACGAAAGCATAAGCGTTATCGCCTCGCGTGCTAAATAAAGGGTCATTAGAAAAGTAAGCATAATTGCCCACTGTTTTGTCGTAACCGACGATTGCGATTTCAGCCTGCGCTAATGGCGCTGCTAATAGGCACGCTAGTAATGTTAATTTAGTTTTCATCTGCTTGCGCACCTATGAGTTAATTTTATTGTGTAATTCGATTTCATAAGCGTTGTGCTTATTGCTCGGGTCGATGATCTTATCTAGGTCTACATCGGCAATCTTATCCGTCACTTTGGTCGGGATCTGGATGTGAGAGCCTACACGCAGCGCTCGCACGTTACCGTTAACCATTGACGGCGTATTAAGTTTGTATAGCTCAGCCATGAACTCCATGCGTGATAGCGTGGTTTGGTCGCTGTAGCGGTCATATATGCGATATAGCGAGTCACCTTTTTGTACTTTGTATGTATCAAGCACAATGATCACTTCCGATTCAGGCAATACGATTTCTTCCACTTCTTCGACGACTTCGCTGGTGGCTAATAACACCTCAGGAATAGAGCAATCCTGTAGATACTTTTTACCAACAAAATTAACTGGCTTGTTTAGTTCACCAATTTGAATCACTTCTTGAGAGCCACTTTCATGCTCAACAATAAGCGTCGTTTCAATGTCAAAAGGCTCAATGCTGAATTGACCGCTTTCATCAGAGAACACCGTTTTTTCTTTCGACATGATCTTGGTGTACTTAAGCACATTCTTATCGCAGCCATAAACCTGACCGAATACAGCCGCGGTTTTATGGAATTCACCTTGCAAGTCCATCACGTTGCCCGCATAAGCGACAAAACGATGGTTTTTACGGGTAACGTTGTAGCTGTCTGCAGATTTAGACGATTGTGAAATATCAAAACCAACTTGATGCTCATTCATGTCATCAAGTGAGACAAATTGCGGTGTAGTTACAATAGGTACGCGCTTTGACTTAGTGATTAAGTCAATTTTTCCTACAGCCTCAGGATTTACGTTAACCAAAACACCCGCCTCGCTAGTGCTATCACTGCTAAAGCCAACGCCTTGAGAAGTGGCACCAATAGAGCCCGAGATATTCGAGTAACCTGATGTAGAATTAGAGCTAACCGTTGCACCAACATCACCGCGAGCATACGAACCATTGAAGCCAGCACGGGCAATACCTTGTGATGAGTAGTCATCCACTCGGGCGCTCAGTGACGCGTACTGCATCACGCTGTCACGGTAGGTCTTGCGTAAGTCTACATCACCGTTATAGCCATTCTGACCGTTATAGGCCGCATTGAATTCAACGCTGGTGGACTTATTCAGGCCAAATGGGATTGTTAAGCGGAAATCGAGCGATCTTTCAAAATCACGGTGCTTATTTTGCGCGTAAACGCCATAGTTAAAGCCCGCCTCAAGACGCACGTTTTTAAGGTTCACTTCCCAAAAATCGACAGTCGTATTGTAAGACAGGCGCGAGTTGTCGAACTTATCATCACGGATATTGTAGTTACTGTGTAAGTTCAAATAGCCCACGGCTTTACCATGGTAAAAGTTTTTAGATAAAGACAATGAAACAACATCTTGATCCCGCTGCTTGCGCTCCTTTTTAGAGCGCTCCGAGAACGATGAGCGACGGTAATTCAAGTTAGCACTGTATGTCTCCCACGACTTATTCAGATAACCCGATAACGCATTATCGCCATAGGTATTTGCAGCACCTTTAACCGAGTAATTAAACCAGCTTAGTGATTGTTTAAAATCAAGGCCGATTTGCGTTTTATTGCTGTCAATTTTAGTAGAGCCAATAAGCGCGGCAGCTGCTCCGACAGGGAATTGATAAAAACCGCCAACCATTGGTATAGCGTCTTCAATCTCATCGTAGTCGAGGTCATTGCGATCAAACTTGTAACCAGCAAAAAGTGAGTATTTTTGTGTGTAGTCAACACGCTCTTTAATCACTTGCTTGTTTTCAGATCTTACAAATCGGTCGCCATCATAGATGCGCAACTCCACCATGTAGTTACCGTTAGGGAACGAGCTCGTATTAACAGGAGCGATACCAGCATCAAGATATTGTGTCTCAATAAGGTTGCCATCTTTAAATATTTCAACACGACCAGCACGCGCCATGATCACCTCTACAGGAATCAGGCTTTCACCCTCATTCTTGCGCAGCGTTCGGTTAGATGAGCCGTATTCAACCCCGATAAGGTCTTGACGTTGATCGAGTAGCGACTGACTAAAGCCCGCATTGTTACCAAGTTTCTCGGTACTAATCAGGCCAGCGTTAAAGCTGGTACCGCTCATGTCATAGCGGTAATAAAGATCATCTAGCTCGCTGTTTTCAGAAGCAAAACGAGTATTACCTATAATGTTGTGCTCGCCCTTACTGATAACGCCCTTTAAACGTAAATTGTAGTTATCTGAGTAATCAGACATTGACGTGTTTAACTGGTAGCCCAGCACGCCCGTGGTTGCATCAAACGTCGGGGGTGGAAGATAGTAAGAGTTAACAAGACTCACACCTTCTTGCCTAAGGAGGTCTGATGTCATGTAGAGGTAAAGGTTAAGCGTATCTTTATCAAAAATAGCTTTGATAATGACATCATCGGTTTTACACGTAATGTCATCAAACTCACCGCAGTTGATACCACCAAAAAGATTGGGTGATTCAAGTAGCGATACTAATTTGCCATCATCAAAATCATCTAAGATGTAGTCTTTGTGCTTTTTGTTAAGGCGTACAGTCGATAGCTTTGATTCAGCAGGGGTAACACTTAAGACCGCCGAACCAATATCCTCACCGCCAAGTATGATTTGCACTGAGTAGGTTTGGTTGTGGACAATTTGCAGGAACTCATCAGGAATAAGATCTAATTCCTCGGCAAAGTCTTCACCATAAAGGGATACAAAAAGCTCATTCCGTCGAGCTGTTTTACTGTTTTTCGCAATTTCATCGGTTACAGCTTTAGCCAGCTTGTTTTTGGCTAATTTTCTATTCACTAACGATTGGTCATCAACACGAGCTATTTGATCAACGTTGGCAAGTTGATTGTCTCTCACGACAGCGGTTTTAATATCCTTGGCAAGGTTAATGCCTTCAACGCTGGTGGCGTTGCCCGTCATTGGAACTATAAGCAGGATAGAGCCTAGCACTGTAGGCTTGATAGCTGTCGGATACTTCACATTACACCTTATTTATTCTTATTTTTTGGCAATCACTTTATCGCTGTATTTCGCATTGATTTCTGTAACGTCGCCGCCTACATCGATTTCAGCTTCTAAGTATTCATTCTTATCTAATTCGACAATCTCTTTTTCACTGTTAGCGAACACAGTTATATCGCCAAGGGATACGCATTTTCCCTTAGATGTGCATTTATTCATGTTGCGAAGACGGAAATAACTGTCACCAGTATTAGCCGCAATGATCTCGCCATTATTGTTGTTGATGGTGTATGAGTAAGACGGTTTTTTCTTAGGCACTAGAACGCCCTGAGAGAAAACTAAGTCAATACCAATAGCTGCAGCCGTTTCTTCTTTGTGCTCATCAGAGCCCGCGAATTCCGCGCGTTCTTTACCGCGAACAGGAACATATTTCACTCGATACAGGCGATCTTTCTCACGACCGTCAGTGAAATAAAGTTTGACGCTCGATGAGCTGTCAGCAGGGGTTATAAATTTAGGTGGAACAATCGCAATATTATCGCCATCAACCTCATTGATTTTTCGACGATCAATATTCTCACCAGTGAAGTCGATAACTTCCTCAGCTTCAACGCGCACAAAAGCCGTTTTATCGTGACCATTGAAAACTTCTGTTACTATAAAATCTTGATCAGGGTTTATATATTCAACAAGATTTATTGGCTGTACGGTTGCTGATGCTTGGTGAGAAATTGCTAACGCAAGTAATGTCGGGGCTAGTTTTTTCATTGTTTTATCTCAAGGCATCCGTGCCTTACTAACCTATCCCTGATTGTTATTTGTGGTTAGATACGATTAAACGCCGTATTCAAACTCAATAGCGAATGTTCCTTCGTAATCACCAGAAGCAAGATTCTTTTTGTTTGCAGGCTCAATCACAAGGTCTAACGCATTGCGCTCAGTCGATAGGGCTTTAACAATTTTCTTGCCGCCTAAAGTAAGATCTTGGCCGCCAAGGTGGATGTTAAGCGCAACAGCTTGCGTGTAATCACCTTTTTTAGAAAGTACAGGGAAAGGCTTTGATAGCTTCGCTTCTAAGGCTTTCTGAGTGTGAGTGCTAGATAAAGACACCATTGTTTTAACTGTCGTTGACTCAAACTCATCACGAAGTGCGCTGTGCTTGATATCGATAGCTTCTGACCATGATTTGCCATCAAGACGTTCGAAAGAAAAACCATCTTCGATTTGAGCGAAGAAATTAAGCTGGTAATCTTTTTTAACATTTGCCATTGCCGCGCCAGAAGTAAGCGCGATTAGTGCTGCTAGAGCTAAAGTAGTCTTTTTCATTATGCTTCACCTTCCAGAACAATTGATGCGTAACCGACATATTTGCCTTTTTTAAGGGCTGGGATGGTGCTTGCCGTCTGAGTAACTTTTAACGTTTTACCTACGCCAACAACGCCAGATTCATTTTCAGCAACGATTACTTTTGCAGAATTTTTAACTAGAGGAACACCGCCAACAGAAATTGTGAAATCTTTGATTTCCTGACCGTTGTTAACAAGAGTTAACTCATCTTTAAGAGTGAAAGATACTTTCTTACCAGCCGACGCTGGCTTAACGATAGTATCTACTTCAAAGTCTTGGAAGTGACCATTTGGTTGACCAGTAGTCATTTTTGCAACGTGCGTAAGTTGCATTGATTCTGTCCATGCAACGCCATCTACACGTTTCCAGTCCATGTAAGAACCAACAGTTGCTTTAACTTTGATTTCTTGCGGTGCAGATTTCGCAGCCATTGAAGGCGCAGCAACAGCGAACATACCAGCCGCAGCAAGCGATGCTGCGATGACGTTACGTTTTAGTTGAGACATTACTTTTTCCTATATTTTAAAGGATGCGTGATTAGTGGCTTTCTCAAAATCATCAGCGATATTTAGATGAATAAACTGCAGAGCTGCCAAATAAACATACAAATCACAACGGTGTAAGAAACCAACTTCTTATGCGTCATAATTTTGTCGCCATCTTACACGCCAGAAAATTGACGTCAAACCTTTAGGGAAATAAAAACCCAAAAAGACACAAATGAGAACCACACCAAACGGGGAAATACAGCCAAAAACATCAATAAAAGACAAAAAAAACAAACAAAATATCGCACAAACATCAAAATAAAACACAAGAAACCAAAAAGCTGTATTTTGTGAATTTCTTTAACTTACAAAAACAACAATAACGACACATCAAACTAGCCAATAAAATTAGATGTAAGAATCAAGCATAAGAATAGCTTCGTAGTTATTCTTTATAATTTATCGATAATATTGACGTTAACGTTTTCAGTTAAAACCAAGGCGTACAGAATATTCAACTACCAATAGTCATCAGTACGAATAAAAAGAAACCCCCATGGATATTGCTATCCACAGGGGTTAATGAGAACCGGAAATGATTTAAAGATCAGCGCTTAATCCACGCATCGCTCCAATGTGTACCAACACCAGGCTCATAATGATTAGCCGATGCTGAATAAATACGGCACCAGCCACTTGCAGGGAATGGCTTACATTCATAAATATTGCCATCTTTAGCGAGTACCTTGGTTCCAGCATCGTAACTCCCAATATTCGACGGATACTCATAGTCGTAGTCACCACCTGTTGATGCGGGTTTAACCATCACGGTACGTTCTTCAACAGTCTGAACGGCACCTTTAGCGTCCGTTGCTGTAATTTTTAGCTGGAAAGTCCCGGCTATTGTAATAGGAATAGTCAGGTTCAAGCTTGATGCTTGGGCACTAAGCACCCCGTCTGCTTTTCCAATCTCTTGGTTACTTTGGTTCAGCAGCTGCATTGAAACGCTGTAATCACCTTCCGAACGTACCACAGCAGAAATATCCCCACTGCTATTTGCATCCAGCTGATATTCGGTAGACAAACCTTCAACAGTAATGGATGGTGGCGGTAAAATCCCCCCCTCACGTACGTCTAACGCGTAGTTATAATTTCCGTTGGCCACATACACTTGGTTTAAGTGTAAATCTGAAGATTCATAAACGATCTCATCATTGGCATTTTTAATCCCAACCTGAGCAATGGTTGGATATTTCGCATTGATCTGCTGAGCAAGTTCGTATGACCAAACGTTCAAATCGGCATTCGCTGCTGTAATCGGTAATTTCTCAAATACCAATTCGTTACCTTGTTCTGAGAAAATACGGAACCAAACAGAGTCACCATCATTTGCAACAACGCCTGGTTTTACGTACGTACCTTTACTAGACCAAGTTGGCGCTGGTGCATCACCATCAAACTTAATATCACTACAGTTATAAAAGCCTTCACCTGCAGGATCATCACGCTGCCAACGAGTAACTAAGGTTGCATCTCCTACGCGATCTGTCGGTAAAGTAACTTGCATTTGATAGTAATTCGTTCCATCAATGTTCACTTTCGCGATATTGCCAAACTCTTGGATAAGATCTAAATCACGCCATGCAACACGGCTATGTGCTGCGTTGTAATTCGCATTAGTCAGATATATTTGCCAATGACTTGGGTTATGTGGCGCTGTCGCCAAGTATTTGAGGGTAAATGTTTCCCCTGCTTTCATCGGTGTGCGTTGCCATTGCAGTGAAGGAACACTCATGCCACTTTTTTTAACGTCACCGCCAGAGCAGATCAAACCATCTTTAACAGCTGCTTTCACTGCATTCATATTGTTGTAATCAGATACTAAAGTGGCAAATTCATTAATTTGTACAAAAGGGTATGTACCTGATTCTTGAAATGCAGCCCGACAGGCTTCATTCGCAATCGTTGAACCATCTTGCGATCCCCAATGGCCGCCTTGTTCACTACAAATAACCTGACGCGCTTTGGGGTATGTCGCGTAACCATGTGCTTGTGCTAACGAAGGAATAACCGCAATCGCGGCAGTCACAACGCCAACAGAAAAAGAAAACTGACTGTTCATGTAATAGCTTCCATATTCATTATTATAAAAGAAGCCAGTAAGTCGCATGTAACCAGTACTAGACACAGCATACACACTAAGCAAATAGCTAGAGTTGAAAGTAAAACGAAGACCAACTGTATAAACAGGACTTTATGGTACCCGCACTGACACCCTCGCCTTTATTTATTTGCTTTTTAACTGACTATAACTATGAAATATCAGCCTTGATAATTAGGCAAAAAGGATGTGCTAGATGTGGAAGGGCTATCTCATAACAAATACTAGAGGATAAAGAGCACGTGCGTTTAGTACTGCTTATTTTTACTGCTCCTCTCTCATTTATTGACTCTAACCGCTGCTGCTCATGCCGAAATAATGCCGTTCATGCTCATAAATTGCAGCTCATTTTATAGTTTTCACCAGCTATTGGCGTCGTTAACCGTTAAGCGTATTACTAGGGCCAAAGCGATTTTGACTATGAATGATTTTTGGAGAATGCGGCATGCAATCATCAACCACGCAGCCTAACCGTCTGTGGACACTGTTGGGTACTATTCTTACCCAATTTGCACTGGGCTCAGTCTATACATGGAGCCTATTTAATGCGCCTCTTGCGAGTAAGCTAGATACCCCCGTCAGCCAAGTGGCTTTCTCATTTGGTATTTTAAGCCTTTCTTTAGCCGTGGCATCTTCGCTTTCAGGTAAACTTCAAGAGCGTTTCGGTGTTCGTAAAGTAACAATCAGTGCAGGTATTATGCTAGGGCTGAGCCTGATTATTACCTCTTACGCACCTAATCTTCTGGTGCTCTATGTTGTCGCGGGATTCTTAGTCGGGTTTGCTGATGGTACAGGTTATTTGATGACGCTATCAAACTGTGTGAAGTTTTTCCCAGAGCGAAAAGGTGTAGCTTCAGCATGTGCAATCGGCGCTTATGGCTTAGGCAGCCTAGGTTTTAAATACATTAACATGTACTTCCTAACCCATTCTGGTGTCGAAATGACATTTAGCGTCTGGGGCATCATTGCGATGTGCTGTGTGGTGATTGGTGGGATGATGATGCGTGACGCGCCGATCCATAACAAAGAGAGTCATAAAGAAGCAAACCAAAGTGAATCGAATAAAGCTAACACACAATCACATACTGCGGCACCACTCTCAGAAGACTTTACGCTTGCAGAGGCATTTAGAACACCACAATTCTGGATCCTATCTCTTATCTTCTTAACAGTTTGTATGTCTGGGCTTTACGTTATTGGTGTAGCAAAAGACATTGGTGAAAACTTTGTTCACCTTAATTCAGCAGCCGCTGCAACCTCTGTCGCTATTATCGCTGTTTGTAATCTATCGGGTCGTTTGGTACTGGGCGTATTGTCAGATAAAATAGCGCGTATTCGTGTTATCAGCATTGCACTGTTCATTTGCTTAATTGGTGTTGTGTGCTTACGCGTAGTTGCACTTGAGCAGTACAGCTTTTACTTAGCAATTGCCTGTATTGCCTTTAGCTTTGGTGGCACTATTACCGTTTACCCATCTTTGGTTAGTGACTTTTTTGGCTTAAACAACCTAACTAAAAATTACGGTTTCATTTATTTAGGTTTTGGTATTGGTAGCTTTGTGGGTTCCGTGATTGCTGCACTGTTCGGTGGCTTTACTGCAACCTTCTCTGTGATGCTGGCACTGGTTGTTATTTCTATCGTGTTCTCGCTCACCGTTAAATTACCTCAAAAGACGCAACCTCTTCAGCCTGTGATGTGTTAACACTGGCTGTTAAGTGCGTTATTAAGCCCTTATGTTCACGATAAGGGCTTTTTTCGTTAAAGGAGTTCTAACTTGTTCCTTGAACATTTACAGATGTTATTCAACGTGTTAGAGCGCGCAGCATTCATGTTGTCTGCGCTATTCTTGCTCACACAAGCGCGTGTATTTAAAGATATCATGCACAAAGATGAATCAGAGCGAAAACCAACTGAACTCATTTTTGTCTCGATCCTTTTCATCTTTTTCGCGATTTTCAGCACTTATACCGGAGTAAATGTAGAAGGCTCACTGGTTAATGTACGTATTATCTCCATTATCTCTGGCGGTATCATTTTTGGCCCTTGGGTCGGCCTACCTGCGGGGATAATTTCAGGTATTCACCGCTTTTTAATCGATATAGATGGTCCAACATCTATTCCTTGTTTAATTACCAGTACCTTCGCTGGCGTCTGTGGCACTCTGATATACCGTTTTGGTAACAAAAAACATTATATCTGCTGGGGTATTGCGGCTGGGATGTTTTGTGAAGTGCTGACAATGGCGCTGATATACTTGCTAGCCGATGACAAAGCCCTCGCAGCCAGTATTGTCCAAAACATTGGATTACCTATGGTGCTCGGCTCCGCAAGCATCGGTTTGATCATTAAGCGAATCCAAGATGTTCATAACGAGCGAGACCGTTTTGCGGCCCAACAAGCAAAACGATCGCTAGATATTGCTAACCAAACACTGCCTTTATTCAAACAAAACCACTCAGATAGCTTGGCACAGATATGTGACATTATTCGCCGTGAAACCCAAGCAGATGCCGTCTTCATCACTGACCGTGAATTCATCTCGGCCTATGCCAATGGCGTGACACTTGGCCACTATAACGACCACCAAACCGCTTGTGGCCCACTGGTACAAAAAGTATTAGCCCAGAAGACGTCTGTGGTAGCGAATAACTACGAGTATGAGGATTACCGCTCGGCATTGATTATCCCACTTCAAGAAAGTGACCATATTACAGGCACGTTGAAAATCTGCTTTCGGAAGAAGAATCAAATCTCGCAACCGCTTATCGAAATGGCGCAGGGATTATCTGTACTAATTTCTACTCAAATTGAAGCTTCAAGTGCAGAGCAAACCAAAACAATGCTGCAGAAAGCAGAATTCTCGGCATTACAGAGTAAGATTAATCCACACTTCTTATTCAATGCTCTGAATGCCATCTCAACCCTGATTCGAATTCAGCCAGATAAAGCACGCTCATTGATCGCTAACTTAGCCGATTTCCTTCGCTATAACTTGGAGCGAGACGAAGATTTTATTGATGTGCACTCAGAACTGCAGCAAGTGCGAGATTATACGGCAATTGAATTAGCACGTTTTGGCAACAAGCTCACCGTTGATTTTGATATTGATCCTGTCCATATTCAGATCCCTTGCTTACTCATCCAACCTTTGGTTGAAAATGCTATCCAGCATGGTATTCAACCTTTCAGTCGCCCTGGACATGTCTTCATCAAAGTAAAACAGCAAAGCGATCATGTTTTGATCAGCGTTAAGGATACAGGCGCAGGGATCCCACAAACTGTTATTGATAAACTTCATAGTGGCGCAATGGAAAAGAACAAAATCGGTTTAATCAATGTGCACCAGCGCGTTAAACTCATTTATGGTCAAGGGCTACAAATCCACAACTTAAAAGATGGCGTTGAAGTCTCTTTTAAGGTTATGGATCGTCAAACAGAGGCAGTATATGTTGAAAGCGGTCATTGTTGAGGATGAGTATTTAGCACAAGAAGAGCTGAAGTACCTTATTTCTCAATACAGTAATATCGACGTCATTGCGGTATTTGACGATGGTCTTCAGGCCTTTAAATACCTTCAAGGGCATACCATTGACGTACTGTTCTTGGACATTAATGTCCCCTCGATTGATGGCATGATGTTAGCTAAAAACCTGCACAACACGCAGAAGGCGCCCAAGGTGGTATTCACCACTGCGTATAAAGAGCACGCTTTAGATGCCTTTGATATTGAAGCCGTCGACTATTTGCTGAAACCGCTCAATGTAGAACGTGTACAGCGCGTTCTGGAAAAGCTCGAACTGCAATCAGTCGCGAGCAGCCAACCTTTTTCCATACCAGCCGATATACCAACAACAACACTACCGCTTCAACAACAGAACCGCATTTGCATCGTTGATATCAAAGATATTCATTATGCTGTCGCAAAAGAGAAGATCACCGAAGTATATACGCAAGATAGCCAGTATATCGCCCCCTACACTATCAGTGAGTTGGTGTTACGATTACCTGAAGACACTTTTTTTCGGTCTCATCGTTCCTATTGCATCAACCTCAGTAAAATCACTCAGATCACCCCTGGAATGAACAGCACTTATGTCGTCAATGTACAACACAGCCACGCTGATATTCCTGTCAGTCGAAGTAACCTTAAACTGTTTAGAACCAAAATGAAGTTATAGCAGCTGGCTTGAAATAATTTACCGCAAATTCCTTTATTCACTTTCAACGCATACAAAAAAGCCCAACTTAATGGGGTCACTTCATTTCTGCTGGGCTTTTTCTAAATGTGGCGGAACGCTGTGAGTATGGCGGATTTGGTACAAATCCTTTTCACGTTAGCTCAAACGTAAAAAAGCCAGCAATTAAGCTGGCTCTTTTGAATGTGACGGAGCGTTCTGGGTGCGCGGATTTGATTCAAATCCAATTCCACTATAGCCAAATGCAAAAAAGGCGCTGATAAATCAGCGCCTTTCTTAAATGTGGCGGAGAGATAGGGATTTGAACCCTAGATACGCTACAAACGTATGCCGGTTTTCAAGACCGGTGCTTTCAACCACTCAGCCATCTCTCCTAATTGTAATCATCTAAAAAGATGATGGCGGTGAGGGAGGGATTCGAACCCTCGATACGTTGCCGTATACACACTTTCCAGGCGTGCTCCTTCAGCCACTCGGACACCTCACCACATTGTCGCTGACGCTCTGCGTAACGACGGCGGCTAATGTAATCAGTTGAGGGTATAGGGTCAAGTGTTTTTGTGAAGATAATCACTGTTTGGTGAGTAATAGGTCAAATCGTTGTATCTTACGGCAGCTACTTGTATTTATTCATTGCTACACTTTAGAATTAGCCAAAACTACTCTATTTACACAAACTTGCGCTCACACAAAAGTCTGCGCTCCAAAAGGAAAATGTATGGCGATTTTCAAGCATCTGCTGATTTCAACGATGCTGCTTTGTTTCTCAGTATTCCCTTGCCATGCCGATGATCTCACTAATACTCAAGAAACCTTGAGTCAAAAAATTGAGCTTCTTGAGCAAGAGCCCAAGACCCCTGACACTCTGAAAACGCTAGACACTTTCCAAAAAGCGCAACGCCAACTCGAACAAATCAAAGACTTCAACCGACAAACAAAAGACTATCAGCAATTAATGGCTGATTACCCCCAGCTAGCGGAAGATTTAAAGCAAGAAATCAGTGCGTTTTCAGTGACTGAATTTCCAGACTTTACCGACTGGAACGCCGATCAATTAACGCTAGAAATGGCGACTCAAGATCAAAAGCTACAGCAGTTCGAACAAAATCGTAAAACACAAAAAAATATATTCTCCGACATCGAACAAGGCATTGATCTCTTTTCGATTCAAACGGAACAATTACGCGCAAAAATTAAAGCTACAGAAAACAAAATTCGAATCGAAACCAACACCAGTAATAATGAAGACAAATTACTCGTACTCGATATCGCGCACCAATACTATATCAGCCAAGTTTACATGCTTGAAGCTGAGCAACTCAGTGCGGGGAATCGTCGTCAATTAGCAAAACTGGCTATCCAACGCATCAATTTAGATATAGAAGCAAGTCAAGCGTATCGCAACAACCTTCAGAATACGCTTAACCGCGTTGAACGAGCATCTGTTGATGAAGCCGCTGAACAAAGTGATGAACTACAAAGCGAATTGATGAACCAACCAACCGAAATCCGTCGGTTAGTACTCACCAACAAACAGCTGTCAAACGCCCTTACAGCAATGACAACGAAGACAGAACAAGTTCAACAGCTGCAGCAACAAACCACCTCACATATCGCTCAGGTCAACCGTGCCGCCGAGGAGCTTGAACGTGTATCTGAATGGCTACGTCTAAGCCCTGCATTTAGTGAAACATTACGTACCCGAATTAAAGACCTACCTGATAATCCACCGATAGAAGTTCTCGATCAGCAAATTGCGCAGCATCAAATTAAAAAATATGAGTACCAACAGCAACTTGATCGCCTCACTAATCAGGCAAAGCAACCCGCGTCTAAAAACTTAACCCCAGATCAG
This sequence comes from Photobacterium swingsii, assembly GCF_024346715.1. Lineage (NCBI taxonomy): Bacteria > Pseudomonadati > Pseudomonadota > Gammaproteobacteria > Vibrionales > Vibrionaceae > Photobacterium > Photobacterium swingsii. Next base: position 2,626,465 of record NZ_AP024852.1, read on the forward strand.
CAGCGCACGGAAAAAGAATTGATCGAGGCTAATATCGATTTGCTCAAACAAGTCGTTAATAGCTCAGATAAAGTTATCTACCAAGAAGCAACGCTAAAAGTCGCCTATGACAAGCTTAACAATGCACTAACTGAACTCGCCTCAGAATCACAAAAGGAGCTATTCTGGGCACCCGATACCAATAGCCTCAGCTGGAACTTAATTGTTGATACTGTTGAAAAAACCCGTTGGTTCTTTTCACCGTTTCAGTGGGTCAACATAGTTAAACTACCTGCAGCCCTTACCCTTTCTAGCTTTATTGTCACCTCGGTACTGATTGGGCTATTAATTGCATTAAGTCGCTGGAGCCGTAAGCGCTGGAAGATTCGATTAGAGCGTATCGAGAAACAAATCGGTAAAGTCACCCTCGATAAATTCCGCTTTAGTTACATCAATGTCATGATTGCGCTTGCACTTGCGCTACCTATTCCTTTGTGTGTATTTTTACTTGGCAACTTGCTAACAGAAGCATGGCAATATCCTTTTTTCCATCACCTCGGGCAAGCTCTCTCCCTGCCATTGTCCTTGGTTGTATACTGCTTTATTCGTGAGTTAGTCCGCGATAACGGCTTGTTCATCAGCCACTTCGGTTGGAATGAGAAAGTCGTTAAAGATGCCTTCAGCCATTACCGCACCTTCATGTGGGTCTACTTCCCAATGATGGTGATCCAAGAGTTCACACTGCTTTATAGTGACGTTGATGTTCGAGCGACCATAGGCCGTCTCGCCTTTATTATCAGTAATGTCGCTGTCAGCTACTTTCTCTACAAATTATGGCGAGACAAAATGCCGATGACTTATGGAGAGGTCCCTGAAGGGAAAGCCCACCTACGTCATCATTTAATATTTGGCACCTTTATTCTCATCCCTCAAGGGCTCAATTATACCGCGCTACTGGGGTATTTAAGTTCCGCACAATCTGTGATGGAGAAGCTAGAAGTGTCAGCATTCTTAGGTGTTGTCACCCTACTGGTTTACTTCCTGACCAAGCGCTTGATGTTGATTCAAAAACGCCGATTGGCATTTGAACGTGCGAAAACCAAGCGCCAAGAGATCTTGGCACAGCGTTTAGCCGAGATGAATGAAGAACGCGAAGAGTTTCATACCAGCAGTGAAATGCAAATTGAAATTGAAGAGCCAGAGATCGATCTCGATAAAATCAGTGCGCAATCATTGCGTTTATTACGATCACTGCTATTTCTTATTTATTTATCACTACTTGCCGTTCTCTGGGCTGACCTCTACCAAGCAACAACGCTACTGGAAGATGTCACCCTGTGGGATGTAACCAATACCATCAATGGTATTGATGAACTGAGCGCAATAACCGTTAAGAGTGCCTTCCTCGCCTTATTAGCCTTTGGCTTAACCGCTGTATTTGCGCGAGATTTGCCTGCGGCGATGGAGCTGTTGATCTTACAACATATCGAACTAAGCCCAGGGACAGGTTATGCGTTAACGTCACTAACCCGCTATATCACTATTTTTGTTGGTATTATTGTGGGATCAGGTTTAATCGGTTTCGATTGGTCTAAAATGCAATGGCTTGTCGCGGCACTAGGTGTCGGACTTGGGTTTGGTTTGCAGGAGATTTTTGCCAACTTTATTTCGGGTATCATCATCTTGTTTGAACGCCCAATCCGAATTGGAGACACAGTCACAATTCGCGACCTTACTGGCGTTATTGCCAAAATCCAAACCCGTGCAACCACCATTGTCGATTGGGATCGTAAAGAAGTAATTGTACCGAACAAAGCATTTGTCACCGAGCAATTCGTTAACTGGTCACTGTCTGATGCCATTACACGTGTCACCCTCACTATCAATGTGAAATACATGGCCGACAGTGAATTAGTCACACAATTATTGTTTGATGCCGCCCACGAGTGTGAACTGGTGATAGATAACCCTGCACCAGAAGTCTTCTTCCTGGGTCTATCTGCCGATTGTCAGAACTTCGAAGTACGTGCTTATGCTGCTGAAACAGGTCACCGACTAAGTTTAACCCATGATTTACACTGCCGTATCAAGCGTAAATTCATTCAGCACAACATTGATATTGCGCATCCACAATTGGAAATCGCTATCAAAAATCAAAAGTCACACCCTTTTGCGCGTAGACGCTTCACCAAGGCATAAACGCAGCAATAAATAGTGATCAACAGAATCAAAAAAGGTGCCGCATGGCACCTTTTTTATATCTGACACATATCTCACACTTTAATCAGTTAAGATCTACTCATGTAAAACACATCTTATTACTGCGCCTGGTAGTAACCCGGTACTTTAAACATTTTGCGGCAAGCATCTAAAAAGTGACCGTAAACCACACCAAGCGCACCAGAAACAACCGCATTACTTGCAACCGCTTTCATGATTTGATCTGCGTCTGCACCAACAACAACCAGAATCATCGCATAGACTGGTGATTGGAACAGTACATACGCCAACATATCAGCGACGCTGCGCATCCAGCCTGAAGCTGATAGACGTTTGCCTGCACGCAACATGGCATCACGAAATACACCGTATGGCCATGCAATCGCAATGTTAATCGGTATCGACAAAGTTCGCGATGCCAGCGACTGCTCTAGCGTCATACCAGAAATAAACACTTCAATTAACATACCAGCGATAAAGCTAAAGATAACCATTGCGAATGTATCGGCTGCTGCATTTCGGATATTGAATGAATTTTTAACTGACACGCGCCCTTCCATAACTGCATCAAGCAGTGATAAAAACCAGATAAATTAATGATAATGGTTAGATAAACCAGATAAATAAAACAAGGCAGTTTATTTGCGTATTGGAACAGCTTTTAACCAAAATATGGCACTAAAGTTCAAATTAAAAACTGTATTTAGTGCTGAATTTATAAATCTTTTTGGAAGAAAACGCCAAGAGTGCACCAGTCACGTGCCACAAGGTAAATGTAAGGGCCATTTTCAATGGTTAAGTGGCACAATACTGACTATTTTGATCATGTTAAGTGTGTTTTTTGGCTCATTGAATATTTAATCCAATCAAATGATTCATTTATTCTAATTAACAGTATTGAAACATTAGTTTTTGTACATAACATGATGAATTTAAATAATAATGATGATAAATACCAAGATCACAGTTTGTTTTTATGAACCACTTCATCACTTAATAAGCCCTAAAATCGTTCTTTTTAAGTCTCCTTATGAAATTAAGCCTGTATATGTGATTTTTTTAACTTTTAACCATTCGATTTTTTTATCAATTCAATACACAAATTCATCTGAACCTTTCTTCATTGTTGGTGAGCACCTCTTATTCCGTTACACGTCATTATTTTCTTTCAGGTATAAAAAAGGCAGGCTCAAAAGCCTGCCTTGAACAGCTTAACTTATGTGATTAACAGCTATGGTCCATTAAGAACTGAATGTCTTGACCTTCCGTGTAATAAACAGGCTCATTACCGTAGCTAAATAGCTTCAAATCTTTACCATTCGCGCTGTGGTAGCTTAATTCACCATCACGCAAGTGCAGCCATGTCCCTTCCGGAATGCCAATCACAGGCTCATGCTGGTTGATTTCAAGGAACTCTTGAATACGCTCATCACGCGTTTCGCCATTATGACCTTCCACCTTCGCTTCCAAGTAGTGCGGGTTAATTTGGAATGGCACCAGGTTAAGTGATGGTAAGATAGCACCTGTAATAATTGGCATATCGTTAGTCGTACGAATCGTTGGGCATGTAATGTTTGTCCCCGCACTCCAACCAATGTATGGGATACCTTGGTCTAATACCGCTTTGCGAATAGGGCCGACTAAACCTAAGTCATGCAATGTTTTGTTGAGTACCCAAGTGTTACCACCACTGACCAAAATACCGTCTGCTGCTTTTAATGTCGCAACAGGATCTTTTGCTTGATGAAGACCTGTCACAACACAATCTAAGCCTAACGCGTCGAATGTTTGCTGCACCATAGCAACACGATCATCATGGCTCGAACGAATTACCGCGTAAGGGATCAACACCCAGTTTTTTGCACCTGTACGTTTTACTTGTTCAATAATCGCATCTGCCGCAAAGCCCATTACGTGGTCGTTGCCGGCAATCTTGCCATTACTTAACATCAAAATATCCATCTTCTTTTCCTTACGAGTACTTGATTACCGCCAGCACTAATACCACCAGCATACTGCTGATCATTGGTACTGACGTGCGTTTAATAACATCTATCGGGGTAATGTTTGCCATACCAGAAACCGTGATGATGACGCCCGCTACAGGAGACATAGTACGTCCAATGCCTGCAGCAAATAGAATTGGCACTAATGGTAATAGTGGATTCACACCAAAGTTAGTTGCAATTTGCGGCACAATCGGAATGAAAGCCATTACTGGCGCATTACCTGACCCTGTAATAAATGCAGTTAACAAAATAAAACCAGAGAATACGATAACAATACCGCTTGGACCTAAATCAAATGATTTTGCGGTATCGATAAGTGCAGTGATCGCGCCAATGTTTTTTAAACCTGCAGAGAAGAATTCAGCTGCAATCATTAACGTTAACACGCTAGCAAAGATCATCCCTGTACCTTTCAACCATGCTTCAAAGTTGTTGAATGCACGATGAATAGAACGGAAACGAACGGCTTCAATAACGATACAAATCGTGATGGTCGACATCATTGCAATAGGGATCGTCATGGTAATAGATTCCATCACCATGCTTGAAAAGCCGAACAAAAACACAAAAGGCAAAACTGGAAGTAGCGCGTAAAAGCCCGGTACTTCATCGTTATCGTCGTGTTGCTTTTCTAATGTTTCGAGGTATTTTCCACGATCTTGTGCAGGATCGTACCCTTCACGTCTATCACAGTAACGCTGCCACGCAATATTAACCAATGGAATAGAAATAAGCAGCAGTAGTTGGAAAATGGTTTGGTGATTAACCACAAAATCCATAATTTCAACATTAATGGCGTTGGCGCCGATAACCGCATTAATCTGACCTGGGCCATATTCCCATGCAGTCGGAATAACAATGGTTGCTACCGCAGTTTTCGCACTCACACCGGCGTTACGCAGTACTGGGTATAAAGTACCCATTAATAGTAGTGATAACGATGTCGCACCAGTAATGAACACATACATGATGGAAACAAAAACCAGTACTAACGCAAGCAGTACATACGGGCTTTTCACTGCCATCACTGGGCGCGAAGTTGACTTAACCAAGGCTTGAGATGCCCCGATATGGTTCAAATATGTTGACACACCCGCAATAGATACCAGTGTTAAACCAACTTTACCTAAACGGCTATTGGTAATTTCTGTAAAGCGCTGCCAAAGATCGAAAAACAAGGCACCTTGCGTTTTACCATCAGCCAGCACAGGCGATATATCCATAATTTGTGCAAAAGCTAATAGTAATAAGCCTGCCGTGATCAGCGTTGCTTGTGGGTTAAACTTTTTAAGCATCGAATACGCCACAAGGCCGACGATAGCAAGGGTGAATAAATATTCCATAAAATTAAAACTCTCCAGTTAATTGCTCGGCAATACTGCCTAACAATGCACTGTAAAATTTTGACCTATGGCACATAAACAACACCAACCACTACCACTAACCGCTTATTGCTATATGTATCACTAATTTTCACTCGTAAAGCAAAATTTTAAATACAGCCAAGTTACATTAGACAACATCTCACATATACAAGTGCGCAACATGATGAAGATAGCCAGAAATATGCTCTGCTAACAGATGTGAATAAATGCGCCATCTACTGACTTTCCACGTAAAAGAATCATAACAAGCTATTCATTTATCAATACATGGCGGGCGTTTAATGCTTAAAGAATCAGCACTCTTGAAAAACCCTGCAAGAGAGGTGTTGTTATCGCTTGCTCAAAGTCAGATAATATGCAGATCTCTTTCAAAAAATAATTAAGATGGTATGACTGAATACCTGCTATTACTTGTCGGCACAGTACTGGTTAACAACTTCGTGCTGGTCAAATTTTTAGGCTTATGCCCTTTCATGGGTGTATCTAAAAAACTAGAAACTGCCATTGGTATGGGCTTAGCCACGACCTTCGTGCTAACGCTCGCGTCTGTGTGTGCGTATTTGGTTGAAACCTACATCTTGGTTCCCCTTGGCATTCAATACTTGCGTACGCTTAGTTTTATCCTTGTGATTGCCGTTGTAGTGCAATTCACAGAAATGGTCGTACACAAAACCAGCCCTACCCTATACCGTTTATTAGGTATTTTCTTGCCACTGATCACCACTAACTGTGCCGTATTAGGTGTTGCCCTACTGAACATCAATGAACGTCACAATTTCACCGAATCTGTTATTTACGGTTTTGGTGCTGCTGTTGGTTTCTCGTTAGTGCTGATTCTATTCGCGTCAATGCGTGAACGAATTGCCGCTGCCGATGTACCAGAGCCATTTAAAGGTGCATCTATTGCAATGATCACAGCTGGATTAATGTCGTTAGCTTTCATGGGCTTTACTGGATTGGTGAAACTGTAATATGAGCGGAATTTTAATTGCAGTAATTGCAATCGCCGTACTTGCCGCTATTTTTGGTTTGATTTTGGGTTTTGCCTCTATTCGATTCAAAGTCGAGGCTGATCCCATTGTTGAGCAAGTCGATGCGATCTTACCGCAAACACAATGTGGCCAATGTGGCTACCCTGGTTGTCGACCTTATGCAGAGGCAATCGCAAATGGTGATGACATCAACAAATGTCCCCCAGGCGGTCAAGCAACCATAGAAAAACTGGCCGATCTTATGGGGGTGGACGTACCAGATGCCGCCCATGATGAAGAACTGTCAATCAAGAAAGTTGCCTTTATTCACGAAGATATGTGTATTGGCTGCACCAAGTGTATCCAAGCCTGTCCTGTCGACGCCATCGTAGGCGGCACTAAAGCATTACACACTGTTATTAAAGACGAATGTACTGGCTGTGACTTGTGTGTTGCACCTTGTCCTACCGACTGTATCGAAATGATCCCAGTCGAAACGACGCCAGAAAGCTGGAAGTGGAATCTCAATCAGATACCTGTTGTTAACCTTCCTGCAGAACCGAGCGACAAGGTAGAGTAACCATGCTGTCAATTATCGAACAAATCAAACAAGGCCAGCTATGGGACTTTCATGGTGGTATTCATCCACCAGAAAATAAAACCATTTCAAGCAATGCGCCAATTCAACACGCAGGTGTACCACAACAATTGGTCCTGCCGTTAAAACAACATATCGGTGCAAAAGGCGACATCATTGTTGCTGTTGGCGATCGCGTACTAAAAGGCCAGCCTTTAACTAAAGGTGACATTGCGATGTGCGTACCTGTTCACGCACCAACATCTGGCACTATTACTGCGATTGAAGAACGTACCATCGCTCACCCATCGGGTTTATCCGACTTATGTATCGTTATCGACAGTGATGGTGACGATCTATGGGGCGAGCAAACCTCTATTGCTGATTACACAACAAAAGCGCCTTCCGATCTCATCGAGCAAATTCGCCTGAGCGGTATTGCCGGCCTTGGTGGTGCAGGTTTCCCAACCAGCCGTAAGCTCCAGGGTGGTATTGGTAACGTTGATATTTTAATCATCAACGCGGCCGAATGTGAACCTTACATCACAGCCGATGACCGTCTGATGCAAGATTACGCTGAAGAAGTTATCGAAGGCATTCGCATTCTTCAGCATATCGTCAAACCCAAGTTAACTATCATTGGGATTGAAGATAACAAGCCCGATGCAATTCGTATTTTAGAACAGCATGTTTCAGAAGATGATCAGATCCTGATTCGTGTTATTCCGACCAAATATCCGTCTGGTAGCTCAAAACAACTCGTAAAAGTACTAACAGGCCGCGAAGTACCAAGCCAAGCACGTTCGACTTCCGTCGGGGTTATCGTACAAAACGTGGGAACAGCGTTTGCGGTAAAACGCGCAATCATCAATGGTGAGCCATTAATTGAACGTGTTGTAACCTTAACTGGTGAAGCATTCAAGCAACGCGGTAATGTCTTTGCTCGCTTAGGCACACCTATTTCTTACTTATTAGACAGTTTTAGCTACCAACCTGATAAGAAATACCCTCGCGTGATCATTGGCGGTTCATTGATGGGCTTTACTCTGCCTCATTCGAATGTACCTATCACCAAAATGACCAACTGCGTACTGGCACCAAAGCGCAAAGAGCTGCCTTTAAATACGCACGAAATGGCCTGTATTCGTTGTAGTGCATGTGCTGAAGCTTGTCCTTCTTCTTTACTGCCACAGCAACTTCAGTGGTACGCCAAAGATCAAGATTATGACAAGTGCGAAGAATACAACTTATTCGATTGTATCGAATGTGGCGCCTGTGCTTATGTCTGCCCAAGTGAAATACCTTTGGTGCAATACTACCGTCAGGCAAAAGCTGAAATTACCGAACGTCAGCAAGATGCCGCCAATGCCGAGCGCGCTCGTTTACGCTTTGAAGCAAAAACAGCACGTATGGAACGTGATAAAGCAGAACGAGAAAATCGCTTTAAAAAAGCGGCTGATGATCGTCGTAAAGAAATGTCTTCAAGTGGCGGTGATGATGCCGTCGCTGCCGCCATTGCACGCGTAAAAGCCAAGCAAGCAGAATCGGCTACAGCAACTACTGATAAGAAAAAACCAGCAGTCGCCGCTGCCATTGCACGCGCTAAAGCAAAACAAGCTGCAGCTCAGCAAGCAGGTAATGATGTACCTGACAACACAGAAATGGCCAAATTGCGTGAAGAACGTAAGCGCCAAGCTCGTGAACGAAAAGCTGCGCTACAAGCTGAACAAAACGGGGGCTCAACTGAAACACCGCCAGAAGCGCAAGTATCAGGCGATTCTAAGAAAGATGCCGTCGCCGCTGCAATTGCTCGTGCCAAAGCACGCAAGGCTGCCCAACAGAACAAACCTCAGACTGAACCTGTAGAAAGTCAGCAAGCCGAAGCCGATCCGAAAAAAGCTGCTGTTGCTGCTGCCGTAGCCCGTGCCAAAGCACGCAAGGCTGCCCAACAGAACAAATCTCAGACTGAACCTGTAGAAAGTCAGCAAGCTGAGGCCGATCCGAAAAAAGCAGCTGTTGCTGCTGCCGTAGCCCGTGCCAAAGCACGCAAAGCTGCCCAACAGAACGAATCTCAGACTGAACCTGTAGAAAGTCAGCAAGCCGAGGCCGATCCGAAAAAAGCAGCTGTTGCTGCTGCCGTAGCCCGTGCCAAAGCACGCAAAGCTGCCCAACAGAACGAACCTCAGACTGAACCAGCAGAAAATCAGCAAGCTGAAGTCGATCCGAAAAAAGCCGCTGTCGCTGCTGCCGTAGCCCGTGCCAAAGCACGCAAGGCTGCCCAACAGAACGAACCTCAGACTGAACCAGCAGAAAATCAGCAAGCCGAGGCCGATCCGAAAAAAGCCGCTGTTGCTGCTGCCGTAGCCCGTGCCAAAGCACGCAAAGCTGCCCAACAGAACGAATTTCAGACTGAACCTGTAGAAAGTCAGCAAGCCGAGGCCGATCCGAAAAAAGCCGCTGTCGCTGCTGCCGTAGCCCGTGCTAAAGCACGCAAAGCCGCGCAACAAGCAAAAGAACAGGCTGATAACGCTGAGTCTCTACCTGAAAGCCAGACTGAAACAGTAGAAGCTCAGCAAGCTGAAGTCGATCCGAAAAAAGCCGCTGTCGCTGCTGCCGTAGCCCGCGCTAAAGCACGAAAAGCCGCGCAACAAGCAAAAGAACAGGCTGATAACGCTGAGTCTCTACCTGAAAGCCAGACTGAAACAGTAGAAGCTCAGCAAGCTGAAGTCGATCCGAAAAAAGCCGCTGTTGCTGCTGCTGTAGCCCGAGCAAAAGCACGTAAGGCTGCGCAGCAAGCAAAAGAACAAGCTGAAAAAGCAACTCAACAGAATAACGAGGATAACTAAGCCGTGGCGTTCAATATTGCCAGTTCCCCCCATGCACACAGTCGCCGTAGTACGCGCGACTTAATGCGCACCGTCATTCTATGCTGTGCGTTTGGTGTTGCAGCTCAATGGTATTTCTTTGGCTGGGGTACATTAATAAATATCCTGTTAGCGTCGACAGTGGCCGTCAGCGCAGAAGCAATCATTCTTAAATTACGTCAACGCCCTGTATTGCCGTATTTGAGAGATAACAGTGCGCTACTCACTGGTGTGTTAATTGGTATCTCGATTCCACCACTAGCACCTTGGTGGATCACTGTCATTGGTGTAGTTTTCGCCATTGTCATCGCTAAACACCTCTATGGTGGCTTGGGACAAAATCTGTTCAATCCCGCCATGGTGGCTTATGTCGTGCTGCTGATTTCATTCCCAGTGCAAATGACAACCTGGTTACCACCACAATCTTTAGCGGCCGAGCCTGTGTCGTTCATCGATAGTGTGCTTACTATTTTCACAGGGTTCACTCAAGATGGTTTTAGCGCTCATCAACTACGTGCGTCGGTTGATGGTGTTACCATGGCAACCCCGCTTGATACGCTGAAAACATCGCTAACTACTGGGCTAACCACCACAGAAACACTAGCCAAACCTATATTCGGCACCATTGCGGGTATTGGTTGGGAATGGATCAACCTTGGTTTCCTGATAGGCGGCTTAGTCATGCTAAAAATGCGTGTAATCCAATGGCATATCCCTGTAGGAATGCTAGGAGCCCTATTTGTTATCAGTAGCTTAGGTTTTCTATTTAACCCTGATGGCACAGCTTCTCCGCTGATCCACTTATTTTCAGGGGCAACCATGCTTGGCGCATTTTTCATTGCCACCGACCCAGTATCAGCAGCTACTACCCCAAAAGGTCGCCTTGTGTTTGGTGCACTCATCGGTATTTTGGTGTATCTCATTCGTACTTGGGGCGGTTTCCCTGATGGCATCGCATTCAGTGTATTACTAGCCAATATGTGTGTACCACTGATTGACTACTACACCCGACCTCGTACATTTGGTCATAAATAAGGAACCACCATGATCCATGCTATGAAAAAAAATGGTGGTGTGCTGGCAATCTTTGCGTTGCTAGCAACTGCCTTGGTCGCTGTCACGAACCTATTGACGCAAGACCGCATATTAGAACAACAGCAAAAAGAGCTGTTGAAAGTATTGAATCAGGTCATCCCAGCAGAAAGTCATGATAATGAACTTTATAAAAGCTGTACCTTGATCACCAATGAGCAGTACCTAGGTACTCAAGCGCCCATGCCAGCTTATTTAGCAAGCAAAGGTGGGGAACCAAGTGGCGTGGCTATCGAGGCAATTGCACCTGATGGGTATAACGGTGCTATCAAACTGATTGTGGGCCTAGATCCTACGGGTGTCGTAACAGGTGTACGTATTCTGAGCCACCAAGAAACCCCAGGGCTTGGCGATAAGATAGAGATGCGTATTAGTCACTGGATTGAATCTTTCACTGGCAAAAAACTTGCGGGCGAAAATGATCCTGCATGGGCGGTACGTAAAGATGGCGGTGAATTCGACCAATTCACCGGTGCAACGATCACACCCCGTGCTGTAGTAAAAGCTGTGAAGAATGTCTCGCTTTACTATACTCGCCACCAGCAAGCATTGTTGAATCAACCACTGAACTGTCAGGGTGAATCATAATTATGAGTACGACAAATAAAGAATTGATGAAAAACGGTCTGTGGAATAACAACCCAGCCATCGTTCAACTTCTCGGTTTATGTCCACTGCTGGCAGTTTCGGCAACAGTGACTAACGCCCTCGGCCTTGGCATAGCGACCACTATGGTGCTGGTTGGCTCAAACCTGATTGTTTCACTGGTTCGTCAGTGGGTACCATCTGAAGTGCGAATCCCTGTTTTCGTCATGATCATTGCATCACTCGTGACTTGTGTTCAGCTATTAATGAATGCATTCACCTATGGTTTATATCAATCACTCGGTATTTTCATTCCACTGATAGTTACCAACTGCATCATCATTGGTCGCGCTGAGTCTTTTGCCTCTAAAAATGACCCGATTCCTGCAACCTTAGATGGTTTATGGATGGGATTAGGCATGACAGCTGCACTCGTCGTGTTAGGTGCAATGCGTGAGATCTTAGGTAATGGCACGCTGTTTGATGGCGCAGATCGCCTGCTGGGTGATTGGGCATCAATCTTGCGTATTGAGGTTTTTCACTTCGACAGCAGTTTCCTGCTCGCAATGTTACCACCGGGTGCCTTTATTGGGGTTGGCTTTATGATTGCGCTGAAAAACGTTATTGATAAAAAGCGTGAACAAAAACATGCAACAGCAAAACCTAAACCAACAATTGAACGTGTGCGAGTAACTTCTCCAAACTAACTCAAGCACTGCACTATACCGACAAGTAAACAGACAAAACAAATATAAATAATCACAGGCTTTGCGGTGTTGATAGGTGACTCAACCACCTATCCTCCCTACTGATACACCGCAAGGCTTAATCAGCTTGGAAGCAACGATACTATGAATAATGAAAAACGCGTTCAGATCCTTGAGCGACTTCGTGCCGAAAATCCTCACCCAGAAACCGAGCTAAAATGGAGCTCACCGTTTGAACTACTGATCGCCGTTTTACTGTCAGCACAAGCAACGGACGTCAGCGTCAACAAAGCCACCGACAAGCTCTACCCTATCGCCAACACGCCCCAAGCTATTTTGGATTTAGGTGTCGACGGTGTGAAGGAATACATCAAAACGATCGGCTTATTTAACTCTAAAGCTGAAAACGTCATCAAAACCTGCCGCATCTTGCTAGAAAAACACGGCGGCGAAATTCCTGAAAATCGCGAAGCACTTGAAGCCCTACCAGGTGTTGGTCGTAAGACTGCTAATGTGGTTTTAAACACCGCCTTTGGTTGGCCAACCATCGCTGTTGATACCCATATTTATCGTGTATCGAACCGTACCAAGTTCGCCATGGGGAAAAACGTCGACCAAGTAGAAGAAAAATTACTAAAAGTTGTACCTAAAGAATTCAAAGTCGATGTCCACCACTGGCTGATCTTACATGGACGCTACACCTGCGTTGCCCGCAAACCACGCTGTGGCAGCTGCATCATCGAAGATCTATGCGAGTACAAAGAAAAGATTTATCCTGACGAGTAAGGAGAAGTAAACATGGCAAACGGACGTATTTTACATACCATGCTGCGCGTAGGGGATTTAGATCGCTCTATCGCTTTTTACACCGATGTTATGGGCATGGATTTACTGCGCAAGCGTGAAAACGAGGCCTATAAATATACCCTCGCTTTTGTTGGCTATGGGGATGAATCTCAAGGTGCAGTTATCGAGCTAACCTATAACTGGGATACCACTGAGTACGACATGGGTTCTGCATTTGGCCATATTGCTATCGGTGTGTCTGATGTTTACGCCACTTGTGATGCGATAAAAGCCGCAGGTGGAAACGTGACTCGTGAGCCAGGTCCTGTAAAAGGCGGTTCGACTCACATCGCTTTTGTGCGTGATCCTGATGGTTATCAAATCGAGCTTATTCAGCGCGATTAACCTAGCGTGCCCCCTTTATAATCCCTATCCTCATAAGCCAAAGCCTCGCTTTGGCTTTTTTCATTGAAGTGTGAACCACTAAGCAAATTAATTATCGTACAAAATCCATGGTTGATATTGATAATGATTATCAATACGATAATAAAAAACCAAGAGAGATACGATATGTCATTCACTTTTCCGGCACTTCCTTATGCCTATGACGCACTAGAACCGTACATCGATGCGCGCACAATGGAAATTCACCACGCGCGTCATCATCGCACCTATTTTGACAAGTTTATGGCTGCAATAAGCGGCACTGAACTTGAAACACAATCATTACCCGAGATCTTTGCCAAAGTATCGCTACACTCACCAGCTGTTCGAAACCACGGCGGTGGCTATTACAACCACAACTTGTATTGGGCATGCATGTCACCACAAGGTGGCGGAATGCCTTCAGGCTTATTAGCTGAAGCGATTAACTGCCACTTTGGCAGCTTTAACGATTTCAAAGCAGCCTTTTCTACCGCTGCAGCCAATCATTTTGGTTCTGGTTTTATCTGGTTATCCGTCGTTGAAGGCCGACTAGAAATATCGACCACCAGCAATCAAGATAATCCACTGATGGATGTAGAAAGTGTACAAGGCATTCCTGTGTTAGCGCTCGATGTATGGGAACATGCGTACTACATCAGTTATCAAAATAAACGCCCAGAATATATCGATGCTTGGTGGCATGTGGTGGACTGGGATCAAGTACAACAACACTACCTTGATGCTTTGCACTCAGCATAATAAAGGGACAATCATGGACGTATCACGCTGGGAAACTCATACCTTATTGGCAAACGAATCTGAACGAGAGCAGAAGCCAATGATGTCCATTATTCACTATCAACTTGCACTGGCAGCAGCGCAGCAACTTGAACCATTACAAGGTACCCGTGATGAGTTTGAAGAGCTACTGACCATTAAGGTTGTTTCATGCCATAACCTCGCGGCTTTTTGGCGCAACGCAGGTGATAGTGAGTATGAACTGAAATATTTGCAGCTTGCATCAGAGCAAGTGATGGCGCTTATTCCACAATGCCCACGCAAAGAATGTGATACGTTCGTCGAATCAATCGGTTGTTGTAAATCGGCCTTAATCGAATTTTTAAAGCGTCACCCCAATCCAATCGTGGCACAGCAGGTCGAGAATATTACTGTTAGCAGTCAGTGTGAACTCATTGCTCGTTTTAAGCTGCATTAGTTCAACTACGCTTTTTAATTGACACCACAACTAATAAAAAACGCGCTGAGGCTAGGCAGCGCGTTTTTCTTTATGATTTCGACCTCGTTCACGAACCAGTGAATAACCAAGTCATTAGTGTAATGAAATTCAGTCGCTCAAACTTTCTCACTAAATCAAACTGCGCCCCAATGAAATCACCACACGTCGGTTTTTATTACGACCGATTGGCGACTCATTATCTGCAATCGGGCGGCGCTTACCAAAGGCTTCGACTTGGATTCTATCTTTTGGCAGCCCCAAGGTCATAAAGTACTCTTCCAACTTCTTCGCTCGTCGTTCTGACAAGTTTTGATTCACATTCTTGCCACCAATCGAATCTGTGTAGGTCGCAATCAATATAAGGTCAATGTCATCGCTATAACGCACAAAGTCTGTAATTTGAGATAAGCGTTTTTGCGATGCTTTATTCAGTTCATCACTGTCGCGATCGTAATGCAGTACGGTGAAGGCAATATCATCAAAACTGTAGGGCAACAAATTACCGATACACGAGCTAAACTGCTGATAAGGCGATTGGAAAGAAACCGCAGAAAGCCCAACCTCAATTAACTTATTATTATGCTGCCAGTCTTGGTAACTGAAAGTCGGGTAGCGACCGCTTTCCAGCTCAGTCAGCATTGCCCAGGCACTTTGCCCACCCACATAGCCATCAAACTGTTTAAAGAATTGAATACGCGTCATCGGCTCTGCGGCATCGCCTGGCATCCAACGCGGTGGCATTGATACCAAATTCACGCTGCGAGTCTCCCCCATAGGGCGCCGCATCTTCAACTCAAAGTCGAGATTAATCTTTTTCCCTGCTCTCGAGGTAAACTGCGCTTCACCATAATTGGGGATTTGGTGGATGAGTCGACACTCTAATGGTGTATCAACCGCAACCTTCCACTCTGAGCTAGCAGGGGTAGCAACATACTGTTTGGCCGCACTGACATTAGCGCTTAAAGCACAAGCCACCAATACCGATGCTGTTAACACTGTTTTCGAAAAAATCGTCATACCCTTCCACTTATTTATGCGCGCTCCCCTATTGTATCGAATCGAGAAAAAAAATCTTTAGGACACTGCAAGACAAGTGCTGAATCTGACATAATGCCCGCTGAATTTTTTGCGACTATAGTGCTATGAGCCAAGATAACGAACTAAACACACTGAAAAGTCGCTTTCGCGGCTACTTCCCTGTTGTTATTGATGTTGAAACAGCAGGCTTCGATGCTAAAACCGATGCTTTGCTAGAAGTTTGTGCAGTGACATTAGAGATGGATGAGGACGGTTGGTTAAAACCAGCAACTACAGTCCACTTCCATGTTACGCCGTTCGAAGGTGCAGTGATCCATCAGGCCGCCCTTGATTTCAACGGTATCCGTGACCCATTTAGC
Source organism: Photobacterium swingsii (assembly GCF_024346715.1). NCBI lineage: Bacteria > Pseudomonadati > Pseudomonadota > Gammaproteobacteria > Vibrionales > Vibrionaceae > Photobacterium > Photobacterium swingsii. The sequence continues at coordinate 2,642,700 of NZ_AP024852.1, forward strand.
CCACTACGTGGTGCTGTTTCAGAAGAAACCGCGCTTAAAACCATTTATAAGCAAATTCGCAAAGAACTAAAAGCGGCAGGTTGCTCGCGCGCTATCATGGTTGCTCATAATGCTAACTTTGATCATAGCTTCATGATGCAAGCTTCTGAGCGAGCTAAGTTAAAGCGTAACCCCTTCCACCCTTTTGCAACATTTGATACGGCCGCGTTGAGTGGTTTAACCTTTGGTCAAACTGTATTAGCAAAAGCCTGTGAGACAGCGGGCATTCCTTTTGATAACAAAGAAGCGCACTCTGCACTGTACGATACAGAACGAACCGCAGAGTTATTTTGTGAGATTGTTAACAAATGGAAAAGATTAGGCGGCTGGCCTTTAGTTGCCCCTCAAACAGATGAGTCAGAAAACGCCCAATAATTAAAACAACAAGCCCTCATCAGACCTCCTACCAAAGCCCAGAAACTCTGGGCTTTTCTATGCCATCTAAACGCAAACCGTCGATTTAAACGTCAGTTTTAAACATAATAACTGAACATTGCTCATATATTTAACAAATAGTAAGAACTCAAAACATAACAAGGGGTTAACAAACTGGTTGAGCATATTTATACTGCTATTGAACGCATAGCGTTCATTTTTTCTTTCATGGAATGAAGAACAAGAAGCATTATAGAGAGGCAGCATAAATGTCCATTAAAATAAATCGCACAGCGATAGCAGTAACCATCGCATTAACCTCACTCCACGCACACAGTGCGGGTTTCCAAGTATCAGAACACTCTGCATCAGGATTAGGCCGCGCTTTCGCTGGTGAAGCCGCCATTGCTGATAACGCATCTGTTATCGCACGCAACCCTGCAGCTATGACGATGTTTGATTCCGCACAAATTTCAGCAGCAGGCAGTATTGTCGATCCGAGTATCGATGTGAAAGATCATGCCGCAAACCAAACAGCCAAAGATGTAGCACCTTTAAGTTTTGTGCCTGCGGGTTATTACGTACAGCCTATCAATGACAAATTCGCTTTTGGCTTAGCGCTATTCACTAACTATGGCGTCACCACAGATTACCCAACCGATTTTGCTAGCGGTGATCTCGCCGGTAAAACCTCATTAATCACTATCAATTTAAACCCAAGTATTGCTTACCGCATTAATGACCAGTTCAGTATTGGTGGCGGTGTGAGCTTGGTGTATGCCGATGCTGAATTAAATCGCCATTTAGGCCGTTTGGCTCCTCTATTTAGTGGCTCACCAGAAGACAAGCTGATCAGCATGGAAGGTGACACATGGGATTGGAGTTGGAACGTCGGCGCACTTTACGAAGTCAATGAAGACCATCGCTTTGGCGTAAGCTACCGCTCACAGGTTAATCTTGATTTTGAAGGTGACTTCACCGATTACGAAGGCACCATCATTGAACCAAAGCAAAAAGGTTCAACCGCTGTTGGTAACCTTCCTGTTGTGCTTCCCGCTATTGCGGAATTCTCTGGCTATCACTCTCTCACTAAAGAGTTTGCAGTTCACTACAGTGTGCAATGGACGCAGTGGAGTAAATTCGAAGAGCTCAAAGCCACCAACGACAAATGTAACTACAACGGCATGTCTGGCGTGTGTTTCATGAAAGATGAGCAATACGAAGACAATTTCCGCTGGGCGATTGGTGGTACTTACCGCATCAACCCAGAATGGACAGTACGCACTGGTTTCGCGTTTGATGAACAAGCAGGTAAGCCAACATTAAGTATTCCAGACTCCGATCGTTACTGGTACTCCGCTGGTGCGACATGGGCATATAGTTCACAGCTTAGCGTTGATGTGGGCGTGACATACATTCACGCAACAGAAACCACATTTACTGAAGAAAGTAGCGCAGGTGAGCTGACCTTTACTTCAACTGGCGGCGCCGTAGTAGGTGCAGCACAAGTGAACTATTCATTCTAAGGGTGTGTTTTGGCAATAAGCCACTCACCTAAAACATGCCCTATGGAGCAACACATGAAAAAACAATTATTAGCGCTGATGATCGCTTCTACCCTTGGCTTAACTGGCTGTGGTAATGAATCATCGGTTGAAGGCGATAGCACGATTTCTTACGAGCAAGGCATTCAACAAAGTCTAAAAGCACCGACTAAGGTGAAATTCCAGTTGCAAGGTGCAAAAGCTGATATGCCTCGTCCGAGCTTCCTGCTTATGGACTCCAGTGACGGTACCCTTGGCTTACCTACTGATAATAAGTCCATTGCCGATCCAGTTGTTGCAATGAACAGCACTGACGGCTGGAGCACCACCCAACCAATCATGCTCTCATTTGAAGGAAACGACCTAGATCCTACTTCTATTACAACGGCCTTTAAGTTAATCAAAGTGTCCGATCCAACAACAACCGATCCAGCAGCACAACAACCTGTCGTACTGAAGGCTACATTCAACCCAGCAGCACCAGATCTTACTGCCGATTATCTTGTCTTTGTACAAGGGAAATCAGTTATCGCCCAGCCAATTAAACCGCTGGATGCTTCAAGCCACTACATGTTTGCATTAACTGATGACTTGAAAGACGTTAAAGGCAATAAAGTGGGCCTTTCAGGTTCTTATGCGTCATTAAAAACCAAAAAGTCAGAGCCCGTTGAAAAGCTAAAAGACGCGCAGAAGATCATTCATCTCACTGAAGGTTTGATGGCAGCAACAGGCACATCAGCTGATAGCATCATCTATTCTAGCTGGTTCTCAACCGCTTCTGCGGGTGATGTGATGTTCGCAACTAAAGCCGCTATTGCATCAACTTTAAGTGCATTCAAAGCCCAACAACCAGCAAGTACCGTTTGGAAAGGAACCGCAAATCCGAATAATATTTCAGAGGAAAAACTCAACTCCCTATTAAAATTTGATTTTACTGCAACTCAAAACATCACCTCTGCTCTGCCAGCCCCACTTAACACACTTGGCTTTACTGCTTATCAAGGAAAGTTAAATGTTCCATACTTCCTCGAAACTGAAGTCAACGGTAAAAAGTGGCAATCTACGCCATGGCAAAGTGCCATGCCAAGCCTTGCAATACTGAAGTCGACTTTAGCATCAGGCAGTGATGCAGAGAAAGCTGCGGTTGCTGCTAAAATGGCAGATTTGAAGATCACTGAAGACGATCTGAAAAAAGCGGCTGAAGGTGACTTAACAACCCAAGTCACCCTAATGACAAAACTTATGGGTGAAAAAATCGAAGTTGGCGGTAAACAACTAGATGCTAATCGTGAGATCACACGTTACAGCCCTATCCCTCAATTAAAATCAGTACAAACGATTGATTATTTATTAATTCTACCAAAAGCTGGGGTGTGTGCAGACGACACTAATGTTCCAGTAACTATCTACCAGCACGGTATTACTTCTGTAAAAGAAAATATTTACGGACTGGCTCCAACTTTAAGCACAACTCAATGTACAGCATTAATGGCGATCGACTTACCGCTGCACGGTTCGCGAAACCTATCTGACGGCACGGTGACTGATGGCGCAAATGCTGACGTATACATGAACCTAAGCTACTTACCTGTTGGCCGAGATAATTTACGTCAATCCGTGGCAGATCAAATAAGTTTACGAGCTGCACTAGGTTCCGTGATTGCAACGAAATTAGCAGGGAATCCTGTTCCTGCCCCATTCGACAAGCTCACTTTCGGAACGTCAGGTGTCGGCTTCCTGGGACACTCGCTAGGCGCTATCACAGGGATCGACTTTACCGCAGTAACTAACCGAAAACTAAGTCCGGACCCTGCCGTTGAAGATGGAATGTTTAAGATCTCTCGCGCTCAATATGCTAACCCAGGCGCAGGTATCCCTTACCTACTGCTTAACTCAACGGCATTTGGTGGCACAGTGAAAGACGGAGTGTTAACAACCATTCCTGATTACAAAACCTACAAAGAGGCGAAATGTGGATCAAGTACGTCAGCTAAGTGTGTGAGTGACTTTTATGACTCACTCTCAGCCGCTAAAAAAGCGGAAATTGATGGTTTGTTCACTCAGTTTGCGTATGCCGCTCAGACAGTATTAGACAGTGTCGATCCAATTAACCATATTGGTAATATCGATACTTCTATTCCTGTCTTGATTAATGTTGTGAAAGATGACGAAGTGATCCCAAATGCCTTATCACTAGCATCAAGCAAACCTTACTCACCATTCGGTGGCACAATGCCACTTATCGCAGGGTTTGAACAACTAAGCACAGCAGGCCAAACTTCAACTAGCCCTCGTGCTGCGACCCTGTTCAATGCAGGTACACATAGTTCATTACTCACACCTGCCGGTGGTTCTGTAGCAGTAACAGCAGAAATGCAAAAACAAACAGCGTCATTCATTACGACAGGTAAAGCTACTGTCACTGATGACACAGTATTGTTCACTACACCGTAGTTGATAGAGCTAAAACAACAAAGGCGAGCCAATGGCTCGCCTTTCTTTTACATAACGCGATTTATCGCATGGTATTACAAATCGTCAGTATGTGCCGATAAGTACTTCGCCACGCCTTCTGGTGAAGCATCCATACCGTCTTTGCCTTTTTCCCATTGGGCTGGGCACACTTCGCCATGCTCTTCGTGGAATTGTAAGGCATCGACCATACGTAACATTTCATCGATATTACGGCCAAGCGGTAAGTCATTCACGACTTGGTGACGCACTAGGCCTTCTTTATCAATCAGGAACGAGCCGCGGAATGCGACACCTGCTTCTGGGTGCTCTACATCATATGCCTGACAAATTTCATGTTTGGTATCAGCAATCAGCGGGTATTGCACCTGACCAATACCACCATCTTCTACAGCTGTGTTACGCCACGCATTGTGTGAGAACTGAGAATCGATCGACACACCTATCACTTCAACGCCTTTTGCTTGGAAATCCGCAAAACGCTTATCAAAAGCTATCAGCTCAGACGGGCACACAAAAGTGAAGTCCAGTGGATAGAAAAAGATAACAGCCGCTTTCCCTTGAATATGCTGTTTTAAATTAAATTGATCAACAATCTCACCATTACCCAGCACCGCAGCAGCAGTAAAATCAGGCGCTAAACGTCCAACTAAAACACTCATAAGTAACTCCATGTGATGTAGTAAATAAGTGCTGCCAATTACCAGTATTATTCTGACAATGCAGCTGGCAACCAGTATAGACAGGAGATCATGACAAGACTAAGACATGCGACACAATAAGCATACGTTTCGGATTAATTCGCTACAAACATGAATAAAGACTCGACATGTGCAAAAATTTCAGCAAACTGAATAATCTGAGCAAAACAGCCCTAAGAAAACAACATTCATACTAAATAACAAACAAACTGACGGACTTTAGTTTTTATGAACCCAGTAATAATTTCAGTGTGCGTAATGTTGATTCTCGCGCTAATGCGAGTCAACGTTGTCGTAGCACTGACCTTTAGTGCCATTTTAGGTGGCCTTGTGGGCGGGATGCCTCTCGCAGACACTGTCGCAGCTTTTGAAGGCGGCTTAGGCGGTGGTGCTACTACTGCATTAAGTTACGCTATGCTAGGTACCTTTGCTGTCGCAATTTCACGTTCAGGCATTACTGACGTACTTGCACAAAAAGTCATTAAACGTATCAGTGGCCATCATAACGCCGCTGCAGCAACTGGCGTGAAATACAGCGTTCTCACCATTTTACTGCTATTAGCCGTCTCTTCTCAGAATGCTATTCCAGTGCATATTGCGTTTATCCCTATTGTTATTCCACCGCTTTTGCATGTATTCGCAAAACTCAAATTAGACCGCCGTCTCATTGCTTGTGTACTCACGTTTGGTCTAGTAACGCCTTACATGGTACTACCTGTGGGTTTTGGTGGCATATTCCTGAATAACATCCTGCTGAAAAACCTGCATGATAACGGATTAGATGTGGTTGCAAGCCAAGTGCCGGTTGCTATGCTATTACCTGCTGCAGGTATGGTCTTCGGCTTGCTCACCGCTGTCTTTTTCAGCTACCGCAAACCACGCGAGTATTCTGAAGAGAAAATCCTTGCGAACGAACCAGAGCAAGCACAAATTAATATGCAGCATGTCTACATTGCTGTTGCCGCTATTGTTGCAGCGCTAGGCGCACAGCTATTCAGCGGTTCAATGATCATTGGCGGTCTCGTTGGCTTCATGATGTTTACCTTTGGTGGTGTGATTAAGTGGAAAGAAACCCACGATGTTTTCACAAAAGGCGTTCACATGATGGCAATGATCGGCTTCATCATGATTGCTGCTGCGGGTTTTGCTGCTGTGATGAAAGCAACTGGTGGCGTTGAAACACTGGTTGCATCTCTGGCTGATGTTATTGGTGATAACAAACCGCTTGCTGCCTTACTCATGCTGGTTGTGGGTTTACTGGTGACTATGGGTATTGGCTCATCGTTCTCGACCATTCCAATTCTAGCAACCATTTATGTCCCTCTGTGTTTAACCTTTGGTTTCTCACCAATGGCAACAATTGCGTTAGTCGGTACTGCTGCCGCGTTGGGTGATGCAGGCTCTCCTGCGTCAGACTCAACATTAGGTCCAACAGCGGGCTTAAATGCAGATGGGCAGCACGAACATATTTGGGAAACCGTTGTTCCAACCTTCTTGCACTACAACTTATCCTTGATTGCATTTGGCTGGATCGCTTCAATGGTACTTTAGGTTCAATACTTAAATTCCCCCTACTTTAAATAAAAGATCGCTTCGGCGATCTTTTTCTTTTTTGTACTTTACGACATCAGTTACCACATCCGTTATTAGGCTCCCAGCTCCTGCCTTTCGATGAGAGACATCAGTCAAACTTATTATATTTAATGCATATTTTTTTATTCATAAATAAATCAACTGCTAGACTTAACTAAATAAATTAAGCCATTGAATTTTATGAAACATCACGTTGATGACACATAAATGGTAACGAAAGGACTTCGTCATAAGGCTACTATATGGATATGCTCGCCCAATCGAGATACTTGATCATAGATGACAGTAATATGATTCAAAGCGCCACTCGTGCTTTGCTGATCAAACTCGGCGTTCCCACCAACAATATTGTCAGCACCGCCAACGCGCAAGGCGCGATCAGAGCATGTCGTAGCCATCGTTTCGATATTCTATTGATCGATCATCATCTAGGCGCTGGAAGCACAGGCTTACAACTGCTGGAATACTTAAGGCTAAAAGAACTCATCAAGCTACAGACTTTAGTCTTTGTCGTAACAGGGAATGACAGCCAAGATATCTTCTTTGGCTACTCACAGTTTGAGCCTGACGGTTATTTAATTAAGCCCATCAGAGCAGATGACATCATCAAACGCGTGACTAACGGCTTAACTCGCCAACAATTTTTTTCAACGCTAGAGCAAGCTTTTACAAAAAGTGGTTTAAATGCTGTAAAACCACTCTTCGCTCAATCGCCGGATCCTGCGACACTCAAAGACTCAATTATCTATATGTCGAACATATTGATAAAAAACACCCAGTTCACAGAAGCGACCGCTATGCTGAACGGTCTACTCACACTACATGACTATCTGCCTGCACGGATAAAATTGGTCGAGATCAGCCATGCTCAGCAACACTATCAAGAGGCACTCGCTCAGGTTGATACACTACTGGACACTAACCCTAGAAATATCAAACTATTACAACTTAAAATTCAAATTTGCCTCTGTGCGCAAAAATATGAAGATGCACAAGCGCTCATTCAGCAAGTGCTCACGATAAATACCAGTAATATTGCCCTAACGCTCAAAATGGTATGGCTACACATAATTAACCATGACATGCATCTAGCCAAGCCTTACATGCTCAGTTTGGCCAGCCTAATCCCTCACTCTATTTGGGATAGTGCTGGTAAACGTGCACTTACGTTGTGGGCTGATTTCTTTGGCTTACCCAATGATAAATTAGCACTCTGGCGAGCAGAATCCGCATGGCAACGGCTTTCACGCTCAGAGAAGCCAACATCACTACCAAAGTCCATTTTGAAGCTATGTCGCTGTCTGCAATTACTGCAACTCAATGAGATTGAGGCAGCACGTACACTGCTGGGAAGCATCCGAGAAGACGAGTATCAACCATCTGATATTGAAGCATATTTATTACTCTGCTTATGCTATCAAGCCGTTGGTGATAATGAGCGACTTACTCAGTTACGCCAGACTCTCGATACCTCTCTCTGCCAACAAAATACTGGGCTATCTCGATTACAACAGCAGGCATTACAGAAAATCGATTATCAATCTCTGACGGAAAAGATTGAGTTAGCCAACGCAGAACCTTAACAGAGTACACAGCATAAAATAGACAGGATGTCGCCATGCACTCCAGGCTACAATTTTACATTATTTGTAGAAAGCTCATTCAACACAGCCGAGCCATTACTCTCATCTTATTGATGACATTACTACCCTCAATGAGCTTAGCCAATTCCACCACGACCCTAGCACTCAAAGATCAGCCCCCTGTACTCAGAGTTGGTTTGCCCGCTTATGATTTAGTGCCATATAGTTATCAACGAGAAATAAGCAATGGTGGTCTTGTTACCGAAGGCTTGTTGATTACTATGTTGGAGCTAATTGCCATACAGGCTGAATTTGAATTTGAAATCCGCCTATACCCCACTTATAGCGATGTCATCAGTGCGTTTAAAGCCAATGAACTCGACATGCTGATAGGTGTATCCGCCACGTTAGAACGCCAACACTATATGGCATTCAGCGACCCCATGTTCTCTATCCGTCGCGCAGTGATCACCCAGCAAAAAACCATTTCCTCATTGCAAGATTTAACCGGAAGTACACTGGCGATTGAAAAAGGTTTTGCACTCAATGAGCTTTTACCTAGCATACTCCCACAGAGCAAAATTCTGACTGAAAACAGCAGCCAAGACGCACTGAGTGCCGTCAGAGCGAACCGTTCTGATGGCTATATTGGTGATGCTCTTGCCCTATCAACCATGCTACGCGATCAAAATTTCAATGACCTCACCCTTTCAGTCCTGCCCGATCTTCCCGCTGATCATCTGCATATCGCGGTTCAAAAAGGCAAGCATAAGCTACTGACTCGCATCAACTTTGCACTGGAAGATATAAAAGATAACGCACTACAAGCAATTTATAACCAATGGCTTACCCCTTCTCAACACACTATGATGGTCAATTACGGACAAATTGGCCTCACACAAGATGAACAAAACTGGTTAGAGCAACACCCGCAGATCAGCGTTGGAGTACATCGCCGTTGGGCACCTTTCGATTTTATTAATAGGAAAAATCAACACGACGGTTTAAGCGCCGATGTACTCAACTTACTCGGTAACATGCTTAGCGTACAATTTACACCAACAGCACAACCTGAATTTTCTTCGACCCAAGAAGCGTTCGCTGACGGCGAGTTAATGATGCTCGCCGCCACCACGCCAACTAAAGAGACGCTGCGAGTCATGGATTTTTCCCTTCCTTACACCTATGAACCTTGGGTGATCTTGAGTCGTGCTGATCAGCTCACTAATTTTATGCCAAGCAGCACAGAGCGAGTCGCCATAATTACAGGTTCAGGTGGAGAGGCCCTTTTACCCACACTATGCCTGAGCTGTGTACCTGTCCCCTTTATTAACCATGTATCCGCTTTCCAAGCACTACAAAAAAGTGAGGTCGACAACGCTCTCGCCTCACTACACTTCGCATCAGAGTTACTGCATACCGATTATGTCGGGCAATTTAAGATCAGTGGAAAAATCAGCGAACAGAATCAAGTACCACTCAGTTTTGCGATCAATTTTCGTCACCCCATGCTACTCAGCATCATCAATAAGGCTATCGGGGCAATTCCTGCTTCAGAGTTATCCCGTCTAGAAAAAAAATGGCTGACATACGAATACCAAGAGGGCTTATCACCGCGTGAAGTGGCGAAATGGGCAGGATTACTCACACTGCTCATCACTGTAGTGATCACCTGCATCGTCCTTTGGAACCGTAAAATGGCAGAGGAGATCCAACAACGAAAACAAGCAGAATTACGGGCCAAAGCCGCTGAATTACATCTGCACAAATTAGCAGATAACATCGATGGTGTGGTGCTCCAGCATGTCCAAACACTCGTCGATCGTCCTTTGCATTTTCACTACAGCTTTGTCAGTGCAGGAGTACAAGATATGTTTGGCTTTGATGTCGCCACCGTCGAAGCAAACCCGCATTGTTTATTTGAACAAATTATCGCCTTAGATTATGACGAACTTGAAAGCAGCATGCTGTTAGCCTTACAGCTGGGGCACTGGGAAAGTGAGCGGAAAATAAAGGGGGATGATGGCAAAAATAAATGGGTCCAATTCAAAAGCCAAATTACTGCGCGAGATGCACATAGTTATGATTGGAATACAGTGATTACCGATATATCACTGCTAAAACAACAGCAGCTTGCGTTAGAAAATGCTCGCCATAAGGCCGAAATCGCTACCGCGGCAAAGTCACAGTTTCTTGCCACCATTAGCCATGAAGTGCGTACGCCTATTAGTGGTATTCTTGGTTTATTGGAACTGATGCAGGAACACACCTTAAACGATGAACTGCAAAGCCTACATGGCGGCTTAAACCAATCAGCACGAAATCTACTTCACATCGTTAACGATGTATTAGATTATTCTAAAATTGAAGCAGGAAAACTGGACATAAACCCGACCGATATTGAACTGGGAAAAGTGCTGACCCGCATTGTGCAACCGCAATCAATCCATGCACAACAAAAAGGACTCGCGTTCCATTATTGGCAAGATCCTCGTCTTGCGCAGTGGCTGTTTGCAGATGATATTCGCATTCATCAAATTTTAAATAATTTTCTAAACAACGCGATTAAGTTCACCGAGCATGGTGTTGTTTCGTTATCGGTTGATGTACTAGATAGTCCAGTAGAAGGGCATACAGAGGGCCAACCATCAAGCCAACAGATAAAATTAACCGTCAGCGATACGGGTATTGGCATCCCCAAAGACAAGCAACACGCACTGTTTCAACCCTTTGAACAGGCAGACAGTACCACCAGCCGTCGCTTTGGCGGTACAGGGCTTGGCCTCGCTATCGCGCGAAAACTGATCGAGCAGATGCAAGGAACGCTACAGCTAGAGAGTGAAGAAGGAAAAGGTAGCCAATTTAGCGTCACCTTTGAGATACCACTTAGCCAGCAACAACCGGAAACGCCCAAGGCGTTAGCCTTGCCCCCTATAGCTAGGTGTCATGCCACACGACCACCCCAAACATGCAAGAGTAATCACTGCTTAATTCTGGGCTACTTTATTCAGCAGGAAGAACTGTGCCGTTATCTTAAACATCTGGGTTACTCCCTTCAGTTCATTAAAGCTGAGCACCTCGATTTATTGCAATCCCAGATTGAAGCATACCAACCTCAACAGGTGATCATTGCCATGTCACTCTGGCAGCAGCTAGCCATCACAGATGCTTGGGTACAGCAACTCACCGTTAGTAGCAACATCATCGTCATAAATCAAAACCCCATGTTATCGCCAGAACCACTTGGTATGTCATGGTGCTTATCGGTCAACCCACTTTTGCCTGATAACCTTATCCATGTACTGACTAAACCTGTGAGCCACGAGCCAATCATTACCCAGGCTGACAATCATCACTCGAATCATTTACCCGCAGAAAGTCGAGAACAGGCAGAAGATGCAGGTCGTCTCATTTTGGTCGCTGAAGATCACCCGATCAATCAGCAAGTGATCAGAAAACAGCTTGAACGCATAGGAGTGCAGGCAGATATTGTTGAAAATGGCGTACAGGCGCTTGAATCGCTAAACACTCACCGCTACGGACTACTACTTACCGATTGCCACATGCCTGAAATGGATGGCTATACCTTAGCTGCGTCTATTCGTTCGCAAGAAACTCGCTGTGAAGAGCGCTTTTCTAGTGCTATAACGCCAAGTGAACTGATTGAAATGGGCCGCAGTTTTTCAGCTCAATATGAAGCGCTCTTGCAAGCCGAGAAACACAAGCTTGCGCACTTCGATCCAAAAAACAGATGGCAGCTGCCGATAGTGGCACTGACCGCCAATGCGGTGCAAGGCGAAGATGCCCATTGTTTTGAACACGGTATGAATGACTTTCTTGTTAAACCAGTTTCGATAGAGCAGCTACGCATAACCATAGAAAAATGGCTGCCCCCTTATAATGAACCAAGCATTGATCAGACAGTTGACATCGAAAATTCTACTGTTGAAGCTGAAGATGCAGCACGCGAAGGCAAGTACAGTGAAACTGACAGCGCAGATCTCAGCGAAACTATCAGCCAAGACATGACCGATGACTTTTCCAGTTTATTCGGGACAATTGATAGTGCATTTCATCAAGCCAATAGCGAGTCACGTCAAGACTCTAGTGACCGTTCAAGTGACAGCTCAAATACAGGACCAAGCCTCGCAATAAATAATAATGCTCAGCAAGCTAACCAAACGGCATGCCTTTCACCACAAGTACAAATTAATAAGCCCTTGCTATTAGCGCTCTTTGGCGATGAAAGCACAGTCGATAACTTAATAGCTGAGTTTATCGATAGCCATCTAAAAGATATGACGCAGCTGACAGAAGCCCTGAGCCAAGATTATTACCAACAAGCATCAGAAATCGCTCACCGCATGAAAGGCTCAGCCAAAATGATCGCTTGTGATGAGATAGCCGTCCCTCTAGGGCATATTGAAACCTTGGCGTTAGCTAGGTTTAACCAGTGCGTTGCACAGCAGGAACTTGGCCTGAATCAAAATGAGACAGCCAGTATAGATAGAGAACTTAATGAATTCATCAAGCAGCTAGAGGTAGAGACCAGCGATTTATTAGCTAGCCAGAAGTGGGAAGAACAAAATCGATCACACGAGCGCAATTAAGCAAACAGCTACAAAAAGCCCCGCAAAAATGCAGGGCTTCTAAATGCTTAGTGCAGTTATATCAGCAATTATTCTGCTGCTTCACCGTCACGACGAGCAGCAGCTTCTTTAACAAGCGGCTGAAGCTCACCTTTTTGGAACATTTCGATGATGATGTCACAACCACCAATTAGCTCACCTTCAACCCATAGTTGTGGGAAAGTTGGCCATTGTGCGTATGCAGGAAGCTCAGCACGGATATCAGGGTTTTGTAGGATATCAACGTAAGCAAACTTCTCGCCACAACCCATCAGTGCTTGAGAGGCTTGTGAAGAAAAACCACAGCTAGGTAGTTTTGGCGAGCCTTTCATGTACAACAAGATTGCGTTTTCAGAGATCTGCTGCTTAATTTTATCGATGGTTTCCATAACTTCCTCTTACGACCAATTGCTTATCTTTAAGTATATCTACTTGATGGGGGCTTTGCCGTTATAAAACAAGCCTACCAAATAAATCTTTTAACGCGTCATTCTACTCGTTCAGGCGTAGGAAAAAAACGCCTAAAAATTTTAAGGTTAATTTTTTAAGGCCAACCCTTTTAATAAAGTAAAAACTTGCTAAAATAGCTGTGTCAGTTTTAAAAAATAAAATAATTGGTAGTAACTCCCATGAAGAGGTACTACAGGAAGCAATGTCGAGGGCTTGCCCTCTCAAATACCAAAATGGAGATCCGAGCAATGGCATTTGAATTACCAGCTCTACCGTACGCTATCAACGCACTTGAACCACATATCTCTCAAGAAACACTAGAATTTCACCACGGCAAACACCACAACACTTACGTGGTTAAGCTAAATGGTCTAGTTGAAGGTACTGAGCTTGCTGAAAAATCACTAGAAGAAATCATCAAGACTTCTACTGGTGGCGTATTCAACAATGCTGCACAAATCTGGAACCACACTTTCTACTGGCACTGTCTAAGCCCTAACGCTGGCGGTGAACCAACAGGTGACGTTGCAGACGCAATTGCTAAATCATTTGGTTCTTTCGAAGAATTCAAAGCAAAATTCACAGATTCTGCAATCAACAACTTCGGTTCATCTTGGACTTGGTTAGTGAAAAAAGCAGACGGCTCTCTAGACATCGTAAACACGTCTAACGCTGCAACACCACTAACAGAAGAAGGTGTTACACCACTTCTAACTGTTGACCTGTGGGAACACGCTTACTACATCGATTTCCGTAACGTTCGTCCTGATTACATGGCTGCTTTCTGGGCACTTGTAAACTGGGAATTCGTAGCGAAAAACCTAGCGGCTTAATTTAGCCCTAGTTATCACTTCGGTGATAAATATTTCCCCCAATGAAAAAGACCTCGCATGCGAGGTCTTTTTGTATGTATCCATTTGTATCTAGCTATTTTCAATACCGTCACGATAACGATCGCTCATCGTTAACTAAGCAATCGTCAGCATGCCATCGCTAAGCTTTTTCAGACAATATGATACGAAGCGTACGACGAAGTGGCTCTGCCGCCCCCCATAACAACTGGTCACCAACCGTAAAGGCATTCAGGTAGTCATCACCCATTGCTAATTTGCGTAAACGACCAACAGGCACAGATAGTGTCCCTGTTACTTTCGCAGGGCTTAGTTCTTGAACTGTCACATCACGATCATTAGGGATCACTTTAACCCAGTCATTATGTGAGGCGATCATGCCTTCGATTTCATCTAACGGCACACCTTGCTTCAGTTTGATGGTTAATGCCTGGCTATGACAACGCATAGCACCAATACGTACACATGTCCCGTCAATCGGGATAGGCTTGGCGTCTAGCCCTAAAATCTTGTTGGTTTCAACCGAAGCTTTCCACTCTTCTTTTGACTGACCGTTGTCGCGCTTCACATCAATCCAAGGGATCAATGAACCCGCAAGTGGCACACCAAACTCTTGAGCAGGGAAGCTAGAAGATCGCAGCGTTTCAGCCACTTTACGATCTATGTCTAAAATAGAGGTTGATGGATCAGCCAACTCGCTCGTCACGGTATCGTTGATCACACCCATCTGACTGATTAACTCACGCATATTCTTCGCGCCAGCACCAGAAGCCGCTTGATAGGTTTGTGACGTCATCCACTCAACGAGGCCTGCTTTATATAAGCCACCAACGGCCATCAACATCAAGCTAACCGTACAGTTACCACCAACAAAAGTTTTTGTTCCGGAGTGAATACCCTGCTGAATCTGATCAAAGTTAACAGGATCTAGCGTAATAATGGCATCGTCTTTCATGCGCAATGTAGAAGCCGCATCAATCCAATACCCTTTCCAACCAGCTTGGCGTAATGCTGGGTATACTTTCTCGGTGTAGCTGCCCCCCTGACAAGTCACGATAGCATCAAGCTGTTTCAAGCTATCAATGTCAAACGCATCTTGCAGTAAGCCTGCATCCTTCCCATAGTTTGGTGCAGGAATACCTACTTGTGAGGTTGTGTAAAAGGTTGGCTCGATGTGATCAAAATCTCGCTCTTCTACCATTCGCTGCATGAGCACAGAGCCCACCATGCCACGCCAACCGACTAATCCTACTTTCATCATTACTTACTACGCTCCCTGTTATTCATTCGCAGTCCCATCTATAGAGTTTTAAGGCACGAAAAACAAGCAAATTTTGTAATTAAACATGCATAACGCAGTTATTCAAAACAAGAGCAAGTGATAGCAATAATAAAGTAGACGAAAGATGTCGACATGGCTTCTTACAATTCCTCCTAGATTAAAGCAACAGTTAAACTGGGCTACTAAACAAACAACTCCTGTTTAAATTGCCACCTACCTTTTTACTTTGCGATGATTTTAACAACCAAGATGCATCTAAAACTGGTAACAGCAAAAATCATGGATATTTACTTTTTTTGAATTAACGCTCACACCCTGATAACCTACGCGACCGCAATATTTGAGATTAATATTCCGAGGCATCTCGCCAGATACAGTTATTAAATCTATATATCGCGATTAAACAAACAATGTTACATCAGTTAAAAAACAAGCAAAGCACAACAAAGCAACCAATATTTAACAGTAATTAAATATATAAGCGGCATTTTTATCATTCTTAATTGATAGGAAGGATAAGAGTCACAGAAAGGCACATTATCTATCGCGATACTAAAACCATTCCGATAGAGTAGCGCCGATTAAAAACGAGGCTGACGTGCTAACACGTTAACCATCACAATTACATTTATTAACTTCATGATGAAGCTAATTTTAGGGTTTACCCTCTTACACAGCTCGAATACACAAGGTTAAGAAGTATGGACAAACAGAATGTAAGACTACCTTCGCTAATGCAGGTAGTCCTAGCTCTAGGCATTTTCCTTGCTCTGGCATTTTCTTTCACCGCGAAACTTGATTTACCCATCCAACTAGCACTTTACATTGGTTGGTTCGTTATCATGGCTCTAGGTATTAAACTAGGTCACGACTACAAATCATTAGAAAAAGCGGCAACAAAAGGTATTGCTAACGGTTTAGGTGCAGTGCTCATCCTACTGGCAGTAGGTGCTCTTGTAGGTACATGGATTGCGGGCGGTATTGTTCCAACCATTATCTACTATGGTCTTAAAGCTATTCACCCTTCTATCTTCCTTTTAGCGACCATGATCATCTGTTCACTAACTGCGCTTGCAACAGGTACCTCTTGGGGTGCGGCAGGTACTGCTGGTATTGCAATGATGGGTATTGGTCAAGGCTTGGGTATTCCAGCGCCAATGACAGCAGGTGCGGTTCTTTCGGGCTGTTACTTTGGTGATAAACTGTCACCACTATCTGATTCAGTGATCCTTGCCTCTTCTATGTCTAACGTAGAAGTGATGGAACACATCAAAGGTATGCTACCTATCGCGCTAATCAGCTACATCATCACAGGTATCCTATTCACAGGTGCGGGTCTGCACTACGCGGGCAATGTTGATATGGCGCAGGTTGACTCTGTTATTCTTGCAATGGAGCAGCAGTTCGTTATTACGCCAATGTCATTTATCCCTGTGATTATCGTCCTTGGCCTACTAGCAATGCGTATGCCTTCTTTCCCTGTAATCTCACTAGGCTCTCTACTGGGTATTGTGTGGGCGGTTATGATTCAAGATATGGACCCGCTTGTTGCCTTCAACACAGCATGGGCTCCGTTCTCAATCAGCTCTGGTGTTGACTTCATCGATGCCATCCTAAACCGTGGCGGCATGTCATCTATGCTAGGTTCGGTAGCGGTTATCGTATTTGGTCTTGGTTTCGGTGGCTTACTGGATAAAGTAGGCGTACTACAAACTATCGCGAAACTATTCGAAAAACGCGTGAATTCTGCAGGTAGCCTATCTGTATCGACTATCGCAACCGCATTCTTAGGTAACGTATTTGGCTCTGCGATGTACGTATCGCTAATCCTAACCCCTAAGATCTGTGCGAAGAACTACGATCGTCTAGGTTACAAGCGTAAGAACCTATCTCGTAACGCCGAATTTGGTGGTACGTTAACATCAGGTATGGTGCCGTGGAGTGATAACGGTATCTACATGGCCAGTATCCTTGGCGTGGCAACCTTCTCTTACGCACCATTCATGTGGTTAAGCTTCGTATGTATTATCGTAACGATTGTAACCTCTTACATGGGTTGGTTCGTTGACCGTTGTCCACCAACGTCACAAGCTGAAATTGATGCAAAAGCAGAAGAAGCTGAGCTAAAAGCGCAAACAGCGTAATAAATAGTTACAATTTCTTTCAACAAAAAAGAGCACTTCGGTGCTCTTTTTTTTGCTTAAAATCATAAATAAGCAAGACTAATCAATACCATTAGTTTTATTTATCTTACTGATTTAATGGATTTTTTATCGTCAATTCTTAGCTTGATGAAAATTTATTAATAGATAATGAATGCCGATCAAGATCACATTTACAATCAACTAATCCTATAGTGTTACATTTCGGTAGCCAACTTGACCCCGGTCAATTACTTAGCGCCCTATTTAGCGAAAATACCCCTGTTTTTTATTTCCCACGTCCATTTTGACCCCAATGTGTTATTTCACATTATTAACAGGTCATGAATGTATTTGTGGTTTTATCGCAGTGCGATGTTGATTCCTATGAGGTAACACTATGAGCAATCCAGCGGAACAAGGCCGCAAAGTCACGATCGGCAGTTACATTGCCCTCGCCTTTGCTGTTGTCTTCTTTTCAGGTCTTTTACAGTCAAATGAATGGTATGGTGTTTTTGATTTCACTACGCTAAACGGTTCATTTGGTAACGTTGTTTATTCTGTTAATGAAACAGCTGATGGTATCCAAACAGCAGCAACCTCTATGCGCGGTAAAGGCGGTAGCGGTGCTCGTGATGGTTTCCTATTTGCGTTAACACTGATCCCAACAGTAATGTTTGCACTAGGTATGATTAACGTACTTGAGCATTACGGTGCGCTGGATGCTGCTCGTAAGCTGTTAACCCCACTTCTTCGTCCATTAATGGGCATTCCTGGTAACTCAGGTCTTGCACTTATCGCATCACTTCAGAGTACCGATGCTGGTGCAGCAATGACCCGCCAATTAAAAGATGAAGGCCACCTCACCAAGCGCGAAACCGATGTTTTCACTATGTTCCAATTCTCAGCGGGTGCTGCGATTGTAAACTTCTTCTCATCTGGCGCGGTGCTATTCACACTAACAAACATGGATGGTACGCCTGCGGTTACTTCATCAATCGGCTTAGCTGTCGCTATCATGTTCATCTTCAAATTTGTAGGTGCAAACATGTTCCGTCTTTACCTAAACATCACAGAAGGTAAAGAAGACAAATCAGACAAGAAACCAGAAATGACTGAGGAGACAGCATAATGACTGCCGCTAAAAAACCAATGGTGACTGACATCTTCGTTGAAGGTGCTAAGAAAGGCTGGGTTATTGCAACAACCTCTACCGTTCCTAACGTATTGATGGCTTTTGTTATCATCAAGGCATTACAAATCACAGGTGCACTGGATCTAATGGGTTCATTGTTCTCACCTGTTATGGCTATCTTTGGCCTACCAGGTGAAGCTGCAGCGGTTCTTATCGGTGCATGGATGTCGATGGGTGGTGCAGTTGGTGTGGTTATCACCCTATTTGACCAAGGTATTCTTAACGGTCAACACATCGCTATTCTTGCCCCTGCTATTTACCTAATGGGTTCTCAGGTGCAGTACATGGGCCGCATCATGGGTCCAATTGGTACTGAAGGTCGCTACATTCCAGTGATGATTGCCTTGTCTGTACTGAATGCTTTCGCTGCAATGTTTGTAATGAACATTCTGGTGTAAACCGTTTTAGGGCCTTACGAGGCCCTTTTTTATTCTATTCGTTTTATTCCCCTTATTTATCTCAACTAAGGACGCTTTGGAGTCATTATGAATATCTCCCTACAAGATTTTTCGCTAGAGAACTACCTAGAAGAACTACGTCCATTAATTGATGTTGATTGCGGTACGTTAACCAAAGAAGGCATCGAAGTTATTGCCAACCAAATGGAAAAAAAATACCTCGATATGGGTTGGTTCGTAAAACGTGTTGATTGCGGTATCGCAGGCACTGGCCTTGAAGTTCGTAACAAACCCGATACAGACCAAATTGATGTGATGATGATTGGCCACATGGATACCGTATTCCCTGTTGGTACTGTTGGCGCTCGTCCAATGACAACCGACGAAAACCGTGCTTACGGCCCTGGCGTTTCAGACATGAAATCTGGCTTGTTAAACGTTGTTTACGCGCTGCGTAACATCGACAAGGCAGTGACAGATAAACTGTCTATTTGCATTTGCATGAACCCAGACGAAGAAATCGGTTCGCTACATTCTGAAGAATGGCTAAAAAGCGTTGCGGTTAATGCGAAAAATGTTCTTGTAGCAGAAGCTGCACGTGCTGATGGTTCACTCGTAAAAGCCCGTAAAGGCATGGCGCGTTACCGCTTAGGCTTTGCAGGTAAAGCTGCTCACGCAGGTAACGATCCACAAAGTGGCCGCAGTGCAATCACTGAAATGGCAAACTGGATCCTAGCCATTAATGCGCTCACTAACTTTGAAACAGGTACCACACTTAACGTGGGTGTCGTGAACGGTGGCGCTGGCGCAAACATAGTGCCGGATCAAGCTGAAGCTGTCGTTGATGTACGTTTCTGGGACAACGATGAATACGCAGAAGCCGATGCGAAAATTCGTGCACTAACAGAAACACCTTTCGTTAATGGCGTGACCATTACTGTCGAACGTGAAGCACATAAACCTTCGATGGTGCCATCTGAAAAAACTGAAGCTCTGATGGCATTAGTTGAAAAATCAGGTGAAGAGCTAGGTATCGATATTAAATGGCAAGAAGTAGGCGGCGGTTCTGACGCCAACCTCACTGCGGTTCTGGGTATTCCAACACTGGATGGCCTTGGCCCTGCAGGCGCCGGCTTCCACAGTGCCGATGAGTACTTAGAACTTAACACGATTGAACCTCGTATTAAGCTTCTTATCCGTGTACTTGAAAAATTAGCGGCGTAATAACGACTACACGAGTTAACACGATCAAAAAAGAGCGCTTAGTATTGATACTAGGCGCCCTTTTTATCTTTAGCTTTCAATTAAAGGCCAGAATATTAGTTAACCAATTCGACCTTTTCTGAGTATTTTACTTCTTCACGGGGAAGCAACCCTCTCTCTTCGCATAACTGTCGAAGAAACTTCTCTTTCACTTTTGACAAGTGCTGACGCGACTCGGTATTCGCTTTTCGTTGAATGCTTCGTGTCATCCTGGCGTAAGTCATTGTGATCAGCCCTTTATTTTCTATCCGTATCTCAGTAAGCAAGCATATAACTGCTTAGCATTACTTTCGAGAGCAGAATATTACCCTAATCACGAATAAACTGAAACAAGAAAGACATAGTTGCATAATGTTAGAAGCTGACTTCTACTCACTTATGGTTAGATATCGAATCCTATCAGACATTTCCCGCATTAACGTGCATTATATTTGCAACTTAATGATCCTGATCAATGACGATATTAATCACCACTCGTTATTCTTACCTTATAAAGTTGCAAAACAAATACACCTTAAAAAGGGATCTAGCAATGTCGAACCTAGCAATGTTCTGTCACCAGTGTTCTATGGCACAAAGTGGCGGCTGTGGTAGCACAGGTAAAACACAAGGCACATGTGGTAAAGATGAAAATCTATCACGCCTACAAGATATTATGATTTTTGGCTTAAAAGGCCTATCAGCATACCGAACTCACGCTGATGATCTTGGTGCTGCAACAAAATCAGTTGATGATGTTATTGCAGAAACACTGTACTTCACCCTGACTAACGTTAACTTCAGTTTCGACCAACATATCGCCCAACTGATGAAAATCGGTGGTGCGGGTAGCGAAATGATGTCAATTCTGGGTGAAGCTCACCACGGTCGCTTAGGGATCCCTACTCCTGTATGCGTACCGCAGAATAAAGCTGAAGGTAAAGGTATTCTTGTAACAGGTCACGATCTTGAGCTACTTGAACGCCTATTGATTGCAACCGAAGGTAAAGGCATCAATATTTACACTCACTCAGAGATGTTACCTGCACACGGTTACCCTGAACTACGTAAATACGCACACCTAAAAGGAAATGTGGGTAAAGCTTGGTTCGATCAGAAAAAACTGTTCCAAGAATGGAATGGTACTATCATAGTAACCACTAACTGTATCGTGCCACCAACAGGCCGTGCAGATTACGCTGATCGTCTCTACAGCTACGGCATTGTCGGTATTGATAACTGCCGTCAACTTGAAGATGACTTCGCACCACTTATCGAACAAACACTTGCACTGCCAGATATCGAAGGTTTTGATAGTGAAGAAACCCTAATGACGGGTCATAACTACAAAACAATTTTGGGCCTCGCTCCACAAATTCTTGATGCGGTTAACGCAGGTAAGATCAAGCAATTCTTCGTAGTGGCTGGTTGTGATAAGCCAGGTAAACCAAACGATTACTTCCGCGATCTTGCGCTTTCTATCCCAGATGATTGCATCATCTTGACGTCTTCTTGCGGTAAATTCCGCTTTAATGACCATGACTTCGGTAACATCCCTGGTACTGAGATCCCTCGCTACCTCGACCTTGGTCAGTGTAACGACAGCTACGGTGCAGTAATGATTGCACTGGCGTTAAGTGATGCTATGGGTGTGCCTGTGAACGAGCTACCTGTGAATATCGTGCTTTCTTGGATGGAACAAAAAGCCGTTCTGATCCTATTAGCACTATTCAACCTAGGTATCCAAAACATCTACCTAGGTCCAAATCCTCCGGAATTTGTAAACGAAGATATCTTTGCTTTCCTACAGCAGCAATTCAACTTGCAGCTTACAGGCGATGCTAAAGACGATTTAGAAAAAATGCTAAATCCACAACCAAAAATTGAGGTAGTAGAAGCGTAATCGCTTTTACCTCTATCCCGTCTACGCTACTTGGTGCTACGCCAGTATCGGGATAGACCTCATGAGTCGCTTCCACCCTACCCACTCAGGAAGCGGCTCACTCCTTCATTAATAAGAAATTATTACAGTGCTCGTTCGCTGGAGCTTGTTATGTCTGAACAAAACTATATCTATAAAACACTAGACGGTAATGAAGCCGCCGCATCCATCGCTTACCGTTGTAATGAAGTGATTGGTATCTACCCCATCACTCCTTCTTCTCCGATGTCTGAAGCTTGTGAGACATGGGAAAGCCAATCAAAGAAAAACCTTTGGGGACAAGTTCCTCGAGTGATTGAAATGCAATCTGAGGGCGGCGCAGCAGGTGCTGTTCACGGTGCATTAATGGCTGGCTCATTGGCCACAACCTTTACTTCATCTCAGGGATTGCTTCTAAAAATCCCTAACATGTACAAGATTGCTGGCGAATTAACCCCCTTCGTTATGCATGTTGCTGCCCGTACTCTCGCCACCCATGCTCTGTCTATTTTTGGCGATCATTCCGATGTGATGGCAGTGCGCCAAACTGGTTTTGCCATGCTAGCAGCCAACTCTGTCCAGCAAGCCCATGACTTCTCGCTGATCGCACAAGCATCAACGCTTGATAGCCGTATTCCTTTCGTGCACTTTTTTGATGGTTTCCGTACCTCTCACGAGATCAACAAGATCGCCATGATCAACGATGACACCATCACTGAGATGATCGATCAAGATGCGGTTGATGCATTTCATCAGCGCGGTCTTACGCCTGATGCACCGAGTATCCGTGGTACCGCACAAAATCCTGATACCTTCTTCCAGTCTCGAGAAGCTGCCAACTCATTCTATACGGCGTGTCCAGATACCGTCGCAGATAACATGGCGAAGTTTGCCAAGCTCACTGGCCGTGAATACAAACTGTTTGATTACTACGGTCATCCAGAAGCCACTAACATCATCATTGTGATGGGCTCTGCTACCTCGACTGTTCAACAAGCCGTTGATCATCAATTACAAGCAGGCCAAAAAGTGGGCGTGCTCAACGTTCACCTGTACCGCCCATTTTCATTAAAGCACTTCCTACAAGTGCTGCCTGCCAGTGTAAAAAACATTGCGGTGCTCGATCGCACCAAAGAACCAGGTGCAATGGGCGAGCCGCTTTACCTTGATGTAGTAGCAAGCCTCACTCAAGCCGTTGCGGCACAGACGCTTAGCCAACTTCCTCGAATTATGGGTGGACGTTACGGCTTATCATCAAAAGAGTTCAACCCAAGCCATGCCAATGCGATCTTTACTGCAATGGCAGAAGATCGTTTACATCATAATTTTACTGTTGGTATTACCGATGACATCACGCACCTCTCTTTGCCTGTTAAAACGCAAATTGATGCCGAGCCAAGCTCTCGCCTTCGTGCACTATTTTATGGTTTAGGCGCAGATGGCACCGTCAGTGCCAACAAAAACACCATCAAGATCATTGGTGAAAATACAGATTTACACGCCCAAGGTTACTTCGTCTACGACTCGAAAAAATCAGGCGGTACGACTGTCTCGCACTTACGAATCGATCAACATCCCGTCGAAGCTCCCTATTTAATCGAGCAAGCAGAGTTCATTGCCTGCCACCAATTCCAATTCATCAATAAATTGGAAATGGTCGAACGTGCAGCACCGCAAGCAACATTACTGCTTAACAGCCCTCACTCGGCTGAAAACGTATGGCAATACCTGCCCCGCGAAGTACAGCAGCAAATCATTGATAAACAGCTATCTCTGTATGTGATTGATGCTGTCTCGCTAGCGCGCGAGCTCGGGTTAAAAAATCGCATTAATACCATCATGCAAGCGGGTTTCTTTGCATTAAGCGAGATGATGCCAACCGAACAAGCGCTCGGAAAACTCAATCAAGCAATTGAACAATCGTACAGCAAGCGTGGCCCTGCCATTGTCGAAGCGAACCAAAAAGCCGTGGCGGCCACCGTTGCCCGTATTGAGCAAGTGACGATTCCAAGCACAGTCACCAGCACTTTCTCTCGCCCTGCGGTTGTTAGCGAGCGCGCCCCCGATCTCGTCAAACATGTCAGTGCCATGATGATGGCAGACAAAGGTGATTTACTCCCAGTCAGCGCTTTCCCTGTTGATGGCACATGGCCAACCGCCACCAGCCAATGGGAAAAACGTAACATAGCGCAAGAAATCCCAGTATGGGAAGAAGACCTTTGTACCCAATGTAATATCTGTACTTTGGTCTGCCCACACGCCGCAATCAGAGCAAAAGCCGTCAACGCTGATGACTTAACCGATGCACCTGAAGGCTTTAAAGTCACAGAATACAAACAACGTGACTTCAAAGGGCAGCAATACACTCTGCAGGTTTCACCGCAAGACTGTACTGGTTGTAATCTCTGTACCATGGCTTGTCCTGCAAGTGATAAAGACGATCCAAGCCTTAAGGCCATCAACTTGCAGCCAAAAGTTGAACACATTGAAAGCCAAACAGAAAACTACCAGTTCTTCACTGAACTGCCTGAACTTGCTCGCATCGATATTAAACGCATCGATGCACGTAGCAGCCAACTGTTACAACCTTTGTTTGAGTTCTCTGGCGCCTGTTCAGGCTGTGGTGAAACCTCATATATCAAACTGCTGACTCAGCTATTTGGTGATCGTATGTTAATCGCCAATGCAACAGGCTGCTCTTCTATCTACGGTGGTAACTTACCAACAACGCCGTATGCGGTAGACAAAAACGGCCGTGGTCCTGCGTGGGCAAACTCTCTATTTGAAGACAACGCTGAATTTGGTTTGGGTATGCGTCTTGCACTCAACAGTAAACGCGATCGTGTATTGCATTTATTGGAACAAGTTGCCGATGTGATCCCAACCGAATTACGTGAACAACTCATCAATGACGCTTTCGACAGTAGCGAAGCGGCCGTGTGCCGTCAGCGCGACAACGTCAACAAACTCCGAGCTCAACTTGATTTCTCGCATCAAGCACTCATCAACAGCGCAGATGATTTAGTCGCCAAAAGTAACTGGATTGTCGGTGGTGACGGCTGGGCATATGACATCGACTTTGGTGGCCTCGACCATGTGCTGTCTGGCAGTGATAACGTTAATGTCTTAGTGATGGATACCCAGGGTTACTCCAACACAGGCGGCCAGCAATCAAAAGCAACCCCAACAGGCGCCGTAGCAAAGTTTGCCACTCAAGGTAAAGCGAGCAACGGTAAAGATCTAGCCGTTAATATCATGATGCACGGCAATGTCTATGTCGCCAAAATCGCCCTTGGTGCCAATATGAATCATGCCGTTAAAGCTCTACAGGAAGCCGAAGCTTACCCTGGTCCTTCACTGGTTATTGCCTACTCACCGTGTATTACCCATGGTTTTGATATGGCTGAAGGTGTCGAACATCAGCAATTATTGGTTGAAACTGGCCTATGGCCACTATTCCGCTTTGATCCTCGCCGTACCGAGAAAGGCCGCGCCGCACTGCAACTGGACTCGAAGCCACCGAAAAAAGACGTCGAAGAGCTTATTAGCAAAGAAGCACGCTTTACACAGGTTCAGCGTAAAGACCCAGAGCGCTATGCAGCGAACCTTGAACGTTTACGTCAACAAGTTAGCCATAAGCATCAACTCTTAAACCAATTATTAGAGTGGAAATAAACGCGTAACTGACGCCACTCACGCTTTACATTTTTATCACTAAATTACAGAGAAGCTGCCTACGGGCAGCAAAGGAGACACCATGACAGCTCAACTTAATACTGCCATTTTCTTTGGTAGTGACACAGGAAATACCGAAGCCGCAGCACAAAAAATCGCAGAAAAGCTCAACCTTAAAGCCCAAGACATTGCAGGGTGCACTAGCGAGATCTTTGATGACTATGAACTACTTATCTTAGGCACGCCAACAGCAAACTATGGCGAGATGCAACCTGACTGGGACTACTTTGTTCCAGAGTTAGAAGATGCCGATTTAAGCGGTAAAAAAGTGGCACTATTTGGCCTTGGCGATCAAGTGGATTACCCAGATAGCTTCCTAGATGCTATGGGCGATCTTGCTGATTTAGTGGTAGATGCTGGCGGTGAGCTAGTTGGAGCCTGGTCAACTGACGGCTATGAGTTTAATGATTCTCGCGCTGAAAAAGAGAGTGGTAAATTTGTTGGCTTGGCACTTGATGAAGACCGTCAACCTGAATTAACTGACGATCGAATTGCCACTTGGTTAACAACATTAGGTTTCAACCTATAACCTGTCGCTCTCACAAAAAACGTTAAAAAATAAAAACAAAGAAGGCTGCCGTGGCAGCCTTTTTGTTTACCTGAAGCCAAGGCTTCGATAGATGGTTCTCAAAGATAAGATAGTGTAATTACCCTTTATGACTTGCCCCTGTAGCCGCCTGCTCAGTATGACGATGCTCAGCCCGTAAACTATCCATTTTAAAATGGAATGCTTTCATCGGGTGGCGCCAAAAAAAACGAGGCAATGACCAGCGTAAAACATGTGTCAAATGAAGGCGTTTCGCGGGCGGATAACAAGAGGCAGAACAGCTTTGGCATGTGGGTTTTTCATTGCCTAACCGACAGCTTGTCATTCGATTTTCAACGTAAGCGATAAGACCTTCGCATTCAGGGCACATAATTGCCCCACGATGCAGCGTTTTACAATACAAGCGAATCATCGCCTTCACTGTGTCCAGTTCACGCTGCGAACGAACTGAATGTTGGTTTTGAACTATCATAGTGCGGCTTATTATCCACCGCGCGCACAAAGAAGATTTGATAAAGATCAACTTTGCATAGTGATCACATTATTATCCTCTATCGCCTGTATAGTCACAGTATAAAGGTCGGATTCAGAGATAGGTTTGCCAATATGACCTTGCATTCCTGCTTCTCGACACCGCGCGACATCAGCCGCCATGACGTTCGCTGTCATCGCAATGATCGCGGTATCCACATTGATCCCCTTGGTACTTCGGATCGCTTTTGTCGCCCCCACACCATCTAAACGAGGCATCTGCATATCCATATAAATCACATCAAACGACTCACACTGCGCTTTTTCGACCGCTTCAATACCATCACACGCAATATCAATCGAAAAGCCCATACGGCTTAGCAACTGGCTCGCAATCAATCGATTCACTTTGTTATCTTCAACCAATAAACAACGCTGCCCTATAAAAGGCTGTTCAGATGGTAAATGGCTCACTGTCGAGAGTTGTGAAATTGACGAGGTTTCGCTGTGTTTAACCAGCGGGAATGGCAGCGTAACAACAAATTCAGACCCTTGCCCTTCTTGGCTCATCACATGGATGTGCCCGTCCATTAATTCAATTAGCTGACGAGTGATCGTTAACCCTAACCCTGAGCCACCAAAGCGGCGGGTCGTAGTTTCATCCGCTTGCGAAAATTTATCAAAAATATGGCTTATTTTTTCACTGGGAATACCAATACCACTGTCAGATACTTTTATTTCCACTATTACACTATGCTTATCGCGCTGAGCTAACGCTATGTCTACATGTATAAAGCCCTGATCAGTAAATTTAGTCGCATTTCCCAGTAAGTTAATCAGCACTTGCTGGATCCGAGTCGGGTCTCCTAGCAACTCAGCAGGGATCGCATCATCATAATGCAAGCGATAATCCACCAAAGTCGGCTTTTCAATGGTAGGACGAAGGAGTTCATGCGCATATTGTGCTAACTCATGAAGGTTAAACGGCACAGCTTCAAGTTCAACCTTACTCGATTCAATTTTACTAAAGTCCAAAATATCGTTAATCAAGGTCATCAAACTTTTCGCTGAGTGGCTGATGATCGACAAATATTCTCGTTGCTGCCCCGATAAGGATTCACTCTGCATTAAACCTGCCGCACCAATAATGCCATTCATTGGGGTACGAATTTCATGGCTCATGTTGGCTAAAAACTGCTGTTTCGCCTCTGCCGCTTTTAACGCTTGCTGCTTTGCCGCTATCAGATTTTCACTTCGCTGGTTAAATCGGTGAACCAATGCCCCTAATTCATCTCGCGAATGAACAGGCAAAGGCGTAAATTCTTCATCATTTTTTTGCTCTGTTAATGCTTCACGTACCGACTTGAGAGGCTTGAAAATACGACGATAGAAAAAGATAAATGTGACAGCGATAAATATCACCACAACAGGCAACATAAATAACAGCAGCTGCCTTTCTAACTGAATAGCTTGGGCATACATGTCACGCTGAGGCACACCTTGCAACAACATCCACTGCATTCGAGGAATGCGGATTGCTGAGATAAATGCCGCTTGATTCAGTATAGGGTCGCTATCAACATTCAAGCTGAATAAAGGTTGAGCTCGACTCATATTTTCATCTGGGTAAAGTAACTCTGCCGCAACTGAAATTGCATAACTTATCGAAATGCTTAAAGAGTTTTCGACGATTTTTTTCGCTAAAGCATCCACCTTTTGATCGGTTTGATATTGATGACGGCGATTCGCCATAATGTCATTAATCGCTACCGCAATTGGGGTAAAGCTGGCTTCGCTTTCAGAATATTCGTGACTTAATATATAGCTGGGTACCGCTGTGGAGGTATCCATGACTTTGTCAGCTTCAGGGTAAGCTAAGAAACGCCCAGAGCGATCCAACAAAAAAAAGTAAACACCATGCTGCTGCCCCTGCTCAATCAAGTATGTATTTAGCGCTTTCACCCGAATATCGAGTGTCACAACCCCTGCAAATTTTCCATCAGAAAAATAAGGCACGGTGCAGGTCACCATGGGCTCTGCGGTATATGGATCAGTGTAGGATTGTGACCAATAGGCATCACCTGCTGTCAGCCAACGTGCAGGTGCAAACCATTCGGCCGCATAATACGGTGCAGAAAGGTGACTGTTATAACTATCAATACGCTCGACTGAGCCTGTACTGTTTTTGGTATAAAATAAGCTGTTAAGTAGCTTACTGTCGCCGTCATAAGCATCGGGCCAGATCCCGCCACCAGCAATAAATTTACCAATAGCAGGGCTCGTCAGCAGGTTTTGAAAGAAAAGATCAAGAACATCAGGCGATTGAACGGTTTCGACAGCATTAGAGAGACTCAATGCTGCACTCTCTATTTTCGCACCAAGCTGCACAATGGATTGTCCGACAGCTTCTGATTCCGCAGCAACCCTTTGCTCCGCAGATTGAATCGAAAGCCGAAAGCCAACAGTTTCCATCACATAAACGATACTCAGCACAACCATAAGCAAAAGCGCCAGTAACAAAGAGAGGCCCTTAAAACTGATAGACTGATACCAAGCGATGACTTTCGGCTTCATTGGTGCAACCACACTCTTACGCAACTCCCTCTTCGTAAACCGCTAAATTCTCTGCCTCTAAATAATAAGTCGCAGCAGAAATAGTCTCTGTCAATCGCAGATCAAATGCACGGTAATCGGCATCACTCACGGGGTGACCTTGTTTGAATTTGGCTTCAATATCACCCGCTAAAATCTTCAACGAATGCGCCCCTAAACTGGAAGACACCCCTTTTATACTATGAACAATACGAATAGCATCTTCCGAGATCTCCGCAGCACCATGTACTTGCTGCAAGAGTTTCTTTCCATCATTGGCGTGCTCCTCGACAAAAATCTCAAGCAGCATTTTTACTGATTCAATATCATCGTCCATGCTCGTCATCATATATTTAATATCGATTAGCGCATGTATGTTCGTTTGGCTATTCGAACTTTTAGATGATTGCTCACTCTCTGATGATAATACTGACTCAGGTTGTAGCGCTGATTGGAGCTCTTCTTTAATCGCATCATCAGGCATTAACGTTTCGCCACCCTCAGCCTGCGTGCTAGTACCAGCCTCATACTTTTTTATTTCGACCGTCACACCCTGAGTTCCTAGGTAGTCCTGTACTGTTTTAACCACATCATTAAGAATAGTGCCTAATTCAAGGCTGTCACTCTCAACAATCATATCTTCTTGCTTAATTGCTAGCTCTAAGCGTTCAGATATAGATTTCAAAGCATTAGAACCAATACTTCCCGCCACCCCTTTCAAGCTATGAATAATACGAGCGGCATCTTCAATTCGACCTTGTTCTAACGCATTCTTAAAAAGCACATCATCATGACTATGTTCTTGCACAAAAATTTCCAGCAGCATGATAACGGAATCAAGATCTTCATCCATGCAATGGAAAATGTGTTTAAAATCAAATAATTCTAATGAGGTGAAGCGGGATGGTGCAGAGGGGTTAACTGCTATCTCAACAGAAGCTGCATCGTGATTAGACACTGTAGGGCGAGTGGCACTAGGTTGCGAATCGACTGGCGTTTTGTCTTGCTCTTGCAGGCTTGAGCCATCTTGTTGATGGCTCATATTGCCAATCGGCCGTGTTGTTGTCGTATGAGTCGCCTGATCAGAGCCCCTATTCGAAGCCTCTTCGGCTTGTTGCAAATGATGAGTCGGCTTTGTTATTTCATTATCCGTGGTGTTGGATTCTTTTAATGGCTCAGAAGGGCTGATGGCTCCCACCTTATGCGGTAGGTAACGAAAAAAAGAAGGCAATAAGGTCGTTAATGTAATCAGAACAACTAAAATCGAAAAGAGCACTAGTTGCCCTTTCTCGTACTGACCCCTGACCGTTTTCACATGTAGCAATACATTGTTATAAGTATCATCGAACGGTGTTAAATGGATATTTTGGACAGCCTGTAAATACTGCACATAACGCGACAACATTGGCAATATAGACTTAATGACAAATTGTGCTTGCGCTTGTAGTTCAGGACGTAATTGCTGTTGTTGCGTATCAATCGTCAGTAACGATCGATTCAATGACTCTAGCGTGGTGTCTGCGTTTATCTTTTCTTGGCTTAGTAGGCTCAATAAATCTAGCGTCAGTTGCTGATATAAAACTTCAAGCTTAGGGTGGGTATTTTCTTGCTGAGCGTTGATCAGAGTGGATGCTATATTGCTGAATGCATCATGGCTCATTAAAGCGACATCTAGCTGCTCTGCATATTGGCTTCCTTGAAGCATCAATCTATTTAGCTCAACTTGCAGCTCCCCACTAACGCCATGATTACTCAGCTGTAATAGCCGCTGTCGAAAGACAATTGAGATTTTGCTGGGGTTTTCAATAGATTCAAATCTGTTCACAACAGCTTGTTTGTGCAAACGTAATGCTTCCGCCTGCAGTTGCTCAACATCCGTTTCAAGTGTCGCTAATCGACTAGACTGTACGTATAAATAGGCAAAGGCAATACTAATCAACAAATTGATCGCAAAGAATGCACGAAAGAGCCAAACAACTTTTGCAGAAAGTAATTGTGCCAGAGGTACGGTTAATGATGAGAATGCAGTATTGTCGTGGTCGTCATCCATGTCTGCTCCTAAAAGCGCAAGTAGTTAATATTGCAAGCATAATATTAGACAATGATGCCTAGTTAAGCCAACAAACATCCATGTAATACTTGAAGAACGTCGCTGCACTAGAGCCAAAATAAGATCAAGCGACAGAAGTCAATCACTCCAGCCGCTTATTCATCACATTGAATATTAGGTTAATATCACTACTTTAGTTATCTGAGTTCAGACGACGCTGCAGTTGATCCTTTAGATTCGGTGGTGTCCCCTTAATGGTTAACGTATCGGTATCGGCATCATAAAAAATACGCTCACCCAGTAGCATGCTGTCAAAGTTAATAGACACGCCACCACCAGAGCCAACAAATTTAGTCAACTTACGCATTGCAGTACGATCCGCAGGGAAACTTTCCTCTAACTCATAACCTTGTTGAGAGGTAAACTGATAAAAGTCAGTGCCATCTTCTGAAGGCGGTAGCTCACCGGCCAGCTCTTTAACCGTGACTTCGTCACCCGCTTGAAGCTGCTCATTGCAGTAATCGTACACTTGCTTACGATATTGCTGCTTTTCTTCTTTATCAAGGCGAGAATCTGCACAAAAATCTTCTACGGCTTGCATTAAGACTTGGTTTTGAACTTTAACGTCTAAACCCACTTCTGCTTGTAAGAAATCTAAGAAAAAATCAGCAATTTTACGGCCAACACGACCTTTAATGAAAGTCAGGTAACGCTTAGATTCCGCATCCGTTTCCCATGCAGACAAATCAATACGCGCAACGATATCCATCTTGGCAACATCTAAATAATCGGTCGCACTAATATCTAACTGCTCAGTCACTTTCATACTGTGACAAGTCGGCATTAAACCAATAAATAGGTAATCCGTTGCCAATGATTGATACTCAGCAAGTACCAAGGTACCGGCTTCAGCAAAAGGATATTTTGCTAATTCTTCTTGTAAGCGTTTGGCTGATTGGTCAGAAAATGACAAGAAATCAAGCTCACCTGCGCGACATTGCTTCAACCAATGACTAAATTCGCTCTCTTCTGAGAAATGGGCGAATCCTTTTGCGCCTTTACTGCTGTATACTCGATGCAGCTCGGCAACAAGGTTTTCGGTCGACTCACTGTGATCAAGTGTTTGTTTTCTAAGATGAACTTCAAATTCATCTTTATCATTCTTGGTGAGTTGGTGCAGAATAACGTTCGAAAGGTTCAGACTCATAATTGAAAAGTTTTTCAGTTAACCAAAAGTGTAGGTTATTATAAGCCGCTTTAGTAAACTTTAAACAAGACTTCCTATGCCAATTACATCAAAATACAGTAACGACAAAGTTGAACAAATCATCAGTGACATGTTTGACGTACTAGAAAAACACGATGCATCAGCAGAACTTGCTCTGATGGTTGTAGGCAATATCGCTACCAACATCATCAATGCTGATCTTCCAGCGGGCCAACGTAAAGCCATTGCTGAGAAATTTGCCCAAGCACTGCAGACCACAATCAAAGACTAACAGAGACACTTTGCCCGAGAGACAGAGAAGAAAAAACAGATATGGTCGCTAGCGGAAACAATTACAAAGACAAAGTATCTCAGCTGATCAGCTGGGGGCACTGGTTTAGCTTTTTCAATATCATCGCTGCCATGCTTTTTGGCACGCGATATATTGTGCATTCAGAATGGCCAGTAACCCTATTAGGTCAACTGTATCTATTGCTAAGCTGGGTAGGCCACTTTGGCTTCCTTGTATTTGGGTTTTATATACTCATTATTTTTCCCGCTAGTTTTCTGATCCCTTCTCAGCGGTTAATGCGTTTATTCGCAGTGCTTATTGCCACTTTAGGCTTAACCACATTAATTTTAGACACTTATGCCTACACCACACTGGATCTCCATTTAAGCCCATTAGTTTGGGATCTTTTGCTTAGTGGTGAGAAAAGTGAACTGAATGCACGCTGGCAATACCTGTTTATTGCCGTGCCTATTCTCTTTTTGTTG
Organism: Photobacterium swingsii; assembly: GCF_024346715.1. NCBI lineage: Bacteria > Pseudomonadati > Pseudomonadota > Gammaproteobacteria > Vibrionales > Vibrionaceae > Photobacterium > Photobacterium swingsii. The sequence goes on from NZ_AP024852.1 coordinate 2,676,494, forward strand.
CAGCTAGTTCTATCCGAATGGTTATGGCGTAAATTACGAAAGTTAACCCGCAAACATGTGGGTGGCCCTATCGCACTGATCTTTGGTTTATGTTTCTTAGGCAGCCATTTAGTCTATATCTGGGCTGATGCATTTTTGTATCGCCCAGTGACAATGCAACGCTCTAATTTTCCATTGTCATACCCAATGACAGCAAAAAATTTCATGGAAAAGCACGGTCTTATCGATCGTAATGAGTACGCTAAACGCAAAGAACAAAAAGGTGATGCTGAAACGCCACTCATTCGCTACCCAATTGAAAAACTCAGCTTTTCAGATCAAGGGACCAATCAAAATGTACTGATCGTCATGGTTGATGGCCTACGTAGCGACATGATCGAAAGCACCACCATGCCGAATTTAACAAAATTTGCCGAGCAGAACCTGAATTTCACCAATCACTACAGTACCAGTAATGACAATACTGTTGGTGTTTTTGGCTTGTTTTATGGTTTACCCGGTAGTTACCTTGAAAGCATTCGTACCGAAGCAACGAACCCTGTGCTCGTTTCAACACTGAATAAGCGTAACTATCAATTTGGTTTATTTAGCAGTGATAACTTCACAGCCCCTATTTATTATCAAACGCTATTTGAACAGCAAAAATTAGCAGCTCACACCACCGATGACGTAGCTCCTAATGATCAACTTGCTGTTAGTAACTGGCAACAATGGTTAGGCACAGCGCAGGAAGATGACAGCCCTTGGTTCAGTTATATCGAGCTGTTGTCAGTGCAAGAATTTGAAGAAGGTGGTGATTACACTCCAACCTTTACACCATCGCTCAGTACGACAGCGAAAAATACTAAAATCACAGATCCTGATGTGTTACTTAAAAATAGCTACCGTAATGCCGCTTACTACGCTGATAGCTTAGTCAGCCAGATTTTAGATACATTAGAGCAGCAGCAAGCTCTAAATAACACGATTGTCATTATTACATCGAATCACGGTACAGAGTTTAATGAAACGGGTACCAACAGCTGGGGTTCGAACAGTAACTACAGCCAGTATCAACTCAAAGTGCCTTTAGTCATACACTGGCCAGAACGTGAACCTGAAGTTGTAGCAACAATGACCAGCCATTTAGATGTTGTCCCTACTTTGATGGAAACCCTACTCAATGTTTCCACAACCAGCGACAAGTACAGCAGTGGCCACAACTTATTCGATATCGATCCCGATCGTCGTTGGGTAATTGCAGGTGATAGTAAAGATATTGTCGTTATTCAGAAGAATTCAACGACTGTGGTTGACCGCTATGGTAACTATCAAGTCTACGATAAGGACTATAGAGTCAAAGACGAACGCCGACCAAAACTGTCTACGCTAATGCAGGTAATGAACGAGCTAAAACGCTTCTATCACCCTCAAAAGTAGTTCATATTAAATCGAAAAAAACAGCAGCCGAGAAGCTGCTGTTTTTTTACCTTTATATTTTTTACAACGCTTCGCTAATGGTAGTCTCTGTGATTGGTATAGCATTGCTCATACCCATCTTGCCAACCATTTGCATACTTTCGATCCCCTAGCATGCGCTCTGGGTCTTGGCGAAAACCATCATGATAAGTCACTGCCTGCTCTTTTCGGCTATGGCAACCATCTTGATACCCATCGAGATAAGGCCGAGTAAAGCCCAAATCAGCTAACTGGTCATGGCGAGCGCTTTCACACCCACCCATTAATATAAATAGTACGAGTAAAACTCCACGCTTGAGCATCGCACTTTTAAACCCCGCCCCTATTTTTATCACCACGCTTATTTTCAGCACTACAGAGCCCCATAACGACGTCATACGCTAGCACCCAAATAACATTCACTCTGTAATTAACCCTAGCGAAACATCTCACAACCTCAGTGTCTCAATATTGAGTTTATAGACTTAACCGAATAGGCTAACTCAATAAACGAGCGATAAATTAAATAAACAGGGGAATATCATGCAACCTAGGCTACTGATCACAGGGGCGAACCGAGGCATAGGCCTGGCGTTGGTAAAGCACTATCTGGATGATGGGTGGCATGTCGATGCATGCTGTCGAGACATATCGCAAGCACACGAACTTTTGGCTCTTGTAAACACCTCTCCTCAACAGCTACAGATCCACCCGTTAGATGTCACTGATCATGCAGCTATCATGGCACTGAGCCACACATTAGCCGATACGCCGCTAGATCTGCTCATTAACAATGCGGGATATTATGGCCCTAAAGGCTATGGATTTGGTCATACCGATATCGATGAATGGCGCAAAGTGTTTGAGGTCAATACGATTGCCCCCTTAAAAATTGCAGAAGCATTTTACCCTCAACTAAAACAGGCCCAACAAGGGATCATTGCCTCTATTTCATCGAAAGTTGGCAGCATGACCGAGAATACTAGCGGCGGAGGCTACATTTATCGCTCATCTAAGGCTGCACTCAACTCTGTCGTCAAAAGTCTATCCAATGACTTATTACCGCAGGGGATTTTGTCTGTTGCCCTTCACCCGGGTTGGGTTCAAACAGAGATGGGCGGACCAAATGCCTTGATTGACACCCAAACCTCAGCGCTAGGCTTGAAAAAAGTATTAGACAATCTCACCCCTTCTCAAAGTGGACAATTCTACAACTTCGATGGCACAAGTATCCCTTGGTAAGCCAAATCACACTTCGTCTCAAGTGCTCGCCTAGCACTTGAGTCAATCCAGCGCATTTGCCTTTGTAAGACGCCCAACAATTGGTTTAAAAATGTGACAGTCTACACACTTCACCTTATATGCAACTAAGGTAACCCATATTTGAGAACTGCCCCCACCTTTAGACTCAATATTTCGCTAACAATACCTTATTACACAAGTAAAAATAACAAGGAGAGTTGCGAAGTGCTTCCCCCTATTAAGTCATTCCATCAACAGGCATTGCTTGAGCAATTACAAGCACTTCACAACATCTCCTTCATGTTGTGGCGTACTGACTCCATCAATCAAATGCTTTTTACTGCAGTCGATGAAGCCAAAAAACAGCTAGATATCGACAGAATGGCCATCTTTCTTTTCGATGAAAAATTGCGAATGCACGGGACTTATGGCACAGATATGAGCGGTGCGACAGTCGATGAGCACTATTTTGAATCAGCAATTCCTGATCACTGGTTTTCATCACATGCGTTAAAAGGTCAAGAATATATAGTGATCAACAATAACACTGAGCTCTATCATGATTTAGAGCCTGTGGGATCAGGATGGAATGCCTATGTGGCACTATGGGATGAAGACAAGGCCGTGGGCTGGATCGCTTGCGACAACTTGATCTCAGGGCGACCATTGCAAGACTATCACCGACAATTACTGAAACAGTTTGGTTTTATTGTGTCTCAGCACCTCGTTCGGCGCCAAGCAGAAGAAAAATTGATCCGCTTGAATAAAGAGTTGGAGCAAAGAGTCACTGAGCGTACGCAAGCCCTACAAAATGCAAACCAACAATTAGAGCAACTGGCAAAATGCGATCCTCTCACTGGGGTTGCGAATCGGCGTGCATTCGATAATCAATTTAAAGATGAATGGCGACGTGCCGAGCGTCACCAATTACCCCTGTCGCTATTAATTATCGATATCGACAATTTCAAATCCTACAACGACCAATATGGCCACGCTGCTGGCGATCAGTGTCTACAAGTCATTGCTCACGCACTCAACGCTATAGAGCGCCGTGCTGGTGCTCTCTTTGCTCGTTACGGTGGTGAGGAGTTCGTCTTGCTCTTACCGGGACAAAACCATAAAGCGGCCGTTTACGCCGCCAAACAAGCACTTCACGCCGTAAGAAGGCTCAAGTTGAAGCACAAACAACCCAATGATGCGAACCATGTCACCATCAGTATTGGTGTGGCGTCGATGATCCCTTCACTGCAATACTCTACCAGTGATTTGTTCAAACTAACGGATGATGCGCTCTACAAAGCGAAAGCCGTCGGCAAAAATGGATATTACTTCCATACCAGTGAAAAGTAACTACAGGCTCTTTCCACTCAAGATTGACTAGCGTTTAGTGGTTTTACGCTTGGTGTACTTACGCTTTTTAGTGCCACCTTTTTTGAACTCGGGCGATTTTAACGCTCGTAAACTAGGCGGAACATCACTGGTTTTCACTTTATCCATCAAAGTGCTGACCTGCAGTTGAAGGGCATCCATAAAAGGCTTATAAGCACATTTCTTATCAGCCATATCTTGCAATTGATGTTCCCAATGCGCCGTCATATCTGGGTAAGTTGATTCTGTTGGCAACGCATAAATCAAACCACGGCCAGCATCCGTTGCATGAATATTTTTCCCTTCACGCTTCAACAGCTGGCGCTTAAATAGAATTTCGATGATACCTGCACGCGTAGCTTCTGTGCCTAAACCATCAGTGTCGCGTAGAATTTTTTTCAATGATGCATCTGACACAAAGCGGCCAATCCCTGTCATAGCTTGTAGCAAGGTGGCCTCAGTAAAAGCTTTTGGCGGCTCTGTCATTTTGTCTTTAATTTCACCTTCACGACAGGTTAACACCGTCCCTTTCTCTAACGGAGGCACTTTATCAGCAAGATCATCATCTTTATTTTTATCATCACGGCCTAGTAGCTCTCGCCAACCCGCATTCATTAGCTGGCGTCCTTTGGCAATGAAGGTGCCACCAGTAATAGTAAAGACTAACTTCGCTTCACTATAGATAGCCGCAGGGTAAAACTGCATCAAATACTGACGTGCGATTAATTGGTAAATTTTCGCTTCCCCCCCACTTAAAGAGGCAGGGTTAACACCTTTGGGAGTGGGAATAATGGCATGGTGAGCATCCACTTTTTTATCATTCCAGGCTTTTGATTTCAGGCTAGTATTTGCCCCTTCACACGCTTGGCTTAACTCTGTGCTAGTCGTCTTAATGGCTTTACACACATCATTCGCTTGCTTAAAGTGCTCTACAGGCAAGTAGCGGCTATCTGAACGCGGGTAAGTGATCACTTTGTGTTTTTCATACAAAGCCTGACATGTTGCCAGCACATCGGCTGCACTCATGTTAAAACGTTTTGCAGCATCAATTTGTAATGCAGACAGAGAGTAGGGCAACGGGGCTGATTGACGTGTTTCTTTGCGCTCTGATTCCGTTACTTCAGCTGGTTGGCCTTTGATTCGCGCGACGACGTTTTCACACAGCTTGCGGTTAAGAATACGGCCATCTTCATCTTGATGAGGCTCACAAGCTGGACTCGGCTTCCAACGCGCTCGAATGTCATTATCTTGATAAGGGATCAAGGCAAATACTTCGTAGAAGGGCTTAGGCACAAAATTGGCAATCTCATCATCGCGGCGTGTCACCAAGCCGAGCACTGGCGTCTGTACTCGTCCAACTGACAATACGCCTTTGTATCCCCCCTTTTGACCCAGCAAGGTATAGGCTCGCGTCATATTCATACCATACAGCCAGTCAGCACGAGAGCGGGCCAATGCTGAAACTGATAGCGGAATAAAATCTCGATTACTGCGCATCGCAGACAAAGCGCGCTTAACGGCACTTGGGTTAAGATCTGAAATTAATAAGCGCTGGATCTTGGCTTTTTTAGTCGCTGACACTTTGACGTAATCTATCACTTCGTCCACCAGCAGCTGCCCTTCTCTATCAGGGTCACCCGCGTGGACAATATCAGTCGCTTGTTTGGCGAGTTTACGCACTACACTCAATTGTTGTTTGGCTGACTTTCGTGGGGTTAATTGCCATTGCTCGGGCAAAATAGGTAAATCGACCATATTCCACTTTTTGTATTTCTCATCGTAGGCATCAGGCTCAACTTGCTCTAACAAGTGACCAATACACCAAGTGACGATATCGCCATTACCCGTTTCAATATAGCCGTTATTATTTTTATGTGGACGAGGGAGTACCGCTGCTATCGCACGGCCAAGGCTAGGTTTTTCAGCAATAAATAAACGAGACATAACAATTATTCAGCAAACTTCAATGAGCTGGAGACTTTAACCAAAGCGGAAGGCAAGAACAAGAAATACTGGATAAAAAAACAGTAAAGGAAAGCCTTAGCTTTCCTTTCTCTTTTCGGTGAATGTCAACGCTTCGACGGATAAAGCAAGTAGCAGCTATAGATACTCTACAAATTGGCTCAGATCACGCTCGTGAACTTTGGCTTCTCGACAGCCCGATGTACCAAGGTATAGAAAACCTACAATCATATCATCGCCTTGTACACCCAATGATTCACGAACAACGGGGTGATAAGCCCATTTACCTGTACGCCAAAAACCAGAAAATCCCTGTGCTACTGCGGCCATTTGCATGGCTTGAGTCGCACAGCCCGCCGATAGATGCTGCTCAATCACTGGGACTTTGTCATTCTCTGTAACTTTAGCGACAACAGTGATCACCATAGGGGCACGAAACGGTGCTTTACTGGCTTTTTCGAGTGTGGCTTCGTCTGCACCATCTGCTTTTGCCGCTTCCACCAAAATGTCAGCCAGTTTATTTAACCCCTCACCTTTCGACACAATAAAACGCCATGGTGTAAGTCCAGCATGATCAGGCGCACGTAGGCCTGCACGGAAAATATTGTCGAGCACTTCACCTTGCGGCGCAGGCTCCATCAGCTTAGGTAACGAGCGACGGTTTAGTAATAATGTGAGCGCATCCATAACAACAACCTTTAATGATAATAATTATTGATTAACAATATCATAACCATAAAGCACCGAGAAGTATCGGTGCTTTTTCCTAAGCGGCTTTATTCAGCACATACACGAAGCAAGCCAACGCATTGAATTACACGAATCGATTAGAGCTTAGCCGCCAGTTCTACGCCTTGGCGGATCACTCGTTTAGCATCCACTTCGCCCGCAACATCAGCACCACCTATCACACTGACTTTCACATTCGCAGCTTCAAGCTGTTCCGTTAAAACATTCACGGATGTTTGCCCAGCACAAACAATAATATGATCGACTGGCAATACTCGCGCTTGGCCCTCTACAGTAATATGCAGCCCTTGCTCATCAACTTTGTCGTAGCTAACACCGCCAAGTAACTCAACACCACGCTTTTCCAATACTTTCTTATGGATCCAGCCTGTCGTTTTACCCGGTCCCTTACCGACACGCCCTGGCTTACGTTGCATTAACCATACTTGACGCTGACTGACGTACTCTTCATGTGGGTATAACCCCCCCGCATGGCTAATATCAGTATCAATCCCCCAATCTTGTAACCAATCTTCAAGGGCTTGATGCTCAGGCTCTGTCAGCATAGTGGACACATCCACACCGATCCCCCCTGCACCAATCACAGCAACTTTCTGGCCGACTTCCACTTTGTCACGGATCAAGGTTTGGTAATCGATTGTTTTATCGCTCTCTTTCAGACCTGGGATAGGTGGTATCCGAGGCTGCACACCTGTCGCCACGATGACTTCGTCATAGCCTTTGAGCTCATCCAAAGTAGCGGCATGGCCCAACTTCACATTCACACCGGTTTGCTCTAAACGGCGACTAAAGTAACGAATGGTTTCTTTAAACTCTTCTTTACCTGGAATTTGCATGGCCAAATTAAACTGACCGCCGATGTAGTCATTCTTTTCAAATAGATCAACGCTAAAACCGCGTTCTGCGGCTGCACTTGCACAAGCAAGGCCCGCAGGACCCGCCCCTACAACCGCCACTTTTCGGTGATTAACCGCTGGCGTTAATATCAGTTCTGTTTCGTAACAAGCTTGCGGATTAACTAAGCAGCTGGCACGTTTACCGACAAACACATGATCCAAACAGGCTTGGTTACAACCAATACAAGTATTGATATCATCAGCTCTGTCTTGTTCGGCTTTATTGACGAATTCAGCATCCGCTAAGAATGGCCGAGCCATCGATACCATATCCGCTTGCCCACCCGCTAAAATACCTTCTGCGACATCAGGGGTATTAATACGGTTACAAGTCACTAAAGGAATGTTCACTTCACTTTTTAGTTTTTCAGTCACCCAAGCAAACGCCGCGCGTGGCACTTGCGTTGCTATGGTTGGAACCCGCGCTTCATGCCAACCTATACCCGTATTTAATATTGTCACACCAGCCGATTCCAACGCTTTTGCCAGCATCACCACTTCTTCATGAGTACTACCCTGCTCGACCAAATCAAGCATCGACAAACGGAAAATAATAATAAAATCATTCCCTGTGCGTTTTCTTACGGCCTTAACCAATTCAATAGGAAAACGCATGCGGTTTTCATAGCTACCGCCCCACTCGTCATATCTGTGATTCGAACGCTGACAGATAAACTGATTAATCAAATACCCCTCAGATCCCATTAGCTCTACGCCGTCGTAGCCCGCTTCACGTGCTAGTTCTGCACTTTTAGCAAAAGCATCAATGGTTTTATTAATTTGGCGTACGCTCATTTTGCTCGGGGTAAATTTGGCGATAGGGGCGCGAATGGCAGAAGCACTCACCGCGAATGGGTGCAAAGCATAACGACCAGCATGAAGTAGCTGTAAAGCAATTTTACCACCTTCTTCGTGTACAGCATCTGTAATAGTACGATGTGCTCTTGCTTGACGAGCAGAGCTAAACTCAGCACTTAGCGGATGCAGTCGCCCTCGGAAATTAGGCGAGAAACCACCTGTTACAATCAAACCCACACCACCGCGGGCACGGGCAGCATAAAATGCAGACAGCTTTTTAAAACCGTCACGAGATTCTTCAAGCCCTGTATGCATTGATCCCATCAACACACGATTTTTTAATTGTGTGAAACCAAGATCCAAGGGCGCAAGTAAATGTGGGTAAGATTTATCGTTCATGGCTTCCATTCTTTTTTAATTATGGTCAGACCAGTATATGGTCAACAAACAACAAATTTCAAACATCCGTTTACATTAACGCAACAAAGCATGATCTGTGCAAGGGTTTTGATAACGAATCGTGACCAGAAGGAATGATCAGTAATGAAAAATCGAACGTATTAACACTAAGTGGGTCTTAACCTAACATACGGATATTGGTGAAAAATTGTGACATAGCGCTTTCCTGCGTTAGGATAAGAGCAGGAATCATTATCAGGACGTTTCATGAAAATGTTATTTAAAGGGATCGGAAAGATTTTCCGCGCTCTATGGAAACTACTCAGCTTCACTCGTCAGCTTGTTCTTAATCTGTTTTTCTTGGCTTTTATTGGCATCATCATTTTTGCCTTTACCCAAGGAACAGAAGAGCCCGTACAAGCAACGAAATCAGCACTTGTACTGGACTTAGCTGGTCCTATCGTTGAACAGCGCAGTATTATTAGCCCTGTTGATCAACTGACCAGCAATGCCCTTGGTCGCCAGCAAGTTCAAGAAAATGTCTTATTTGATATTGTTGATACCATTCGACATGCATCGACTGATAACAACATCACCGGCTTAGTGCTAAACCTGAAAGACATGGCGGGAACTAACCTTACTAAACTGCGCTACATCGCCAAAGCGATTAACGAGTTTAAAGAAGCTGGCAAACCTGTTTATGCATTTGGTGATAACTTCAATCAAAGCCAATACTACCTTGCCAGCTACGCAGACAAAGTCTTCATGTCACCAGATGGCGGTGTGTTGTTAACAGGCTACGGCAGCTACACCCTGTACTACAAAAGCCTACTCGACAAGTTAGACGTAAATACGCATGTATTCCGTGTTGGTACCTATAAATCGTTTGTTGAACCTTACACTCGCGACAGCATGTCGGATCCTGCACGTGAAGCCAACACCGCTTGGTTAAACCAATTGTGGGGCGCTTATACTCAAGATGTTGCGACTAACCGTCAGATTGATGCCAAAGCACTATCACCAAAACTTGATGATTTTATTACTCAATTAAAAGCCGTTAATGGTGACTTCGCGAAACTGACATTAAACATGGGCTTAGTTGATGAGCTAGTAAGCCGCCCTCAGCTTCTACAGAACTTAGTCGATGCTTTTGGCAGTGATGACAACGACAGCTTTAAACACATCAGCTATTACGATTACATGCCAACCGTGGTGCCGACTGATCTTCCAAGCAGCAATAAAATTGCCGTAGTCGTCGCAAGCGGTGCCATTGTCGATGGTGACGGTCGTCAACAAGGTACAGTCGCGGGCGATAGTACTGCTGCGATGCTACGTGAAGCGCGTTTAAATGACGATGTAAAAGCAGTGATCCTTCGTGTTGATAGCCCGGGCGGCAGTGCCTTTGCCTCTGAAGTCATCCGCAATCAAGTTGATGCTCTAAAACAAGCAGGTAAGCCTGTCATCGTATCAATGTCGAGCTTAGCGGCATCAGGTGGTTACTGGATTTCATCCAGTGCCGATAAAATTATTGCACAGCCGACAACGATCACTGGCTCTATTGGTATTTTCGCGATTTTAACCACCTTTGAAAAAGGGCTGGAAAAAATGGGCGTTTATAACGATGGTGTAGGTACGACACCATTCGCTGGTGTAGGTGTAACCCGTGAATTACCAGAAGGTGTGGCACAAGTCTTCCAGCTTGGTGTTGAACATGGCTATCAGCGCTTTATTGGTTTGGTTAGCCAATACCGCAACATGTCATTAGAGCAAGCCGATCATATTGCGCAAGGGCGTGTATGGACAGGTAAAGATGCACTAGAACTCGGTCTGGTTGATCAATTGGGTGATTTCGATGATGCGATTGCCGAAGCAGCAAGTTTAGCTAAGCTCGATAGCTACGAACTGCAATGGGTAACAGAAGAGCTGACCCCAGCTGAACTTTTCTTGCAGAACTTTACCGCTAAGATCAATGTTCATTTACATAATATCTTGTGGGGACAAGTTCCTTCAGCATTACAACCTGTAGCACACCAAGTTGTAACAGACCTAACGACATTAAATAACTTTAATGATCCAAAAGGGCAATATGCTTTCTGCCTAAATTGCACCAATAGTGAAAAGTGAGATCAGCCCAGCGTTGCTGGGCTTTTTTTACCGAGCGTTAGCCGTATAATGCGCCCACCAAACCGATAAAAAGCTGTACTGAATTATGGAAAGAAAACACATTTACATTGCTTATACTGGCGGCACAATTGGCATGCAGAAGTCAGACCATGGTTACGTCCCTGTTGCAGGGTTCATGGAGAAGCAATTAGCAAGCATGCCTGAATTCCATCGTTCAGAAATGCCAAAATTTACCATCCATGAATACGATCCGCTGATCGATTCTTCGGATATGACGCCAGCGGATTGGCAGCGCATTGCTGATGATATTAAAGCAAACTACGACAAGTACGATGGTTTCATCATTCTTCATGGTACGGATACCATGGCGTACACAGCGTCAGCTTTGTCGTTTATGTTTGATAACCTAGATAAGCCCGTGATCGTGACTGGTTCGCAAATTCCAATTGCAGAGATCCGCTCAGATGGTCAAAGCAACCTGCTGAACTCTTTGCACGTTGCTGCAAACTACCCTATCAATGAAGTCACTGTGTTTTTCAACAACCAGCTAATTCGTGGTAACCGTAGTACAAAAGCACACGCGGATGGTTTTGGTGCCTTTATTTCTCCAAACCTACCGCCATTGCTTGAAGCGGGTATCAATATTCAACTTAACAACGTTGAGATTGATAAAAAACCGGATGCGCCATTTACCGTACATAACATTACACCTCAACCGATTGGCGTGATTACTATGTACCCAGGCATTTCACCAGAAGTCATTCGCAACACGCTTCGCCAGCCTGTTAATGCAATGATCCTGCTAACATTTGGTGTGGGTAATGCCCCTCAAAATGCCGACCTTTTAGCCCAGCTAAAAGAAGCCACTGATCGTGGTGTGATTGTTATTAACCTCACACAATGTCTATCAGGCAAGGTAAACATGGGTGGTTACGCAACAGGCTGTGCATTAGCAGATGCGGGTGTGTTAAGTGGCTATGACATGACACCAGAAGCGGCATTGGCAAAACTGCACTACCTACTGTCAAAGGACTTACCAACCGAAACCGTGCGTAGCATGATGCAGCAAAACCTTCGTGGTGAACTGACTCACTAACCGAATTTCTCGTGTTACCCCCCTTCTAAGAGCTGCGTATGCGGCTCTTTGTTTATCCCCCCCTTTGCCATATCTCAACTACACTTACTAGCACTGAAAACACACAAGAATATCAACACGGCAATACTTCTCGTAATCACAACTAAAGTAATACTTTTAATCTCGATACGTCGGACGATTATTATGATTCTACATGGTGCATCAATTTCCCCTTTCGTTAGAAAAATCATGCTCGCACTCGCCTACAAAGGCATTAGCTACCAACTTGAACCTTTAAACCCATTTTTAGAAAAAGAGCTCGCTCATAAACGCCATCCCATGGGGAAAGTACCGGTACTTGAGCACGATGGGCAAAGTATTATGGATTCGACTGTGATCGCCCATTATCTTGATGACCTCTACCCCATTCCTCCTCTCTACTCTGGAGACGCTAAAGTTCGAGCGAAAATTAGATGGCTAGAAGAATATGCTGATACACGGCTAACCTCACTGGTCAGTGGTGTACTCTTTTATCAGAAAATAATGCGCGGCAAGATGCTCAATAAAGACATCGACGAAGAAGCCATTGAACAATGCATCCAGCACCACCTACCACTTGCATTGCAATATCTCGAAGAACAAATACCTAAAGATGGGTTTATTGGTGAGCACTTCTCAATGGCAGAGATCAGTGTCTGGAGTATCTTGCGTAATGGTTGGATGGCAGGGCTACGAGTCGAGTCAGATTACCCTAAATTACACACTTATCTCATGGCGATAGAGCAAGAGCCCATAGTAGCCAATATGATAAGTGAAGAAGATCATGAATTACGTGGTTTCTATTGCGCAGCAATCAGGCTAAAAAGCATCTAATTCCCAAACGAAATCAACGGATGATCCGAATGATGACTTAAAACGCCATCTTCTCACACCTTGTGATTACAGCTCGTTATGATTAAAGCGAGCGATATCCTCTATTGCGCGAGCTTCCTCTTCATTCGCGCCAAAATCACGCTTGAGTTCAGCTTTTGACTTAAACTTAATTTCACCGCCCACTTCAACACTCATATGCTCTGCATCTTGATTATGACGCGATTGGTATAGCATAACAGCCTGCATAGTGGCATCACGTTGTTCTTGGGTTAACACCGTCCCATCAGGCCACTTTCCAATTTCTACCGCCGTCATTAACCGCTGATATACCTCTGGGGTCATCGCGTGCAATACCTTCTCAAGATCCATTCCAACACTCCACATCTACAAGGCTACTACTATGGGTTATCCAGCACAGTTTCAGCAGCAGCCAACTTAGTTACTCTCATGTTGCATTACCTTTAATGAGTCGTACATAACAGTCAAGCTGTAATATAAAAAGTGTTTTTCTGATCACAGCTTCCATGGCGAGTTGCTGACTCTTACAACACAAAAGAGCACAACCAAGCGATTCACTCGGTGAGTATTTCACCGAAATTCCGTCAATATCACGGCTTTCCTGAATAGCATTCACAATTTGCTATGTTTTCATCACCTTTTAGCCACTTTCATATAGAATGAAACCTCATAGAATTTAACGATACGAGCTTCACCCAAGATGCGTGCACACACCAATTCAAATACGATGAATTCCACCTTCAAAGTAAAAGTAACAGCAAGATTTAAACTGCTTACTGTGTTGAGTTGCGCACTGCTCCTAAGTGGCTGCTTTGAACGCCACCGCTCAACCGATAGCTTGTGTGAGTCCTACCCTGAAATCTGCGCAAATTTGAATGTTAACGATGGACAGTGCCGCCTACAGCGTGCCAATTTAATTTGGAAACGTTATGACGTGCTAAAAAACCCCATAGATAGCGAGAAATTTAAAGAACTCAAGTTCACGCATAACTACCAAATGTGTTTAGAGTATGCGGCACGTATTGAACCAACCGAATTAAAAGAACGAAAAACAAATCGGATGAAAGCACTGATTCACAGTTACGACTCGATTGATCGTCTAAATAAGGAGCTGGCTGAATCGATCGACCCTGAGATCATTTATTACCGATGGTCACAAGGTGATAAACGTGCAATGCGCCAATTTTTAAAACTTGAAGGGAAGCCAGCGTTAGAAACGCCAGATCTACAACTGGCATTAGCAACGTATTACAGTGGTAAAGATCAAACGAAAACCTTAACGATTTTACTGCACGCCTTATCCCTATACGAAAAAGGGGATACAGTGAAACCAGAGATAATCCAATCCTTAGCAACCATTTATCACCAGCAGAAAAATAATACCCATGCTTATTTATGGTCAATCGTCGGTGCAGAGTTTGATATGCCCGTTGCTAGCAAAGAGAAGTTAGCAAGCTTTTACCCAATGACAGACAACAAACGCGAACACATAGAGCAACAAGCGGAAACAATTATCAAAGCGCTCAAACAAGGTCGATTTACTGCATCACTTGGTCAGTAGACCTGTTAGCCATCAGGCCTCAATGCAAATCGGCTCTCAGCTCTAAACGCCGTAACCGCACTCAAGCATGAGTGACTCAGATCAAAAAAGGCATCCTTGGATGCCTTTGTTTTGTAATAATATTTCAGGCTATAGTGAGTGTCATATCACGCTTTAAATTGTAGCGAGATTGAATTGACACAATAACGCTCACCCGTAGTTTGAGGGCCATCAGGGAATACATGACCCAAGTGGCTATCACATTCTGCACAACGAATTTCTGTGCGACTCATCCCATGTGAATGATCTTCAAGATATCGAATCGCATTTTTTTCTATCGGCGCATCAAAGCTCGGCCACCCACAACCTGAATCATATTTATTATCCGATTGGAATAACGGCGATTCACAGCAGGTGCAATGGTAAACACCCGTTTCACGATTATGCAGCAATGTGCCACTAAAAGGCGCCTCAGTACCTTGTTCACGACAGACTTGATACTGTTCAGGGGATAATTTCTCTCGCCAGTACGCATCGTTTTTATTTGTCATTGTTTTTCCTGTCCCTTCCTTTTAACACTGAGCAACATTTTCACGGCTCTTTTCTAATCATACTACGCCACAATAAATTCGCTACCCATGGTTAGAGGACGACGCATTCTCATCAACAAGACGTCTATGACTCACACAACTCAACTCACAACAACAAAAACTGCTCACTCGATTTTGCTCAAAAAGTTGCCAATTATCACTTATGTGGCACATACTTTTTGCGCTATGGATGTTTAGTTACCGAATCAATCTGAATGTCAGCATCAAAATGGATTTGCTCAATATTAAAAGTTAACAACGCCCATGGTGGCTAATTGAACAAGTTTCGTATGAAATGTCGGCAATGTAGAGGGAATGTAAAAAAATTCCGAACTTTTTTTTGACCTCAAGCAATTTAACCGCCTTTTTTGCTTGCAGCGTCACCCAGTATTCTGTAATTTTACTACCAGTTATCTTTCATTAGAAATTAAGTTGTGGAGCAACTACAATGACTATCAAAGTAGGTATTAATGGTTTTGGCCGTATCGGTCGTTTTGTTTTCCGTGCAGCGCAAGAGCGCAACGACATCGAAGTTGTTGGTATCAACGACCTTATCGACGTTGATTACATGGCTTACATGCTGAAGTACGATTCAACTCACGGCCGTTTCAACGGTACTGTTGAAGTTGAAGGCGGTAACCTAATCGTTAACGGTAAAACTGTACGTGTTACAGCTGAGCGCAACCCAGAAGATCTTAAGTGGGATGCAATCAACGTTGACGTTGTAGCTGAAGCAACTGGTCTTTTCCTAACTGACGAAACTGCACGTAAGCACATCACTGCTGGTGCTAAGAAAGTTGTTCTTACTGGTCCTTCTAAAGACGCAACTCCAATGTTCGTTATGGGCGTAAACGATGCAACTTACGCTGGTCAAGATATCGTTTCTAACGCTTCTTGTACTACTAACTGTCTAGCACCTGTTGCTAAAGTTCTTAACGACAAGTTCGGTATCGAATCTGGTCTTATGACTACAGTTCACGCAACTACAGCGACTCAAAAAACTGTAGATGGTCCTTCTGCTAAAGACTGGCGTGGTGGTCGTGGTGCTTCTCAAAACATCATCCCATCATCAACTGGTGCTGCTAAAGCTGTAGGCGTTGTTCTTCCTGAACTAAACGGCCTTCTAACTGGTATGGCTTTCCGCGTACCAACTGCAAACGTTTCTGTTGTTGACCTTACAGTTAACCTAAAAACTGCTGCATCTTACGAAGCAATCTGTGCTGCTATGAAAGAAGCATCTGAAGGCGAGCTTAAAGGTGTTCTTGGTTACACTGAAGACGCTGTTGTTTCTCAAGACTTCATCGGTGAAGTTCAAACTTCAGTATTCGATGCTAAAGCTGGTGTTGCGCTAACTGACAAATTCGTTAAAGTTGTATCTTGGTACGATAACGAAATCGGTTACTCAAACAAAGTTCTAGACCTAATCGCTCACATCTCTAAGTAATTAATACTTAGTAAGCGATGACAAAAGGCGGCTCTTGAGTCGCCTTTTTTGTACCTGCATGTTAGCCATACCCAAATGATATTGGATCTGCTACTCTTCTTCCCTTCACTACCAGCATATCCCTGCATTCACGGCTATTTCGCACGTATCGCCATTCAAAAATTCTGATAAAAAATAAAATCGAGTAACAAATTTAACAAATAAGTTTTAATTTCTATTGATAATTTTTAAAGAAAAATAAGTGACATCTTATATCGTTTTTTGTACATATCTACTCCATTAAACAGCGATACCAGATGCTATTAGTAAGGAAATGATCATGGATTTACGTAATCTCCCAACTATCAATGCCCTTTCAGATGCTATTACGGTGTGTGAATACAATGGCGTAAAAATCATTCGAGTGCTTCACCAAACTGCTGAAGCAGGGATCTCACTGCACGGTGGTCACTTAATTTGGTTCAAACCTGCCAACCAAGATGATGTTATCTGGTTAAGCGAAGAAGCAATTATCGATCCTGCAAAAGCAATCCGAGGCGGTATTCCTGTTTGCTGGCCATGGTTTGGTAAAGCGGGCAATCCATCGCATGGCTTTGCACGAAATAGCCAATGGTCAATCAAAGAACACCGCGAAAACGACAATGGCGTTATCCTGGCACTGAATCTACAAGACTCAGAAACAACTCACGCTATCTGGCCACATAAGTTCGATTTAACTATCACCTTTGAACTGGGTGAAATGCTAAAAGTGAACCTAACATCAACCAATACAGATGAACATGCTTGGTCTTTCGGCGGTGCTCTTCACACTTACTTTGATATTGCTGATATTCATCAAACACACTTAACTGGCATGGGTCAGCCTTACATCGATGGTGTACTGGGTGGGGTTAAAGCAGAAGGAGATGACACACTCACAATCGCCCAAGAAGTTGACCGTGTTTACACTGCACCTGAAGCGACTATTGCAATCCACGACACCCCTCGCCAGCGCCAAATCTTAGTAGAAAACCAAGGCCATAATGCGGCAGTCATTTGGAATCCTTGGCAAGATCTGTGCGAAAGCATGGCTGATATGGCAAACAATAGTTTTGAAACTATGGTGTGTGTCGAGTCAACAATTCATGGCGAAGGGGTAACCTTAGCGCCTCAAGAGTCACACACGCTGACGACTGTTATCCGCCTGACTGACGCATAACATCAAGATAAAGCACCATGCCGAAGTATGGTGGCAATCGTACCTGATGCCCGTTTCCTTGATTAGTAATTGATGAAACGGGTAATTACGCCTGCATGGTGCTATTTGCTTCAATCAGCACCCAACCGTTACCATCTGGGTCAGCAAAAGTCGCAAAACGACCACTAATTAAAGTCACGATTTCCGACAAACCGACCCCTCGGCCACTCAACTCATTATAGGTTGAGGTAATATCGTCGGTTTGTACCACTAAGCCTTGAACCGATCCGGCCTTCATTCCCGCAAATGGTCTAACTAAACTAATGGTCGTTTCCGCCCCTTTTGGGGCTAGCTGAACCCAGCGTTTATCATCGTTTGCGCTGTGATCGCGAATCAACTCAAACCCCAAGGCGTCCCGATAAAATACCAATGCCTGCGCTTGATCTGACACTGGAATAGAAACAGTATCAACGCGTGAAATACCCATAAATGCAGCTCCCCAAAATAAAACCACTTATCTAGCTTAAGTCAGAGTTGTTGATTTAGCTCACAAAAAAAGCATCTTAACTGAGAAATATTCTATGAATAGAAGCAAAGCGTGATAATGCTTTATCATCAAGGTCATAGTTGTCTCAATATTGCTTCACAACTAAAAAAAGCGGAATAAACCGCTCTACGTCAAGCTTTCCCTACCAAACCACATGCATGCATTCATTTGCAGTTATAGATCTCACATAAGAAAGTAATTTCAAACTATACGACTAAGCATCAAATCAAGCCCTCACATCACAAAATCGTTAAATAAATGTAAAGATTTTCCATCTAAACCTTCTTGCGAAACCGATTTTTAAAGAGGATAGTAAGAATGTGTACAAAGTTTACACACTTTTTCATTGTCACCTAGCTTAGGAAATTTATTTAAAAACCAACAACTCAGTGACGCAATTTGATCAGTTAGGTCTAGTCTTAAAGATATGAGGGATGTGAAAGTTATTTGTTTTCGTCCTTTCTAATTGATAAGAGAACGATTCAGGGGGCATACCATGAGTATTTTTGACCATTATCGTCAACGCTATGAAGAGTCCAAGGATGAAGAGCTTTCATTGCAGGAATTCCTTGAAATTTGTCGAAACGACCGAAGCGCATATGTAAATGCCGCCGAACGCCTACTTATGGCGATTGGTGAGCCAGAAATGATCGACACCGCACAAGATCCACGCTTGAGCCGACTATTCTCCAATCGCGTGATCTCTCGTTATAAAACGTTTGAAGATTTTTATGGCATGGAAGATGCCATTGAACAAATCGTTTCTTACCTAAAACATGCCGCACAAGGTTTAGAAGAACGTAAACAAATCCTATACTTACTTGGCCCTGTTGGGGGCGGTAAATCTTCGCTAGCTGAAAAGCTAAAAAGCTTAATGCAAAAAGTACCAATTTACGTACTAACTGCCGATGGCGTTCGAAGCCCTGTTAATGATCACCCATTTAGCCTATTCGACAAAAATGAAGATGGCGATCTACTTAACAAAGAATACGGCATTCCAGATCGCTACCTCAATACCATCATGTCACCATGGGCAGCAAAACGTCTGCATGAATTTGGTGGTGATATCACTCGTTTTAAAGTGGTCAAAGTTCGTCCATCTATCTTAGATCAAGTCGGTATCGCGAAAACCGAACCTGGTGATGAAAATAACCAAGATATTTCATCTCTTGTCGGTAAAGTGGATATCCGCCAACTTGAGCACTTCTCACAAGATGACCCAGATGCTTACAGCTATTCGGGGGCACTCTGTAAAGCCAACCAAGGCTTAATGGAGTTTGTGGAGATGTTCAAAGCACCGCTAAAAGTACTTCACCCTCTACTAACTGCGACGCAGGAAGGCAACTACAACGGTACTGAAGGGTTATCAGCCTTACCGTACGAGGGAATTATTCTTGCTCACTCCAATGAGTCAGAATGGCAAACCTTCCGTAATAATAAGAGTAACGAGGCCTTCCTTGACCGTGTTTACATCGTGAAAGTGCCTTATTGTTTACGTATTTCGGAAGAAACCCGTATCTACGAAAAACTACTGCAAAGCAGTGAGCTAGCGAGTGCACCATGCTCACCTAGTACGCTCGATATTCTTGCGCGATTCTCAGTACTCTCTCGTCTGAAAGAGCCTGAAAACTCAAGTTTATTCTCGAAGATGCGTGTCTACGATGGTGAAACCCTCAAAGATACAGATCCTAAAGCCAAGTCGTACCAAGAATACCGTGATTACGCAGGTGTCGATGAAGGGATGAACGGCCTATCAACCCGTTTCGCCTTTAAGATCCTATCTCGCGTGTTCAACTTCGATCATTCCGAAGTGGCAGCTAACCCGGTTCACCTGTTCTACGTGCTTGAACAGCAAATCGAACGTGAGCAGTTCCCACAGGAAGTGGCAGAGAAATACCTTGAATTCTTGAAAGGCTACTTGATTCCTAAGTATGTTGAATTCATTGGTAAAGAAATTCAAACCGCGTACCTAGAGTCTTACTCTGAGTATGGTCAGAACATCTTTGACCGTTATGTCAGCTACGCTGATTTCTGGATTCAAGACCAAGAATACCGTGATCCTGAAACCGGCCAACTCTTCGACCGCTCAGCGCTTAACAATGAGCTAGAGAAAATCGAAAAACCAGCGGGTATCAGTAACCCTAAAGATTTCCGTAATGAAATCGTCAATTTTGTCCTTCGTGCTCGTGCAAGTAACGCAGGTAAAAATCCTAACTGGACCAGCTACGAAAAACTTCGCACCGTTATTGAGAAGAAAATGTTCTCCAATACCGAAGAGTTGCTCCCAGTTATTTCATTCAACGCGAAAACCTCTACCGACGAGCAGAAAAAACACGATGATTTCGTCGCTCGTATGATGGAGAAAGGCTATACCCGTAAACAAGTGCGTTTGCTATCTGAATGGTACTTACGCGTACGTAAATCATCGTAGCCGGTTGAATGGAAGTATGAGGGGGAGCTTATGGCGCATTTTATAGATCGCAGGCTCAATGGTAAGAATAAAAGCACGGTGAATCGCCAGCGCTTTTTACGCCGCCACAAACAGCAGATTAAAGAATCGATTGCTGATGCGGTAAATAAGCGCTCGATCACTGATGTTGAGAGCGGGGAAAATATTACTATCCCCTCTCGTGATATCAAAGAGCCAAGCTTTCACCAAGGCCGTGGTGGACAACGTGAAGTTGTCCATCCGGGCAACGACCAATTCTCTCCAGGTGACCGCATTGAACGCCCCCAAGGAGGGGCGGGACAAGGCGGCGCAGGCGAAGGTCAAGCGAGCCAAGATGGTGAAGGCCAAGATGAATTTGTATTCCAAATTTCCAAAGACGAATACCTCGACTTACTGTTTGAAGATTTGGAGCTACCTAACCTAGAAAAAAACCAGATGAACAAAGTGGTCGAATGGAAAACATTCCGTTCAGGCTACAAATCATCGGGTGTGCCATCAAATATCGCGATTGTAAAATCGCTACAGAATTCGTTGGCACGACGCACAGCCATGACAGCAGCGAAACGCCGTCACTTACGTGAACTCGAAGCTGAGTTTGAGCAGTTAAAATCTACCGAACCCGCTCAACCTTTTGAAGAAGAACGCGTAAAACAAGAAATCCAAGCGCTGCGTGAAAAAATTGGCAGTGTGCCTTTTATTGATACCTTTGATTTACGATACAAAAATTATGAACGTCGCCCACTGCCTACCAGCCAAGCGGTTATGTTCTGTCTAATGGATGTATCAGGATCAATGGATCAAGCAACCAAAGACATGGCTAAACGCTTCTATATCTTGCTGTATTTGTTCTTAAACCGAACATACAAAAATGTAGATGTGGTTTTTATACGCCACCATACACAAGCGAAAGAAGTAGATGAGCATGAGTTCTTCTACTCGCAAGAAACTGGGGGCACTATCGTGTCGAGCGCCTTACGTATGATGGATGACATCATTAAGAAGCGCTACCCTGCTGGCGAATGGAATATCTATGCCGCTCAAGCCTCGGATGGTGATAACTGGGCCGATGATTCGCCAGGTTGTCGTCAATTATTGAAAGAGAGTATTTTGCCAGTAACACGCTACTACTCTTATATCGAAATCACTCGCCGTGCGCATCAAACGCTCTGGCGTGAATACGAAACACTGCAAGGCAGCCATGATAACTTTGCTATGCAGAACATACGGACGGTGGATGACATATTCCCTGTATTCAGGGAGCTATTTAAGAAGCAAGTTAGCTAATAGTAGGATGTCAACGCGCTTAGGGGAGTGAGTTATGGTGACAACAACAAAGACAAAGCCACTCAGTGATGGACCAGATTGGACGTTCGATCTGCTTGACCAATATCATAAAGAGATAAAGCGTGTCGCTGACCACTATCGGCTTGATGCGTATCCTAATCAAATTGAGATCATCACTGCTGAGCAGATGATGGATGCCTATTCAAGTATTGGGATGCCAATCAATTACCACCACTGGTCATTCGGCAAACGCTTTATCGAAACAGAACGTGGCTATAAACACGGTCAAATGGGATTAGCGTATGAGATCGTGATTAACTCTGATCCCTGTATCTCTTATTTAATGGAAGAGAACACTATTACCATGCAAGCCTTGGTAATGGCGCATGCCTGCTATGGTCATAACTCTTTCTTTAAAGGGAATTACTTATTTCAAACATGGACAGACGCCAGCTCAATCATTGATTACTTATTATTTGCGCGGAAGTACATTACCGATTGTGAAGAAAAGTATGGGGTTGAGGATGTCGAACGCTTGCTCGACTCCTGCCATGCCTTGATGAATTTTGGGGTCGATCGCTATAAACGCCCCCAAAAAATTTCTTTGGTTGAAGAAACTGCGCGCCAAAAAGCGCGAGAAGATTACCTGCAAACACAGGTCAACGCGCTATGGCGCACCATTCCGGTTCAAGAAGATAAATCGGATGTATCGGAAGAGCACCGTTTTCCTGCTGAACCGCAAGAAAACATCCTTTATTTCATTGAGAAGCACGCGCCACTACTCGAACCTTGGCAGCGTGAAATTGTGCGAATTGTGCGTAAGGTAAGCCAATACTTCTACCCACAAAAACAAACACAAGTCATGAACGAAGGCTGGGCAACATTCTGGCACTACACTATTTTGAATCATCTTTATGATGAGGGATTAGTGACAGATCGCTTTATTATGGAATTCTTGCATAGCCATACCAATGTGGTTGCGCAGCCTGAATATAACAGTCCCTATTACAGTGGTATCAACCCATACGCCTTAGGTTTTGCGATGTTCCAGGATATTCGTCGGATCTGTGAAAACCCAACCGAGGAAGATAAATACTGGTTCCCAGATATTGCTGGTAAAGATTGGCTGGATACGCTGCACTTTGCGATGGAAAACTTTAAAGATGAAAGCTTCATCAGTCAGTTTTTATCGCCAAAAGTGATGCGTGACTTCAAGCTCTTTGCTGTAAATGACGATGATCGCCATAACTATGTGGAAGTCAGCGCGATTCATAACGAGGAAGGCTATCGGATGATCCGAGAGAAGCTCTCGTCGCAATATAACTTAAGCAATAATGAACCTAACCTTCAAGTCTGGAATGTCGCATTGAAAGGTGACCGTTCACTAACACTACGTTATATACCACACAACAGGATTCCATTAGCAGACAGCCACCCTGAAGTATTAAAACATATGTACCGCTTATGGGGGTTTGATATTACGCTAGAAGAAGAGTTGAGTGATGGACGAACCCAAATTTTAGGGACATGTCCTGTACGTAATACCCAATTTGGTTCTGATATTTAATCGTTGAAAGAGCGGTAAAATCAGATCAATAAAATAAAAGCGTGATACGTCAGATTACCTCTGATTTATCACGCTTTCTTGCTTTAGATAGCATTAAAACCGACTAAAAATATCTTTTAGCAATGGCTATTACTGCTCTTCTTCATGCATGTAACGGCCAATCGCTTCGCGATTGTTATACCAAATCACACCGCTATCTCGACCGTATTTTTTGATTCTCTCAGCCACTAATTCATGCTGATGGTTATCACAGATTGCCTTCAAATCACGGTAGAACTCAAGGGCAAGTTCACAGGCTTCTTGGCTCATAAAGTAGTAACCACCAACTCGCGTGTAAATCTTACGTAAGCCATTGATTGTTAACACGTAAAGCGTATTACCTGATTTAGACGCCATACCTTGGAATAGGCGGTAATCATAGTAATTAAAAGCACGAGCACGGCAAATTGCTTCACACAGTTCTGGCTGATCTTTGCCATATTTGTCTGTGATTTTCTTTACTTCACTCAATAACTCAAGTTTTGCTTCGTTATCTTCGATATAGTCAGCAAAAGACTCTGCAGCAAGCAGTGATTCACACGAACGAATGATTGAATCAATCAATTTACTTGATTCTTCGCTGTTGCCTTTCACGGCATAGCGCATGAAAACGCTACTGATATCAGTACGTGCAGAAAGCAAGTCAGTCAGGACACGTTGCACATCTTGGCCATCCAGTGTGACTAGCGTATCAAGAATACTTAAACCCGAGGTATCCATGAAATTATTCACACGGGTTGGTTTACCATGTTGGATTGTTAGCCAGCCATCGCGTGCTAGTCGTTGTAAAACTTCGCGCAGCGTGGTGCGTGTTACACCGATAAGTTCTGAAAGTTCACGTTCAGCAGGCAGGATTGAACCTTGAGGAAAGTGATTATTCCAGATACTTTCAATGATGTATTTCTCAGCAAATGTTGCTGGGCTATCAGCCTTTATAACCATGTAATTCTTTTTCCAATCGCTTCTTGCTTATACTTATAAACTCATCATACCACCAGAAAAGGATATGACGAAATTTGCCAGAAAGCACAATCTTATTTTACTTTCCACACAAGCAAAAATTTGACGCAACGCAAGTTTTATTGAAAGCAATAAATGTAAATTGCATGGGCGAAGTTCTGATGCTTCAGAACTCCCGTTTTGGAATGAAATTTAAGTAAAATAAAATTGTTCATCAGCCACAACTTGACTGATCCAGATCAAACTGTACAGTTAGCACCGCAATGAACTGGGAGCTGAATGGAAGCTGCTGCCTGCTTTAAGTTAAACACCATATGTAATGATGTTTAGCTTAGAGGGTCTCATTAGAATATTTAATCACAGTTCTGTGGTTAACCCTTCTCTCTTGACTATAAAGGCATGACAGCTGCCAGCTCATGTATACCTTTTAGGCGCCACTTATGTGGTTCTTCCGCCTCTGGGGTATTTTTTATTCGTATGCATTTATAACAAGAGACTTGATACATGGCTATTTCGCTGGGAAACGCCTTCGTAAAGAATTTTTTAGGCAAAGCACCTGATTGGTACAAAGTGGCGATCATTTCGTTTCTGATTATCAACCCAATCGTATTTTTTGTAATCGACCCTTTTACCGCTGGCTGGCTGCTGGTTGTTGAATTTATTTTCACTCTGGCTATGGCGTTAAAGTGTTACCCCCTTCAGCCTGGTGGCTTATTAGCTATTGAGGCTGTCGCTATTGGCATGACAAGCCCAGAACAAGTTAAGCATGAACTTGTAGCAAATATTGAAGTGTTATTACTGCTGATCTTTATGGTCGCAGGTATCTACTTCATGAAGCAATTGCTGCTTTTCATTTTCACCAAAATACTGATCGGTATTCGTTCAAAAATTCTGCTTTCTCTGTCTTTTTGTATCATGGCGGCTTTTCTATCGGCCTTCCTTGATGCCTTGACCGTTATTGCTGTTGTTATCAGTGTTACTGTGGGCTTCTATAGCATTTATCACAAGGTCGCGTCAGGGCAAGAACCTCATGCTGCGCACGATCACACCACGGATAGCAACATCCGCGAAGTAAGCCGTGATGATTTAGAAAACTACCGTGCATTCCTTCGCAGCTTGCTCATGCATGCTGGTGTGGGTACAGCACTAGGTGGCGTAATGACCATGGTAGGTGAGCCACAAAACTTGATCATTGCCGACCAAGCAGGCTGGTTGTTTGGCGAATTTATTCTTCGCATGTCACCTGTGACTATTCCTGTGTTTTTCTGCGGTATTATGACTTGTGTACTGGTCGAGAAATTCCACCTATGCGGATACGGCGCAGCCTTGCCAGAAAATGTTCGAAAAATCCTTAAAGACTTTGATAATGAAGAACGTAAAAGCCGTACAAATCTAGACTATGCAAAACTGATTATCCAAGCGCTTATCGCTGTTTGGCTAATTGTTGGCCTAGCAATGCACTTAGCGGCCGTTGGTTTAATTGGCTTGACCGTCATCATTTTCGCGACCTCGTTCACAGGCATTACTGAAGAACACGCCCTTGGCAAAGCATTTGAAGAAGCACTACCGTTTACAGCACTACTCGCCGTGTTCTTCTCTGTCGTTGCAGTGATCATCGATCAACAGCTCTTCACACCGATTATCACTTGGGTACTGAGCCTTGAAGGTAGCGCACAGCTCACCATGTTCTATGTCGCAAATGGTCTGCTATCGATGGTCTCTGATAATGTATTCGTCGGTACGGTTTACATCAACGAAGTGAAGTCTGCGCTGGTTCATGGTGTAATTTCACGTGACCAATTCGATATGTTAGCGGTTGCGATTAATACAGGTACTAACCTACCTTCTGTTGCGACACCAAATGGTCAAGCAGCATTCCTATTCGCACTAACATCGGCACTTGCACCACTCATTCGCCTATCTTATGGCCGTATGGTGTACATGGCACTGCCATACACTATCGTATTAACGCTGGTTGGCTTAGCGGGTATCGAATTTATGCTGGTTCCGATGACAGAATGGTTCTACGACATGGGCTGGCTAGTTCACAACACAGCTGAAGCCGTATCAACTATTGCACCCGTCGCTGGACATTAATTGAATTTTCAGTCAATTTAATGGTCTGACTATCAACAAAGCCCTGATTTGTCAGGGCTTTGTTATATTATATCCATCAAACTGATATATACGCCAACGCCATAATCACGCTGGCATATGAACTAATTGAAGAGACGATTCAATGCAATTTTTATATTCATTCTCTAAACGTCGCTCATCGTGGCTGTTACTGCTGGCATTTATACTCTTTTTTGAAGCTAGTGCGCTTTTCTTCCAGCACGGAATGAAATTACCACCATGTGTCATGTGTATCTACGAACGCGTTGCCATGTTTGGTATCGCTATTGCCGCGTTAGTGGGCTTAAGTGCCCCTCATAACCCGGTGATCCGTTGGCTTGGCTTAGCTGGTTGGGGATATAGCGCCTATGAAGGTCTCATGCTTTCAATCAAGCACGTAGATTATCAACTCAACCCCTCGCCATTTAACACCTGTGATCTCTTTGTTCAGTTCCCTAGCTGGGCACCATTGAATCAATGGCTTCCTGGTGTCTTTGAAGCGTACGGTGATTGTGGAAAAGTCGTGTGGATGTTCATGGGGCAAACCATGCCACAGTGGTTGGTCATCATTTTTGGTGCAAACTTAGTCGCGCTGGCGATCATTGTCATCGCGCAGTTAGTCGGGATCAAAGCAAAGAAAGAAGCATAACAAAGTTGGGTTATGTGATTCGCTATTAAAAAAGCAAAAAGGCGTTCATTACGAACGCCTTTTTAATCACTAAAGTCATCACCCTTTTGCAATCAAAGCATCAACAATCGGATAATCCGCAGGGCACAAGGTGTAATCTTTAATGTGCGACTTAGTGACCCATGCCATGGCTTGGTGACTATGTAATTCGCAGATGCCAGATTGCCAATGGCTAATATACCCCTTTAACTCGATGACTTTATCACCATAGTCAAACACGCTATCAGCCAACCACGCACCTGTTTGAGTTTCAATTGCTAGCTCTTCGACTAACTCTCGCTCAAGTGCTTGTTCTGGTGTTTCATTAGGCTCTACTTTGCCACCAGGAAACTCCCATAAACCACCTTGGCTGGCATTATCAAAACGTTGAGCTAGCAAATACAGCCCATCTTTTTCTATAACACCCGCAACCACGGTGATCCTTGGCTTCTCTTTGTAACTCATAACAAATTACTTACCGCAACACTGCTTAAATTTCTTACCACTTTCACACGGACACGGGTCGTTACGGCCAATGTTTTTATACGGGTTAACCGCAACGGCGCCCGCACCAATTTGCAGCTCATCAGCCGCCATAACCACTTCCGTAAGCATGATTTCAAGTTGCGGGTACAGAGAGGCAGGCGCAGGCATATTATCAATACCTGCCGCTTGCATTTGCGCCAGTGTTTCTTCTTCATTCATCACTAACATCAAGGTCGTGATTAAAGCTGACAGCATATTCATGGTACCGTCAGAGAGTGTTTGCTCAGCCCATGCGGGTTCAATGTGCGGCCACACAGACAAAAAACCTTCCGCAAAATGCATCATGCTCTCGCTGATGCCTTGCTCTGCCGTCCAACTCACTTCCGCAGGTAAGTCATACTCACCTGCTTTAATATGACGATATTGCAGCTCAAAATGATTCAAGACGGCTAATTTGTGCTCATCAGACAACTCAACATTGGATCCTTCCATGTTGTCTTCAAGTAACACTGGCAACCAAATTTCAGGCTCTAGTGGCTTTGGGTTTGCGTTCGCCG
Organism: Photobacterium swingsii; assembly: GCF_024346715.1. Classification (NCBI taxonomy): domain Bacteria; kingdom Pseudomonadati; phylum Pseudomonadota; class Gammaproteobacteria; order Vibrionales; family Vibrionaceae; genus Photobacterium; species Photobacterium swingsii. The sequence goes on from NZ_AP024852.1 coordinate 2,704,858, forward strand.
CTAATAACGCGCCTTCAATAAACGCTGCTGGCATACCTTCCCAATCATTAGGAAGTGTCATTAATGTCATCATGGATTGATCCAATTTATCAAATTGTTATTTGGCGAAGATTATACAGCACTCCCCCGTGGCTGCCAGTTACCTAGTGGCGAAACAACTTTTAAGATAGGTCAATAAAATCAAAGTTTTTTGTGTAAAAGTGTTGAAACTCAACACAATTAGAGGCGAAACTACCCTGTAGTCGTAACGATCATCAAGGGCAAGGGATACAGATAATGCAAGGAAATATGCACGCAGTCATTGCTGGCGCCAGTGGTTTAGTGGGTGATGAATTGCTCCATCAACTCCTCGCCCATGATGATATTGCAACCGTTTACTCTATTGCTCGTCGAGAACTGCCTTTTCGAAGCAAAAAGTTAAAACAAATTATTCATCCTGAGTTACGAGTCACCGAATGGAATGAAGCCGATCCGACACCGCAACTCGGCTTTATTTGCTTAGGGACAACCCGCAAACAAGCAGGTTCTAATTCCGCATTAAAAGCCGTTGACTACCAACTTGTTAAAGACGTTGCTGCAACCATGAAAATGCTAGGTGTTAGCCGTATCATCGTTGTTTCCAGCTTATTCGCTCACCCATTCTCCCCCTCCCATTACTTGCGCTGTAAAGGGAAAATGGAACAAGCCATTAATAGCATGGGATTTGAGCACTGCACTTTTGTTCGTCCTGGGCCACTAAAGGGAGAGCGATCTAAACCGCGTAAAGACGAAACGATTACTCAAGGTCTACTGGAGACCTTACACCCTTTACTCATCGGTCCTTTCGCTAACCTAACCCCTATACCGGCCGATCGCGTTGCGAAAATAATGCTAAGTCACGCCCTGCATCCATCAGAGGATAAATCTGCATCGACTGTGATTGCAGGAAAAGATTTGTTCGCTTAGATGACATCACTCGCATTCCACACTACAATCACGCTCCTTCAATAGGTGGGATAAAAGAACAGTCATGCGAGTAATATTAGGGCCGATGGAAGGCGTCTTGGATCATTTGATGCGCGAGATGCTAACCGATATCAACGATTATGATCTCTGCGTGACAGAGTTTGTCCGCATTGTTGACCAGTTACTCCCCAAAAGTGTTTTCCACCGCTTATGTCCAGAGCTACAACAAGGTGGCAAAACGAAAGCTGGTACACCTGTTCGTGTTCAACTGCTCGGCCAAGACCCTCACTGGATGGCAGAAAACGCCTATAGAGCCCACCAGTTAGGTTCTGCTGGCGTGGATATTAACTTCGGTTGTCCTGCTAAGTCAGTGAATAAGAGCCGTGGCGGTGCTGTATTACTGAAAGATCCTGAGCAAATATATCAAATCGTTAAATCTGTGCGCGATGCCGTTCACCCAACTAAACCCGTAACGGCCAAAGTTCGCTTAGGCTGGGATGACCCAACCCATTGTTTTGAGATTGCCGATGCAGTACAACAAGCTGGCGCAGATGAGATTGCGATCCATGCTCGTACCAAAGTTGATGGTTATAAAGCTGACACCATTAAATGGGACTACCTTGGCCAGCTGCGTCAACGTTTACGGATGCCCATTATTGCTAATGGTGAAGTATGGAATTATCAAGATGGTCAGCGCTGTATGGCAACAACGCAAACGGATGCATTAATGGTATGCCGTGGCGCACTGAATCTACCTAACCTCTGCAATGTAGTAAAGCACAACGACAGACATATGACATGGACAGAGGTTCTAACTCTGCTACTTAAATATTCTGAATATGAAATAAAAGGCGATAAAGGGCTCTACTACCCAAATCGTGTGAAGCAGTGGTTTGCCTACCTACGCCACGAATACCCACAAGCCAAAGCGCTGTTTGTTGATATTCGTAGCCACAAGAAAGCTGCGCCGATTATTGAAGTATTACAGCGAGCACAAGATAGCGAGCAGCTTAAGCAACCAAACTAATCGTCTAACCAATCAATATGATGTGCATCTTGGTGTGATTTTGCTTGATGCAAAGAAGCTTGTTCACAATTGTAGCGATAGCTGTAATCGTCCCACAAGATATGATCTAGGCTCTCAGTTCCAGGAGAGCTTAAACTTTGCGGGCGACATTCAGTTCTTGTTTCAGTCTCGTTCATAATCATACCTGCCTGTAATGAAGATGACGTTGCTTATATTATTTATAGACCAAAATTGGTTATATAAATATCACGCCAACACGCAGATCAAAAAAACCAGCATTAAGCTGGTTTTTTAGTATGCTCAAGAAGGCTGAGACTATCGATTTGGGTGATTCAGAATGTGGTCCTCCCAATCAATCACGTCAATCTCATACACAACCTGACCACGTACAGATTCATTCGCTTTGTGCATGGCATCTTTAGAGCCAGTAAGTAATGGGTGCCATTCAGGTAAGTCCTTACCTTCTGCCAACATACGGTAAGCACAGGTTTCAGGTAGCCAAACGAATTCGTCAATGCGATCACGAGTTAACTTCAAGCATTCTTCACCGGACTCAAAACGGTTTGGGTAGTCTTTACATGAGCAGGTTTTATCGTCGAGCAAGCTACAAGCAACGTTGGTGTAATAAATCTCATCGGTATCATCATCAATAAGCTTATGTAAACAGCATTTCCCGCAGCCGTCGCACAGCGATTCCCACTCTTCGTCTGTCATTTCGCGTAAATCTTTTTGCTGCCAAAACTGCGTCATACTCACCACCTTTATCTTGTTACTCCTCACTCGATCAAGCAAAGAAGGCGGTGTTATAACGAGCCAAAGCACAAAGTGCAAGCATTAGCCACCAGCAAGATAATAATTAGCCATGTAATAATAATCACTCTTATCTATATGCTAACTTTACGGCTTTTTTTGACCGTTTATAGCAAGAGTGATAACGTTCGCGTCCACTTTGAGCATAGTGCTCATACGAACCACATGTAAGAGTATAGGAAGCGTTATGGAATGTCGTTTAGGTTGTGGAGCATGTTGTATTGCCCCGAGCATTTCATCCCCAATTCCGGGCATGCCAAATGGTAAACCGGCAGGGACTCGGTGTGTCCAACTGAATGAAGAGAATTTGTGTAAGCTCTTTGGGAAACCAGAACGCCCTAAAGTGTGTCATCACTTTAAAGCGTGTCCTGATCTTTGTGGTAAAACAAACCAGCAAGCATTGGATAATATTACTGAGTTAGAAAGCTTAACCTAAGTTTACGTCGTCAACTCAAGCTAACCTTATTACTCTGGGTAATACTGCTTACCTGATCTGTCGCTGCCGCTAAGGTGTCACTTTTCCCGTTAAAATGCGTAATGCTGATTTAGCATGTTCTACAGCCTGATGGCCAGAGAACGTTAAGTAGCCACCATCTTCTTGGGTTACTAGACCTTTCGCGTAAAGACGCTTCGCTGCATCAACGAGCTCTGGCGCTGCATCTGTACGGACTTTTATCCCTTCTAAATCACTGTGCATTGGGAATTTAACTAATAGGTTTAGTTCAGCGACAAGTTCATTGTTGTATGGCATAGGTACCTCATTCTCTATTTTTAGTGCTGCATTAATACTAGCGGCTAGCCATAATAAAAATAGGTGATGAGATCATATCTCTGCCACTCTATATCGCGAATAAAGCGACATAGTTCAAAGATCGCAAAATGAAAAAAACCGCTCTAAAAGAGCGGTCTTAATATTGAATGTTTTTTCAGCAGTTTATGCTTGAATACCCACAATCAACCATGGAGCATTTGGGGTGACTAAATCACGCTCTAAATGCCATACATCAGTAATATCTTCTTCAACCCCTTCATGACTGTCTTTATAACGGCCAGAGAATTGAATACTTAGCTGCGCCATATTTGCGTCGTAATCAGCACGTACTAGCTCTGCATCAACATACATCACCTCAGTATGTTGTTCACCTTCTAGCTTCGCACGCTCGCCTGAAAGGTCCGCAAATAATGCTGGTGAAACATACTCACGAATTTTTTCCAACTCGTTGTGATTCCACGCACCTTGAATTACGCGGTAGTGATCACGTGAACCACTTAAAAACGCATTCATATTGAAGTTTGGCGGTAAATTGAATGGGACATCGCTATCTGTTGATGCATAACCATGATTAGGTTGTGCACTTGATGCGTTGTTCGCTTGTGCTGCTTGACGTTGCTGAGTTTTTGGCTGCTGTGGGGAGTTCCCGGCATAAGCCTCTCTGTGGCCCATTGGCGTCGATTTAGTACCACGCATTGTTTTGAATAGCTTGAAAATAACAAACGCAATCAATCCAATGATAAGGATATCCATAAACTGGATACCATCAAAAGCACCACCGAAGAATGCCGCCAATAAGCCACCAGCAAGCAAACCACCCAATAAACCACCCATTAAGCCTTTTTTACTAGACTGAGCAGCTGGATTCGCATTTTGTTTACCAATCGAATCCGTTTGTTGTGGCTGTTGTTTTTTCGCTGGTGCTGTTTTAAAGCTCTTACCGAAAGATTTACCGCCACCAAATTTCTTTGCATCTGCATGAGGTGCAACAAATGTTACCGCCACGATCAGAGCAAATAGCGTGAAAAAGCGTTTCATCAAAAATACCTTTGCCAAAATAAGCTCCCAGCATCGTAGCGGTAAGCGTTAGAATGTCAATCACACAGGTATCTCAAAATGTTACCATTTGGTTTATTTCCCTTATTTCAACACTTTTTAAGCAATTTAGACTTTCTTCACTTTCACGGTAATGCTAATACTTAACGTATAAGGGTCGTCATAATGAACGACCACATACTTGGTGAACACAAGATGCAAGATACACATAGCAAAGTTATTGGTTACCTTTTATGGATATTTGGTTTTACGGGCGCACACCGCTTCTACTACGGTAAACCTGTAACAGGTACGATTTGGTTCTTAACCCTTGGACTTTTCGGCATTGGCTGGTTAATTGACTTATTTTTGATCCCATCAATGGATCGCGAAGCAGATATGCGCTTTCAAGCCGGTGAAGTGGACTACAATGTTGCTTGGTTATTGCTAACATTCCTCGGCTTTTTAGGTGTGCACCGTATGTACATGGGCAAATGGCTCACCGGTATTTTATACCTATGTACCTTTGGTTTTTTCCTTATTGGGATTTTGGTCGATTTTTGGACGTTGAACGATCAAGTATCGATTGAAAACAGTCAGAAAAATCGCGCGTAAGCGTCATTAATTTGACAGGCTAAATAATCCGCCAGCCTAGAGTGAGAGAGGCTTCACAACATGTTTTGTAATGAAAAATGGAGCCTCAATTCATCTTGACCCAAGGTGTATGGAAGGATTAAAATATCGAACATCGTTCTATATTGTACAGCTATGGTTCAGTTTTCTAGGTGAGGGTTTACCAATGAAATGTAGCTGAGTGAAATTTTTATATTCGAAAGAGACAACTTAATGGCAAGAAGAAATGACCATACTCGTGAAGAGTTGGTAAGCATGACACTGGAGCAAGTGAAGCTATTTTTAAGTGAGCACCCGCATCACGAGCTTAGCCTTCGCAAAGTTGCCGCCATGATTGGTTATGTACCAAGCACGTTGGTCAATGTTTTTGGTAACTACAACCTTTTGCTACTTCACTCTGTTGCCCAAACTCTTGATGAATTATTCGCTGAAGCTGCTGTTGAAATGGATAGCGCAACCTCATCAGAAGATGCACTGCGTAAACTTGCATACTGCTATTTAAATTTTGCGTCTAAAAACCCATACCGTTGGCAGCTTATTTTCCAGCACACCATGAATGGTGAGCAACTTCCTGACTGGCAATCTGATCGTATCAATAATATGACAGGTATGCTTGAGAAGCTGATCCGCGACATTAACCCGAACAACAGCGATGATTCGATTCTAGAAGCAAGTCGTGTGATTTGGGCGGGTGTACACGGTATTACTTTACTGTCAGTTGACGACAAACTATTTACCTCAACACCTGTTGATGGCAAAGCGCTGATCGATAACTTACTCAATACTTATTTAGCTGCTTGGCAACAATAAGTGGAGTAAAAGATGAGTAACAAGCCTCAGTCGCGGCTATTAACAAAACAACGTTTTTTACCGTACTTTCTGACTCAGGCGCTAGGGGCATTCAACGATAACGTTTATAAAAACGTGTTATTGATTTTGATTGCCTTTTCAGCACCTGGCGCACTTCCTTTTAGTTCAGACTTAGCAATTAACCTTGCTGCGGGTCTGTTCATTTTGCCGTTTTTCTTATTTTCAGCGACAGCAGGTGTGTTAGCCGATAAATATGATAAAGCGCTGATCATGCGAGTCGTCAAGTTCGCGGAAATTGTCATCATGTCTTTAGCAGCCGTCGCTTTCTTATTCGAAAGTTACTTACTGTTATTGGTACTGTTATTCCTAATGGGCACACAGTCGACATTTTTCGGTCCGGCAAAATACGCTTTACTGCCGCAACACCTAAAGAAAGAAGAACTCGTCTCAGGCAATGCCTTAGTAGAGACAGGGACTTTCGTTGCTATCTTACTGGGTACCTTACTGGCCGGCATTATAGCTAACCAAGACCAAGCACCGCTTATTGCAGCAATCAGCGTGGTCAGTTTTGCTGTTATGGGTTATCTGACATCGCGTTGGATCCCAGAAGCAAAGCCAAGCACACCCGATATCCCTTTCAAATGGCAACCATTTCGCCAAACACGGCATACACTGATACTGGCTCGTAAAGACAAGACCATCTTTCAATGTGTGATTGGTATTAGTTGGTTCTGGTTCTTAGGCGCGTGTTATTTAACGCAGTTTCCTAACTTCGCCAAGCAATACCTGGGAGGAAATGCCGCATCAGTATCTTTTTTGCTGGCGCTGTTTTCAATTGGTATCGCTGTTGGTTCACTGCTGTGTGACCGATTATCTAATCACAGAATTGAGCCCGGTATCGTACCGCTTGGTAGTTTAGGCATCACGATTTTCACCGCTGATCTCATGTTTGCCACGCCAGATACAATTACGGCAGCAGATTCATTCCTCGCATTTGTCACGAACCCTGAATTACTTCGAGTATTCATTTCGTTAACTATGCTTGGTGTGTCAGGTGGTATTTTTATCGTACCTTTATATGCCATGATGCAGCACCGAGCCAAAGCCGAAGAGCGCGCCCAAATCATTGCTGCAAATAATATCTGGAATGCCTTATTCATGGTCATGAGTGCAATCACTGCGATTATTTGCCTCTCGATACTGGGTATGGGGATCCCTCAGTTCTTCTTCATGCTAGCTATGATGAACTTAGTGGCTGTTTGCTATATTTATTGCCAAGTACCTGATTTCTTTTGGCGTTTTATGGTGTGGCTCGTTACCCACACTATGTATCGCGTAAAGCACAAGAACTTGCTGAATATACCTGAAACCGGTGGTGCTTTGATTGTATGTAATCACGTTACTTACATGGATGCACTCATACTAGCAGGCGCAACCCCCCGTCCGATTCGCTTCTTAATGGATCGTGATATTTACAGCCTACCGCTAGTAAAACGATTCTGTGATGCCTGCAATGTGATCCCCATTGATGCACAAGACCGCCGCTCAGTAGCAAAAGCACTCAATCAAGTGAGCGAGCGCTTAAACCGTGGCGATGTGGTTTGTATCTTCCCTGAAGGGCAACTCACTTACGATGGTGAAATGGGTGCCTTCCAGCGTGGTATTGATATTGTCCTAAAACGCACAAACCCTACCGTCAAAGTTATTCCCATTGCGCTACAAGGCTTATGGGGTAGTTACTTCAGCCGTGAAGGCGGTAGAGCTATTTTGAAAATACCTAAACGTTTTTGGTCAAGAGTCACTGTTATTGCTGGGGAGCCAATGCTCACTAGCGACGTTAATAGCGAGATACTCCACAATTACGTCTCACAACTACGTGACAATAAGGGCTAGCTGACAGCTCTTGTTACTTCAGTGACAGATATATACGCACAAAAAAGGCGCTATTGATAGCGCCTTTTCTTTATGCCTTATCTTGTTGAGCGAGCCATTGCATCAGCTGAATACGTGACACTTTGATCCCTCTGCCACTCAGGTGATGAGGAAAACTTAAGTAACTCACAGGCCTTTTAAAGCTTGTTACTTGCTCTGCCATAAACTGCTCAAATTCACTCACTAAACCGGCATCTAAAGGTAAAGCTGTGGTGACAATAGCAACAGGACGTTGGCCATATTCCTTGTCTGCTTGTGGTAATACAAACGCCTGTTGGATTTTAGGGTGCGTCAATAGCACCTTCTCAATCGCTTCTGGCTGTATATTTTCGCCACCCGAGATAAACATATTATCAGCACGACCAAGAATAAAGAGTTCATCATCTTGCCACTCACCCAAATCTCGGGTACTAAACCACTCACCTTCTGTGGCTGGAAAGATCATTTGGTTGCGGTAGTAGCCTAAGCATAAGCTTGCACCTCGCACAAAAACCTCCCCCTCTTTCACCATCAACTCACGATGTGGGATCACTTGGCCAACGCCGCTGCTGCTATCCGCTCGCTTAACCGTAACGGTCGACGCCATTTCCGTCATGCCATAACCGCACCAACACGCAATACCGGCTTGTTCAGCCTGCTCTGTTAATGCAGGCGGGATCACTGCCCCACCCAGCAACACCTCTTTCAACTGACGATCATTGTTATCTACGGTGTTATTCGGGAAATCCAGCAAACGCTGTAGTTGAGTGGGTACTAATGATGCATGAGTAACACGCTGAAGCTCTTTCGAAAAATCAGACGATTTAGGGATCGTAATACCCGCACCACTGTGCAGCCACCGCCACACAATCGCCATGCCTGATACATGAAATAGCGGCAGTGATAATAGCCATGAATCACTCGCTGCAAAATTCATTAGGCTTAGTAAACCATCAGCACTCGCAAGGTGTTGCTCTGCGGTATGCACAACCGCTTTAGGCAAGCCAGTTGACCCTGATGTTAGGGTATAGGTCACCGCGCGTGAGGGCTGCCAAGTAACAGGAACAAGCCGTGGCTGAATTGCTGGCAGTAACCGTAAGATTTGACTCGCTTTCGCACAAGCATGTTCTTGCAATGACGGTAAGAAAGTCGACTTAGGCGGTAGCCAAATGGCTTGGGGCTGTAACTCGCCAAGGATCGCATTGAGCTCAACATCTGAAAACCTTGGATTTAACCCCACATAGCGTGCGCCAATACGCATCGTTGCTAAAAATAGCCAGACTAATTGCACCGAGTTAGGCGCAATCGCCGCCACTAATTGATCACGCTTGATACCTTGCTCAATTAAACCTTGAGCATATTCTTCAATACGCTCAGACACTTCGTGCCAGCTAAAGCTTTGTTCCCCAAACGACAAAGCGGCCGCTGACGGCCGCTCTGTTGCCCAATGTTGCCAGGGCCATGTGGAGAAGTGTGTTGTTACTTCTGCCATACCACCTCAAGTTCTGAGAGCGGCGTCACCGGTAAATCACAATCCGGCCAAGCCTGCTCCAACTGTGCTTTAAATAATTGCATCGTATCAAGCCCAGGGATCACTGCGGGGGTTTGCCACTGTGACAAACGCGCGAGCTGATTTAAGCCTAAGCTCGACTCCATGCTTGAACTAATAATTGCCGTTAAACCGACGGCATGTGCTTGTTCCACCAACGAGATACAACGCGCAACAGAGCCAACCAAGGTCGGTTTGATCACTATAGCGACCACGCCATCTTCAGCTTTCACTTCAAAGCCTTCATCACGTACGGTTTCATCCCACGCAATGCTAATGCCCGTTTCTTTCGCAAAAGCTAAACTGTCTGCGGGATTCATACAAGGCTCTTCTAAGAAAGCGATCCCAGCACGATGTTCAGGCTTAACGTATTTCGCAAATTGCTGTGCTTTAATTGGTGTCCACTGACGGTTTGCATCTAAACGCAATTTAACGTCAGGAATCGCTTCAATGAACATGTTAGCCACAATACCATCGCGTACAGCTTCATACATGCCCACTTTAATTTTAGCGACTTTTTCACCCGGCATTTGATTAAGTTGTTCAACCAAATCATCTGGGTCACCAGAACATAACGGTGCAACTAAATAATTACCTTCCGCAGGTAAACCACCAGCTAGCTCAAGTTCAGCCATACTCAGGCCAAACGCGACAGATGGGTAGGCATCGCTCAGGTCAAACGGTGCATTTTCATTGGTAGCCCAAGCTTCAAGTAACTGCTGAGCTTGCTCACCCGCTTGCTCAGCCGTTTCATGACTAAATTCAGGTAATGGGGCAATCTCACCGAAAGCCACTTTATCGCCGTCACGCAGCTCAACGACCCAACCTTCACGCGTCACTAAACGCTGTGAGCGTAAGATCACGCCCGAATCCATCGGCAGGGCGTAACGATACAGTTTTACACTTCGCATATCGGCTAGCCTTATGGGTTACGCTTAAACTTGCTGAAGTCAGGACGACGCTTCTCATTGAATGAGTTACGACCTTCTTGGCCTTCTTCTGTCATGTAGAACATCATGGTTGCGTTACCCGCCAGCTCTTGAAGACCCGCTTGGCCATCACAGTCTGCGTTTAACGCAGATTTCAAGCAACGCAGTGCCATTGGGCTGTGTTGCAGTGTTTCACGACACCAACGAACCGTTTCACGCTCAAGTTCAGCATAAGGAACAACATGGTTTACTAGGCCCATATCCAATGCTTCTTGTGCATCGTAGAAACGGCATAAGAACCAAATTTCGCGTGCTTTTTTCTGGCCAACGATACGAGCCATGTAAGACGCACCCCAGCCACCATCAAATGAACCGACTTTAGGACCCGTTTGACCAAACTGTGCGTTATCAGCCGCAATGGTTAAGTCACACATCATATGTAAAACATGACCACCACCGACAGCGTAACCCGCTACAGCAGCAATCACTGGCTTAGGACAAGTACGGATTTGACGTTGGAAATCCAGTACGTTTAGGTGATGAGTACCTTCATTATCACGGTAACCGCCGTAGTCACCACGGATCTTCTGATCACCGCCAGAACAGAACGCATCTTCACCCTGACCAGTCAGGACAATCACACCCACATTTTCGTCGTAACGTGCGTTTGCTAACGCATCAATCATTTCTTTAACCGTCTGAGGACGAAATGCATTACGAACTTGTGGACGGTTAATGGTGATTTTTGCAATACCATCCGCTGATTTTTCAAAAAGAATATCTTCGTAGCCTTCAGAGCAATCAGCCCATTCAACCGGTGCGTACAATTCTTCTTCTGTCAGACCTACAGTTCTAGCCATGATGTTTTCCTAATCTTTTTTAACTGCGTTATGAGAGCAATTGCACTCAACAACGTTTAACAAACTCTTCGACACACACACTAAACGCTTGAGGTTGTTCAATATGTGCATTATGCCCCGCACCCACAACGGCAATATTGTCTATTGCTGATGCTTGTGCCAAGCCTTTAAATTTTTCATCGTGCTCACCGTAAATATAACAGTGAGGTACCGTGAGTTTTTGTAACTCTGGCAGTAATTCTGGCTGCTTGGATAATGACGTTGCCATCATCATTGCTGCTACCGCACTGCCAAGGTTATCACTGCGTTTTGTGATCAAACCTTGTCTTTGGTCATGATCCAGTGATGAAAATACCGCTTGCTGATACCAATCGGTTAAAACCTGATGCATCGGCTCATGGGCAAAACGATGCGCCCATTTTTCATCATTTGCAAATCTTGTAGCACGTTCTGTCTGCGGTAACCCAAAATGACCACCTTCAATCACCAAGCCTTTGAGTTTTGGTTGATTGTTAACCGCTGTTTCCGCGCTATTGGTGGCAACATTTTGTGCACCTATCCAAGCCGAAACACCATGATACATGGCTAAACGGGCCCCCAATGAATAGCCGACCAACACATAATCCGTCACCCCACGATGAAGTAAGGTATCTGTAATTGCCGCATTCGCCTGTTCAAAATCAGTTACCGTCACACACTGACTCTGGCCGTGTCCTGGGAGATCAATGGCTAAACAAGTATAATACGGTGATAAGTAGTCAATCACCAATCGCCAATCTTGTCCGCTTCCCAGTAGTCCATGTAGGAAAACCAAGGTTGGCTTACTCTGTAACAGATCGAGGTCACTTGGATAATAACTCTCAGAGTAAAGCAGCATTTTTCACCTCAGCAAAAAGTGCCTTTAAGGTTTCGCCCGCTTCACCAGCAGGGGTTTTCACTTCAATAAGAGTTGCACCTGCATGCGCTAAACCTAGACGAACGGCATCTTCTGCTTGTGACAAGCTTTGCGGACACGCATAACCTAAGCCAAACATGGCTGCTGCATGTTGAAAATCAAGCCCATGTGGCATGCGATAAAAATCATCACGCTGGACATTCGGTACTGGCAGCAAATCAAAAATCCCGCCGCCATCATTATTGGTCACTAACACCACAATCGGGGTTGAAGCTTCTCGTAATAAGGCTAATGAATTAAGGTCGTAGAGCAAAGAGGTATCACCAAGTAATACCACTAACGGCGCTTGTCGTGCTCGTTGTACACCTGCAGCTGTAGCAATCAAACCATCAATGCCCGATGCACCACGATTGGCAAACGTAACCGCCGTCGGCAAGCTGCCACACATATCAAGTAAACGCACAATAAGGCTGTTACCCAAAAACCACTCAGTGTCCGCAGGTACCCAGATAGGTAGGCGATCTGCAATACTTAATTCACAAAGTTGTTCAGTATGCGATTGCAATAATTGACGGTATCGCATGCTGGCACCTTCTAGTGCCTTTGCCCAGCCTTGGTGGCTTGGCTCTACAGAGAATTGTTCACAAGTCGCTAAGGCTTGCTCTGACCAATCTTTAACATTGGCTTGAATACGCATACCACGACGATGAGATGCATCTAAACGCCCTATCGACGGGTCAATCAACCAATAATGCGACCAGTCAGTCGCAGCAATAAATTGGCCAAGACGTTTAGAAACAATGCGTGCGCCAAACTGCAATAGCGTATCGGCTTGCGAGAGGTGTTGCTGACAGTCTGCATTTTGCAGCCAGACGTCAAAGCCTTGATACGCTGTCGTGCCACCACTTTGAGGATCGGCTAACAAGGGCCACCCCAGATACTGCGCTAAGGCTTCAACGGCAGCAAACTCATGAGGCGCTAACTTACCCGCAATGATCACGCCACGCTCTTGCGTAATAGCCGGCCATAGCCCTAGGTCTAGGCGTGGCTGAGCCGCAGATGATACCGATTGAAATGCTAAATAAGGGGCAGTATCAGCTTGCCATTGTGAAACAGGCGCAAGGTAGCCATCAAAGGCGTACTCCTCGCCGTACAAAGGTTCTGGGTAATGACAATTAAAATGTACAGCACCACCGAGTAGCCTTTGCTGATGCATGGCTTCATCCATAGTGGTGAGCAGCCATGCAGCAGGCACATCAAGACTTGGAGTGGGGATATCATGATAAGCGGTTACATGGGAAGAGAAGATCCCGGCTTGAACAATCGCTTGGTTTGCGCCACAGGCAATTAACTCTGTAGGACGATCTGAAGTCAATAACACCAGCTTTTCACCGATTAAGCCAGCTTCGGCAACCGCAGGCAATAAGTTTGCCACTGCGGTACCTGATGTCACAATCACCGCAACAGGTGAATCACTGGCTTTCGCCAATCCCAATGCTAAAAAACCTAAACCACGTTCATCAAAATGCGTATGAAGAGTCAGGTTAGGATGATTAGCCGCCGCTAGGGTGAGTGGTGTTGAACGAGAGCCAGGAGCAATACAGACATCTCGAACCCCAAGGCGACTCAACTCTTCAAGCATTAACCCCGCCCAGCACTGGTTCAGTGCCGCACGATAAGCAGTTGAAGGCATTAAAAACTGTGTCATGCCGACTGACGCTCCATTTCTGTTTCATTACTATTAAGTAAGCTACACAGTGTCGACGTTTTACGATCCAGTTCTTTCCATTCACTGTCTGCCGTCGAGCCAGGAACTATACCGGCACCAGCAAACAAATGAATTTCTTCACCCATGATAAGCGCACTGCGGATCGCCACACAAAATTCACTGCGCTGACGACTTAAAAAGCCAACAGCACCACTATACCAACCACGAGCAAAAGGCTCATGCGTCGAAATGAAATCCAGCGCTTTATCACGCGGTAGCCCCGCAATTGCCGCTGTCGGTTGTAAGTTATCTAATAAATCAGCGTTATATACCTGATCATTGAGCTGCCCACCAATGCGGCGCTTTAAGTGCTGCACTTTGCGGAGACGAACCAACTCAGGGATCTTAGCGACATCAAGATCATGGCAACAGGTATTTAGGCGGCTAACGATATCATCAACCACTAAACGGTTTTCATAGCGGTTTTTACTGTCATCCAGTAACCACTGTGCTAAACGCCCATCTTCCGCTTCATTTGCACCACGGCCTATTGTTCCCGCCAAGGCTTCAGTCTTTATGTCATGGTGATGACGCATAAATAAACGCTCAGGGGTCGAGCCAATAAAGCAATGCTTAGCATCAAGAGCCATCATGAAATGGAAGCTATTAGTATTACTGCTTCGGCTCGCTTTCAACAGCTGTGCGGGCGACACTGGTGCATCTAATTTAAGTGTGGTTCGGCGAGCCAATACGACTTTTTCAAACACTTTTTGCGAAATTGCATCAAGCGCTTGCCCTATCATGTTTGACCAACCAGAAAAGTCTGGCGCATGCGTACGGCCAATCACATTAGAGCGAATCTGGCTGATCGGTGATGTCGTTGCGGTTAATTTATTCAGCGCGGTGATCAGCTGCTCTCGAATACTCGATGCTTCAGACAGATTTACCGCTAAGTGCCAGCCATCATCCATACGGATCACTTCACACTGGGGCAAAAAGAAAAATGAAGATAAGCAACGACGATTACGATCAGTACGACCGTCAAAGGAACGTCCTCCCCATACACGCTGCTCGTCAGCTAAGACTTTCTCAGCAGCTAAGGGATCGGTAAATGTCTTGATTTGACCTAAGGCCACCACTTCTTCACGGCTATCTCGCGATTGCCAATAAAATTTCGGAAAAAGAGGCTGGGCGTCCATCCAGTCAATAAGATCTGTGTTTGCTGGCAAATTCATCTTTACCATCAAACGTTGAGTTGATTTTGAAGCGTGTTGAATCTTTTGAATTAATTGCTCAACAGCAGTTTGTAACGCGGTCAAGGTAACCTCACTCAGCTCTCTAGCACCTTACGGCTCATCCCTGGCTGATTGTTAGTGCGCCTATCACTGGACACAAATTCTACCTTCGCCATACCCATTATTCATGCAAACACCAAAAGCATTCGTAGATTGAATCGGTATAACCATAAATTGAATAGGTCATTCTATCGTACTAATCCCAATCTGACTAATAAAGTCATTACTCAACATGAGTTTTCATATCTGGTCATAAACCGTCATTCCTAGCATGCCGAGGCACTCAGCGTTGAAATCGTACAAAAAGGCCAGTTGATATCACTGGCTAAAACAGAATTTAATAACAGAAAAAACTATTTTGCCTGATTATTTTCTGCAAGGTATTTATTTCAATCCATTTTATCGTGTAATTTATCGAAATATCGTCATTATTCTCAGGAAAGTAAAATGCAGAACATCGGGATGTCCTCTAAGCTCAACAATGTATGTTATGACATTCGTGGGCCCGTTCTTAAGCATGCCAAACGCATGGAAGAAGAAGGGCAGAAAATTCTTAAACTCAACATTGGGAATCCCGCCCCATTTGGTTTTGACGCCCCTGATGAAATTCTAGTCGATGTGATCCGTAACCTGCCGACTTCTCAAGGTTACTGTGATTCAAAAGGTATTTACCCCGCGCGTAAAGCGGTTGTACAACACTACCAAAAACGCGGTCTGCTTGATTTAGATGTTGAAGATGTTTACATCGGCAACGGTGTGTCTGAGCTTATCGTAATGGCGATGCAAGCCTTATTGAACAATCAAGATGAAATCTTAGTGCCTTCGCCAGATTACCCACTCTGGACTGCAGCGGTATCGCTATCAGGAGGTAATCCTGTCCATTACATCTGTGATGAACAATCTGACTGGTACCCCGACCTCGACGACATTAAAAAGAAGATCACCCCCAACACCCGCGGTATTGTATTAATTAACCCGAATAACCCAACGGGTGCGGTATACAGTCGTGACTTTTTACTTGAAGTGGTAGAGATTGCCCGTAAACATAAGCTGATCATTTTTGCTGACGAAATCTACGACAAAATTCTTTATGATGGCGCACAGCACACTTCCATTGCCCCACTGGCAGAGGATGTTTTCTGTATCACCTTTAACGGCTTATCAAAGTCTTACCGTGTATGTGGTTTCCGTGCGGGTTGGATGGTGTTGTCTGGCCCTAAAAATATTGCGAAAGGCTATATCGAAGGCTTAGAGATGCTGGCATCTATGCGTTTGTGTGCCAACGTTCCGATGCAGCATGCTATTCAAACAGCACTTGGTGGTTATCAAAGTATCAATGAGCTTATCTTGCCAGGTGGCCGATTATTGGAGCAGCGTAATAAAGCTTACGAGCTCATTACACAAATTCCAGGCGTTAGCTGCGTGAAGCCCAAAGGCGCTCTGTACCTATTCCCTAAATTGGATCAGAAAAAATTCAATATTGTTGATGACCAACGCATGGCATTAGACTTCTTACAACAAGAAAAAGTCTTACTGGTTCATGGCACAGGTTTTAACTGGAAACAGCCCGATCACTTTCGTATTGTGACACTGCCACGCGTCGATGATCTTGAAGTCGCCATTGGACGTTTAGAGCGCTTCTTGCATAACTACCGCCAGTAAGCGCCAGGTTAACAACCAGCTAGCTATCACAACACAGTTTTAAGCCTCTGCCATGCAGAGGCTTTTGTGTATTTGAGGCTGCCACAAAGCCACTTTTTTCTGTTACCTTTAATAGACAGAGATCAGCATTATCTGCTGAGCATACGCTACTCATAACCTTATAAGCAGTCGATCATGAAACGTAGTCATTTCTTCGCTCACCTAGCACGTATGAAACTTATCCAGCGCTGGCCTTTAATGCGTTGTGTCTCCAACGAAAACATTTCAGAACATAGCCTCCAAGTCGCTTTTGTTGCCCACGCATTGGCCCTCATCAAAAACAAAAAATTTGGTGGCGAATTAAACCCAGAGCGAATTGCTTTATTGGGTATGTTCCACGACTGTAGCGAAGTGATCACAGGGGATATGCCAACACCGATTAAATACTTCAATCCTGCCATTGCAGAAGAATATAAAAAGATCGAACTGGCTGCTGAACAGAAACTGCTATCAATGTTACCCGAAGAGTTTCATGATGATTACGCGCCTTTGGTCGACAGTGAGCAAATCAACCAAGAAGATTACGCCATAGTGAAGCAAGCAGACTCATTGTGTGCCTACCTAAAATGCTTAGAAGAACTCAACGTCGGTAACCATGAATTTGCCAAGGCGAAAGCAAATATCGAGCATAACCTACAAAAACGCTCGACGCCTGAAATGGAATATTTTCTAGCGACCTTTGTTGATAGTTTTAATTTAACACTGGATGAAATCAGTTAATGGAAGACTTTATTCTCACCGACAGCTGGCAAGACCGTAAAAGTAACGAGCAGAAAACACGCCGCAATGATCACCGCTCGGTTTACCAACGTGACCGCGCCCGTATTCTTCACTCTGCCGCTTTTCGCCGCCTTCAAGCGAAAACCCAAGTCCATGGTGCTGGGCATCATGACTTTTATCGCACACGTCTGACACATTCGTTAGAAGCCTCGCAAATCGGTACTGGTATTGTCGCCCAGCTAAAAATCAATCAACCTGAATTTCGCTCAATTTTGCCCTCCACCAGCCTGATGGAAAGTTTATGCTTAGCCCACGATATTGGTCATC
Organism: Photobacterium swingsii; assembly: GCF_024346715.1. Classification (NCBI taxonomy): domain Bacteria; kingdom Pseudomonadati; phylum Pseudomonadota; class Gammaproteobacteria; order Vibrionales; family Vibrionaceae; genus Photobacterium; species Photobacterium swingsii. The sequence goes on from NZ_AP024852.1 coordinate 2,722,785, forward strand.
CCCCTTACGGGCATGGTGGCGAAGTCGCACTCAATTACATGATGCGCAATCATGGTGGCTTTGAAGGTAATGCACAAACCTTCCGCATAGTGGCATTGCTGGAGCCTTATACCGAGCACTTCGGGATGAACCTATGCCGACGCACCCTGCTTGGGCTACTCAAATACCCCGCCTTTATCGAACAAACTCGCGCCGCGGTTACCCCACCAGATGTGACCAATTATCGTCATTTGAAAGCTAAAGACTGGCACCCAGCCAAGGGCATTTATAGCGATGACAAAGAAACCTTTGAGTGGGTACTTAACACGTTAAGTACTAACGACCGCACACTGTTTAGTACCATGCGTGATGGTAAAGTTGACAATCACACTCATCAAAAAACACGTTTTAAATCATTAGATTGTTCTATTATGGAGCTCGCAGATGACATTGCTTACGGTGTGCATGATTTAGAAGATGCGATTGTGATGGGGATAGTGACCCGTGAGCAATGGCAAGAAGTTGCAGCAAGCCAACTGGCAGAGTGCGGTGAACCTTGGCTAGAAGAGCGCATAAGTACCTTAAGTGAGCAGCTCTTTGATTCACACCATAAACGCAAAGATGCAATTGGCGCTATGGTCAACGCCCTGCTGACTTCGATTCATATTGCGCCAAGTATTCAAGACGGCTTAAATAGCTTTGATGACCCCTTGCTACGATGGAATGCCTTTTTGTCTGAGCCGATGGAACGCGTGCTGGATATTCTCAAGCACTTTGTTAGTGAATACGTGGTGAAAAAGCCTGAAATTCAGCTGTTAGAATATAAAGGCCAGCAGTTAGTGATGGAGCTATTTGATGCCTTTGCTTCTGATCCTGAACGCTTACTCCCAGAAAATACCCGAACGCGTTGGCAACATGCCGTAGATAACGGTGACAATGAGATGCGGATCATCGCGGATTATATTTCGGGGATGACAGATGGATTTGCACAGCGCTTATATAGCACGCTATTTCACCCCACGACCGCAATGAGTGTAGGCAGTGAAGGGCATGGGTTCTAGGATTTAATCACTTATGAGCTCAGGATAAGACATACAAGGCGAGAGATTCTCGCCTTTATACATGAAACCACTTATTTCAAATAATTCCGTTCAAACACACCTTCTGGCATTTGCTTAATTTGAAATTCAATCATCTGGTTGAAGGTCTCTAGCAGTGGCGTAAAGTCGGTTTCGCAGCCCTCTAACGCAGTTAATGCAAGATACCCCGCTTCTACTGTCGAGACCCCTTCTTCTTTTGGCGACTTACGTATGCGGTAATTACCACAGCTCACATTGTCTAAATTAACCGTAGGAAGTGTGTGTAAGTTGGTTGAAAGCTGCCACATTTTGTAGGCTTTTTTCCACGTCCCATCAAGCAAAACCAATGTCAGTGGTTTCTTATTTGCTTGTGAGCCTTGCTGTTGGGCAAGCGCAGTAATAGCGGTTGACTCTTCACTTGGATAAACTAACCAGGTTTCACGCGCAGGATCGCCAAGTAATGCATTGAGCGCTTCGTGTTCACTAAAATCCTCACCAACAAAGACGGCACTATTTGCCAATGACAATGACAAAATCCGCGCAGTACCAATTGCACGATTAACTTCAGAGGGGTGTTGTAAAATACACAATTGCGTTTTAGCATCAATAGCTTGTATCCACTGGCAGATGCACGCTTTTTTTGCTTTTCCACATTGTTCGCAATATCGACTCATGAGGTTGCCTTGTCTACTCGTCATTACTTAGTGTTCGCTGTTCTTCTTGGGATCATTGCCCAATTACCGCAGCTTCAACCGTTATTGGTTTGGGAACGAAGCCTGATCCTCAACGGTGAAGTGTGGCGCATACTAACAGGAAACGTCACCCATACCAATTGGCCGCACCTTATGATGAATACCTTTGCTTTCATCATTATCACGTTCATTTTTAGAAAACACATTGCAGCCAAGCAATACACACTGCTCATCGTGACGATTTCGCTCATTATTGGCCTCTGCATTTTTACAACCAATATGAGCTGGTATGCCGGTTTCTCTGGCGTACTACACGGCTTATTTGGCTGGGGAGCAATACAAGATATAAAGTCAAAAACCAAAGGTGGTTGGTTATTACTGGCTGGACTTATCGCTAAAATTGGCTGGGAGCAAATCTTTGGGGGGTCTGTGAGTTCCGAAGCGCTCATTGGTGCTCGTGTAGCGACAGAAGCGCACTTATTCGGCGCTATCGCTGGCACCCTGCTGGGGTGGGTCCCCCTGCTTACTAATAATACTGACGAGTAAAATATAGGCTCGACTATTATTAACAGGAGTACAGCTTAGTCTCCTGTTCGTATCCCACGCACTGCTACTAGGTAGGTGGGTTAAACCTATCCCTTATTCATTCGAACAATGCGTTAAAGCTCAATTCGGTCGCGGTTTTTCTCAACCGTTGCCAAGCCAATGCCTTTCACTTTTGTTAGATCATCTGCCGTTTTGAAATCACCATATTGCTTTCGATACAAGATGATATTTTCTGCTTTTTCAGGTCCAATGCCAACCAACAGCTTATCAAGCTCTTCAGCATTTGCATCGTTAATATTAATGGTTATCTCAATACCTTCATGACTATCGTTTGCACTCACAGGTAAAGCCACCAATACCGCACCACATAGTAATGCACTGACTAATAAACGTTTCATTCTTTCTCCCATATTATATTGTGTTCGAACTTTCATGGTAATGAACACTCACTTGGGTAAAAGCACTATGCCTATTTTTTAGCTAAAAAAACAACGGGCCGCACAATGGCGGCCCGCTAAGCAATCAATTAATTGCAATTAGTTTGTAGCTGTATCCAAAGCTGGGTAAGCCACTTCAGAAGTATCGCGTAGCACTTGCAATGTCGCCATCACGTCTTGTTGAGCATGCATTTGCTCAAGTTGCTTAGCCATTTGGCTATCCGTTACAACAGCTTCAACGTCATTTTCAACAACCTTATCAAGTGCAACAATCACTACATTGCCTGATGCATCACGCGTCATACCATACACAGCTTTACCATCAACAGGCTTAGCTAGAGTAAAGGCAATCTGAGCGATTGTTGGCTCACCGCCATTACGGGCGATAGTTTGCGCTTCACCAAAGCTCAAACCTTCCGTAGCTAAGATGTCAGAGTTACCGTCACGTAAGGCCGCAATCACTTCATCCGCTTTTTGCTGAGCTTGTTGCTCACCTTTTTGTGCCGCTAGCTTGCCTTTAACAGACGCAGCAACATCATCAAACGGTAATACCGATTCAGGGCGAGATTCTTCAACACGAACAACAATGACATGCTCAGGTGCAAGTTCGATCACATCTGAGTTAAGGCCATCTTCTAGCACTTCAGGGCTAAGTAACGCACGGAATACCGCTGGGTTCTTTAAGATCTCAGGCGCGTCAGCTTCTGAAATAAAGTCTGTGGTGTGTACATCAGCACTCACAGCTGCTGCAGCATCTTCTAACGAATCAGGCATTTCGTATGCTGTTTTCGCTAGCGTTTCTTGCATTTCATAGAAGACTTCAGCCGCTTGTTGATCACGAAGATCAGCAACTATGCTGTCTTTAACATCCGCTAATGGCTTAACAACTGATGCCTTAATTGCATCTAACTTAATGATGTGGAAACCAAATGCTGATTGCACAACACCTGAGATATCACCTGCATTCGCTAACGCAAAAGCAGCTTTATCAAACTCAGGATCCATAACACCCGCTTCGATCCAGTCTAGCTTGCCGCCATCTTTCGCACTGAATTTATCGTCAGAATCTGTTGCAGCAAGTGCTGCGAAATCCGCACCTTCATTTAGCTTAACAAGCAGTGCTTCAGCTTTTGCTTTCGCTTCATCGCTGTCACCTTGGATAAGGATATGGCTCACTTGGCGTTGCTCTGCACTGCTGTACTTCGCTTGATGATCGTTGTAGTAAGCTTCTACTTCATCATCAGTAATCGCGATAGTATCCTTCAGGCCTTTACCAGAAAGCTCAATGTAAGCGACTTTCACTTGCTCAGGACGGGTAAACTGCTGTGGATTCTGATCGTAGTAGGCTTGAATTTCTTCATCTGTAATTTCCGCATTCTGCGTAAAATCAGCCAAAGAAAGCGTTAGTGTACGGACTTCACGCTGCTGAACTTCAAGCTTGCGTAGTGCCGTTAGCTCATTGCTTAGCGCAAAATCACTGCCTTGGATAGCAGCAAGGAATTGCTGACGAAGCATATCGCCACGCATGTATTCTGCAAACTGATCAGGTGTAAAGTTCGAACGACGCAACAACATATTGTATGTATCGTTATCAAACTTACCGTCACGTTGGAATTCAGGCATAGTTACAATCGCTTGACGAACTTGCTCATCACTAATGCGTAAGCCTAACGCATGAGCGCGTTGTTCAATCAATACATCGTTAACCATACGGTCAAGCACACTGCGGCGGAACTGTTTTACATACTCTGGATCGCCTAATAGCGTTGCAAAGTAATCACCCAGTTGCGACTGCATGCGGTTACGTTCGTTCTGGTAGGCTTGTTCGAATTGACGTTGACCAATTTCTTGATCACCTACTTTTGCAGCTGCTTGTTCACTGCCGCCAGCAAGGTAGCTACCTACACCTGCGAAGACAAAAGAGAAAATAATCAGGCTAAGAATAATCTTAACCCAAATGCTGCTAGCGCCTTCGCGCAATCGCTCCATCATAACTTGCCGTATCTCCTAATTGTTCGAGCTGGCAGGGTTGTGTTAGCTACTTCATGGATGAAATTAAAGCTAACAATGACACCGGTATAAAATGTAAAAAAGCGCATCTCGATGATGCGCCCTTTCTGTCGGTTATTTCACCAAGTTAGACTTAGTCAATGCATAATGCAAATAACCTAAGGGCAAAGCCCTCTTAGTTTACAGAATCTTTTAAAGCTTTACCTGGTTTAAAACCTGGAACTTTAGCGGCTGCGATTTGGATCTCAGCACCCGTCTGTGGGTTACGACCTGTACGAGCAGCGCGCTCACGTACAGAGAAGGTACCGAAACCTACAAGAGCAACTTGATCACCGTCTTTCAGCGTATCAGAAACAGCATCGATGAATGCATCAAGTGCACGACCTGCTGATGCTTTAGAAATATCTGCGCCTTCGGCAATCTTATCAACTAACTGAGTTTTGTTCACGATTTCATCCCCTCTATGAACATTGTCCGTAATATCCACAATGGCACGGACAATCAAATTAACTTGGACCTAATTATACCAGCACTATCAACCGATGGAGTGTGTAAGCCTTGATTTTGTTAGGCTTACAGCAAAATTAGACCTATCTTATAGCCAGTGGAAAAAACGCTGACAAGCCTTTTCGTGCCTGACTGCGTCTTTTCTTCACTTAACTTTGCTGCATGTCACTCTTTTGAGTTTCAACCAGCTCAATACCTGATGGGTTGTTTTGCAGTGCAATGGTAAGCACTTCATCAATCCACTGTACTGGGCAAACTTTAAGATCAGCAATCACGTTATCAGGAATCTCTTCCAAATCACGCTCATTCTCTTTCGGAATCAGCACTGTCTTAATACCACCACGGTGCGCTGCTAGCAGTTTCTCTTTCAAGCCACCGATAGGTAACACTTCACCGCGCAGGGTAATTTCACCTGTCATTGCCACATCGGCACGTACAGGGTTACCTGTTAAGCTAGACACCAATGCAGTACACATTGCAATACCGGCACTTGGACCATCTTTCGGTGTTGCACCTTCAGGAACGTGAACGTGAATATCACGCTTTTCGTAAAAATCAGGGTTCACACCAAGACGCTCAGCACGGCTGCGAACAACCGTCATTGCCGCTTGAATCGATTCTTGCATCACATCGCCAAGTGAACCTGTGTAGGTGAGTTTGCCTTTGCCAGGCATAGATTCAGTTTCAATCGTTAAGAGATCGCCACCTACTTCTGTCCACGCAAGACCTGTCACTTGACCTATGCTGTTGCTTTCGTCAGCTTTACCGTAATCAAAACGTTGAACGCCAAGGTAATCCTTCAGATTTTCCATGGAGATAGACACTTGCTTAATGTCTTTGTTCAACAAAATTTCTTTTACCGCTTTACGGCATAGTTTCGAAATTTCACGCTCTAGGCTACGTACACCGGCTTCTCGGGTGTAGTAACGAATAATGCCCGTTAGTGCTGAGTCATCAACATCAATTTCAGCAGGCTTCAAACCATTGCGTTGAATTTGCTTACCTAACAGGTGACGCTTAGCAATATTGAGTTTTTCATCTTCGGTGTAACCCGATAGACGAATCACTTCCATACGGTCAAGCAATGGTCCTGGGATATTCATGGAGTTCGACGTTGCCACAAACATTACGTCTGACAGATCGTAATCCACTTCAAGGTAGTGATCGTTGAACGCGCTATTTTGCTCCGGATCTAAAACTTCTAGCAATGCTGACGATGGATCACCTCGCATATCAGAAGACATCTTGTCGATTTCATCCAATAGGAACAGCGGGTTTTTCACTTCCACTTTCGCCATTTTCTGAATCAGCTTGCCCGGCATAGAACCGATATAGGTACGACGGTGACCACGGATTTCCGCTTCATCACGCACACCACCCAACGCCATACGGGTATACTTACGGCCCGTTGCTGCAGCAATAGACTGACCAAGCGACGTTTTACCAACACCAGGAGGACCAACCAAACATAGGATTGGGCCTTTTAACTTATTGATACGGCTTTGTACTGCGAGGTACTCAAGAATACGTTCTTTAACGCGCTCTAGCCCATAATGGTCAGCGTTCAGAACTTCTTCTGCCTTAGCCAAGTTCTTCTTCACTTTAGAACGCTTGTACCAAGGCACACTTAGCATCCAATCGATGTAACCACGCACAACCGTTGCTTCGGCTGACATAGGTGACATCATTTTCAGTTTCTGAAGTTCTTGCTCTGTTTTTTCTTTCGCTTCCGCAGGCATTTTCGATTCTTCGATTTTTAACTTCAAAGATTCGAACTCATCTGGCGCATCATCTAGCTCACCCAGTTCTTTCTGGATCGCTTTCATTTGCTCGTTGAGGTAATACTCACGTTGGCTTTTTTCCATTTGCTTCTTCACGCGACCGCGAATGCGTTTTTCAACTTGAAGCAAATCGATTTCAGATTCCATCATTGCCATCAAGAACTCTAAACGCTCTACGATATCAATGATCTCAAGTACTTTTTGCTTATCGGCTAATTTCAGCGGCATGTGCGCAGCGATGGTATCCGCAAGGCGTGCAGCCTCGTCGATGCCATTAAGCGACGTCAGTACTTCAGGTGGGATCTTTTTATTAAGCTTGATAAAGCCTTCAAACTGACTGATAGCAGTGCGTACCAGCACTTCCTGCTCACGCTCGTCCATTTCTGGCGTAACCAGAAACTCAGCTTGGGCAGTAAAGAAGTCGTCGTCAGCGAGGTTTTCAACTTTGGCACGCTGCTGACCTTCGACAAGTACTTTTACCGTACCGTCTGGCAGTTTCAGCAACTGGAGAATCGTTGCGACAGTACCAACATCGTACATGTCTTCGATAGAAGGCTCGTCCGTGGCCGCTTCTTTCTGAGCCACCAACAGAATTTGTTTGTTGTTATCCATAGCCGATTCAAGGCAACGAATAGATTTTTCCCGGCCCACAAACAATGGAATAACCATATGAGGGTAAACCACTACGTCACGTAATGGCAGAACGGGGATATCAAGGCGTTCAGAACGCTCCAGGTTCATATTTTTCTCTCTTCCGTTCAGTTGTATACCTGAGTATATGGGGGTAAACCCTCAAGATTCAACGGCAGAAACAAGAGAAAATAAAAAAGGAGGCCTCAGCCTCCTTTTTTTGCGCATTATGGGCGGTAATTAAGCAATTACTCAGCACCAGCTGCTTGATTTTCATTATTTTCGTAAATCAGTAGCGGCTCAGACTCACCTTTAATTACTGATTCATCAATAACAACTTTACTCACACCTTCCGCAGAAGGAAGTTCATACATAGTATCAAGCAATACAGCTTCTACGATTGAACGTAGACCACGAGCACCTGTTTTACGCTCCATCGCTTTACGGGCGATAGCAACTAATGCATCGTCACGGAACTCAAGCTCAACATTTTCAAGCTCAAGTAGCGCAGCATACTGCTTAGTCAACGCATTTTTAGGTTCACGCAAGATCTGTACTAGTGCATCTTCATCTAGCTCACTAAGGATAGCAGCTACAGGTAGACGACCAATAAACTCAGGGATCAAACCGTATTTCACCAGATCTTCTGGTTCTACTTTCTCGAACAAATCACTCAATGTACGTGAATCTTCTTTAGAGCGTACTTCCGCACCAAAGCCAATGCCCGTACCTGTTGCCACACGCTGCTCAACGACTTTATCAAGCCCTGCAAACGCACCACCACAGATGAATAAGATTTTCGATGTATCCACTTGCAGGAATTCCTGCTGTGGGTGCTTACGACCACCTTGCGGTGGAACAGAAGCAACTGTACCTTCGATCAGTTTCAACAAGGCTTGTTGAACACCTTCACCCGATACATCACGCGTGATCGATGGGTTGTCTGACTTACGAGAAATCTTATCGATTTCATCGATGTAAACAATGCCACGTTCCGCTTTTGCTACGTCGTAGTCACATTTTTGCAGTAGCTTCTGGATGATGTTTTCTACATCTTCACCAACATAACCCGCTTCAGTCAGCGTAGTTGCATCAGCCATTGTAAAAGGTACATCCAGCATACGCGCAAGCGTTTCAGCCAGTAGCGTTTTACCACTACCAGTTGGGCCGATTAGCAAGATGTTACTCTTACCAAGCTCGACGCCTTCACTGGTTGTATCACCATTACGTAAACGTTTGTAGTGGTTGTATACAGCTACAGCGAGCACTTTCTTCGCATGGTTTTGACCGATTACATAATCGTCAAGATTCGTGCGAATTTCTTGCGGTGTTGGAAGCTCATTGCCATCGCGTTTTGGCATTACTTCTTTAATTTCTTCGCGAATGATGTCGTTACAAAGATCGACACACTCATCGCAAATATAAACAGAAGGGCCAGCAATCAGCTTACGAACTTCATGTTGGCTTTTGCCGCAGAAAGAGCAATAAAGCAGTTTCCCACTACCATTCTCTTTTCGCTTATCTGTCATCCGCTAACCTCTTTTCGGGTTTAACCCCATCATTGCCTTGTTTTGAGTGTATAACAACTCTGGTTATTTTGCTCCGCGCCAACTGTTAGCAAGCGTGAACAATATAACGCAATTTAGTCACGTTTATTCAAAACAGCGTCAACCAAGCCATATTCAACTGCTTGATCAGCAGACATAAAGTTATCACGATCAGTATCGCGCTCAACCACTTCTAGCGGCTGACCTGTATGTTCTGCTAACAAGTTATTCAGTTTTTGCTTGATAGTTAGAATTTCTTGAGCATGGATCTGAATGTCAGAAGCTTGTCCTTGGAATCCACCTAACGGCTGGTGAATCATTACGCGAGAGTTAGGTAATACAAAACGCTTACCTTTCGCGCCACCAGCAAGTAGGAATGCACCCATAGAACATGCTTGGCCCATACATACCGTGCTTACATTTGGTTTAATAAACTGCATGGTGTCGTAAATAGACATACCAGCAGTTACGCTACCGCCTGGTGAGTTAATGTATAGGAAGATGTCTTTGTCTGGGTTTTCAGACTCAAGAAATAGCAACTGTGCAACTACTAAGTTTGCCATATGATCTTCAACCTGACCGGTTAAGAAAATCACACGCTCTTTTAATAGTCGGGAATAAATGTCGTAGGAACGTTCACCACGAGAAGTCTGCTCGACCACCATAGGAACCAGCGCATCCATAATTGGCGACATGGCGTTTTTTTCTTGGTAGCTCATAACGTTATTTCCCTAAAATAAATGGCCCGAATGAAATGACTCACACGGACCATTGTTAGCAGAAGATTCGAAGCAAAGTCAAATCTCTACAGTAATTTCAGTAAATTAAGCTGCAGGTTGTTGGTTCATTAGCTCGTTGAAGCCAACTTCTTTTTCTGTAACCTGTGCTTTAGCAATTAGCGCATCGATAGCTTGCTCTTCTAGAGCAACGTTACGCATATTGTTCATCATTTGCTCGTTTTGCTCGTAGTAAGCAACAACTTCTGTTGGATCTTCGTAAGCTGAAGCCATTTCGTTGATAAGTGCTTTAACGCGCTCATCATCCGCTTTTAGCTCTTCAGACTTAATTACTTCACCAAGAAGAAGACCAACAACTACGCGACGCTTAGCTTGTTCTTCGAACAGTTCACGTGGTAGTTCAGGCATGTTTTTAGCGTCGCCACCAAAACGTTGTGCAGCTTGTTGACGAAGAACGTTGATTTCTTGGTCGATAAGTGCAGCTGGAACAGCGATGTCGTTTTGCTCGATTAGGCCGTTAAGAACTTGGTCTTTAATACGACCTTTAACAGCTTGCTTCATTTCGCGTTCCATGTTCTTACGAACTTCAGCTTTTAGGCTATCTACAGAACCGTCGTTTACACCGAACTTAGCAACGAACTCTTCAGTTAGTTCAGGTAGCTCTTGTGCTTCAACTTTGTGTAGTTTGATAGCGAAAGATGCTGCTTTACCTTTTAGGTTCTCAGCGTGGTAATCTTCTGGGAAAGATACTTCTACTGTGAACTCTTCGCCCGCTTTCTTACCAACGATACCGTCTTCGAAACCAGGGATCATTCGACCTTGGCCCATAGCAAGTGCGAAACCTTCAGCTTTACCGCCGTCGAATTCTTCGCCGTCGATAGAACCGTTGAAATCGATAGTTACACGGCTGTCAGCAACAGCAGCAACATCTGCTTCAGACCACGTAGCTTGTTGCTTACGTAGTGTTTCGATCATTGTCTCAACGTCTTCAGCTTTAACTTCAACTGCTGGTTTTTCAACAGCAATTTTGTCTAGGCCTTGAAGTGTGATTTCTGGGAAGATTTCGAAAGACGCTTTGAATACTAGGTCTTGACCTTCAGCGAACTCTACTGGAGTAAAAGTAGGTGCGCCAGCTGGGTTGATTTTTTCTTTAACGATCGCTTCGATGAAGTGACGTTGCATTACTTCGCCCATTACTTCTTGACGAACAGATGCACCAAACATGCGAGCAACCATTTTGATTGGCGCTTTACCTGGACGGAAACCATCGAAACGACGATTTTTAGCGATTTTTTGCAGTTCAACTTTTACTGCATCTTCGATGTTTGCAGCAGGAACTGTGATAGTTAGATGGCGCTCTAGGCCTTCAGTGGTTTCAACGGTAACTTGCATTTTATTTAACCTCAAAACTTACTCAGATCACTGAGTGATGTTGCCGATCAGTTCAATCTGACGGTGGCATCCTTTCGTGTTATGGCGATTTAGACAAACCTACCACAACGCCTTAATTCTGATAATTTCTAACGCTACTAATAAAAGTAGTTTCAGGGATAGAAATTAAAACGCGGCATTATAACGGTCTGATACTCTCAGGTCGAGACTACAGCCCATAAACCATGGCTTCTCCACAAAATAGGGGCTAAAAATCGATTTTCAAGGGAAATAATGAAAAAAATCGGTTTAGATGCCGATTTTGTGCACAGACCACCAATTGGTAGCAAACGGTTGTTTGAAGTATGAGCAGGCTATTGACGCTGAAGTGAGATCGATAGGAAAAATAAAAAGTATGATTTAAAACGAAAAAAACCGTACTTAGCTTTCGCTAGGTACGGTTTCTTAAAATAATGGCACGCCCTGCAGGATTCGAACCTGCGACCACATCCTTAGAAGGGACGTGCTCTATCCAGCTGAGCTAAGGGCGCACTATAACGCTGTCGTGCGTTATGGGTCGGAATTATACGTTGCTACTCTCTAAGGTCAACGGTTTTTCCTTTTTTTTAATTACTTAAAACATCAAGCGGTTAAACTTAGAGCAATCTGTAATATCAAGCGCCTAGTGTGATGAATACGCCATCAATCCCATGCTGCTTTTTCATCCAACCCATAGTGCAACCCACGAATATAAAAAGTTATAGCATCTACATTTTCTTTGTTTTAACGCAAGGCAAACGTTTGCGTTATGGATATTACTCACAGTATCTGCGACAATATCGGCATCAATAAGGATTAAGAAAGTCGTACTCAACTTTCACCGTCTTTATTCTTTTATCGTTGATCTGCTACGACTGCGTACGCTAGCAATAAGTCATAAGGAAAACCATGAGCGCTCAAATTATTGATGGCAAAATCATCTCACAAACTGTTCGTCAAGAAGTCGCTGCACGTGTTAAAGCACGTGTAGATGCTGGCCTTCGTGCGCCAGGGCTTGCAGTTGTGCTGGTTGGCCAAGATCCTGCTTCGCAAGTTTACGTCGGTAGTAAACGCAAAGCCTGTGAAGAGGTTGGCTTTATTTCCAAATCTTTTGACTTACCTGCCACCACCAATGAAACAGAGTTGTTAGCACTGATTTCAGAGCTTAATGCTGATAAAGAGATCGATGGTATTTTGGTACAACTGCCTCTTCCAGCTGGCATGGATAGCACAGTGATCCTAGAGCATATTACTCCTGAAAAAGACGTTGATGGCTTCCACCCTTACAATGTTGGCCGTTTGTGCCAACGCATGCCTAAACTACGCTCATGCACACCGAAAGGCATTATCACGCTTCTGGAACGCTACAACATCCCTACTCGCGGCAAGCATGCTGTGGTTGTCGGTGCATCAAACATTGTTGGACGTCCTATGACGATGGAATTATTACTGGCTGGTGCGACAACAACGACATGCCATCGCTTTACGCAAGATTTAGAAGGTCACGTTCGCCAAGCTGATATCGTAGTGGTTGCGGTAGGAAAACCAAACTTCATTCCAGGAGATTGGATTAAAGAAGGTGCAACCGTGATCGATGTAGGTATCAACCGTTTAAGCACAGGAAAGTTAGTGGGTGATGTTGAGTTTGATGTGGCCAAAACCAAAGCCAAGCACATCACACCAGTACCAGGTGGTGTTGGCCCAATGACAGTTGCTACCCTCATTGAGAATACCCTACTCGCGTGTGAACAATACCACAGCGAATCTTAGCCGGCTTTATTACTCAGCCGCTAAATAACGAATAAACAGCTAATTTCTTGCTGTCAGACATAAGTCTTGATGCTGAGTTTTTTACTTAGATTCGGGCTATGAAAGCTTAACTGACCTCTATACGAAAAAAGCAGCCAATGGCTGCTTTTTTTATGCATGAAAATCAATATTGGATTACAGTGATTTTGCAAGCTCTTTGATGTAGGCCGTGAAATCTTCACCAAGCACATCATGGCGCATGCCATATTCGACAAATGCTTGCATGTAGCCGAGTTTGCTACCACAGTCATGACTAACACCAGACATATGGAATGCATTCACCTGTTGTTTTTCCATCAGCATATCAATCGCATCTGTCAACTGGATCTCATCACCAGCCCCCACAGGTGTTTTTTCAAGTAAGCCCCAAATCTCTGCTGGTAGTACGTAACGGCCAACAATCGCCAGATTTGATGGTGCGACATCGACCGCAGGCTTTTCAACCACCTTAGTCATCGCTGCTGTTTCACCCGCTTTAAGCTCGGTGCCATTAACGTCTGCCACGCCGTAGTTTGATACTTCGCTCATAGGAACCGGTTCTACCAATACCTGGCTAATACCCGTCGTATTGAACTCTGCAACCATAGCCGCCATGTTCTCACTACGCAGGTCACTCGCCGCATCATCCAAAATAACATCAGGTAATACCACGGCAAATGGTGCATCACCAATCAATGGGTGAGCGCACAATACCGCATGGCCTAGGCCTTTCGCTTGGCCTTGACGCACATGCATAATAGTGACATCAGGTGGACAAATTTTTTGTACTTCTTCAAGCAACTGGCGCTTCACACGCTTTTCTAGCGTAGCTTCAAGCTCAAACGAGGTATCAAAATGGTTTTCAATCGAGTTTTTTGATGAATGAGTCACCAAAACAATCTCTTTGATGCCTGCTGCCACACACTCATTCACTACGTATTGAATAAGCGGCTTATCAACGATAGGCAACATCTCTTTAGGGATGGCTTTGGTTGCTGGCAACATACGTGTACCAAGACCCGCAACAGGGATCACGGCCTTACGGATAGGGGAAGATTGTGTCATGTTCAATACCATGAATATTAATAAACTGGCGCTACTATAGCAAAATAGCTATAGCCGAGTAAGCGCCACATAAACTGAATGTATTATTCGCCAACTCGATCGAATAAAAGGCATGAAAGACTATTTTTTAACAATTTCGCTGTTATCTACGCTGACTTTAACCTCTTTACCCAGCAAGTTAATTAGCATAAAAGAACGCTTTTCTCCATCGGGTTCATGGTAGATAGCTTCAATACCCTTGTATTGTCCTTTTTCAAGTACCAACTTATCGCCAGGTTGTGGCAAAGTGGACAATTTTGACTGTTGTTCTTGCGTATTCTCGTTAAGCATTAAGCCATACAATAACTCAGCACGAATGGGCTGTGGCATCCTGCCTTGGCGAATAAAATCCGCCACACCGCGTGTTGAACGTATTGTTGTATAGCTGATCTCTTCAGGATCAAAGTAGACGAACATATAACTCGGAAAAAGTGGCTCTTCGACCTCTATACGCTTACCTCTTACCAATTTATTAATAAGTACTTGAGGGTAATAACATTCTACGCCTTGGCGATCGAGGTTAAGAACAGCGCGCTCTTGTTCGCTGCGTTTACAATAAAGAAGAAACCATTCTTTCATTATGTATCCATTTATCGTTTAGATTACTTAGTAAGATTATCAGTTTCCCTCTTTCTTGCCCAATAGCTTCAACTCAAAGACGACACTTTCACAGTGAAACATTTAGCAACATTTGTAACAATCATGAAAAAAACCACAAAGCAGCATTAACCCCCAAAGTTAACAACAAAAACAATATATATCACCACAAAAGACAGACCAACCAGCGCAAAACATCTTTTGACGCATTGAAAGATTAGATTTCAAATTTGATCACAAATAATACAAACGCTTAATTTTCAACACCTTACAATTTTAACAGTTTGTTTTGCAAATGTGAAAACTTGCAGATGATTATTTTGTCCATTATAAAATGGGGCAGATAAGCAAACACATAACAAACCTTATAAAGAGAATAATTATGAGCAATCGAAGTAGCGGTACCCTTTTAGGGCACCCAAAAGGCTTGTTCTTGCTGTTCAGTACTGAACTGTGGGAACGCTTCTCTTACTATGCGATGCGTGCAATTTTAGTACTGTATCTCACAGATAAGACCATGGATGGTGGCTTAGGTTGGTCAACCCAAAGTGCGCTTGAGTTATATGGTATCTACACCGGCCTCGTTTATATCACCCCTTTAATTGGTGGATGGATAGCCGATAACTTCTTGGGCCAACGTCGTTCAATCATTATCGGTGGTATTTTGATGGCGTTAGGTCAATTTACGCTAGCGCTTCCCCACAGCATGATTGACCCACACGCAATAACAGCCTTCTACCTAGGGTTAGCGCTACTTATCATTGGTAATGGTCTATTTAAGCCAAATATCTCAACCATGGTTGGTGATTTATACACAGATGGCGATAACCGCCGTGATGGTGCTTTCACTATTTTCTATATGGGTATTAACCTAGGTTCTTTACTTGCAGGCGTCATTGCTGGCTCCGCTTCTGCTGTTTACGGCTGGAAAGCAGGCTTCTTAACTGCAGGTATTGGTATGGTGATCAGTTTAGTTACTCAGTTAATTTTTGCTGAACGCCTACTTGGTAACATTGGTAAAGAACCTGCAGCTAAACGTGCTGCAGCCATGAACAAATCTGGCCAAAAAGAGCCACTTACTCGTCAAGAACGTGATCGACTAAAAGTAATCATGATCATGGGTATGTTTGTAGTGATCTTCTGGGCTGGCTTTGAACAAGCTGGCGGCCTGATGAATATTTTCTCACAGCAATACACAGACCGAATGATAGGTAGCTTTGAAGTACCAGCGGCTTGGTTCCAATCACTGAACCCATTCTTCGTTATTACTCTGGCACCTGTTATTGCAGCTATTTGGGTTAAATTAGGTCCAAAAGAGCCAAGTTCACCAGTGAAGTTTGCTATGGGTCTATTCTTCCTCGCACTTGGCTTTGTGTGCATGATGGGCGCAGTAATGCAACAAGGTGGTGACCTAACGGTTAAAACATCCATGTTCTGGCTAGTTGGTGCATACTTCTTCCATACGCTAGGTGAGCTTTGCTTATCACCTATTGGCTTGTCTATGGTGACGAAACTTGCTCCACTTCGCCTTGCCTCATTAATGATGGGTGCATGGTTTGGTTTCAATGCTGTTGCTAACTATGTTGCAGGTATCATAGGTGCTAACGTTGGCGAAGCAGGCCCTATGGCTATCTTTAGTGGTATTGCAGTGGCTGCGACAATCGCAGGTGTGCTGCTTCTACTTTGCTCTAATCAGCTGATCCGTTGGATGCACGGTGCTGAAGGTAAAGTGGTTGAAGACGAAGAAACACTGGAAGCGGAAACTGCAAAAGCTTAGTTTCAGTAGTAAGGTGTGATTCAAAACAAAAAAGGTTGCTCAATGAGCAACCTTTTTTATTAGTAGAAGCTGGAAAAATCTATCATAAACCGCAACGTTTTATCGTCACACTAAAGCTTGCTGAACCGATTTCACTTAAAGATAAACGCCCGCCTGATTCCGGTAAATACATCTTGCTGACACTATTTTTACTCGCATGATCGCCCAACCATGCTTGAACAGGGACAGATTGCGTACTATCACTAGTCTGCAATTGCGCCCCTAAGCCAGTTGAAAGCACTTGAAGACTACGATCACAGGCGTCAAACATACCAAAGACACCACGTATTGGTGACGCATAACCTGACTGGTACATACCTTTTTCTATCAAACTGACCAAATGGTTTAAATCACTCTCTTCAGCCATACGCGTACGCAGGTAATCATTAAAAAAGGCACGAATAAGCAGTGTGGTTGCCGTGCTATTCTTACCAACAGCGGAATCAACCAAATAAAAAGCCAATCGACCATCCATCAGCCAAGTGTAATCAAGCAACACAGGCTGAACATCGGCAGGTTGCAGTACACAGTAGTTCAATTGCCAGTCGCCTTGGCGAGATTGTGTTTCGGGCATTAATCCCATTAGCAACTCTCGTGCGGCTTTAGGATTATCCTGCAGCTCTTTGATGTGCCATTCAAGTTCTTCATCAACGGCTCCACCATCGTCAGCAACGTTAAACCAAGTATTCGAAAAATCTTGCTCTGCAACAGAAGAATCTTGTGACTTAAGTACTGATAACATTGCAGACTTCAATACCATGATGTTTTCTAAAGGTTTAATCAAAAAGTCTTTCACACCATGACGCAATGCCGTTGCAACGTCCCCCATGTCCCCCGTACCTGATATAACGATCACTGGAAGCATAGGGTACTGAGCAGCAATTTCTTCAACAAACTCCATGCCTGTCATTACCGGCATGGATAAATCGCATAACAGAATGTCTGGAATCGCATCTCGTAATGCACGCAACCCTTCGAGACCATCTTCCGCTTCACGCACTTGGCATCCTTGGCTTTTCAAAAAGCCAACAATCATATTTCTGAAGATAGGATCATCTTCAACCACAAGTACGTCTTTTCCTTCAAGCAACGATTGCGTCCTCCATGATTGGACAGGAGTATCGACTCCATGATTCTGGGTTAATCTCGATTTTGGTCTATCAAGTTCACTGTGCATAAGCGTACCAGATTGTCTATCAACCTAATAAAAAGCATAGGTGTTAATTAGTGATTCGTCAGGATAGATAGCAATCTAGCAAGGGCAAACGCCAAGAATAGAATCTAGTTCAAAAAAAACAGCGAAAACACCAAAAACAGACCGTCAAATTGACACAATTCATCGTCCTAACTTGATTCATAGCAAATGAGGCTCTTTTTACAGCCACTACATCACATTTTTGTTATACAATTCACCATTATGAGTTTTCAGTAATGATGTTTATATGAAACTTGACGATTTGAATTTATTCCGCGTAGTTGTGGAACAAGGCAGCTATACCGCAGCCTCACGAAAAACCCAAGTGCCCGTTGCGACGCTAACACGCCGTATTCAGGCGCTTGAAGAATGTTTGAGTATTCGCTTGCTCAACCGTCATGCGCGTAAATTGTCGCTTACTGAAGCAGGACAGCGCTTCTATGACGATTGTAGCCCACTCCTAGCCCAGCTCGTAACGACAACACAGCATATTAGTGAAGAGTGTAAGGGGGCAGCAGGTAAACTTCGCATTGCTGCACCATCGAACCTCACTAAGGTGATGTTGCAACCTATGTTGAATGCCTTTATGAAAGAGCATCCAGCTATTAACCTTGAGCTGCACATGAGTAGCGAGCCAGAACAGCTCGATCCTACCGACTGGGACGCGATTTTTCGTGTAGGCCCACAGCGCGACTCAACGCTGATTGCACGTAAGATCAGCTCGGTTAAAGATATCTTAGTGGCGAGTCCACTTTATTTAAAAAACAACCCAGCACCCAAGCATGCTCAGGAATTGCATGAGCATACCTTACTTAAAGGTAACCCGCTGCTACGCTGGCGCTTAACCGATAATCAAGGCGAAACCATCACGATCAATGATCCTGGCCGCTTTGAGGCTAATCAGCTTAATGTGGTTCGTAAAGCATGCTGTGCCGGATTAGGGATTACCCTAATGCCAAACGTAATGCTTGAGCACTATATTGAATCTGGCGAGTTGGTTCGGATCTTAAAGAACTGGTCGGCTAACCCTCGTGAAGTATTTTTACTTTATAACCACCGAGATTATCAGCCTGAAAAGCTTCGTTTATTCATTGAATTTTCAAGCCATTACTTTGAATTAAGCTAACACCCAACAAGCTTTCAGCCAGCATCTTCTTTGCTGGCTGTTTCATTTCTAGCACGTAATACCTCCTTCATAACCTTGCGCAGCGCCTAAACAGTGACTAAATATTAGTTATGAGCAAGATCATCATTATCAAATTTTGATGTTTAATGACCTTCTTTCTCTTCAGTATTTTTCTGACTCATTCGTTAGATAGGTATAAAACAGCAGGTTTTAACCGTAACCTTATGTATGCTCGCGTTGTCTTGGCGGCCATACCTGACCCCGGTAATAACGAGGACGCGTTATGATTTTGGGACATTTATTTGGGCTATACGCCCACCCTAAGCAAGAATGGAAAACTATCGATAAAGATCACGAGGGTATTGGTAGCAGTGTCAGCCATATTCTTTTAATTGCCCTTCTGCCATCAGCCTTTGCCTATATCTCTAGTGTCTTTATTGGTTGGCGAATCGGGGTTGGCGAGCCACTCTTTCTCACACCCACCAGTGCACTCGGCATGTCTGTTGCGATGTATTTTGCGTTAGTCGCAGGCGTTTTTGCCCTCGCCTACCTAAGTTACTGGATGAGCCACACTTTTGGGTCTACGCCTACCTACACCCAAGCATTAGAATTGGCGGCCTACACAGCCACACCGCTGTTCATGGTAAGCATTGCGGCTATTTATCCACACGTGTGGTTTTTAATGGTAGCGGGGCTTATAGGGATAGCTTACTCAGTATATCTACTCTACACAGGCGTACCGATATTGATGCACATCCCAGAAGAGCGCGGCTTTATTTACGCCAGTTCTATTGTTACCTGTGGCTTAGTACTACTGGTCTCTATCATCGCATCGAGCGTAATTTTGTGGAACCTAGGACTAGGGCCAATCTTTAGCCACTGACACTAAACTTTACACATTTGATTATCAACAAAACGGGAGCACACTGTGCTCCCGTTTATCTATTTCATCATCTTGGCGAAAGCTATAATCTCAGCTATACACCTTCGTTATGCAGTTCCAAATTCGCCAAATCTTGCTGGATCTCGCGTTGAAGTTTGGAATCTTCGCTACGCAATGACTCTAAGTAATCAAGATAAATCTGATCAATATCACCCGTTACATAGCTGCCATTGAATACTGATGTTTCAAACAACTTAACATCTGGATTGCCTTCTGCAACCGCTGCCACCAAATCGTCTAAATCTTGGAATATCAAACCATCGGCACCAATCAGTTTGCTGATCTCATCCACTTCACGGCCATGCGCGATAAGTTCATTTGCCGTTGGCATATCAATACCGTATACGTTAGGGAAACGTACTTCAGGCGCGGCAGATGCTAGATAGACTTTGTTTGCACCCGCTTCACGTGCCATCTCGATAATTTGTTCTGATGTAGTACCACGTACGATTGAATCATCAACCAACAGAACATTCTTACCTTTAAATTCAGAGCGGATAGCATTCAACTTACGGCGTACTGATTTACGGCGCATTTGCTGACCCGGCATGATAAAGGTGCGGCCAACATAGCGATTCTTCACAAAACCTTGGCGGTATGGCTTATCAAGCGTACGTGCGATTTCAAGTGCACTGTCACACGAGGTTTCAGGGATTGGGATAACCACATCGATATCCATATCGTCCCACTCACGTTTAATTTTTTCACCCAATTTAGTACCCATACGAACACGTGCGCCGTATACCGAAATTTTATCGATGAAAGAATCAGGACGAGCAAAATAGACAAACTCAAACACGCATGGATTAAGAACAGGATTCTCAGCACATTGCTCGGTAAATAACTGCCCATCAAATGTGATGTAAACCGCTTCACCAGGAGCAACATCACGAACAAAGTCAAAACCAACCGCATCCAAGGCAACGGATTCAGACGCTACCATGTACTCAGTATTACCGTTACATTCACGCTTTCCTAAGCAAAGAGGGCGAATACCGTTTGGATCACGAAATGCCATTAAGCCATGGCCAATGAGCATGGCTACAACAGCGTATGCTCCTTTCACCTGACGATGAACAGAACGAATCGCACCAAAGATATCACTCGGTGAAATCGGTGATGATTCTGACTTCTCAAGGTGATGAGCAAGAACGTTCAGTAATACTTCAGAATCTGACGTTGTATTAACATGACGACGGGCTTGGCTAAACAATGAATCACGCACTTCATTTGCATTCGTCAAGTTACCATTATGTGCTAATGATAGACCGTATGGTGAGTTTACATAAAAAGGCTGAGCTTCTGAGGCACTTGAACTGCCTGCTGTCGGGTAGCGAACATGACCGATACCCACATTCCCTTGTAAGCGCTGCATGTGCTTAGCTTCAAATACATCACGAACTAAACCGTTAGCCTTACGCAGACGAAAACGATTGCTTTCTAAGGTAACAATACCGGCAGCATCTTGGCCGCGATGCTGCAGCACAGTCAATGCATCATAGATAGATTGATTTACCGGGTTTGAACCCACGATTCCGACAATACCACACATGTCCTAAATCCTCGTCACGCATATAAAGCCGGCGCTATAGCGCGCCGGGTAAAAAGCTTGATGTGTCTTTGATATAAGTGAAGAACCATTCAATCACAACACCAAACTGAGGGATCAATTGAGATTGTTTCCACCAATCAGCACTTGAGAACCCAGTAAAAGCATCAATGAAAAACAGTACCGCAGAGACGATTAACACCCCTCTCACGCCACCAAAAACAATTCCCAAAACACGGTCTGTTCCTGACAGCCCCGTCTTTTGCACTAAATGTCCAATCACATAGTTCACTACCGCGCCAACAATTAGCGTGGCAATAAATAAAGCGGCGATGGCACTGCCATTGCGTACCATTTCGTCCTTGATGTTAGTGAAGTAAGCAGCTAACTGCGTGTAAAAATTGCTGGCAACAAAAAATGCCGCAAACCAAATCACTAACGAGAGTGCTTCTTTAACAAAACCGCGGATTACACTAACCAGCGCTGAGAAGCCAATTACGCCTAAAATTACGTAATCAATCCAAATCATCATTTATTGTTTTCGCCTTGATGGTGCGTATTCTAACAGAAAAAATGAGAACGCAAACGTTTACCTAAGGGTTTAGTGGGTTAAATCTAAGCAATTGACCTTTCAAACCCGTAATTTTTTCTAAATCTTTAAGCTCAGCAGAAAGAGCTTCTTTTGAAACATTCGGTCCAACGACAACGCGAGCATAATCGCCTTTTTTCGGCTGTTTAGGAAAAACATGTGCCTGATAGCCAGACTGACGTAATTTCTCCACCAGCTTATTGGCATTGTCAAAATTGCCAAACACACCGAGCTGAATAACCCAACCACTTTTTTTGTAACCTTCTTTGACGGGTGCAACACTTGGTTTCTCAATTTTAACGGGGGCCGTTTCCGCAACTGATTTTTCAGCCCCATTTGCGCTTGCGACTTGCGTATCATCGACGACGACCGTGACAGGTTCGTCGGGTAACTCAACATCCACAAACTCGGGCTCAGGAATTGTTTCATATTCTTGTTCAGCTTCGAATTCTGGCTGCAAAGGTATGCTGGCAAACTGTTCTTGGTAATGCTGTTTTTTTCCATCAAAAAGATCCGGTAAAAAAATCACGCCCAGTGCCACTAATAAAATGGTGCCAACTAATCGGCTTTGAAATTTACTTGCCACAATTACTCCTGTTTCGCTGCAATATGGCTTGCGATTTGGCCTACAGTGTAAAACGAGCCAAACACGATTACTACGTCCTGCTCAGCAGCTTGCGCTAACGCTTGGTCATAAGCGACTTCTGGGGACACAAATCCTTCAACGCCACCGCCAAGATTAGCAATAATTTCATCGGCTTTAGCCGCGCGAGGCCCCTCTAGTGACGCTGGGTACCAAGCATCAACGACTGTTTTCATTTCAGCAATAGTTGCAGCAATATCTTTATCGTGCAGCATAGCAACAACCGCATGGACACGCTGCTTCCCTTCCGACACCTTGATTTTTTCAAGTTGCTGAGCAAAGTATTGTG
Source organism: Photobacterium swingsii (assembly GCF_024346715.1). Lineage (NCBI taxonomy): Bacteria > Pseudomonadati > Pseudomonadota > Gammaproteobacteria > Vibrionales > Vibrionaceae > Photobacterium > Photobacterium swingsii. The sequence continues at coordinate 2,745,779 of NZ_AP024852.1, forward strand.
CAGAATGCGGGTTGTGTGCGACATCCATGATCACCAAAGATGAAGTGCCAATGCGCTGCATGCGCCCAGGTAAGGATGCAGCTTTTAAACCATTGACGATATTACAATCACTGATATCAAGTTCAGCGGTTCCCAATGCCATTAATGCCGTTGCAGCATTTGGTAATGGCAGTGAAGGAATCGGCAAATCGGTTAATTCAAAGCAACCGCTCTTCCACTGCCACTTATCTGCCGTCACTTGATAATCAAACTGATAACCGACTTGATACAGCTTGGCGCTAATATCATCAGCATGGGCAGCCACACTCGCAGGTGGTGTTGGTTGGCCACAAATAGCTGGTTTATCACTGCGGAAAATACCGGCTTTCTCAAAGCCAATCACTTCAATGTCATCACCAAGCCAATCCACATGATCAACGGCAAGGCTGGTGATCACTGAAACATCATGATCAACGATATTGGTCGCATCTAAACGCCCACCTAAACCTACTTCTAAAATGGCCACATCGACCTGATTGTTTTTAAATAATTCAAGCGCTGCTAGCGTACCAAACTCAAACAAGCTCAAACTAACATCACCACGGTATTCTTCAATTGCAGCAAAAGCCTGGCTATGTTTTTCATCAGCAAGTTCGTCACCATTAATGCGTACGCGCTCGTTGTAACGAACGAGATGAGGCGAACTGTACACACCGACCTTATAGCCAGCATCTAATAAAATAGCTTCTAAAATGGCACAGGTTGAGCCTTTGCCATTGGTACCTGCAACCGTAATCACTTTCGGTGCGGGTTTAATCAAATTTCCACGCTCTGCAACCGCTTGAGCACGATCAAGCCCTAAGTCGATGGCACTGGTATGAAGTTGTTCTAGATAAGTCAGCCATGAGGTAAGCGAGGCTGTCGCTGAAGGTGCTATCAGATCTGTCATGGAAAAATTGTTCACTTAATCACTAACTTGTTGGTATGCACTATACCAAACTGACCGTTATTCCGAAAAACAAAAACGCCGACGAAAGTCACTTCCGTCGGCGTTTTAACAATTATTTACAAAGCGAAGGCTTACTCGGCTTTATCAGCCTCTTGTGGAACCTCGACAGCTTTAGGCGCGCTATCAACTGAAACCACCAAAGGTGATGTTTGGTTTGTCATTTTCGCGATAAGGCCACCGATACGCTGACGCATTTCACGGCGGTCAACGATCATGTCGATAGCACCATGCTCAAGCAAGAATTCACTACGCTGGAAACCTTCAGGAAGCTTCTCACGTACTGTTTGCTCAATCACGCGTTGACCAGCAAAACCAATCAAAGCTTTTGGCTCACCAATATTGATATCACCTAGCATAGCCAAACTTGCCGATACACCACCCATTGTTGGGTCCGTCAGTACTGAGAAGAAAGGTAAGCCTTTTGCTGAAAGACGCTCAAGGGCTGCACTGGTTTTTGCCATTTGCATTAACGACATCAGTGCTTCTTGCATACGAGCACCGCCACTTGCCGAGAAACACACAAGTGCACAGTTGTTTTCCATTGCCGCTTCTACCGCTTTCACGAATTTAGCACCAACAACAGAACCCATAGAGCCGCCCATAAAGGAGAACTCAAAGGCACAAGCAATCACATCTTGGCCAAGCAAGGTACCTTGCATCACAACTAGTGCATCTTTTTCGCCACTGTTCTTTTGAGCAGCCGAGATACGATCTTTATATTTCTTAGAGTCGCGGAACTTCAGTTTATCCTTCGGTTCCATATCTGCCGCTAGTTCTACTTGACTGTCTTGGTCAAGGAAGGTTTCCAGACGGCGACGTGCTTTCATACGCATGTGATGATCACATTTCGGACACACTTCTAGGTTAGCCTCTAGATCAGCGTGATAAAGCACTTGTTCGCAAGAAGTACATTTCGTCCATACACCTTCAGGGATTGACGCTTTGCGAGAAGAAACAATGTTGCTCTTCGTTAGGATCTTTTCAAGCCAGCTCATGAATGACCTTTTTTATCTAAAAATTCCCCGCCAAAAAAGCAGAGAAAGCAAATTCGTTTAATTATTAAGAGAGGAATTAAAGCACAAAGTTGCCAATCTGTAGATAAAAAACTGGTTGTACCTTGTGACCTCTACGTAAATATAATGAAGTAATGCGCAACTAGACACATTATTTTACTTGTATTTACTCACATTAATCTTCAATGAACAGTGGACCAGCTGGTACATGTGGCAAACCATGTTCAGCCGGATAATCCACCTCAATCAGGTATAAACCCTCAGCTTTTGCTGTTACTCCCGCAATTTGGCGGTTCTTTTGCTGTAACAACCACTGAATCCACTCGGGCTTTTCTTCGCCTCGGCCGACTTTAATCAAGCTACCTGTAATATTGCGTACCATATGATGCAAAAAAGCATTCGCTTTAATATCAATCACTATGTACTGGCCATGGCGAGTAATATTAATGTGATGCATATGGCGGAACGGGGTATTTGCCTGACAGTGCGTAGCACGGAATGAAGTGAAATCATGCTCACCCAGTAAAAATTGAGCCGCTTCATGCATCAACTTTTCATCAAGCTCACCGTGGTAATGGCTCACACCATGGGCAAGGATTGCAGGTCGGAACGCATGATTTGAAATAATGTAGCGGTAACGGCGTGCTGTTGCTGAAAAACGCGCATGAAAATCTTCCGTCACTTCATGTGCCCAGCGTACTGCGATGTCTTTGGGTAAGTGGGTATTTACCCCCATAGTCCATGCCGCTAGCTTTCGATTTGAATCGACATCAAAGTGAACCACTTGTCCTGTGCCATGCACACCAGCATCTGTGCGACCCGCACAAAAGACTTCAATCGGCTGATTGGCAATTTTAGACAAGGCTTTTTCCAGTTCACCTTGCACACTCACTACATCTAGTTGACGTTGCCAACCGTGATAATTTGCACCGTCGTATTCGATACCTAACGCTATTCGCATAATCTACTTCGTCTTGCCTAGGCCCACAGAGCCCTATTAAATGTATATATTGCGGTGATTATAAGGGATGGCAGAGTCAGATGCGACAACCCCCTCAGCTTCTTAGCGTTTAAATCTATTTTTAAAGAATAAAAAAGCGCGATACTCAAAAAGTATCGCGCCTAATCTCACTTATCACGGATTTTATGAATGGATTATCGGCGGGTGACTTTTAATAAATTCGCAGCTTCTTGTGCGCTTTGTGCATCACCGTTTTGCGCGATATCCTGCAGTAAATCAGCCGCGCCTTCAGCATCATTCATTTCAAGGTACGCTTTTGCCAAATCAAGCTTACTGGCGTACTCTCCCTGACTGTCTACATCGTACTCTGGTACGCCTGCTAAAATATCAGGAAACTCATCAAGACCGACATCCAGGTTCAGTGGTGCGCTATCAAGGTCAATATCGAGATTAACATCATCCTCAAGATCCGACTCTTTTAATAGTTCATCAATACTAATGTAAGAAGCGGGTGAAGGTTTAGCTTCGTCTAATAGCTCACTACCTGCTTCTTGATAGTCGGAGTCTGGACCACGGGCTTCATTATTATAAGTGCTCTCGCTGTCTATCTCAGGTTCAACTCGCTCTAACGGTGCACCACCTTCAGGCTTCTCCTCCGTCGCGTCGAGTAACAACTCTTGCTCATCAACATCATCAAGCAAAGATTCCGCATCAAACCGATCAACTTCTTCAACCTGCATTTGAGGTTGCTCTGACCAATCTTCACTCACAAGTCGAGGCTCTTCAGAAGCTGCCGCCCATACGGCTGCATCATCTTCCGACATTTCAAGCGACTGATCGTCCAAGAATGGGTCTTCATTAAATAACAGTTGATCTCGTTCTTGGCTTTCAATGTCATCCAAGCCAATTGGGATCTCATCAGCTAACGCTTCACTTTGAGCAAATGCATCCGAAGATTCATCAAACGCTGTCAGGTCAATCTCGGATGTAACAGAGTGAGGTGGCGCTATGTCAGTACTATCATCCTGCTCCCAAGCATCAGGGTCGGTCAATAATGCATCCATGTCCAAGCCAGCACTGTCCACTAACTGCTGATCAATCGTATTAGTCTGCGATGTTGTAGAACCCGTTGGAGCAACTACCTCTTCAACCTCAGGTACTTCTGCCTGAATCGAATTTTGCGGTGCATCATCAAGCAAAGGTTCAGACGTTAAGCCTTGCTCAATATCGTACTGCTCAAGCTCATGCTGCTCATCAAACGAAGCTTGGCGTGCATCATCTTCACTGAATTCAGGTACGGAATTCAGATCTATCGTTTCAAACTCAAACTCTGGCTCTGTTTTTGCGACGTTAAAGCTTTCACTCTCAGGCGTGTAAGAGACTGTATCTTGCTCTGGCGCTAACAGCGCATCAGTTTCAAGTTCAATAGCCTCAGACTGTGTCTCAGGCGCCTCTTGCAGTGCCTCTGAAGCAACATGCTTAGCTTCAGAGGCTTCAACAGCCTGCTGCAGCTGTTTAACTACATTATCAAGTGCAGACTGCTGTTCATCATCAGAGACATCTTGCGTGTCAGGCTCTAACGCTTCGGCTTCTGGGTCAAAAAACGCAGCGTCTTCATCAAATTCCGGTAATTCATCATCACGGATCACATCAGAAGCTTGATAGTCTGAAGACTGCGGCGTTTCCGACTCTACATACTCTGTGGCTTCAGGATCCGTTAGCGCATCTTCTTCGGTAAACTCAGGGAAATCATCAAGGCTAAATGCCGCATCACTATTTACCTCAGTTACGGTCTCTGCGCTTGATGCTGACATAGCAAGCTCTGGCTCAGTCTCTCCTGGCTCATCAACTTGGTTGTTGGTCGCTAGATCGTCATTGTTCAGGGCTTCAGCTTGTTCAATTTCTTCAAGTAACTCATCAACACGACGTCCAATTGACGCACTCTCTGATGGGGTATCGTCAAGCAAGCCTTCGACTTCAGCAACAAGATCGTCATAGTTGTGCTCGTCTTGTTCCTCAGTATTTTCTATCGCGCTCGCATTTGGCGCTTCACCATCATCCACAAGGCTGTCTTGTACTGATGTCGGCTCTTGGTGCTCAATGCTGTCAGGACTGTTAACCGCGTTATCCAACATCGGCTCGTCGAAGATAATGTCATCTTCAATGTTAATATCAGGCGCTTTATCCGTTTCGAACGGATCGCGCTCCAACTCAGCAGTCGGTGCTAATGCATCATTCAGAATATCGTTAAAGTCAGGCGCAAAATCTGCATCCTCATCCGAAGCAGACGCTGCACCAACCACTTCCGCTTGAGGCTCTATAACCTCTGCGTCAGCAACGAAAATGTCTTCAATTTCAGGCGCTTCAATTTCAGGAGATTCAACCTCAGCCGCTTCAAATTCAGGTTCATCATCAAGTGTTGGTGTTGCAACTGGTGCATCCGCGGCTAATGACATATTCTCTTGATGAGCACCGTCCTGAGAAGCGGTATCTTGAGGAACATTATCCTGAGATACCTGCTCTTGAGGCACTTCAACAACATCAGGTTGAGTTCCATATGCTGCTAGCAGTGCATCTAGATCGTCCTCAGCAGGCTCATCTGCGACAAAATCAGCTTCCGCCGCGATGCTATTTTCTACTACTTCATCGCTAACCGTTTCATCTGGAGACTCAACTGACGTTTCAGGCTCCACGCGAGGTTCAGCCGGTGCACTGTCATCAATGGCGCCAATCGTATCGAACTCGATATCATCGAGAGGGTCACTATCCGCGTTAACGGTATTGTTTTGAGCAAGATCTGTGACTGCCGTATCGAATAACGGATCTGAGGGTTCTGCTGACTCAAGGGTTTCGCCCAAGAGTTCATCCAGCAAATCCGTACTGTTTTCATCGATGATCAACTCGTCGATGTTAATGTCATCATTCGACATTTCATCTAAATCAAGATCACCATCAAGACTATTTATTTCATCTTCGAGAGAGTCATCCTCACCAAGAAGCTCATCTAATAAGGCCGTGCTGTTTTCATCAATTTCGATGTCACTGTTAAACAACGGCGTATCTTGCTCATCATCCCCCAACAGCTCATCGAGTAAGGCGGTGCTATTTTCATCTAACGTAATATCAGATGTGTCGCTTAAGTCGTCATCTTCATCGTCGATAAGCTCATCGAGTAAAGCCGTGCTACTTTCATCCAGTAAGCGCTCATCGTCGTCATCGCTGTTATCCATTGCGAAATTTGTCGCAAAGATATCATCGATAAGGTCTTGCTCAGACTGTGAGGCGCTGACATTAGATTGCCCCTGCTGAGTGTCCGCTTCGCTAAAAACCGACGCTGCTTTCGCCTCTGACGATAACGCCGCCTCTGGATTAGCCATCGCACTCGCTTCAGCTAAAGCGGCATCAATCGCAGCTTGCTCGGCAAGTTCATCGCTTACCGCTTGTTCAGGCGAATCAAGATCGTCACCTGAATCAAAACTATCGAACAATGCATCTAATTCACTTTGCGCAACAACCTCATTACTATCATCTTGCTTTTCTGAGTTAGTTGAATCCGTTTGTTCCGCTTCTAGTAGTAACTCATCCAATAAGGATTGATCGAGCATGCCATTATCAAGCAGCTCATCATTGTTATTATCATCATCGTCAGAAAGATCGAAGTTTGGCTGTTCATCATCATCTTTTAGCGATTGCTCCCACATCGCCGCAAGTGCTTCATCTGAGCTCAATTCAGAGGACTGATCCATTTCATCGAGCGCGCGTTCCATATCTTCAAGGCCTAGCGCTTTCTCATCGCCAGTCACGGAAATGCTACTCGCACCACCAAGCGGGCTATCGATATCAAAATCATCACTTGACGATAAATCTAATGTATCGTCATCATCACTGAGCTGTGGTGCAAACAAACTATCTTCAGGATCGTCGAACAGCGCATCATCTTGTGCAAACAGATCGTCGATATCGTCATTATCACCTAGCGCCAACTCTGCCGCAGGATCAGCAGCGCCTGCCAATAAGGCATCATTTGGCGGTGTAATAGCAGGATCGGCGGAATTAGGGCTATCTAACGACTTCACGTCGTCTTCATCTTCTTCTTTACGACGCCCAAACAGGAAGTACGAAACCACACCTGCAATCAAGGCGCCCGGAATAAAGGCAGCGGCAGCCAATGCCCATGGATTAGCAATTAGCTGATCAAATAATGAGGGTTCTTCAACCACAGGTTGCATTTCAATGGATTTTTGCTGCGCCAAGAAATCTTTAATCTCATCACGCAGCATCTCATCACTGGTTTGCTGATCTTGTAATGCTGCCACTTCGTGTTGCATTTCAGATAAACGCACACGCAGTAAGTGATTACTTTCCAAAAGCTTAGTAATTTGCACATCAGAAGCATCAAGCTGATCTTGCAAGGCTGTTGGCGGCGCTTTATCCGGTTTAGGTGGAATTAAGGCTTCAGCTCCAGCAACGGTTGCAGCGCTAACAGGTTCAACGCTTTCAGCAACAGGCGTTGCTGGCGCTGTACTGACTGTTCGCGTTGATGCCGTCGTTGTTGGTTCTGGTGCCGCTGTACTTACTGTTGGTGCCGTATTCGTGCGAGAAGCGGTAGAGGTTGCTCGACGTGCAGGTTGCGTAGACTTATCTTGTTCTAACTGCAATTTAACCGCGTCGGTATTTTCGCGGCGGATCTGAGTCAGCGTTGGCATATCCAAACGGCTACCCGGAATTAAACCGTGAATATTGTTCGCTTCAAATGCTTGCGGGTTAGCGCGATAAATCGCACCTATTACTTGATACACAGAGACCGAGCTAGATGGGCGATATTTGGACGAGATCCCCCATAGCGTTTCATTGGCTCGTGTTGGCCCGTATTGATAACTACCTTGATATCGGCTCACTTCCGCAGCGGGTTGGCTAATATCACGGTAACGTTCAGTGACAACAGATGTGGGTTGATCTTCCTCAGGGCCAAGAATGCGTACGGTATTTGCTTGTACCGGAAAATGAATAGCCGTCGTTGCAATGAATGCAGGAAGAATAAAACGTTTGATCAGGTTAGATACGTCAGGCACGGCCTGCAGTCCTCTCTGGCGGAAACTAAAAGTCGATTAGATAAATACAGTCTATGACAACACTTATCAAAACCACTTACTCGGGTATTACTATATCGGACAGACAACCTGAAACTGTAGTATTCCTACCAAAAATGTGGGGTTGCTGGAAAATTTACTAAAAGGAGCAGCAAACATGCCACTCCTTGTCTTTTAGCGTCTATTGCAAAAGAAAGTATCGCTAATTATAAGTAATCAGCAATCAGTCGTTCTGCAATTTGTACACTGTTAGTCGCAGCGCCTTTGCGTACATTATCCGCAACAACCCACATATTTAAACCGTGAGAATGGCTGATATCTTCACGTACACGCGCAACCATTACATGGTCTTTACCTGTCGCATCAGAAACTTGCGTTGGGTAATCATTACCTTGGAAAAGCTCAATACCTTCTGCGTTTTCAAGCAGCTGTAGTGCTTCCTCAAGGTGAACTTCTTGACGCGTTTCAACATGAACCGCTTCAGCATGACCATAGAATACTGGAACACGCACACACGTCGGATTCACACGAATCGTGTCATCGGCAAAAATCTTCTGGGTTTCCCACACCATTTTCATTTCTTCTTTGGTGTAGCCATTATCCATAAAGTTGTCGATGTGCGGCAGGCAGTTGAATGCAATTTGCTTATCGTAAACGCTGTTTTCAGCAGGAAGGCCGTTCAGTAGCTTCGCTGTTTGACCTGCAAGCTCATCAACACCTTTTTTGCCGCTACCCGATACTGATTGGTACGTTGATACGTTAATACGCTCAATACCGTATGCATCGTGGATCGGTTTAAGCGCCACCAGCATCTGGATTGTCGAACAGTTAGGGTTGGCGATAATGTTACGGTTACGGTATTCCGCAATCGCATCTGGGTTTACTTCAGGCACAACCAGCGGTACATCGTAGTCGTAACGGAAACGTGATGTGTTATCAATCACGATCACACCTTCATCCGCGGCAATAGGTGCCCAGCGGTCTGATGCTTCTGCACCAGCAGAGAACAAAGCAATATGTACTTGTGACCAATCAAAATCTTCAACGTTGGTAACACGTACTGATTTATTTTTAAAACGCAGTGTTTGACCCGCACCACGCTCAGAGGCTAGCAAGTATAAATTGCGAACAGGAAAATTGCGTTCCTCTAATACCTCAACCATAGCTTGACCTACAGCGCCAGTTGCGCCGAGTACGGCAATATCAAATTCCTGACTCATTGCGTTTCCTCAATTGTAAAACCTAATTTAGCCAGCGACTCTACCCCAAAACTGGCCTCTCCTGCTACCGTAATCGCACTATATTCACGTCGATCCCAGTAATTTTTACGCATCAAATCAAATGCGGTTGCCATCTTGGCTTCATCGCCTTGAGTTTGCAGCATAGAACGACGAAATAATGCATCGTCTTTACGCACATCATAAATCAGCTGAATCAATGAAAATAAGTCATCTTCTGACCACATACGGCTCAATGCAATATACGGGATCGGTGCTTGTGGCAATAAACTCGCGGCTTCGACATGCACATATGTCGATTTTGCGTCTCGATCAAGACCAAAATTAGCATCAGCAAGAAAGTCACAGTACTGGTTATACACCATGGTGGTGCCGCGCGCTTTACCTTCTAAACCGTAGCCTGCGATATGCGGGGTCGCAAACGCTAGCAAAGGAAGTAATTCCAAATCAACCTGCGGCTCATGTTCAAACACGTCCAGTACCGCTGTCAGTTTTTTTCCTTGACCAGTAAGGCTTTGTTGCAGGCCATGTTTTAAGGCTTGATTGTCCACCACAGGACCACGAGCCGCATTAATCAAGATCGCGTTATCTTGTAAATTCGCTAAAAAGCTCTCGTCGACCAAATGGTATGTCGGGTATTCCCCATCACGGGTGATCGGCGTGTGCAGCGTAATAACGTCACACTGCTCTGTTAACGTTTTGAGTGATGAAAATTCACGGCTATCACCCGCTGCTTGCTTAATCGGGTCATTCAATAAATAACGAATACCTAAGGCGTCTAAACAACCTGCGAGGTAAGTCCCGACATTGCCCGCGCCGACAATACCTATGGTTTTATCAAAGATAGAAAAGCCTTGCTGCTGGCCCAACACCATTAAGCTGCTGAGCACATACTCTGCGACACCCACTTTGTTACAGCCAGGCGCGGCGGTAAAAGCAATGTTCTTCTCAGCTAATAACGCTTGATCGACATGGTCTTGGCCTGCCGTCGCCGTACCGACAAATTGAAGGCGATTCGCTTTTGCCAGTAACTGACTATTCACCTTAGTGACAGAGCGGATCATCAAGGCATCAATATCCACTAAATCTTCACAGGTCAGCGTACGCCCGGGCTTAGTCACCACATGCCCAATTTGACTAAAGAGGTCTTTGGCATAAGGCATGTTTTCATCGATAAGGATGTTCATTAATTCTCCGAAAGCTAACAACTGCGAGCAGGTATAATACCCTATACCAATCTGGGTAGGTAAGTAGTCAAGTGACAGCCTAGAGAAAAACACTGAGAACAAAGCAAAGATTGGCATTAACCTCAACAATAACAGCCCGTGCTATTTATCATCGATAGCAATTAATTCTATTCAGTCACAAGAGCGATCAAGCCGACATACAGCGCAGGTTCAGACGATGTATGATAAAAGGCTTTCGATAGATTGATGCACTATGATTGCTTCTAAGACAAAAAAACCCAGCAAATGCTGGGCTAAAAGTCCGAGAAAAATCATCTGTTACTCTGAGTAACTAGTACCTACGATACGATGTGCGTCTGTTTACAGGCACTGGCTAAAAATATTGAAATAGTAGAGAGCTCTGGACAAGTCATCTAATCTTTCATTTTAGTCAGTGCCAACCTCGGAAAATAGGTTTAAGGGGTAAAACAGGTAAACCACTTATTTCGCCGTTATCTTGCTTACCTGTCGTTTTTACACCTTAAATTAAGCTTCGTACTTTTTGATCACTAGCGTTGCGTTAGTGCCACCAAAACCGAAACTATTCGACATCACGGTTTTCAATTCAGTATCGCGCTTCTCAGTCACGATATCTAAACCTTCAGCCGCTGGGTCTAGGTTTTCGATATTAATGCTTGGCGCGACAAAACCGTGCTCTAGCATCAAAGTGGAGTAAATCGCTTCGTGAACACCCGCCGCACCCAATGCGTGACCTGTCATCGCTTTAGTGGCTGAAATTGCAGGGCAGTTTTCGCTAAATAGCTCTTGAATCGCGCCTAACTCTTTCACATCACCAACCGGTGTCGAAGTACCGTGAGTGTTAATGTAATCCACTGGCGTATCAAGATCTTGCATTGCCATCTTCATACAACGCACCGCACCTTCACCTGATGGTGCTACCATGTCGTAGCCATCTGATGTCGCGCCATAGCCCACGATTTCACCGTAGATTTTCGCGCCACGCGCCAATGCATGCTCTAGCTCTTCAATCACCATCATGCCGCCGCCACCGGAGATAACAAAACCGTCACGGTCTGCATCGTAGGTACGAGACGCTTTAGCTGGATCATCGTTGTACTTAGTAGATAGTGCACCCATAGCATCAAACATCATGGTCAGAGACCAATCTAGCTCTTCACCACCACCAGCGAAAACAACATCTTGTTTACCTAGTTGGATCAGCTCTAGGGCGTGACCAATACAGTGCGCCGATGTTGCACATGCAGAACTCATGGTGTAGTTAACACCACGGATTTTGAATGGGGTTGCCAAACATGCAGACACAGTCGATGACATAGTACGAGGTACCATGTATGGGCCTACGCGCTTAACGCCTTTTTCACGGATAATATCAACAGCCGCCACTTGGTTTAGCGATGATGCGCCACCTGAACCCGCCACTAGGCCAGTTCGGTCATTAGAAACTTGATCTTCAGTTAGGCCGGCATCTTCAATTGCCTGCTCCATAGACAAATATGCAAAACCTGCTGCATCGCCCATGAAACGCATCTTTTTACGATCGATATGCTCAGAAGGCTTTAATTTAAGATCGCCCCAAACATTGCTGCGTAACTTCATTTCAGCAAATTGTTCAGAGAAATTAATGCCAGACTTACCTTCTTTTAGCGATTCCAGCACTTCGTTTACGTTGTTACCGATGCTGGATACGATACCCATGCCTGTAATTACGGCTCGTTTCATGATGAATTCCTACTGATATTTAACGAAGAGATAATAACGGCTTTCTCACTCAAAAGTGGTCAGCTTTCCCATAGTTCGGGTACAATCGCGGTTAATTTCCAACTTTTTATTATGTTCGTACATGGATTCTAACGCCATATTGGCGGCTAAAATACCGATTTGTCATGTACAACAGCTCCACTAAAGAGGTTTTCCCTTTGTCTGATAAGCCCAATAAGCGCATTGAGCACGCCGTTCTTGACTGGAACGAAGTCGGTACACCCGTCTCTAACGATTTTGATGATGTGTATTTTTCTAACACCAATGGCTTAGAAGAGACGCGCTACGTTTTTCTTCAACAAAATGGCTTACCGACACGCTGGGAACACTTTGATCGTCGCCGCTTTGTAGTGGCTGAAACCGGTTTTGGTACCGGATTAAACTTTCTGGCGCTGTGGCAATGGTTTAAAGCTTTCCGAGCCGCACACCCTGATGCGACAACCAAAGAGCTGCATTTCATCAGTTTTGAAAAATTCCCCGTCACCAAAGCTGACTTAATTAAAGCTCACCAGTCGTGGCCTGAACTGGCAGATTTGGCCGAGCAACTGCATGCCCATTACCCTGCAGCGGTTGCAGGCTGTCAGCGTATTGTGCTGGAAGATGGCATGATCACGCTTGATTTATGGTTTGGCGATATCAAAGACTGTATGCCGCAAGTCTGGTGTGGCGAAGACGGGGTTGTTGATGCTTGGTTCCTCGATGGATTTGCGCCAAGCAAAAACCCAGAAATGTGGAACCAAAACCTGTTCAATAATATGGCAAAACTGGCGCGAACGGATTGTACAACCGCAACCTTTACGGCAGCTGGTTTTGTCCGCCGCGGTTTAATCGAAGCAGGCTTTAGCATGTCAAAAACCAAAGGCTTTGGTACGAAACGTGACATGTTGATTGGCCATATTGAAGCACGTCAGTGTGGTTCAAACGTCAAGCCTTGGTATCAGCGAAATGCAGCAAACAGCGCTGAGAACGTCGCTATTATTGGTGGTGGCATAGCCTCTGCCAGTGCTGCTATTGCTCTGATTCGCCGAGGCGTTAAGGTCAGCTTATACTGTGCCGACAGCCAGCCTGCTGAGGGTGCATCAGGTAATCGACAAGGCGCAGTTTATCCGCTACTCAGTGGCGGCCATGATGCCATTTCGAGCTTCTTTGCACCTGCTTTTTTATATGCACGCCAATTTGTTGAACAAGCGGCTCAGTACGGTGACTTTGCCCACCAATGGTGTGGCGTGACGCAACTAGGCTGGGATGAGAATACCAAGAAGAAACTCAATAACATGCTCGACGGTGGATTCCCATCAGAGCTGATCATCGCTTATGATAAAGCGCAAACCCAGCGCTTAACTGGCGTTGAATCAGGCCATGCAAGCGTACACTACCCGTTAGGGGGCTGGCTGTGTCCACAGGAGCTTACGCGTATATTGATCGCTTACGCCGAACAAACTGGCTTGCTGACCACCCATTACAATTGTGCCATCACCAAGTTAACGCAACATGAAAATGGTTGGCAGTTAAATAATACAGCAGACGAAACCTTTGCCCATGATACGGTTATCGTCGCAAACGGCCATCGGTTCACCGAATTTACACAGACAGAGCAAATACCGCTCTACCCTGTACGTGGCCAAGTCAGTCATATTCCAACCAATGCAAGCCTAACAGCGCTTAAAACGGTGTTGTGTTATGACGGTTACCTAACGCCGAAAAATACCACCTCGGAGACTCACTGTATCGGTGCCAGTTACGGACGTAATAATACCAACACCGACTTTAGCGACGATGAACACGCATCTAACAAGCAACGATTAATTAACAGCCTACCAGAAGCCGACTGGCCAAAAGATGTCGATATGAGTGATAACCAAGCGCGTGTGGGTGTACGTAGCGCTAGTCGAGATCACTTACCAATTGTGGGTGATGTCTGTCGTATTGAGGATTTGATTACACAATATCGCGATCTTAACGATAACAAAGACACAGCCCAAGCCGTGCCTTGCTATGGCAATCTCTACAGCTTGCTGGGTTTAGGCTCTCGTGGGTTAAGCTCTGCGCCACTACTTGGAGAGTTAATGGCTTCTCAAATTTGTGGCGATCCGCTCCCGCTGCCAAACGATGTGCTGGAAGCCTTGCATCCAGGGCGTTCATGGGTACGCCGCCTCGTTCGAGGCAAACAGCTCAACCAAGATAAATAAAGCCTTGGCGAATAGAAATAAATAGAAAGGGCAGATCTGAAACGGTCCGCCCTTTCGCTCTATTCAACTGGCACGGTTGCGGGAGGACCTGAATCTTCGCCACCTGTATCAGCTAATGCCACAGCGACAACTACAGCAGCCACACCAACAGCAATCGCTGTGGCTGTTAACCCACCCGCTGACGCTGCTAATGCGGTGTTTGCCCCAGCCGCAGCACCTGTTGTGGATGCACTTGCCGTAGAAGTTGTTGAGCTAGCGCTCGCTTGTGTTGCAGTTTCCGTTGTCACTTGAGGTGCTGTTGTCGCCTCATCCGCAGCCCAAGCTGTAGACGACAAAATCCCAGAAAAAATCAGCGCAATTACAAATCTATTCATACCATTCCTACTCATTAATGCGAGTTATTGATATGAATATAAGTATAGTCAGGCTTGTACTTTTCGCATGTTCAGAAAGCCATAATGAATATATGGCGAATAAAATATTGCTATAACGCTAGCACTAATCGGCATGATGAATAGTGACATTTTCAATCACTGCATAGAGCTTGTCAGCTAAAATACGTTGCGTTGCCACTTCACCATGAACTAAATAAATGTCACTGGGACCGTGATCGATATTTTGTACAAAAGCGATTAAGTCATCTTGGTCAGCATGCGCAGAGTACCCTGACAGTTGGTGTATTTGCGCATTCACTACGATCTGCTCTGCATTAATCTCAACCTTATCAGTGCCATCGAGCAAGGCTTTACCCAATGTTCCCTTCGCTTGATAGCCAGAAAAAACAACATCAGTGCGCTTATCTGGCAATAAAGCTTCAAGGTAACTCACCACGCGCCCACCGGTACACATGCCACTGGCAGCCACTATGATGACAGGCTCGGCTGATGTTTGAAGACGGTTAATCAGGGCAATATGTTCAGCATGCGATTCAATCACGATACATTGCTGAAAAGAAAGCGGATGACGGCCTGTGATATAACGAGACTTGGCCTCATTAGCCCACAATTGCTTATAGACATTGTATTGTTCGGTGATCTTGGCTGCTAGCGGTGAATCCAGCACCACGGGGAGGTTTTGCCAATTTACATTAGACGCGTTCATATCCGCTTGAGCGATGATATTTTCTAAATCAAACAGAAGCTCTTGAGTTCTCCCCACACTAAAAGCGGGGATAATAATTGCCCCACCATCTTGTAGTGAGCGCTCAACAATCGCTTTTAATCGAGTTTGGCGATCAACAATTGATGGGTGCCTGCGATCACCATAAGTACTTTCTAATACCAATACATCAGCACGCTTAGGCGAAACAGGATCAACCAATAGCGGGGTATGACAAGGCCCAAGATCCCCAGAAAAGACAACGATGCGATCATCAGGCAGTTTAATTTCAACGTACGCCGATCCTAAGATATGCCCCGCTTGACGAAAACGAACATTAATCAACTCGCCACTAGGAAAAGTTAGCTGTACCCAGCAATCAAAAGGAATGGGTTTGAGTAAAGCACGAACTCTGTTAGTAATTTGCTCGCACTGTTTACCATCAAGCCCTAGTTGAATTTTTAATCCATCTTCCAGCATTAAAGGCAGTAAGGCAGCCGTTGCCTGAGTCGCATAAATAGGCGAATGAAAGCCCGCAGCAAGCAGCCAGGGAATACGTCCTACATGATCGATATGACAGTGAGTAAGAAAGAGTGCGCGCACACTATCTAATGGGAAATCAATATTTAATGATGCTTGCAGCTCTTCTCCCTGGAAAAGGCCACAGTCGATCAATAAACTATTATTTCCGATAAATAACTCATGGCAAGAGCCTGTTACCCCGCATTTGGCCCCATGATGTTCTATGCGCACGGCATTGCTCCAACATATCATTAATAGGCGGGCATGATGACAGAATTTAATGACTGGAAATTGTTATTAGTCGTAAGAACTCGAGTGAACTCGCAAATTAATCCGTCGATTTTGCGTAATGCGTCAAAATCGATTGAGCGATAACAAAATCAAATTCTTCATCAATATCCAGTGAGCGATTTGCTGGCATTTGATACCCCATGTTTGATGAAGGATGAATAAGGGTATGTCGGGCCAATACACTGTCGATAGAAGTAATATATATCGCCCCATTGAGACGAAAGTGTTGTTCGCAGTCTTGGCTACGTTTTAAATTATCGTCAAACAACGGGCTTAGCGTCTGATCATCATTCGCTTTATAGGTCCACTGGAGCGGGTGCTCGACCTCAGTAACCGCCACCACACTCTCAACCTCATGTTGACTATAGAGCGTCCAAGCATTTCGAATATCTTGGCCTGTACGCAATGGGGAGGTTGGTTGCAGTAAAACAAAATCGTCATAACCGCCCCACTCAGAGACGGCATATTGAAGTTGATGCTTTAATACATCGAGGGTTGTTGCAGTATCTGTCGCCAATTCACCTGGACGTAAATAAGGCACCTCAGCACCATAGTGTATGGCTATATCCGCTATTTCTTGATCGTCGGTATTCACCACCACGCGATCAAAAACACCGCTTTCTAATGCGGCTTCAATTGTCCATACAATTAATGGTTTACCTGCTAACGGCAACACATTTTTCCGAGGCAGACGTTTACTGCCACCCCGTGCAGGAATAATTGCAAGCGGCTTTTTAAGGTTTGTTCCATGAGATGACATTAGAAAATACCTAGCTCTAGCATATCCGCTTGGGCACGACGGTAATCATCGATTCGGCCAATATCAAGCCAATACTCGCTGATTTCATAGGGAACCGCTTTTCCACCGCGCGCAATAACTTGCTCAAACACGGTAGTGATATCAATGCGTTGATTGGGTGCAATTTGACGTACCACATCATGATTAAGCACATAAATCCCGGTATTCACTTTCACTTTATGCGCCGGCTTTTCGCTTAATGCCGTGATCACACTGCCATTACTATCCGTGTGAGCACAATCAATCACACCAAATGGAATTTGATATTCATAATCACGCACACACATGGTGACATCGGCTACTTGTGACTGGTGATAATTGAGCAACTTTTCGAAATCAAGGTTTGTCATGATATCGCCATTCATCATAATCAACGGCAATTGACTCGTATTGTCAGGTAATAGCCCTAACGCACCACCAGTACCCAATGGCTGCTCTTCATGAATATACGTGATACTCACGCCCCACTTTTCACCATCACCAAAATGGGCACGGATCATCTCAGGCAGGTAATGGGTCGAAATATAGAAATGGTGAAAACCAGCGCGAATAAAGCTTAATAAGATACTTTCGAGGATGGGCTTATCCCCCACCTTCAACAAGGGTTTTGGACAGGCATTAGTGAGCGGTTGTAAACGGGTACCAAACCCCCCGGCCATTAAAAAGACAGGGTTATCATAGCGGATAGGATGTAGCGCTTGGTTTAATGTTTTTAGACCGTAAAGTATGCCGTTATTAACCAAGGGGATCGCGAGAATATCTTTCGCTTCCATCAAGCGCACCAGATCCTGATCCGACAGATCACTACCAGCCGTTGTGGGCTGCTTGTTCATGACCAGTTCAACACTGGATGACATATCTAAACCACGCAATAAACCTCGACGCAAATCACCGTCGGTCACTGTGCCTAACAGACGTAATTCATCGTCGGCAACCAGCACAATGCGTAGTGCTTGTTCATCAATCACAGCAAGTACTTCTCGCAATGTTGCGCTGATTGGCAACACAGCTTTGGTCCAATTTTTTATCATATAACCGTTTCACCTGCTTGAACATGTTTGTGCACTCGAGCCCCAGCGGCAATAATGGCTTCGGAGCCAATTGTAATATTCTGAATGACCACAGCGCCAGCACCAATAAAAGTACCCTCACCGACATGTACCTGACCGCAAAGGGTCGCATGTGGCGCTAAGTGGCTATGCGCTTCAATCACGCAATCATGCTCGACAATACTTCCTGTATTGATAATACAGTTATCGCCAATATCAGCGCCAGCTTGAATAATGGCACCAGGCATCACCTGCACGCCTTCCCCGAGGATCGCAAAAGGCGAAACTATCGCATGTAGAGAAATCACCGAAGCAAAGCGATAACCTTGGGCTTTAAAGTCGTTAAATAGTTTTATACGCGTAAGACGCTTAGGGATCGCACCGATACCATTGACTAAACGGACGGAATCAGCTGAAAAAGCCAAAATATCGTCATCAGAAAAATACTGAGGAAGTCCTTTCAGCACACTGCGCAATTGGTTATCTTCTTGCGCTAAATCAGCACTGATGATACCTGTAATAGGTTGTTCTTGCTGACGCAGCATATCCACTAACACACTTGTATGCCCACCAGCCCCTAACACAAACAATTCAGAACTTGGCTTTTGATTACTCACTAAGCTACTCATTAATGAAGTCTCCCTCATGATAATCTCGCCCAGCAGCCTTTCCAATTAGCTCCCAGTAACGATATGGGCTTGCCCCACTGCCAGGACGCTTAATAGCGATATTATGCGAACTAAACACTTCGCCTTTGGCAATAGTACCATTGGCAACCAAACTCTTTCTCGCAACCGCCATGTTTTTGATTTCAGAGCCTTGCGGCGCTTTTTCACCTGATCCCAACGCAAGTTCTACACCACGAACAGCAGCTACCATTTGGCTTAGTTCTTCTGGGTTCAGCGACGCCTTGTGATCAGGTCCTGCCATTGTCTTATCTAGCGTAAAGTGTTTTTCAATCACAGTCGCCCCACGGGCTACAGCTGCAATAGGTACAGTAATACCCTCACTGTGGTCGGAATAACCCGCTGGCAATTGGAACTGCTCACTGAGCGTATCCATCGCACGTAGGTTAATTTCAGCCAAGGGGGCTGGGTATTCGGTGGTGCAATGCAGCAAAGTCACTTTCTGTTTGAGTGCTGCTTGGCCTTGTGCTGAGCGAAAAGCATGTTCAAAAGCTGCTATTGAAGGCTTGGTACTCAGATCGGCGGTATAGCCAAAAGCAATCACACCTAAAGCCGCTTCAACCTCAGCAAGTGTCGCCATCCCTGTCGAGACAATCAGTTCACACCTCGTACGGGCATGTTCAAGGATCAGCGGTGCATTGGTTAACTCACCAGAAGGCAGCTTTAAGCGCTTCAGTCCCAGTTCATTTACCAGAAACGCTAAACTTTCGCTATCAAAAGCTGTTGATAAAAACTCGATACCTAGCAACTCACATTGCTGCTTAAGGGAAAAATGTGCCTCAAAACTCAGCTCTAGTCGACTCAGCATAGCTAACTGAGACTCCTGCTGTTGAGTATTAACAACCTGATAATCAGCCTGCTTAGCACTCGCCGTCACTAAATGCTTGGCTTTAAAAGTCTGGAACTTAACAATATCAGCCCCTGCTTGGTAAGCAGCATCGACCAACTCATGCGCAAGTGTAATATCACCATTATGGTTGACGCCTGCTTCGGCAATAATCAAAGTCATGATAAGCACCTGTCGTTAAGTATTTGTAGTTAAGTTCTAGGGTTATGTTTCTTGGTTAATTCGCAACTAGGTGTAGACCATTATGCTTGGTCTGAAACGGTCAAGTAACACAGCTTGGCAAATCATAAAATGTCTTCATTACATGTAACGGCAGTGTTCGCAAAAGCTGAATAATTTGCTCACTGCTATTACCCTCCCCATAAGGATTGATAATGACGTCACTATCTCGCTTGTAGCTTTGGTTGAGGGCATGTGTAATGCTGTTCTTTATCGCGACAGTATTTGGCGAACAATGAATGACACTTTTTGCCGCAACACGCCCTTGCTGACGCGCACCAATATTAACTGTCGGCACATCAAACGAAGGCACTTCGATAATACCGCTCGACGAATTACCAATAACAGCCGCGGCATGCTTCACCGCACTTAAATAGCGCTGTTGACCTAAAGAAGGTATCGCCAAGACCCGCTCAGGTTGCGCAGCAGCATAAGCTTCAAGAATGGGAATGATCTGCCTACCGCCATCATCGGCATTGGGGTAAGTCAGAATAACTTGATGCTGCGGGAAGGCCTCTAAGGCATCCAGTAACGCTTGGAAGCTGGCGATGGCCTCTTCATCAGCAAGAGTGACTGGGTGGTAGGTCACCACAAAGAAAGGAGAATGAAGCGAAAAATTCAGCGAAGTACTTAACGCATCCAGTGATAACATCTGACTACGATTTAAATGATCCAGCCCTAATGCCCCCACATTAAAAACACGCTCAGGCGCTTCACCAAGTTGGATCACACGCTGACGGTAGGCTTCCATCGAGGTACAGTGATAGTGACTGAGTTTAGTGATGGCGTGGCGAATCGCATCATCATAAGCACCTTCACTGATCTCACCACCATGCAGATGAAAAACCGGAATTCGTAAAATCATCGCCGTTTGTGCCGCGGCTAACGCTTCAAAACGATCCCCTAATATCACAAGGGCATCTGGCGCTAATCGTGACAAGGCATCTGTAAAACCAATCACACCAAGGCCGATACTTTTCGCAACACCAGCAGATGAGTCTGATGACAGTAAAGTTTCAACTTTTTCATCAATAATGAATCCATCAGCTTCAATTTGCTGGTAGGTAAAACCAAACTCAGGTGAAAAATGAGCGCCAGAGGCCAAAAGCTGTAAATCAAGACCCTCTGCTGCCTGAATATCTTTCATCAACCAATACAGCAATCCGTATTCTGCACGAGTACCTGTAAATACAGCGATTTTACGTGATGTCATCTAGCGTCCTACCTTTGTCGCCTAAGCCTTAGACTCTCAACGTCTTTAGCGGCTTAGACTGTTCTAATATCGCCATTGTAACAAAGGCAAAGCAAAGGCCATAGAAAGGTAAGACGATATTCGCACGTCGTTATAGTTCGTGATTAGGACTAGCCGCTATGGCCCATCGTTATGAAAAGCCACTAGTTATCAGAGCTGATTATCAGTACTCGAACTAAGAATCGGTGAAGACGGTAAATTCACAATGCGATCAGCAAGCCACTCAGAGGTCAATAAATCCCCTCGAAAACAATGCTGATACATAGGCAAAGTATGCATAAGTTGCCACACAGGCCGAGTCATCACACCTTGTTGATTGGTCGCTTCTAGCAGTTGTTGGCGAGCCTCGCTATTTGGACAAATGACTGCATTGAGCCAGTAGTTAGACTGAGCATACTCAGGCTCAACCACAAACTGGTAATCCGAAAAGCCAGCATCACTCGAAAATAGCGCTTGGTAATCCATGGCTAACTGACGCTTAGCGGCAAGGTAGGCTGGCAGTTGCTCTAACTGCGCGCACCCCAAGGCGGCATTTAAATTCGGCATTCGATAGTTAAAGCCAGCTTCATCATGATAGAACTCATAAGGATGCGCGACCTTGGCGGTTGTTGTTAGGTGTTTAAGGCCTTGTCCTGCTTGGGCGTCATGACATAACACCATACCACCGCCACCCGTCGTTATGATCTTATTGCCATTGAAACTCAGCGCCCCAAAGTCACCAATCGTCCCGGTATGCTTGCCTTTATAGAATGAGCCTAAACTTTCAGCCGCGTCTTCAACCAAGACTAAGTTCCATTGAAGGCACACCGCCATCAGCTCATCTAATTGCGCAGGATGACCAAAGGTATGCATAGGCAATATGGCTCTAATTATCTTACCCGTTGCTTGATGAATACACAGGCCGCTAGCATCAAAGACAGCGTTATCCGTTAAGTACTCAGATAAAGCTTGCGGACACAAAGAGAGGCTTTGACGATTAACATCGACAAACAGTGGTTCAGCGCCCATGTGATGCAAGGTATTACAGGTGGCCACAAACGTCAGTGCCTGGGTTATCACCAAATCGCCCGCTTGCACCCCCGCTTGATGTAATGCCGCATGCAAGGCCGCGGTACCATTAACCGTCGCAACCGCTTTAGCCGAGCCAGTATATTGTTCGATTTGTTGCTCAAACTGATCAACATAACGACCGACACTCGAAACAAAAGTGCTATCTATGGTATCAAGCAGGTAGTGCTTTTCATTGCCAATAAAACAGGGCGCATGCAGAGGGACAAAATCATTGGTTTGATAGGTATCGCGGACAAATTCAACCAGTCGCTGGCTTGCTGTATTTTGGGGTATAGCGCTGTTATAAATAGCTTTCATCGTTCTTTATCACCGCCATTACATTTTGCTATCGAGGTACTTACCCGTTTCTTTATGACCAAAATCAGGGATCATTTGATGAAAAAGCGCAACTAACTCGTCTTTGCTCCAACACTGATTAGCTTTGATCTCGGCAATAGCGTGTTCAAAATGAGCAAGTAATTCAGGGTTAAACTCAGGTTTATTTTTAATCACACCTAAATTATCAAACCGTGCCATATCAAGTACTTCGTCACCCGTGTAGAACTCTTCAAAGTCTTTTTCACCCGTAGTATCACTAGAGGTAAACAAACACGGCCATTTTCCTTGCTCAGGTAGTATCTTCGCTAGCTCTCGCGCTTGCTGTTCTGTTTCACACAGATAAGGTTCAAAGCCACGCTGTTTAAGGTATTTAACGGCAATATCGGCAAACGAGATAAGGTGAAGGGCTTCGCTCAATTTTGGAAAGAAGATATCTCGGTTTTCACCAAAGATACAAGACATCAAACACAGCTCACCAGACTCCTGCGGCGTGACAAAATAGCGCTTAATATCATTAGGGGCAACGAGAGGCTGTTGCTTCAAGATCCGCTGATTAAAACCATGAAGCAAAGAGCCATCAGAAAAAGCCACATTAGCAAAACGCGCCGTTGAAATGGCAATATCTTGGCTACGACGCATCAAGAACATTTCCATAATGCGCTTAGACGCCCCCATCATATTAACAGGGTTAGCCGCTTTATCGGTTGAGACACAAAAGTACTTTTTAGTGCCAAGTTCTATCGCTTGCTGTACGGTTTTATCGGTATTAAATACATTCACATTGACCATGCGCATCAGGGTAAACGGGTCTTTCTCACTACGGACATGCTTGAGCGCTGATAGATTAAGAACGTAATCATAGCCAGCGGCTTTTACTTGCTGTGAGATAAAGGCATCAAACTCTACCGAGCCAATATCAAGGGCAAACGTTTGGAAATCACCATTGATGTAACCAAACGAACTGCGAATATCACGCACCAACTCAACCAGGTTATTCTCGCTAAGATCAACAACATGCAACGCCTTGGGTTGACGCTTAAAAATCTCTTTAACAACCGCCTGACCAATCGAGCCCGCACCACCTAGCACCAAAAAGCGCGATCGCGAAACCTTAGCAGCTAATGCTTGCTGATGAGAGTGTAAATCTGAAGAAAATAATGGCGCAGAACGACCAATGAGGGAGAGCATGTGAAGAGTACCCAATTAAGCTAGAGGTGGGTATTCTAGCTTAATTGGGTTGATAGGTGGAGTGGTTTGAGTGCTGATAGTAACGACGTTAATGTAACGTCTAACTTGTTTTTTTTCTTAAAAAAGCCGTAATACGCCATACGTATGAAAGTAAGACCGCATAAATACAGAAACAAGCAATAAAGCCCCAAAACATAATGTACTCAGCCACATCATAGACTTCGCCTAAGATGCCTACAGCAGAATATAGAATCGCAATCGAGCAAATAGCAATGAGAGTCTGAGTCGAGTTAAACCCAAGACGCTGGAAAATATGGTGTAAGTGCTCACGATCTGGCTTAAACGGTGAGTCACCACGCCGAACACGACGGATCATGATTGCAGCCATATCCATCAGAGGCACAGCAATAAACCACAATGCTGTTACAGGGCGAAGTGGCGGGCGAGTACCATTTTGACTAGCGAGTAAAAGCATCCAAATAACGGTAAAACCAATCAGCATACTGCCAGCATCACCCATGAATACTTTCTTCTTCTTACCAAACGCACCTAAGTTGAGAAGAATGTACGGAATGATGGCAACGATGATAATAATGCAAAAATAAGCTAAGTCAGGTTGACCATCAATCGTCAGCATCAAACCAAGGCTGCCAAAAGTGACGATAGATAAGAAACCCAGCAAGCCATCTATACCATCTACCATATTAAACGCATTAATAGCGCCAATAACGGCAAAGACAGTGATCACATAACCAAGAGTACCAAGATCAAGCGTACCGAAACCGAACATATCACCCAGAGTGTGTAGTTCCAGCCCTGCATAATAGATCATCGCAACCGACAACCCACCTTGAATCAAAAGGCGAAATTTGAAACTAACATCATATTTGTCATCAAGCGCCCCGACGATAGCCAAGATCGAAATGCAATAAATATATAACTCAGAATGTAAAAGGACATGCTGGCTATAGTACAAATATTGAGCTAAAGTAATACATATTGATAAACCACCAACAAGAGGCACTGCACCTTCATGCATTTTTCTTTCATTTGGTTTATCAACTAACCCCACTATTTTTGCTACCTTTCGAAGTAAAAACAATGTAGCAAATGATGTTAAGAATACAAAAAATAAGTCTATAGCCATATATTTCGTTCACATAATTGGAAGTTTTTATCTGTCCATGCTAAATGGAACTATCTTTTACATTAATTAGGTTAAAATAGATAATCGATTATAAAATGTTTAACACTTAAAATAATAGAAAAATCTCGACAAACTTAAAATTCGATACCTATATCTTAGACTTTGCTTTCACCAAGCCACTTTTAGAACACAAAAATCTAATAACACTGCTCACATGCCAATATAAATGCATAGAAAATAAAGACCTATTGGCATGCTTAGCAAGGTGCAAAGCTCTAACCTCTGGATAATAGACTACAGGGAACCCTGCTTTTTTGCTTCTAAAACAAATATCAATATCTTCACAATACATAAAGTACCCCTCATCGAATCCCCCCAGAGATTGATAAAGATTTGCTTTGAATGCAAGAAAAGAACCAGCAGCCCAGTCAACACTTGTAGGTTTGTCAATCAATGCTTTATCTATGATCGATGAATTACCAAACCCAAGAAAAGACTTGACAAATTGATTCAAACATGGGAATTCTCTTATGGAGTTGTCAAATACTTGCAGATCACGGTCTTTAAAAAGATTAATCGCACAGAGTTTATTTTTATCTTTCTTCATAAAGAATATTAGCCTACGGACAGACTCAATATCAATTAGTACATCAGGGTTGAGAACAACAAAAATATCATGCTCTTTCATACCAAGCTTATCTTTACAATAAGAGTAAACTTTATTGTTATTATGACCAAAACCTAAACCATAATCGCTATCTATCCAGTGGAAAGTTTCACTCGCCATTAAATAATGAAAATCATCACCTGATTTATTACTCTTTAGAACGACAGTAAACTCTTGACACAAATTACTTATACAATCTAACTCTCGAATAATACTTTCGTGTCCGTGAGACACCACTGAAAAAAAAACCTTCATAAATAAGCCTATACTATTTATTATTCATCATCGTGATATATAAATCATAATAATTATTGGACATGACATCTACCGTATAATTTTCTTTATATTTCATATAAACATCATCACCTAAATCTTTTTTATAGCTTGTTCCTATTGCAGAAACCAAGCTGTCCACATTTCCTAATTCAAAAAAAGTAACTTCATTCGGGAAAATCTCTTTGAATATTTCAATATTTGACGTGACTATATTGCTTTTTTGCGCTGCTGCTTCTAATAAGGCCAAACCAAAACCTTCCGAAATTGAAGGCATAACGTATATATCAAATAAAGATACATAAACATATGCATTTTCAATACGCCCTAATGTATGAAATCGTTCACGGACACCAAGTTTGACTGATAACTCAATTAGGTATTCCAAATAAGGACCATCACCAATTAAAACAAAATCAAATGAATCATTCTTAGCCAAAGCATAAATAACAAGTTCAAGGCCTTTTAACTCCCTAACAATGCAACAAGTCCCAATAACAATATTCTTGTCATTTTTCAACGCTTTTATTTTACATGAAACATCGTCATTAGAACAATTTTGGATCAAAGATGAATCTACATCTCTCCCGTTATTTATTATTGATAACTTGTATTCAAAAAAAGGGAGTACTTTAGAATAATATGTTTTTGATGTATGACTCAAAACTGCTAATCTATCAAACTTTGACCACGATAAAGCCCAGACCAACCCAAATATACGCGACTTTATATACCCATAGTGATCGTATAGATCTTCAAGGAAGAGACTATGCAACGTCGATACAAACCTGGTTTTTTTTTGCTTAAACATTGAATGTAAAAATATATAGAAGTCAGGCTTGAACATATGAGAGTGAACTATGTCATAGTTGGAAAAATCTATAGCCTTGAAAAAGCTAATTTTCACCGTCGGTACATTAAAAGTGACTTGTAAATCGCTTTGTTTTAAATAGAAAACTGTAACATCTACATTTGGATGGCATTTCCTTAAACCAGCAATAATATCTTGAGCAACAAGAATTGGTGCAGTAGGCTTCAAAGAAGGAAGAATAAATGCAATTTTCAAAAAATAACCCTTTTAATAAAATATTTAACAAGATCAATTTTAGATGCATTGAATATTATGTTACACCAAGAGTCTAGTGACAGTGATTCATTTTTATATAATAGTAACTCAAAAATACCTTTATAAAACTGGTTAGTATCGATAGCAGAACTATCTTTTCCCATTGCTAGAATTGATTTTACTAAGTTTTTTTCATCAACATTATAATGCTCTAATATAGCTTTAACTCTCGATTCTATTTGTTTATTTTTATGTACATTAGATATCTGTGAATCATGATACCTATAATTAATCAGTTGCTCTTGAATATTATGAACTTCCCCGCATTTAGATAGTTTAATAAAAAACTCAAAATCTTCCGCATGAATGAAGTTTTCATCATATATTAAACCATTATCTTTGATTATATCTAGATTCATCATAACTACGGGGTGACAGAATGGTGAACATGTTAATAAACCCAGTTTACATGAAGCATCATCCTCAGGTAATTTTATAGTTCGTTCTTTGGTTCCGAAAACTTTATAATTAGAACCAACAATAGCAACATTACCTTTAGATATATAGCTATATTGTTTTGTAAAGCGATCTCTTCGACAAACATCATCTGCATCCATCCGAGCAACATACTTCCCCTTAGCAAGCGATAGCCCAAGGTTTAAAGTTTTAATTAGCCTTAAATTCACTTCATTTTTGTATAATCTAATTCTATTATCTAATTCTGATTTTTTTTTCAGTATTTCGTAAGATGAATCAGTAGAACAGTCATCAATTATTATTAATTCAAAATTTTCAAAATCTTGAGATAAAATTGATTCTACTGCCTCAGATACATAATTTTCAGCATTATAGACAGGAAGAACAACACTTAATTCAGGTGACTGCATTTGGCTCATGGTAAAACTTCTTATTCGTAAGTGATATAATTAAACAAAATAAAAACAACGTTGAGTTAACAGATACCATTGTCACCATCACTTCACCTTTAAAGCTAGATAGGAAAAAGAAAACGACTAAAGACATCCATAGCGACT
This sequence comes from Photobacterium swingsii, assembly GCF_024346715.1. NCBI lineage: Bacteria > Pseudomonadati > Pseudomonadota > Gammaproteobacteria > Vibrionales > Vibrionaceae > Photobacterium > Photobacterium swingsii. Next base: position 2,773,751 of record NZ_AP024852.1, read on the forward strand.
TAGCAGAGGGTATATTGTTCGCTTTTAAAATTGGAGATAACAAGTTCAATGTGAAGAGTATCGAAAAAAGAAGAAAGGGTATCCCTCCAAATAATAAAACACGAAAATATCCAACATCTATGTGTTGATAATATGACCCATCTAAATTAGTGTAATGTCCAGTACCTAATAACACATCAGCTAGAGGAAAGTTAACTTGGTACATTTCAAGCAGTCTATTTGTGGACTGTGACTCAGCACCATTTTCTATAAATTCAAGTACATAAGTAGAAATATTATTCTCATATAAAAAAGACAGATCTACAGAAAATATCGAAACATAAAAAACAGCAAAAATTATGGTTAAAAAAGACCACAAGAATACAGTGCGCAACTTTGAAAGTACTCTTAAAGAAAATAATTTCATAAAAAGCAAAGAAAAAAGGTATACAGCGCCGAATCTTCCTGATATTAACATCCCAATATTAACAATAGAAAACTTAGCAAAATCTTTAGCAAGTATACGTTTTATCGGCTGATTCATATAATAATGGAAATATATAATCAAAGCGATACTGAAAGATATTGTCAACCCAAAGAACAAACCACCAGAGAGTGCATTAGTACGTATTCCACTTGAGAAAACATCTGCTTGCATAGCCAACTCTGCATTTCGGTGAAAAACTTGTACTATAGGTTTTAAGAATGGTAAGAGTAGAACAACAATTATGATGAGAGATTGAATAAAAAAAACATAAAAAAGTGATTTACATATCTGATCGTAAGCATCTTTTTTATAGTACAGAACAAATAGTTGAGCTAATGGTATAGCACAAAGTGAAGATAAAAAGTTATTCGTATATGTTTTTAAAAAAGAAAAATCATACGTCTCATAATATATAGATATGAATATAACTAAAATATACCCTATACCTGTCAAGAACAAAAAAGAGCCTACATACTTAGAAACATGCCTATAGTTAAAATTAGAGACCGTTATAAGATGAACAAAGCTAATAAATCCAACTAAAAAAGCTGAATGATAAAAAATTGGGATGGTCAATGAGAAAACAAACAAAAACAAATAGATTACAAGAAGCCTTTTAGCCATTCATCAATACTCAATTAAATAATATCACGATTATGCTATTTTTTTACATATGATGCTAAACGTTGAGTCGAAACTGCATCATTAGGACCAGACCACTGAGCATTAGGTATTATATAGTCAGCGCCATAATATGATTTCAAGTGAGAGTCAAAGTTAACCGGAATCGACATATTTGTGTCTTCAAACGGTATGCTTTTAAAGCCATTAAAACGGTTACTAAACTGAAACAAAGTCCAACGATCATTAACTCGACGAAAAACAGGTGTATATATTTTTTGATCTTCTATTTCATAATAAAAAATATCTACTACAATACCTTTGTAACCGTAACTCTCTTCAAAGACTACTCCATCAACAATAAACTCATGCCTTAGAGTAAAACCCTTTAGGAAAAACTCTTCGCGTATTTTTAAAGACCAGTCACTAAGAGGGAAACCAAAATCAAGATCATAATCATGAGGAAGTACTGAATTACAGCGAACAGCTCCAAGCATAGTACCGTACTCTAAGATAAGTTTATTATCTAATATCTTGTTAAGCTCAGTTAATATAACCATTAACTTGTTCTTATATATAGAAAGGAAAAAACGTCGATAGATTAAAAGAACTTTAGTTTTTGACACATACGGAAATCTATTTATAAAAATATTTAAACTCATAATTTACTCTTACAGTTCTTTCTTAATTTTAAAGTAAACAACCACTCTATATAAACAAACAAAAAAGCAATTAATTACAACGAAGGTTGCTAAAATAGCAGGCGATAAATAGCCTTGCCACCAACAGGTTCCCAAAATAACCAAATAAAGAAGACCTGGGTGAAGTATACTCATGTTGAAGCTTTTAATATATCCGGCAACTATTAACACACAATTGCCTAAAAAATAGCTGATTGCATTTATTGGCAATGTAATTAGTAAAATACATAATAGTGTAATGCTCCCCTCCATTCCATCGCCTGCGAACATACGAATAATATCTTGGCCAAAAAAATAAATAGCCATATATGTGACAAGTGCATAAAGAAGAGCAAGTTTAATTATGAGGTAGACAAAATTATAATTTTTATCTTTTGATACTTTGGGGTATGTTACTTGGTTGAGAATGTTTAATGGTATAGTCAATAAATTAACTAACTTTTCAGCCAAATCATAATAAGCAACATAATTCATTCCAAATGAATTACCAATTATGAACGCATTAATTTTAAGTATAAATATATTTGCAACTCTAGAAAAAAAGAAAGCGCTCGATGCTTTAGCATGACATTTTATTTCTTCAAACCTTACACAAACAAAATTAACACTAAACTTATATTTAATTACCAACACTGATAGTATAGCGTTGGCAATAGCCGATAAAATCAATCCTACCGTCAAACTATACAATCCAAGGGTTGTATTTACACCTATAAATATAACGAATAGTAATAGTATGCGTGATGAAAGATTTATTATTGCAGCATATTTTATTTCTTCAACACCCTGGAAAAACCACTGTGAGAAAAAAACATCATTGATGAGCAGTAAATACATAAAAATATAGATGTAATATGCATTAGGAAAATTACTCGATGGTAAAAACTCAACAATAAAAATATAGAGTGGAATTAAGAATATAAACATCAATATTTTTATAAAAACTATTGATGAGTATAACTTAGACATCTCTATTTTATCTTCTCTACGCTGAGAGGCCTCTTTTGTACCGTAAAGATTAAACCCATAATCAATAAATATACCAAGCATAAAGATTATAGCTTGTACATAGATTACAAAACCATAATTTTCAGCCCCCATATACCGAATAAGATAAGGGTAATATAAAAAAGGAACAAATAATGTTAGCATTTGAATACCTCCCAAATAAGAGATATTCTTAACAAACTTTTTTATAGACATTTACATTTACGCTTTTAATAAATACCCTTCATATTAACGAAGGGTATTAGACTAGTATAAAAATGATATTGGAATCTGGATTTCTTTTGGTGCAGGCTTAATTATATGCTTAGTTGTTTTATGCGGGAATATTTCACCTGCTTTAATATAATCTAGAACTAATTGTTTATCTACCTTAAAGTCATCCCTCCACGAGGTGACAACAACACTAGAGCTATCATATGATAGCAGTATTGCAGGTATTCGTTTTAAACCCAGTTTTTTAGCAACATTATAGCGATGATGTCCATCCATAATTGCATACGTTGTTTTCTCAAGTAAAACAGGTACTCGCCAAATCCCTTCATCCTTGATTCTTTCAGCGAGCCATTCAACCCGGCTGGGTATATGTTCCTCTGTTTCTTTGATCAAATCAATATTAACTAACTCTAAGCTGTACACAATAAAATCCTTATTATATTTCCTTTAGGCAATCAATTAAGTATTGATTATCTGCCGAATTCCTTACTGCCAGTCTTATATAGTTACTATTATCTTCAAAACCTTGTTTTTTAGAACAGTCTTTAGCAAGAATACTGAATTTTTGACAAAGTTCAGAGACAAGTTCTTCTGAATTTTTACCTATAACTTCACATAATATGTAGTTAGCTTGAGATTCTATCGGTCTTAAAAATGGAACTTGCTCAAGTTGCTGATAAAAAGCATTACGCTCATTAATAATACTCTTACAACCAGAATTATATACTTTTTGGTATTTCCCTATAATTTGGAAAAAGAACTCGCCCAGAGAGTTTATATTCCAAACAGGTATTTTCTTTTTAATTCGAGATATTAAAGTAGTATTTGATGATGCCAATACACCTAAGCGAATACCTGGCACACCATAACTCTTACTAATACTCTTTATAACAATTAGTCCAGAGTATAAATTCAATGTATCTTCAGATAATAGTGTTGATTCGATACCGTTAACGGCAAAGTCTACAAAAGATTCATCAACGATCAATTTTTTATTTTCTTTCTTAAACCAATGTATAAGTTCAAGTAAATCATCATACTTAATAAAGTTTCCAGATGGATTGTCTGGATTAATTAAAAGAACGCCATCAACTTTTTCAGCTAATCGCTTAATGTCTTCTATTGTGTATGAATAATTTTTGTTCGTAATTTTCTCTAGGTGTACATTTTTAAACCTTGCAGAATACTCTTCAAAGGTAGGTAAAAACAAACCTAATTTACAATCAATTTCTGTAGACAATGCATCAATAAGCTCTGCTGCACCATTACCTACAACAATTTGGCTCTGATCACAATTGAACATTTTCGAAGCTAATAATGCTTGAACATTAGCACCAGATGGATATTCTCGTAACAGAGTATCAAATGAGTGCTTCATTTCACCAACAAATGTATCATTAGGGAAGTAAGGGTTAACTAGATAGCAAAAATCTTTGATATCTTCATAACGCCAATAACCACCAAAACGTTGAGAAAGTAATTTTAGTTTTTGCTCTTTGCTTGAAAAAATAACTTCTGCATTATCAAGATCTTGAATATCATCGATCTCATACCATTTCTCACCTTGAAGTGGTAATGCTTTTAACTCTTGCGTTTCAAGTAATGTGATTATTCTTAAAACCTGCTCATAATACTCATTATCACCCAACGCAGAAGAATATGCCTCTAAAAATGGAACATATGTTTTTTTCAAGAACTCTTGGCTAAATTTATAAATATTAACTGTTTTGTAATATTCATCTGTTTTAGCGAAGTTAAAGTCTTTCTTAGATACAAAATTAACAATGTCAAAACTATTATCTAGTTCAACAACGGTACCATCCATCCAAGGTTGGTACTTATCTACAACAGCAACATTAGGATATTGATTCGAGATAAGATTTTCAATTATTTGAGGTTCATAAATAAGATCACTTTCTAGCAGAATAGTATCATCTTCGACTAAGTAATCTTTTGCTAGGTATATAGAGTAAATGTTATTGGTTTTATCATAGATATTATTCTCAACATAAACAATCTCTATCCCATTATAATTATCACCGAGAAATTCAGTTAATTTATCTTTATGATAACCGACAACGATAACAAAACGCTTAATATCATACTTAGACAATATTTCTAAGCTGCGTTCTATCAGTGTGATGTCATGTACTTTTACCATACATTTTGTTTTATCTTTCGTATGGTTACCTAGGCGATTGCCCATACCGGCTGCTGGAATTACCACTTGCATACTATTACCTTTAAAAGTATTTTGAATTCATATCCCAAATATCTAAATCCATTCCTAGACCTAGCTTAATGGCTTCCTTATAAATATAGTCTGCAATTACTAAATCAATTAGTGCACCACCATAATTATAGCTCATGACATTCACATCGGAATCGCGCTTTTTAACAAATTCATTGTTTAAAATAATATCACCTAACTCTAATGCGTCAGGTCTAATCCAATTTTTAGTCTGTTCATAAAAATCAGTTGTTATTATATCGACTTCTTTGTCAAAATGCTCCCATCCTCTTACGTGAATAGGAATGATTGTTTTCCCTTTCCAGTTTTCATCAAATTTAGTTACAATACTTCCATTTGCAGATGTAATTGCAGAAACAATAATATCTGCATTCATCAAATCATTATTTTCAGTAATCTTTTCTACTTCAAAATCATCATCTAATATACTAACTACACGATTTAAATGATCTTTATAATCTATTACGTATATTTTTCTAATTTGGTGCTCATTTTTGAAATTATTCAATGTTTTCAAAAATGAAACCATTGCATTTCCAATTCCGATAACAGACACTGTTTTAGTTGTATTCACAATATCCGTTGTATTCTTTAGTGATATATAAGCAGTTAAACCAGTTCTCACTGCCGTAAGATAAGTGCTATCCATTAAAGATAAAAGCTCTCCTGAATTTTTATCGTTCAATATAAGCATACCACGTATAGATGGCTGTCCTTGAACATCATCTCTTTGAATACTTTTTACAGACATAACATCTTTATATATTGCAGGCATGGTTGTATAAAATGAAGCCCCATCCTTTCTTAAAACTATTTTAGATTCAAGATTACAATTCTTTTTTGCATAATCAATGAAGCACTCTTCAATCTTTTCTATAACCTGAGCTGAAAATAAATCAACTTTTACACAATCGGAAAATTTAAGTATCTTTGTCATATAACCTCATAATAAAATAATGAATTTCAATACATTTATTTGTGTGATGAACAATGTATTTGCGACAAGAAAAGATTAGAGCTTCTTAGCTAAAAAGAATTTAGCTTTGATTTCCATATATCTATTACATAGACATTAATTTTGCTTTATGAAAATGTATACCTTGCATATCTTTGTCAGAAAGTAACGGCAGTTCACAACCTAAAGGCCATTCGATACCAATATCCTGATCATTCCATAAAATTGAATGTTCAGCGGCAGGATTGTAGTAGTCTGTACACTTATATACAAACTCTGCCTCCTCACTCGTCACATAAAAACCATGTGCGAATCCCTCTGGCACCCATAGTTGACGCTTATTTTCCGCCGAAAGATACACTCCAACCCATTTCCCAAATGTTAGTGAACCCTTCCGAATATCGACCGCAACATCAAATACTTCGCCTGAAACAACTCGAACTAATTTACCTTGTGTATTTTCTGTTTGGTAATGTAAGCCACGCAAGATACCTTTCTTTGATTTTGAATGGTTATCTTGTACAAATTGTGTAGGCTTACCTGTTACTACTTCTTCAAACTTTTTTTGGTTCCAGGTTTCCATAAAAAAACCACGCTCATCACCAAAAACACTTGGCTCAATGATTTTTACATCAGGAATGCGAGTATCGATTACTTTCATCTTATTACCCTGTATACGCTTGAATATTATTTAGTGCGGCCTTCCAATCACTCGCTTCAACAGAAAATGCTTGTGTGATTTTATCCGTGCTTAACCGTGAATTGCTTGGACGTTTCGCTGGTGTTGAATATTGCTCAGTCGTAATACTGGATAAACTTGGCTTTTTAACGATAACGTCTTGCTTAACTGCCGAGTCAAATATAGCATCTGCAAATTCAAACCAACTGACATGTGGTAAGCCTGAAAAATGGTAAATACCAAACTCAACAGCATCGCCTTGAGTTATACGCGTAGCTATTTGAATTAACGCTTTAGCAATGTCACCAGCGTAAGTTGGGCCGCCAAACTGATCACCAACAATGCTTAATGCGTCACGCGTTGTGCCTAGACGTAGCATGGTTTTGACAAAATTATTGCCGTTCTCGCCAAACACCCACGCAGTACGAAGAATAATGTGTTTATCGCACGCAGCTGCTACAGCAAACTCACCCGCTAATTTGCTTTCACCATAAACCCCCTGCGGGTTGGTGGTGTCACTTTCTACATACTCACCCACTTTATTGCCTTCAAAGACATAATCGGTTGAGATATGCAGCATTGCAGCCCCTACACTTTGTGCCGCGAGCGCTAAGTATTTTGGACCATCACGATTAATCGCATAAGAAAGCTCAACTTCCTCTTCTGCTTTATCGACTGCAGTATGGGCGGCGGCATTGATAATAACCGTGGGTTGAAATTCAGTAACTGTCGCCTGAACAGCCTCTTGATTGGTGATATCAAGGTGCTCTTTATCTAGCGCTAATACTGTTGTATTTTCATCTTTAGCTAATTGTTCGGTAAAACAATGACCCACCTGACCATGGCAACCTGTAATTAATACCCGCATTTAATTCACTGCCTTTTTCTGCTTTTCTTTCACTAATCGTGTCAGATAGTGCCCGTACTCGTTTTTCATCATAGGCTTTGCTAGTGATAGTACTTGCTCATCGCTCAACCAGCCATTGCGCCATGCAATTTCTTCTAAGCACGCCACTTTTAGGCCCTGTACATTCTCTATAGTTTGAACAAATGAAGAGGCTTCATGAAGACTTTCATGGGTTCCTGTATCTAACCAAGCAAAACCACGACCTAATAGCTCAACATTCAGAGTACCATCATTTAAATACATTTCATTTAGTGTGGTGATTTCAAGCTCGCCCCGGTGAGACGGCTTAACTTGCTTGGCCATTTCAACAACACGGTTGTCATAGAAATAAAGCCCTGTCACCGCATAGTTTGACTTGGGTGTTTCAGGCTTTTCTTCAATAGAGACCGCTTTCATCTCTTTATCAAATTCAACCACACCAAAACGCTCAGGGTCTTTCACTTGATAACCAAACACGGTTGCGCCCGACTCTCTTGCAGCCGCATTTTGCAACGTTTTAGAAAAAGACTGACCATAGAAGATATTATCGCCCAGCACTAAGCACACGCTATCATCACTGATAAATTCTTCACCGATAATAAAAGCCTGAGCAAGCCCATCCGGGCTAGGCTGAACTGCGTACTCAAGGTTGATACCAAAATCTGAACCATCACCAAGCAAACGCTTAAAGCCAGCGTTATCTTCCGGTGTGGTGATAATTAAAATATCTTTAATACCAGCAAGCATTAACGTTGATATTGGATAAAACACCATAGGTTTATCGTAAATAGGCAGTAATTGCTTTGATACACCGCGCGTTAATGGGTATAGACGCGTACCAGAACCACCCGCGAGCACAATCCCTTTCATCACTTAACTACCTTATTTACAACTTTTTCGTTTGCAACGCCTTCATTTGCAACGCCTTCATTTGCAACGTTTTCATTTGCAACGTTTTCACTCGTAACAGTCGTGCTCGATACACCTAAACGTTCTCCAGCATAAGAGCCGTCTAAAACGCGCGACCACCATTGTTTATTGTTTAAATACCATTCAACCGTTTTACGAATACCTGACTCAAAGGTTTCTTCTGGCTTCCAGCCTAATTCACGCTCAACTTTAGATGCATCAATCGCATAACGAACATCATGTCCTGGACGGTCCGTTACGTAAGTAATTAAATCAAGATACTGATTAACGCCTTGCGGTTTATTGGGTACTAATTCTTCAAGCAAAGAACAAATCGTTTTGACGACATCGATATTGGCTTTCTCATTATGGCCGCCAATATTATAGGTTTCACCGACCACGCCTTCTGTCACCACTTTGTATAAAGCACGAGCATGGTCTTCAACAAATAACCAATCTCGGATTTGCATACCGTTGCCATAGACAGGTAATGATTTACCATCTAAAGCATTTAAAATCATTAATGGGATCAGCTTTTCAGGAAAATGGTAAGGGCCGTAGTTATTCGAGCAGTTAGTAACAATAGTAGGTAAGCCGTATGTACGTAACCAGGCACGAACCAAGTGGTCAGAAGAAGCTTTTGATGCTGAGTACGGGCTTGAAGGTTCGTAAGACGTTGTCTCAGTAAATAAATCATCTGTCCCTTCTAAATCACCGTAGACTTCATCGGTAGAGATATGGTGAAAGCGAAATGCGGACTTAGCGTCATTATTTAGGCTATTCCAGTAAGCGCGTGTCGCCTCAAGCAGGGTATAGGTACCAACGATATTGGTTTCAATAAAAGCAGCGGGCCCATCAATAGAACGGTCTACATGGCTTTCGGCGGCCAAGTGCATTACAGCATCTGGGTTGTAAGTGGTAAACAAGCGATCTAACTCTTGGCGATCGCAAATATCGACCTGTTCAAATGAGTAACGTTCATTGCTATCGATGTCTGAAAGTGACTCAAGATTGCCAGCATAAGTGAGTTTATCTACGTTGAGTACAGAATCTGATGTATGTTTGATAATATGGCGGATAACTGCAGAACCTATGAACCCTGCGCCGCCTGTTACTAAAATTTTCATTTTCTATTCTTATATCCATTTCAACCAGATTACACTTACAAAACAACAACTCAACAGCCTATAGAATGACTGAAAGAAGAGTGAGACATTGATTCCCGCATGCTCTGCTAACTAAAAAATTGAAAGAAGCAAATTCCCCTATTCACGCCTAGCTTAGCCGCTAACATAGAGGGTTAGTTGCATAAAAAATACAAGCATAATCAGTTTTTTGCACGCTACCGCCCTAGGTATCGCCCCTATCATGCGGATTATTACTAAATTTATGGCTGTATTTGTAATGAGTAATCACTAATTATATTGGACTGGACTATCTTCAGCAAGTTGTTATGCCTGAGCTATGCGCTCTATAGCGAAAAACGTATTATTGATGTGTAGCCGTATAGAAGTTAACAAATAAAAAAGTGCATTCTCGATAACGGAAGCGACGATGCGGGAAAAAGAAGCGAAGAGAAAAATGGAAGACTCATAAGGGAGGCGAGGAATAAAGAAAAAGCTGCCTCATGCGATGAAACAGCCTTTACTAGAGGTTCAGTAAAATATCTAAAATAATGACTAACGATATGGTGCTCGTAATGCTGTAACTACAGGCCAATATAATTTATACCAACCCATTAAGTAGCTCACGCTTAACTGGCTAATTCAACAACATTTGTATTGCTATGATTAGCGTGCCATACAAGATCACTGATACCATCTGTTGGATTGAACCCTGTAGGGGCATCCAATAGGCCCTGGCGAATGCTTTCATGATCAAAATCATGACAAGCGCGATCTAGCACATCGATAATTTTACTCAACTCAACCCAAGTTAAGCTCAATTCTTGTGCTGTCATAATTCGCTCGTGATTGGTTTTCGCCACATTATCGCCAATCAAAAGCTCTTCATACAATTTCTCACCAGGGCGCAAGCCAGTAAACTCAATGGCAATATCACCATTTGGGTTAGCGTCTGAGCGAACATCTAGCCCTGAAAGCTTAATCAAGTTTTTGGCTAAATCAGTAATGCGTACTGATTCGCCCATATCAAGTACAAAGACATCACCACCTTTACCCATAGCACCCGCTTGAATAACCAGTTGAGCCGCTTCTGGAATAGTCATAAAGTAACGGGTGATATCCTCATGAGTAACAGTAACAGGCCCACCTTGCGAAATTTGTTTTTTAAACAGCGGAATAACAGAACCAGAAGAGCCTAAAACATTACCAAAACGCACCATACAAAAGCGTGTTTGATGGTCTTGTTTAGCAAGAGCCTGCAACACAAGTTCGGCCATCCGTTTGGTTGTGCCCATAATATTGGTCGGGCGAACAGCCTTATCGGTCGAGATTAAAACAAAAGTATCCACTTTGGCTTTAATCGCTGCTTGGGCTGTATACATGGTACCAAACACATTATTGCGGACACCTTCAACAACATTGTACTCAACTAGCGGAACATGTTTGTAAGCCGCAGCATGGTATAAAGTTTCAACTTTAAAAGACTCCATCACTGCCTGTAAGCGGTTCATACGCTGAACAGAACCCAATAAAGGAATAATTTCCACATTAAGAGCATGTTCAGTAGCTAGCGCTGTAAGTTCTTTATCAATCGCATACAAACCGTACTCGGATAGCTCAAATAAAATAAGCTTAGTTGGGCTTTGCATCAAAATTTGACGGCAAAGTTCAGAGCCAATAGAGCCGCCTGCACCTGTCACCATAACCACTTTGCCTGTGGTGTCTGCACGCATTAGCTCTGGGCGAGGCGCAACTGGGTCTCGGCCTAACAAATCTTCAATAGGCACATCACGCAGTTCATCGATTTTAGCATCACCATTAACAATATCTTCCATACTTGGCACTGTAAGTACTTCGACGGTTAGATTGGCTAATGTATCTAAAATTGCTTTACGCTCTGAACGGCTAGCACGCGGTAAAGCTAACAGCACCTTGTCGCATTTAAGACGATGGATTAAAAACTCAATCTTTTTAGGTGGTAGTACTTTTAAGCCTAGAATATAAGTGCCAAATAAGCTGCTGTCTTGATCAACAAAGCCTACAGGTAAATAATCTTGGCTTTGGCGAAGGGCAATACAAAGCTGACGGCCTGTAGAACCTGCACCGTAGATAAGTACTCGCTTTTTCTTTTGTGAGCGTTTTGAGAAAACAATGGTCCTCATTAACAAGCGTGCGCCGCCTGCTAATAAGGCTAAAAATGCACCATATATAATAGGTACAGTACGGGGAATAGTGGTATCGCTAAAATAAAAACCAGAAACAGACAGTGCTACCGCAGAAATGAAGGCACCACAACTCACCACTAACAGAGCATGGAAACTTAAATAGCGTAATATAGCCCGATATAAACCAAGCTTAACAAAAGTTGCTATTGTTACAACAGTTAATAATAAAAATGCTTGCCAAAGATCAGTTGATAAAAAGCTATCAAAATGACCATAACGCACACCAAACGCTCCCCAGAATGCGATAAAAACAAATAAAACATCGATTATGATGCTAAATAATCGCTTTTTAGGTCGTGAAATAGACAACAGATATTTATCTAACACTTTACTAACCAACTTTATTTTGTAGAAAAGCAGGCTTTATCACCTGCCTATTAGTTATTATTTTGTTGCTACTAACAGAACTTCACGTAATACACTACAAGTTATGTTAATTTCATCTTGCGTTAACGTCGGGTGAACTAGCAGCATTACGCTTGTTTCCCCTAACATGACTGCATTTTGCAAAGGTTCCGCAGGTCGCCAAGGCGTATTATCAAAAGCTTTCTCATTATACACTTCAGAACAACTGCCTTGGAAACAAGGAACACCTTTAAAGACAATAGTTTCAACGATACGATCTCTTGTCCAGCCCTCTGCTAAATATTGCGATTCAACAAACAAATAATGCTTGTATTCAGCATGCTCGCTATATTCTGGAACGTCAACTCGACGAACAATAGACAGGTCAGCCACGGCATCATCGATTTGCTTGCCGTTAGATTGACGTTGTGATGTCCAAGCTTGCATACGAGTAAGCTGGATTCGCCCGATAACCGCTTGCATTTCTGTCATGCGCCAGTTAGTGCCAAAACTATCGTGTAACCAACGAAAACCTGGCGGATGCTGACGATTATAGATAGCGTCATAGTTCTTGCCATGATCTTTGTAAGACCACATAAATGACCACAAATCTTTATCATTGGTGGTTACCATGCCACCTTCGCCACCAGTGGTCATGATCTTATCTTGGCAGAAAGACCACGCGCCAATATGACCAATAGTACCTACACTACGGCCTTTATATTTCGCACCATGGGCTTGAGCACAATCTTCAATTACTTTAAAACCATACTTTTCAGACAATGCCATTATCGCATCCATCTCTGCAGGCATACCTGCAAGGTGAACAACAATCACGGCTTTTGTATTAGGCGTTAATACACCTTCTATCGTTTCTGCAGTAATATTCTGGCTATTTAAATCCACATCCGCAAAAATTGGATTAGCACCAGCGGTTACAATTGATGACGCAGAAGCCAAAAACGTACGAGGCGTGGTAATCACATCATCGCCAGCACCAACACCTAATGCTTTTAATGCCACATCTAGTGCGAGCGTGCCATTACCCAGTGCAATCGCATATTCACAGCCAGCCCAATTAGCAAATTCTTTTTCAAATTCACGGCATTCTTGACCGGTCCAGTAATTGACTTTGTTTGATAGCAGCACATCACGTACCGCATTGCCTTCTTCTTCAGTAAAGGAAGGCCATGGAGAAAATGGTGTATTAAGCACGATGTCACCTAATCAGTTTTAATTTTTATGATTTGATAAGCTCATAAGCTGGAGAGCCCACGACTGTTTTAAAATTTGGAACATTATTGATAACGGTTGAGCCAGCACCAACGACGGCATCACATCCAATAACAATAAGTTGTTTAACTTGGCTTCCGATTCCTATCCAAGTGTTTTTGCCAACTTCAACGCCACCAGCTAAGTTAACGCCAGGGCTAATGTGGACACCTTCAGCAAGCTTACAATCATGATCAACAGTAGAGCCAGTATTAACAATGCAGCTAGCACCAATATGACTAAAAGGGTTCACAACTGCATTCGGCATAACAACCGAACCGATGCCAATATTAGCATACTTACTTATCACCGCACTTGGGTGGGCAAGCACATCAAAGTTCGCTCCCGCAGAACTCAATTCACGCTGTTTGGAACAGCGAATCGCATTGTGACCAATCGCGACCACAGTAAGGTCATACTCTTTCACGGTAGAGAGCAGCGTGCTTGTATCACCAGACACCGACCAATGTTCGACGGATTTTAAGCTTGGCCAGCGGTCATCAAAAAAAACGATATTTTGAAAACCATTGAGTTCAGCTATTTCAGCCACAACTTTGCCATGTCCACTGGCACCTAAAATGGCGCAACTTTTCATGATTGGTTATTGCCTTGATGCTGTGAACCCGTAAAAGGTTCGATGGTAACGTGCCCATCTGCTGATATACCCTCTTTAACAAAGACTTTTTTTACCGTTAGGAACAGAATTTTAATATCTAGCCAAAGATTTCTGTTGTCTACATACCAAACGTCTAATTCGAACTTTTCTTCCCAGCTGATCGCATTGCGCCCATTAATTTGCGCCCACCCCGTAATTCCAGGGCGAGCGTCATGGCGGCGAGCTTGCTCTTTATTATAAAGGGGGAGATATTGTACCAATAAAGGACGAGGGCCCACTAAACTCATGTCACCCTTAAAAACGTTCCAAAGCCCAGGTAACTCATCTAGGCTACTTGAGCGTAATTTATCACCAAACGGCGTCATACGCTCAGAGTCAGGTAGCGAGTTGCCCTGCTGATCCACCGCATCTTTCATGCTGCGAAACTTCACCATCTCAAATGGCTTTCCGTTCAACCCGGGGCGAGTTTGACGAAATAAAACGGGAGAGCCAAGGTTTTTTCGAATCTTCCAAGCCACTAAGGCAATAACAGGAGCTAACAAGATAAGTGCAATAAGAGACACGAGAAAATCAAACAGTCTTTTCATCATTTACCTCTGAAGAAGTTACCTCGGGTGAATTAACACCAGTCACCCAAGCCACCCATTTATCCGCCAATAGAGAGCGGTCAAACTTACTTTCAGCAAGCTGACGGGCATTCGTTCCCATTTTAGCTAAGGCTTCCCTTTGGTCAGCCGCATTTTCTAACGCGTCAGCAAACGCTTTCGGGTCCTCCGGCTGAACAGAAAATCCACATTGTGTTTGCTCAATCATTCCCGCTAACCAACCTGGGTAATTATTGATAACAGGTAACCCCGCGGATATATAGTCGAAAAATTTATTGGGCGACGTACCGTAATAAAAGGCTGGAATATTCGCTAATAGCTGCATACCTACGTCTGCACTTGCCATTAAACCAGACAGTTTTTCTTTATTTACCGGCGGGTGAAATACGACATTATCTAATTCAATTTCTGTCGCTCGTTTCTCTAGTTCAGGCTTTAATTTACCTTGCCCAACTAAAACTAGCTTAATGTCTTCTCGGCCCCGTTTTCGGAGCTCAACAGCAGTATCTAAAACAGCGTTGAGACCATTTGCCATTCCATGAGTGCCTGTAAAGATCGCCATCAGATCGTTATTTTTAACTCCCTCAGGGCGCCAAAGCTCGCTTGGTTGGCTAAAGATAGATAAATCACAGCCATTAGGCACCATAGTTATTTTTCTTTCATCAACGCCGCGCTTTTTAATTCCCTCAACAATACCAGGAGACAAACCAATGCAACGATGCGCGCTACGGTAAGATGCCCACTCTAAGAAAGACATCAGCGCCAGAATGACAGGGTTTTTGATTACCCCCATCTCTTTGGGTAACTCTGGCCATAAATCTCGCACTTCAAAAACAAATGGCTTGCCACGTAACCAGCGAGCAAATATACCCGGAATTCCGGCTGTAAGAGGCGTTGTGGTAGCAAAAAGCACGTCATATTTTTCAATAAAGGCAAGGCCAATACTTTTCAATGCAAACTTAACAAACGTCATACTGCGCTTTAAAAAACCATCTGAGTTTGAATAAGCCAAATCAAATTCTATGATGCGAATACCATCAACAGTACCTTCGCGTCTACCCGCGGTAAACACAGAATCTAGGCCGGTTTCGCCACCACCGTAAGTACCACAAACCATAGTGACATTATGCCCGTGATGAATCAGGCGCTTAGCCATTTCATAGGAGCGTATCCCAGTCGAACCTTTTGGTGTAGAAAAGTGTTGATGAAAATAAAGAATATTCATGAGTGAAATTGGTACTCTGTTGTAATGTTGCCATCTGACGAAATCTCTACCTCAAGAACAGGGATAGAAGTTTCTTGGTAGTAATAACGGGACTCTCTGCCTTCTACGATTTCTAAACGATCAATCTTTACGTCGCTATCCATTTTGATCTCGTGATTGCCGTTCGTTACTTTGTGACCTTGAACCACCCAATTATCAGGGTTGAGTCGCCAACGAAGGATTGCTTTATTTTTAATACCTTGCACTTGGTCTGTTACCGTCAAAGACGTTTCCGAGAGAACAATCTTTCTATGATGCTCACATCCCAAATAATCTCTGTAACCCGCTTGGCCAGTTAACAGCTGTTCATCGAAGTTGACGTTCTTTGCTTTTAACCAACTACCTAACAAAAAGCGGCTAATTCTTGGCATTTGCTCATGCTCGTCAAATTGAATGGTGTTATGACTTTGCGTTCCTCCATAGTAATCAATATAGTCTTGACCTGCGTTATAACTGAACGTGCCACCATCGCGTAATAGGTTGACTCCATCGCGCCATAGATCCACATGAAGTGCATCGTTTTGGGCTGGCCTAAATCGGAACTTGGGATAGTTAAAGAAAGCAAATGCTCCTGATTTATTTCTTAGGCCAATATAGCCACCTTGATCAAAGTGAAACGATGTTTGAGTTTGTAAGTTTTTTTGGGGGGGTCGCAACTGCAATAATGAAAGCACCTCATCATACTTCCCATCCTCCTGCCATGCAGAAGCTTGAAGAAACACTACAGAGGCAAGCTGGACGGATGGACGAAAATCTCGATAGTCGGTGTCTGTTAATTGTAACAAATGAGCGCCGTCATTATGACCTAAGTTAGGCGCATCACCAGTTGATGGTTCGACTAGCTGATAAAGCCACTGAGTAGCCAAACTTATTCTTTTTGTCAGTTCTGTAGTAAATGGGGTCAGCTCTAATTCTCGGCGCCAAAGCTCTGCCATTGAGTAGGTATCTAACATCACCCTGTGGTAGTTAGCTGAATACTGGCTGAAGGTGCCATCTTTGGCAATCAGGCGCTTGGCTCGGTTTTCTAACCATTTTCGCCCTAGCTTTTGCCAACGTTCACCACTTTCATCACCATTAATAACCAACCAGCTACCACCAATGAACAAAGCTGCCGCCTCAGACGTACCATGGTTATTATCTTGTGCAACAGCGTAGGAGATCGTCGGAGCTATTCGTTGAAGATGAGCCTTCACCAACGCCAAAAGTGTAGGTTCAGGCTGATGTACTTGATTCAGCAGTTTAGCAGTGAACGCTAAATGCATAACCCGTATCGAGGCTTCTTGTCCACATTTCCAATTCGGGCCAAGATAAGGCTCATTCTGGTCCATCCAACTTTTTGCGGTAGCATTTAGCTCCTCTAAAGCTGCATCTCTCCCTGCAAGATAATCTTTTGCTAATCCCAAAGCCCAATTGAACCTTGATACTTCCCAAATACCTTTTATATCACCAATATTTGAATCAAAGTCAGACAAACTGAACCAAGGCCTTCTCATCCCAGAAAATCTGCAGCCTGTTAATATATTCCTATCCCACTTCAACTGAGTAACGCACTGCTTAGGCATCCATCCAAAAGGGACTAGTTCATAATGTTGGTGGGATTTACATTCGGTCAAATGCCTTATCGGGCGAAACAAAACTCCACTTACTGGATCTTGACCAAGAGCTTCCACTCGCTTAAGTCCTATGAATAAAGCGAACCTATAAACTAGAAGCCTCATTACATTAACAACGCCCAATCTATATGTGGTCACAACTAGGTATACTAACCTACTCATTATCCCCCCTAAGAATAAAACCCAATACAACTGCATTTATTGATGTTGCAAAAATGGCGTAAGAAAAGAAAGATTCAAGCAGAACAAATAGTGCTGTAATAAAACAAATCAAGTCAAGCCTATTATTTTTAGCATTTCCAGCACCTTTACAAATAACTGAAAATAAGAAAAAATAAACAAATACTGTAAATACAACCCCGTACTTAGAAAAAAGACCGAGTGGGGAAAAATGTGAATTTGACGCTGTTTTTATTTCTCCACTATTGAGAACTATCTCATATGTGAAGCCGTTGCCATTACCAAAAATAAAACTCAAACCATCCAGATGAGGAATGATAGCCATGACTTCGTCTAATCTTCCTGCACTAACTGCATTTATAGAACTTAAACTACTAAAATCGATCGATTCCAATGTATACAATATACGCCTTACAGATAAATTATCGGGGTTGTCGATTATAAACACCCCCCCAAGAAAGAACAATAGCGCTATTCCAAACCAAAAAAGATACTTATAGCCCCCCTTAAAGAATGCTCCACCAATGACAATGACAATAATAGCTGATACTAACTGAGCTCTTTTCCCATACAAGAAAATCAAAATTAAAGATATTGGGAAAAGCCATAAATTAGAAAACATATAATAAGCCATAGTCATTTCCAGGGGAGGGAAAATTGCAAGCCTACTAATTCCACTTGATGAAAACAAATAATAAATAAAAAATATTAAAAGGAAACTCCCTAACAATGTAATCTTTGAATAATATTTTACATAGTCAGAAAAAACATCATTAGACCAATACTTTGAAAACACAATAACTTTCGAGAAAAACAAAAATGGAATAAGAAAATCCGTGACAACTCTTCTGGTCAAATCAAAATTGACCAAACCAATCGAAAGTGACGGAAATAACAGAAACGCACATAATACCACCCATTTATTTTTAAATACGCTAGTACAAGAGAAAACAATAAATATATCAAAGGAAAGTAATACAATAAGAAAGGCTTGCACATAAGAATTATTTTCAGCGATTCTAATCCCAGATAGCACTATGGAAATCAAAGAAATAAATGGAAGCAACAGTAGGTAAAACCTTACAATAATAGTATTGACATTTACTTGGCCATTCATAATATTACATCTTCAATAGAAAAACAGGACTGAGACGATATTTTCTCAAAATCATCAAGTAATAATTTGAAATTATTAATCAGGAATAGAAGCTCTTCAAAATTAGATACATCACCTACATAATCAACCGGTAAATACTCAGCAGATATTGCTTTCGAGGTTGCATTCCCTCTAAAAAAAACAACCGGTATATTGTGTAACCAACAATCTAATCCAATGGAAGAAGTTCTAGTTATGATTAGATCTGAGCTTGCAACAACATCTTCAAATGTAACATAACTATTTAATACTTTAAGAGAAGTGAATTGTTCTTTATAGTGTTCTTGTCTTGGATGATATTTGATATTTAGCAAAATATCATTTTTAAAACAAAAAACATCTAACAGCTTTAAAAGCGTTCGCTCTTCTGCATATTCAAAGGGCTGAGAAAAATATGTAATACACTTTAAGTTGGAACTTAAGTTAAATTTTTTGTTAACTCCGACATATTTAAGATTAGTTTTTAAACCAACCTTATTCTCAAGCATCGGATTCTTAGATAAGAAATTATTATATGCATATTCATTTGTAAAAAAAAACTGTTCACCTGAAATGAAATTGACTTCGACTTTAGGTGATATCAATGTTGTTTGAACTTGATAGAGAGGAAGCTTTATCTTATCAACCACATAAAATGAATGTGGAGTAAACATATCAAAAGAATAGATATTGCTATTCACTTGGTATGTGCGAAGTAAATTAGCTATGCCCTCGGCATAAAGTAAATAATCTAACTGCCTACACGAAATATCCTTCAAAATGCTGCTGATAGGAATGATAATTCTACCATCATTTATGACCAGACTTCGGTTATCATTGACAAAAAACAGCGTAAATAAAGCTTTGAAGTATTCTTTTATTATATAGCATAACCCCACATAGCTACTCGAGTCAATTGCATCTATATCAACAGATCTCAAATAGCCAAAAAAAGAATCTCGCTTAAATATTTGAGGAAAAGCTATAACTGTGTATTTTTTTTTGTTTTTATTATACATTCCTCTGATAAACTCTGCTTGTACAACACTGCGAACAAGAAGCACCTTCGCTAGTGGATCTATTTTATTTCTAGCTTTACTCTTAAAAAAAGCCAAAAACCTATGACTAAAAGACAATAAAAACAATGTACTTATATAAGCAACATTCCTCACATAGAAAGATAATTTGGGCATAAAGCCCTTTTTGCAGTTATAATTTAATTTAACTTTCGGATAGTTAACGCTAATGTATTTACGTAAGATATAAGGAATAAAATAACTAGATTTATAAAGTCTCTTTTTATTAACCTCCCCTTCAGCCTCATAAGTAAATATGAAATCAGAGTCGTAATATTGAGTAAACTCAATTTCTTCGATATTATTTCTCTTTATTTGCTCATCAACAGCATAAACCCATTTCATTATTGGAACTATTGTATTTCTATAAAAATATGCCTCAGATGCCTTCAGTTTTAGTTTTTCTTTCTTTGGAGAACTCTCTATTATCTGAGACCAGATTAAAGAAAACTCCGACGCAAATACTTGCGATGGATTAGACATCGAATTCACATCAATTCCACCAGAATTATTTTTTGATGATGAGATAACTGAGATCGATGCTGTTGACTTGAGGCCACTACCATCAAAATCAAGTATTAGTTTTCGTATTTTTTCTTCGATAATCATAAATAAAAATTGTATTAAAAGTTAATATTATTCCAGCCATTACTAAAGGAATATTAGTTTTGTCAAGAAAGCTAACACTATTAAAAAAAATAAACAGTAGAGCAAAAGAAAAAATGATGCTCATCTGCAACAGTATTGCTAGGAACTCTCGACTCTTAGAGATAAAAAGAGTTGTACTCAATGTTAGATAAATAATACTTAGCTTTAGTGCTATCACTCTAGGTATCATTAGTTCTAATCCTGTAAAATCAGGGAATATTAGGCCACTAAAAAAAGAGGATAGAGGCATCGCGACGAAAACAATCAAAGGAATCCCAAGCAAACAATACAAAGTAACATCACAATATTTTTTTTCGAACTCCTTATCCTCATCTATTTTTTTTAGCCAAATAGGATAGAAAAAATAGAATATAGTGGTAAAAATCATATAAACTGCCGTACCTATGTTATCCGCTAATTGGTAAGTACCCAGAAACTCTTTTTCTATTATAATATTTTGTAGCATAATTTTATCTATAGTCAAAATAACTGTGACTAAAAAACTCACAAAAGATATCTTCACTCCAGTTTTAACATAAAATAAGAGTTTTTCCACACTAAAGCGTAATGATAGATTTAGGATATAGTTCCTAATATTCGAGTGGTATAAAAAAGTAATAATGATATACAGTACATTGGAAAAAAATAAGGCATATAGATATTTTGATAAATTATCTACAACACATAAAACCATTACAAGTAATACACTTGACGCTATAATATTACTCATATTAATAGGGGTAAACTTCTCTTCTACTCGAAGGTATGCAACCATGAAACTTTTAAAGAATACTGATATCACTATAGCTGAAGTTATTAGCCAAAAATCGTCTGTTATAAAACAACTAGATAATAGGAATGCAGCAAAAGATGAAATTATAAAAATCACAATCGTCACACTCATCAACTCTATTTTTTCTTCCTTACCGTTCAATCTCGATAGGTATTTTAATACAAGCTGAGACGAGCCAACATTGAGATAGTTCGAATATGTCACATAAAGTAAAATAGGCATTGCTAATGCCATTTCTAGAGGGCCTATTTTATTAGCCAAAATAAGCATAGCTGTTGACAAAACAGCAATTTCAAAATACTTTGAAATTGAAAATAAAACTAGTCTATTCATTTAATTTCTACCACATGATAATATCATCAAGTTTTTAATTAGGTTTATCTAGCCCTACAAATTTTAATTTCACTGTTAATAGCGTGGTATTTCAGGTGACTGACAAACATATCAATTATATAAAACTTGTCAGTGCTTAATTATGGTAGCTTTCACCCATCGCGTACTTAGCCTTTTTTATGTCTGATACTTGATTTAAAGCTAGACTCTCTTATTTACATATTTATTTCATTGCTCTAGTTACGTTAAGCCCTTGAAACAAGGGCTATTTATTAAAAGATAAAAATTAACAATAATAATATATTAAAATTAAAACTTTTTTATTGTATGAAAAAGGCTAGCAATTATTCTAAAATTAGCAGTCCAAAAACTACCAAATCTCGGCGATGAATCTTTTCTATCCCTGATTACAATTGGAACCTGACTTACTTTTCTGTTATTAATCAATGAGCACGTTAACAACTCAGTACCTATTGAATCATAAGTTTCAAATATACCAAAATGCCGATATAAAGATGTTTTATAGAGCTTCAAACCAGAAAGTGGATCAGTTATTTTAAATCTAAACTTAAAATATAATGAATATAGGCGTTCAGAAAACCTAGCACAAGTTGGCCTTTGACCAATAACTAAATCGCAATTACCGTCAACTGCTTTTTTGTAAATAGCTAAAATCGAACGGGGATCATGCTGACCATCAGCATCCATAGTCAAAAGATAAGTAACGTTGAGGTGCTCGGTAGCATAGTCAAGCCCCTTTTCAATTGCCTTCGCATAACCATGATTACTTTCTAAGTTCAACACTATCGCACCCGCATCTAAAGACAGTTTTGACGTAGCATCTTTTGAACAATCATTAACAACTATTACATTTACATCTTTACCAAGGACATCAAATATCTCTTTAACTACGTTGCTTATGGTACTTTCTTCGTTATATGCTGGAATTACAACAGCTAGTCTATCTGATTCCATTTAATATACTCACCTTTACTAACACTATCTTTAACTGTTCGTCCCAGAATCGCTTCTAAATGGTAAGGCTCAATACCATCCGCAGGACAAGGTCTCAAGCATTCAAGATGCTCCCTTGTAATTTGCTCACCGGCAATGATATCTGATTTGAATCGGATAGATCTACGTTGCACGATAACAGTATCCTTCTCGTTATCTTCAACTTTTTTAACTCCGTTACCTAAAGCAAAGTGCAACTCTTGAGAGCGCTCTACCATTTCTTTCCATGAATGAGGGTTCATCGCGAATTTGTGGTCAGGACCTTCGTGATTATTACTGTCCGTAAAGTGTTTCTCTATCACGTTTGCACCCAACGCTATTGCACCTAATACGGTAGAGTGACCGGGAGTATGGTCGCTTAACCCAAGAATGACATCCGGGTACATTGCTCGAAGTGTTTTCAATACATTAAGGTTTATATACTTAAAATTTTCTAATGAAGCAGTATAATTAGTATTACACTGCATCAATACTATATCACTGGTCTGTCTTAGTGCTGTATTAACAGCAAAGTCGACCTCATCCATCGTTGATGCGCCACAAGCCAACAATAGAGGTTTATTTTTACTTCCCATCTTATTAATAATTTCAGGCCAAGTAATATCACCAGAACCAACTTTATACGCAGGAACAAATGGGTCTACAAAATCAACCAGATCCAATGAGTAAGGACTCGTAAAAAATTCAACACCTGCATCTTTACAAGTATCAACTAATGTTTGAGTCCATTCCAGATTAATAGACGCATCTTTATACACATCAAAAACTGATTTCTTCCATTTATCTTGATGCGACTGCCCACCAGAGAGGTTTTCGAAACCATGTTTGCTAACAATGGTTTCCGCTTTAAAATGTTGAAACTTAGCTGCATGAGCTCCGGCTTCTGACGCTAGATAAATAAGTTCTTTAGCCTTTTCTAAGTTTCCATTATGATTTGCACCAATATCAGCTATAAAGTAAGGTGTACCTTCTTTAGATACTTCTGTGTTTCCAATATTTAATTTTCTAGAAAAATCATTAATTATAGTCATTTGCTACACTCTTAATCTCATCAATTAGTGATGGTAATATATATTCAAATTTTTTCTCAAATAGAGTTACGTCCATTCTCATATCTTTAGGACGTTTCACTTTAAAATTCATTGAATCAACACAAACCGATTTATATTTGATGTCGCGAAACCCACATCTATTTAAAAACTCCAGCAAAAAATCTTGCTTAGACATTCCGTCTTTAGAGCCTACATTGTATACTCCAGGATACTTCTTCCTTAAGCTCAACTCTATAATTTCACATAGTGTATTAATTGATAGCGGTGAAAAATAGACATCACTGAAAAGATTCAATTCTTTTCCATTGCGAGTTGACTCATAAATAGAATCACATAAGCCAGAGGAAACTAGACTAAAACTTCGACCGAAGAAATTTGTTCTTAATATTGTCGTCTGTTTAGACACGCAAGACAATTCAGCACTATATTTGGTTAAAGCATATGAGTTATATACTTTGACCATTCCCTCATTAGATTTAAATTCGTCATAAAAATGGTCAGTAGATATATGGATAACAAATACACTTTTATTCTCTTTGCAATGTTTTGCAATGTTTTCTGTGATTTTAGTATTTACTCGATATGCTTTTTCAATATTAGATTCACATCCATCTACATTCGTATATGCTGCTAAATTAATAATGAAGTCAGGAGCTATTTCATTCAATAGGCTTAAACAAGAATCTTGATAGCTCATATCCACTTTAAAATCAGACTCAGAGGATGAACTTGTTACAGTCTTAACATCATATTGGCTCGTCAAATAACTTGTCAAAGAAGACCCTAATAATCCACTGGAGCCCACAATTAATACTCGTTTCATTTATTTTCTCACTAAGAGTTGATATTTAAGTTCAGCGATACTCCAATCTTCCAATGTATCTATATCTTGGGCATGATTATCTTGCAGTACATAAGGAATGCAACGGCTAGTGATGAGGCGTTCCTCTTCTAAAACAGCGACAGTTCTACATATATAAAACTGCCCAGCATCATGGTAGTTAACTTCCAGATCTTGGCTTCTAGAATTATAATATTCTGGATGATTAGATACCAAATACTCAGAATCTATTGTCAGTGAGCGTTGTATAGGATGTGAGTATTGGAGAACTGAGGCGATACTCGTTGCACTTTCATTCTTGTTTAACTTGCTGTATGCGTCTACTAACACTTCCGGACTGACGAATACTGAAGTTGGATAAATGCAACATACATAATCAAACTGTTCCCCTACCTCCGCCAGCACCTCTTTGATTACATCGAATGTTGTCGCAAAATCATCAGAGTTTGTTTCGCTTCTCAAAAACGGAACCTCTGCACCTGCCGTAAGTGCTACGCTTTTGATTTCGTTACAATCTGTAGAAACAATTATTTTTTGGAATATTTCTGATTTAACCGCAGCTTCAATCGAATAAGTGATAATCTCTCGACCAAAAAATGATTTAATGTTTTTCTTTGGTATTCGCTTACTACCACCTCTAGCCGGAATAATTGCTAAAATTTTGTTTTTCATACAGACACCAAATCAAACAGAAAAGCTAGGATCAACATGCTCTTTAATCAACTCGCGTAAACCTTCTATTGTTTCCCATTCCGTATTTGTACCTGAATTATATTTAAATCCAAACGGTACTTTTTCTGCCTTATGGTGTTGAATATATTCAGCTTCTTCGTAAGTAAACGATACTGAGGGCAAAATCGCGTAATAACGACCAAGATCAATCGTATTAAGTGAATCTGTATCAGTAATCATCTCTTCATGCAGCTTCTCACCAGGGCGAATACCAACTACTTTAGTTTCAACTCCAGGGGCAACGGCTTCTGCAATATCTAGAATTTTGTATGATGGAATTTTGGGAATAAAAATTTCACCTCCAATATGATTTTCTAGGGCATACATCACCATATTGACACCATCCTGCAATGAAATATTAAAACGAGTCATCTCTTTATGTGTGATAGGTATTACCCCCTCTCTTTTCTTCTTCATGAAGAACGGAATAACAGAACCACGAGACCCCATTACGTTACCATAACGAACAACACTAAAACGAATGTCTTTTGACCCTTTAATATTATTCGCAGCCGCGAAAAGCTTATCTGATGCCAATTTAGTTGCACCATAAAGGTTGATAGGTGCGCATGCTTTATCTGTGGAGAGCGCAACCACATCATGAACACCGCATTGTAATGCAGCTTGAATCACGTTCTCAGCGCCATCAATGTTGGTACGAATACATTCCGTTGGGTTATATTCTGCGGTATCAACCTGCTTAATAGCCGCTGCATGAATAATAACATCTACACCTTCACAGGCTTGAATCATACGTTGTCGATCTCTAACATCCCCAATAAAGAAACGCAATTGAGGGAAGTCTTTTTTCGGATAGTTTTGTTGTATCTCAAACTGTTTTAACTCATCACGAGAGTATATAACGATCTTTTTGACATTTTCATAACGTTCAAGAATGGTTTTGATAAACTGTTTACCAAAAGAACCTGTACCGCCAGTAATTAGTACCACTTTTTCATTTAACATTGATTTACCCCTTATATAATTACCAAATACCTTTCGTATCTACTACAAAAGCATCGTTTAATTTAACTTTTCTGAACTGTTTGTGATCGACTAACATCACATGAATATCAGCTTTTATTAGTGACTCATCAATGCTCACTAATTCGATATTATCTAAACCAATGGCTTCAACATTGGGCTCAATCGCTAGCACTTTACCAACATGGTTATTTGCAATGCATTTAGTGATCTCTAATGCAGGGCTTTCACGCAAGTCATCAATATCCGGTTTAAACGCCAAGCCATAACAAGCAACCGTCACTTCACGGGCTGTTTTATCCGGGTTTGCTTGTAAGAACTCTGCGATAGCCAATTTAACTTTATTAATTACCCACTTTGGTTTTCCATCATTTACTTTACGTGAGGTGTGGATTATTTGTGCTTCTTCAGGTGTTTTAGAAACAATAAACCACGGGTCAACTGCAATACAATGGCCGCCAACACCAGGACCCGGTTGTAAGATATTTACACGCGGATGACGATTTGCTAGTTTAATCAATTCCCAGACATTAATGTCTAGCTTGTCACAGATGATTGATAGCTCGTTGGCAAAAGCAATTTGTACATCACGTGAACTGTTTTCGGTTAGCTTCGCCATCTCAGCCGTACGAGCATTGGTGACAACACACTCACCTAGAACAAAGGTTTTGTACAACTCTACAGAACGCTCTGAGCATTTTGTAGTTAAGCCACCAATTACACGATCATTTTCTACTAGTTCCCTAACAACATGGCCAGGTAGAACACGCTCAGGACAGTGCGCAATATTAACATCAGCTTCTTCACCACAGCTCTGTGGGAATGAAAGGTCTGGCCGAGACTTTTCCAACCATTCCGCCATTTGCTCAGTTGCACCAACAGGTGAAGTTGATTCTAGAATTACTAGGTCACCTTTTTTTAGTACTGGAGCAATTGCTTTACTAGCGGCTTCAATAAACCTCAAATCTGGCTCTGGAATTTCACCTTCAGCGCACTCTTTGAAAGGCGTAGGTACTGCTATTAGAAACGCATCGGCAGCTTCTGGTGTTGTAACTGCTTTTAGATAGCCCTCAGTAACTGCTGCTTTCACAATCATATCTAAATCTGGCTCAACGATATGAATCTCACCACGATTAATAGTATCTACAGCGTGTTGATTCACATCTACGCCGATGACTTTTTTCTTACGTGATGCAAACATCGCGGCTGTGGGTAAACCAATGTAGCCTAAGCCAATAACTGAAATTGTTTCGAAAGACATAATAATTTCCTAAAGTTTTATTTTGCTAATTCGTCTAAAATTCGTTGGCATGCTAAGCCATCACCGTAAGGGTTGTGTGCGAAGCTCATTGCTTTGTAAGCTTCTTCATCGCTCAACAACACCTCTAAGCCTGTGACAATCTTGTCAACATCAGTACCCACCAGTTTTACGGTACCTGCAGTAACGGCTTCTGGTCTTTCTGTAGTATCACGCATCACCAACACTGGCTTGCCTAGTGAAGGCGCCTCTTCTTGGATACCACCCGAGTCAGTAAGAATGATGTGCGCGCGACTCATAAGGTAGATAAAAGGCAAATACTGCTGAGGTTCAATGAGGTGAATATTATCAATTCCCGCTAAGATGCGATTCACAGGTTCTCGGACATTGGGATTAAGGTGCATTGGGTACAGTATTTGAACTTCTGGATGTGCTTTTGCGGTTATCGCTAACGCTTCACAAATACGCTCAAAACCACCACCAAAACTTTCCCGACGATGACCAGTAACCAAAATGAGTTTTTTGTTCTCGTCTAACAACGTAAATTGTGCAGCTAGCGTCGTATTTAAGTCGGTATCTGTATCAATTTTATCTTTAACCATTAGCAAGGCATCAATAACCGTGTTACCTGTGACACAGATGTCGTCTGGAGTGAAGTTCTCTTTTAAAAGGTTTTGTTTTGAGTTTTGTGTCGGAGCAAAATGGTACCTCGTTAACGCCCCAGTCAATCGACGGTTACCTTCCTCAGGCCAAGGCGAGTAAATATTACCAGTACGAAGTCCAGCTTCAACGTGACCAACTGCAATTTGCTCATAGTAAGCGGCTAGCGTCGTCGCAAAAGTCGTCGCTGTATCACCATGCACTAACACAACATCAGGCTTAAATTCTTCCAAAACAGCCTTTAACTCTAATAAAATACGGGCGGTTACTTCGTTAAGTGTTTGCCCCGCTTTCATTAAGTTCAAATCATAGTCAGGCGCGATTTCAAAAAGATCTAACACTTGATCAAGCATTTCACGATGCTGAGCCGTCACGCAGCACTTAGAGTCAAATCGGTCATCTGCTGCTAGCGCGTGTACGAGAGGCGCCATTTTAATGGCTTCTGGACGGGTGCCAAAAACCGTAAGAATTTTCTTCTTAGCCATTCGTAATCTCTTCTATGGTCATGAAATACATTCACGTACGTGAGGATGGAGGTAAGGGTTCTCAAAAGCTTCATGCGATCACACCTCAGTTTTTTCTGCTACACTGAGACATATTTATTTCATTCTGAGACAGCCCATTACGGGTTAGCCCTTGTAAAAATTGGGTTTTATTTAGTTTTGAGAAAGAGTCCCTATAAGTCGTTCGGTCGTCAAAAAGAGAGGTGCATGCAACACCTCTCTTTTATTTCGACCATATATTCACTTTATTTTTTTGACTCATAACTATAGTTATAATAACCATAATTACCGCCATAATAACTGCTTGCTTTACGCACAACGGCATTCAGGATAAAGCCTTTTACTTCGATTCCGTTCTGTTCAAAGCGTTGTTTGGTCACTGCAATTTCTTTCGCTGTATTCTGACCAAAGCGTCCAACTAATAGCGTTGTACCAGCGTGAGCACCAACAATAGCAGGATCGGTTACCGCTAGAATCGGCGGCGTATCGACGATAACAATGTCGTAATTTTCAGAAGCCCAATCCATTAGCTGTTTAAAACGCGGGTGCATTAAAAGCTCAGATGGATTTGGTGGTACATTACCACGGGTTATAAAATCTAAATTATCAACGCCTGGTTTTTTAATCAGGCTTTCAATACTTGTTTGACCTGAAAGGAAATCGGACAAACCGATTTTATTTTCTACTGCTAATTGCTGCTCCATTCGACCTTTACGCATATCAGCATCTATCACCAATACACGTTGACCCGCTTTGGCAACGACTGCTGCCATATTTGAGGAAACGAACGATTTACCAATACCAGGACTCGGGCCCGAGATCATCAAAATATTGTTTTTTGCTTCCATCATTGCAAAATGCAGACTGGTACGTAAGCTTCGCAGCGCTTCAATGGATAGGTCGGCAGGGTTAGAAACCGCAAGCAAGGTTTGCTCAACCGGCAATAGTGTTTTTTTGTTGCCTCGTTTCTTCTCGATCTCAGTTTGCCAGTCCGACATAGGCACACTTGCGTATACAGGCAATCCTAAGGCTTCGATATCATCTGGGTTTTCAACACCACGGTGGAAAGCGGCTTTAAGTAATACAATCGCAACAGAAAGCATACCGCCCAATAAAGTCGCTAGAACTACAATCAGAGGTTTCTTCGGTTTAACCGCTCGAGTGTAAGATTGAGCAACGTCTAAAATGCGTACATTGCCGACAGTGCTGGCTTTAACAATATTCAGCTCTTGCACTTTATTAAGCAGTTGAACGTAAATTTGTTGGTTAACTTCAACATCTCGCGTCATACGCAGTATTTCACGCTGTGTTTTAGGCAACTTTTGTACTTGTTTATTTAATCGCTCACGTTCGCCTAATAAGGTTTGACGCTTTTCAAGTAAGGCGCTGTAGGCTGGGTGTTCTTTAGTAAAACGTTGCGAAATTTCACTTTCTTTAAATGTCAGCTCGTTTAACTGCGCTTCTAGCTTTACCATTACCTCAAGTGTCGATTTTGCCTCTAAGCCAAGATCTATCGAGTCGTTAGCTTGACGGAAACGGTTAAGCTTATCTTCAGCAGTGATCAGCTCAGATTTAATATCAGGTAAATGTTTACGCAAGAACGCCAAGCTATTTTCAGCTTCTGCAGAGTTACGCTCTACGTTTTGTAGAAAATAGTTTTGGCTAATATCATTTAAAACACGTTCAATGTTAGCGCGATTTTCACCGGTTAACGAAAGCTGTAAAATACCCGTTTGTTTACCACGTTCACTAACGGCTAGATCTTGTTGCAGAGCTTGTATTGCATCTAAGCGTGAGCGCTTAGCAAGCGTAAACTCACTATCAACCTCACCCACTAGCGCAGTCACAAACAGACGGTATTCGCCATTTTGCGCTAATTCATTCACTTTACCTGTTAGCACTTCACGTTCGTTGCTATCAATCAGTGTAAATTTGCCAGCCTCTGAATCGGTAACGACTAGAGTAAAATTCGGCTCTGCTACGTATTTAGGAATTTCAAAACGAGCGATCGATATAGATGATTCATTCCCCGTAATTCGCGCTAAACCTTTGCCAATGAATGGAAAATAATTAGGCTTAGCAATTGTTGTTAGGTTGAGTTTATCAACTGTTTTACCTAATACCATCCGAGATTTAATGATCTCAATTTCTGTGGTCGCCGATGACTCTTGAGCAAATAGCTCACCCATGTCACCAAGCGCTGGCATTCCGCTGCTTTTGGTTTCGACTTGCAATAACGCATCAGCTTTATAAACAGGTGTTGCGAGTAAGGCATAGCATACCCCAACAACACTGAAAATAATGGTGATTGCAATAATCATCCAGCGGCTATCAACTAAAATACCAAACAATTTCCCTAAATCAATTTCATCAGACTCAGATTGTTTCGGCGGCAAGTTTTGAGAAATGCTCATTGTTAATTCCAATAATGAGTATTGTTGTGTAAACACAGCTAAGCTGCATTTTCGTATTTTTTAATTGCAAACTTTCTTGCAATTTTTTTGCAATAACTAGGCTCGTTTATTGACTAAACAAGACGCTATTTATAACTTTTTCGCCCATGCTTGTGCGGCATCATCAATTAATGCGTAAGCATGATCAAAAGCCTCGCGGCTTTGGCGGTATGGATCAGGAATATCTTGTTGCCCTATCCATTGGCCGAACAGCATGGTTTTGCCGCGTGCTTCAGGGGCAATATTCGCAACAGCGTCGATATGGCCTTTTTCCATCACTAAAATCAGATCATAGTCACGGCACAAATTACTAGTCACTTGCTGTGCGACATGCCCATCTAAGCTGATACCGTGTTCTTGTGCAACTTGTGCTGCCATTTTATCGGCAGGCTTACCAACTAGGGCACCAACCCCAGCGGAAGCAATCTCTTTTGTTGGCAACAATTTTTTGAGCATGTACTCGCCAGAGGGTGAGCGACAAATATTACCTACACACACCACCAAAATTTTATTAAACATTACCAAACCCTCACTCGGTTAACACCTTCGGTTAGGTTATTAAACCCTGAAATTGTCGGTAGTAGCTGTTTTACTACACGGTTCCAGCGCGAGATTGGCGCCGCTGTCACATACACAATATCGTAAGGCTGTAGTTCAAATTCAGTACCTATCACCAATGCTGAAGCATCTTTAATATTTAGTTGATAAATATTGGCTACTGTACCCTGATTACTCGTTTGTTGTTCTTGGTTTATAGGCTGTTCGCCTTGATTAACCGCTTGCTGATTTAGCGTGCTACGAATAACGAAAATACCTGTCGCATCGGCTTCAAGTTCGTTAATGCCACCTACACCACTTAATGCTTCCGTTAAGCTCATGCCTGCACGATCGATTTTAAGCAATTTAGGCTCTTTTACTTCGCCCATGACAAAGACTTTTTGTGCATCGTTACGCGGCACATGCACAATATCGCCAGGTTCAAGCAGGCGATTTTGCATTAAATCACCACGTTGCATCAGCGCATGTAATGACAGGCTTTGTTCAACACCATTACGCGTTAAGGTCACATTGCGCCAATCCGCATCGGTATTTAAGCCACCCGCACGGTTAACAGCATCAAGCAGAGTTAATGGCACGTTAGTAATGGCTTGTTGGCCTGGTTTATTGACTTCGCCTGTAATGTAGGTTTTTTGAGAGCGAAACGCGGCAACGTTCACATCGACTTGCGGCGCTTCAATAAACTTGGCTAATCGGCGTGCCATTTCATCACGAATTTGGGTAACGGTTTTGCCTTCGACTTTCACTAAGCCGATATATGGGTAAAAGATAGTGCCATCAGCATGAACCCAGTTACCTGATTCGCTTGAACTACGGTAGGAGCCCGCAGGTATGGTTAGTTCAGGGTGGTCCCAAATAGTGACATTAAGGATATCCCCTGGGCCAACGCGGTATTGGTATCGAATTAGTTGGGCATCTAAGCTAGGGTTCGTTCTAGACTGGGTTTTAGGTGCTTTAAGTTGACCAACTAACTGCGTGGTTAAAGGGTAAACATTGACGCGATCATCAATGCTATTTTCGGTGCTTGTATCCGTCTGCTCTGGCTCAATAATATTTTTATTATCAAGTTCTAGATGTGAACCAGGCACAGCGCAGCCTACCAGCAAGGAGGATGTCATTGCAGTAATAAGTAATTTTTTCTTAAAATCCATG
This sequence comes from Photobacterium swingsii, assembly GCF_024346715.1. Classification (NCBI taxonomy): domain Bacteria; kingdom Pseudomonadati; phylum Pseudomonadota; class Gammaproteobacteria; order Vibrionales; family Vibrionaceae; genus Photobacterium; species Photobacterium swingsii. The sequence goes on from NZ_AP024852.1 coordinate 2,806,876, forward strand.
AGATTATATCGTTATAGTAAAGATGATGAAGGGATTAGCAGGGGGTTTTAGTTACTCTTTACACTGAGGCTTATACACCAGCCCCCACAATTTAAGTACGCTACCGCCCTTGGGATGTCAGCCCCCAATCTGCTATCGAAAATGAATCTGCATATTTTATGTCTTCACTTGATCTTCACTTAAAGAACAGTACTAGACCTTAACCTGTCAATTTGACGTGCTACAGAAAAGGCTTTTAAAAAATTTAGCCCTCTTATCTAAACTCGTTTGTTACACATATCTTTCGATACAACAAATTAACGGCTGTATTTTACGTAATTTAATTACCAAAATAAAGGACTATCAAAACCACTTTTTAGAGCTCGGTCTCAAAACACCCTCTCTATTTTCAGTCTTTATGTCTTTATCTTGACAGCTGAATATCCAATTTAAAAATAACACCTTGCTTTTATTATTATTTTAAAACAAACACGGCGAAATAAATGTTTTGAATTGAGTTAATGATTCACAAGAGGAATGAGAGACGTGATTGCTTAACACGGCATAACCGCATATTATTGTGGGTAGAAGGCTTCCTTCTTTTTATGTTTATTTATAACGTTTTTAGAACAACAAGGACAACTTATGAAAAAGACAGCATTGGTGGTATTAGCGGCACTTGCTATGTCTGGTTCAGCACTTGCAGCAACTGAGACAGCAGGTACTGCAGGCGCGACAACTGGTACAACAGGCACAACTGCAGCGACAACTACAACAGCCGCAACAGGCACTGCAGCTGGTACAGCTGGCGCGGCTACAGCAGCCGTTGGTGGTGTTACTGCTACAACTATCGCTGTTGGCGTAGCAGCAGCTGTTGCTGTTGTTGCCGTAGCAGATTCAGGTAGCAACAACTCTACAACGTCAGTATCTGCTCCTGCAGCATAAGCTTAGTTGCTTAGTTGCTTAGTTGCTTAGTTGCTTAATCTCGAGGTTAAAAGACGAACTGACTAATTAACTATTCAAGAAGCGATAAATATAATGAACCACACCTCTAACTATCGATAAAATCTACATAGTATAGGGTGTGGTTATTTTCTTACCCTTTTTAAAATTTAAGTTGCGCTAGGATGCGAAGATCTCACTTCACAATCCCATTTGGTGGGATTTTTTTATGCCTAACACTACTCACTGGCTGTAGTCAAAAGTTCCAAGATGTCAACGACACCGCTAAGTTAGCCTTGTTTGGTGACGATGACACACAGCTTACAGCCCAAGCGATTAACCAGCTACCTTATGCCAGCATGTATGCACGTATCGGTGACGGCCCTCAGGCTTTCATGGTATTAGCCTTTGCTGAGCAAGATATTATACTAAGTGCGCAAGACTCGACTAATGACCGTACTGCGCCACAACTAAAATGGCTCTCAGCCGATCGCGGCTTAATTGTGACTCAAGCAGGCCGTATTACCAAAACAGCCTCTCTCACCCAAGGGAACTTAGTGGCAACCACCAGTACGACTATCGACCCTTTAGCATTAGGGTTACACCAAGCTTTAACGCCTAAAACTTGGACTCGCACCCTTGATTGGCAGCCAGGTTACCATTTTGGCTATACCGTTAACTCCACATTCTCAAACGGTTCTGAGCAAGTTATCGTCATTAACGACCAACCCGTTAAAAGCTTGTACTTTACGGAAGAGGTTAACGTACCAAGCTTAGGAAAGAGCTACCAAAATGAATTTTGGTTAAACCCAAAAAATGGGACTGTTATAAAAAGCCGCCAACAGCTTGCCCCTGGCTTGCCTGTGGTCGAATTTTCAATCTTGAAACCATTTTCTTAAGGGTAATATCATGAAATCGTTACTTACCCCTTTGCTGATCATCGCTTTTTCTTTGCTGGCAACTTCAGCCACTTATGCAGAGACAGCAAATACAACAGTACAAATACATACAGGGCAAGTTCAAAGTAAGCGCAAACAAATCACGCTTAACTATGCGAGTGCAGTACGTACCGAGCAAGTATTAAAAGACGCTCAATTACAAATCGCGAAACACGCATTACTAACGACGCCAGTATATTGGTTACAAGCAGCCATTTTCACTCCCCCTTTAGAGCAAGAAAAATCGGCTTTATTAGCTTTAATTGCAGGAAAACAAAGTGAGTTTGACCAAGGTGATGAGCGCTACGCAGCACTAGCAAGACTGCATCAGTTTATTGCTAGCAGTCACTTTGCAAAGCGTGCACCGCTTGAGTTGGACTACGACCAAGCCCGCATCACAAGCAATGCTAATCCGTTATTATCAGGTGAATTAACACTGCAATTGCCTGCTCGCTCGCAACAAGTCTGGGTGTTAGGCGCGGTAACTGAAGCAGGTGCTGTAAAGTGGCAACAACGCCAATCGACAGCCGAATACCTAAATCAAGCGGAAACTATTTCTGCTGCTGAGAATGATACTGCGGTTGTGATCCAACCAGATGGCAAAGTGGAAACGCACCCTATCGCTTATTGGAACGACCGTCACCACGATGTCGCCCCAGGTGCGATTATTTACCTACCGTTTACTGGCGGCTGGCTGGCGCCATTGGATAATTTGGGTTTTGATGCTTCAGGGTTTAACGAGATAAACCAAGCGGTTGTTTCCCTACTACGGGAGCGAGTATTGTAATGAAAAAAACAAACACTTTTGCGCTTTCGGCATTAGCGCTCGCATTAACGCCTATTTGTCATGTTCAAGCTGATGAGTTTGACTCCCCTACATTTACACCGTCACAATCTGATTTTGGTGGCGTAGGTTTGATGCAAATGCCAACAGGGCGCGTTGCCAAAGAAGGTGAATTTACCTTAGGCGCGACTTTTAACAAAGAGTACCATCACTACACAGTTTCGCTACAGTTATTGCCTTGGATGGAAACCACCATCCGCTATACCAATGTCCAAGATATTCTTTATAACCCAGATCCTGACTTTAGCGGTGATAACAAATTAACCGATAAAGGTATAGATGTTAAGTTCCGTTTGCTCGAAGAAAGTTACTGGCTGCCAGAGACCTCTATCGGTTTGCGTGATATTGGTGGTACTGGCCTGTTTGATGGTGAATTTATTGCTGCTAGCAAGCACTTTGGCCCACTTGATTTTACCTTAGGGGTGGGTTGGGGCTATATCGGTAACAGTGCTAATTTAAGTGGCGATAAATCAGCAGGGCGAGATTGTGGCCGTGATACATCCTTTAAAGGCAAAGGTGGCCAGGTTGATTACAAACGCTGGTTCACTGGCTGCGCAGCTGTATTTGGTGGTGTCGAATATCAAACACCTTGGGCACCGCTGCGCTTAAAAGCCGAATGGGATGGTAACGACTATAAGAGCGATTTCCCCGTCACTCGTGGTCCTATCGATATGCCGCAAGATAGCCAAATTAACTATGGTGCTCTATACCGTTTAGGTGACTGGGGCGACATGCGTTTAAGTTATGAACGCGGTAATACTTGGACCTTTGGGGTAAACCTAAATACCAACTTTAATGACTTAACCACAACCTGGCACGATGAGCCCAAAGTAGCTTATACACCGACATCACAACAAGCTGATATCAACACAACAGATTGGCAGCGGGTGAAAGAACAACTTGCGACTAATGCTGGTTACGATGATGCTGCTATTTACATCAATGAAAAAGACACACTAACCGGCGATAAATCATCGATCACCGTCGTTGGCAACCAAACCAAATACCGTGACCGCAATGAAGCCCACGAGCGTGCCGCTTTGGTGTTGGCAAATACTGGGGTTAACGTTGATGAGTACCGCTTGGTTGAAACCAATAATAACCAGCCAACAACCGAAACCCGTATTGATGCAGAGCACTTTGCTAAAGTGGCTAATCATGAATACATTGACGCCAAAGTAAAAGACACAAGTTCAACCACAACAGCTATGTCAGTTCATGGTCAACAAGTCGCTAATGCAGACAATGACTTTGATTGGGGAATCGCCCCTACACTACAACAATCATTTGGTAGCCCAGAAGCTTTCTATCTATTCAATATTGGTATTAATGCTAATGCGTCTTACTGGCTAGGTAATCATGTTGAAGCCAGTGGTTCGGTGTATTTCAACATCTACGATAACTATGACCAATTCAAGTACCAAGGTCCACCACCAGATGGTACTGATTTGAAACGTGTTCGTACCTTAGTTCGTAGCTATATCAGCGATAACCCGGTTCGCTTGGATAACTTACAACTTACTTGGATGGATCACTTTGGTGATAACTTCTACAGTCAAGCCTATGGCGGTTATCTTGAAATGATGTTTGGCGGTATTGGTGGTGAAGTCTTATATCGCCCAATGAACAGCAACTGGGCAGTAGGCTTCGATGTTAACTATGTGAAACAGCGTGACCCTAATTCACAGTTTGGTTTCTTTACTGATGAAGTTCAAATCGACCCAAGCACCAACCGTACTTATCGTGTACAAACGGGAACGGTTACTGGCCATGCTAGTGTGTATTACACACCGCAATGGAGCCTCTTACCTAATACCTTATTGAAAATGAGTGCTGGCCAGTACTTAACCGAAGATAAAGGGATGACGGTGGATTTCTCGAAGCAGTTTGATAGCGGCGTGATTGCTGGCGCATTTGCATCTTTCACGAATCTATCAGCAGAAGAATTCGGTGAAGGTAGCTTTACTAAAGGCTTTTATGTGTCGATTCCGTTTGATTTGATGACGGTGAAACCAAGCACCAACCGTGCGACAGTATCTTGGGTACCGCTGACTCGCGATGGTGGCCAAATGCTAAATCGTAAGTACAGTTTGTACGAAATGACAGATGCACGATCACCTTGGTATAGCCGAGCAGCGAAGTAAGGTAAGTTAAAAAAGCATTTAGCAGTTATTATCTATAATCAACCTACCATGCTGTATTTGTGATTTATAAATGTTTTTTAGCATATACTCATGACAAGGGGGGGCGATTTTAGTTAGAATCGTCCCCTATTTTTAGCTAAGTGGCTATAATTAATCTAAGGTTTTGATTTATATACTTAGCTTGTTTAACCTCGCGGAAGTTTTATTGTGTCGACAGGTAGCAAAGAAGTCATGCAACACTATCAACATTCATCTTCACCTCAAGCAGCATTTAATGATTTCAACAACAAAAAGGATGAAATTGATTTATTTGAACTATGTAATGTTCTTTGGCTAAATAAAGTTAAGATCATTGCTTTATCGTTGCTTTTTGCTATAGCTGCAATCATTTATGCACTTACTGCACAGCAATGGTGGTCATCTAAGGCTGTCATCATCCCTGCACAACTGAACGATTTTTCTGAATACCAATTTCAAGTAAAGCAGTTTCAACCTGTCTTCGATGTGTACCAGCAAGATGGTACAATCCTCGTTAATGAAGAACTCACCCCTCTAATTGATAATGAAAAGCTTTTCCAGCAATTTATCAATAGTTTTAACTCACTTGCGAATAAAAAAGCATTCCTACTTTCTAGTGAGCAATTTCAAGAATATTTAACTAACAATGAAATATCAGATGAAGAAGCTATATCCCGTACACTTAATGCTTGGTTTCATAAAATCAAAGCAATAATAACGGATAAAAAGCGTCGTGATGTTTACACTTTATCACTACAAGCTACTACTGGTGAATCAAGCTTTGCGCTATTAAACAGCTATATTGCATTTGTCTCAGCACAAGTCTTCAAAGACAACCTATCTAACTTAACCGCCGTTACTCAAGCAAAAGAGAATGAACTCAAGCAAATGCTAACAATTTTTGAGGCGCAGGCCTCAAACTATATTGATGTTGAAAAGCAGCGTTCATTACTATCTTTAGATATAGCAAAAGCGGCAAAGCTAGAGCAACCCGTAACCAATATCACAGATAATAAATTATTCGATATTCAACTAGGGGCTAAAGCATTACAAGCAAAAGTAAAAGCGCTAGATAGTATCGAAAACCTAGGCGTTGTTGACCCAAACATTCAACAAGTAAAAGCAAAATTATCGCTGCTAAAGAGCACCAAAGTTAACAGCAATATTAGCTTCAAGACTTTTCGCTTTTTAGAAAATGTTGAAATGCCGCTTAATCGAGATAAGCCTAAGCGTGTACTAATCGTTATATTCGGTACACTTCTTGGTGGTATATTAGCTGCAGTTATAGTGCTTATTCAGCACGCTATCTCTAAGCATAAAGAAGAATAAAACTAGGCTTATATATTTACTTTAGCTTTACGAATGCTACAAAAAAGCCAGACTCATTAACGTGAGTCTGGCTTTTTTAAATCTTACGTATTACACCCTAATATCTGTTTAGCTTGGTACGCGCTCTACAGCTAATACCAAGGCTATCAAGCCATTAGGCGTTCTTCAGAGATTCCCACATTGCTTTTACGATCACTTGATCGGCAGGGCTTAGCTCTGATTGGGCTTGTGCGATACTCGCTTCAACCGCTTTTTTCATTTCTTCAACGCAGTTAATGTCGTTTTGTTCGCAGTTCGCTGCTGACAATGAGATATGTCCACGTAAGTAACCACCAGCAAAAAGCTCGTCATCAGAAGCCGTTTCAACCATGTGGTCGATGTGAGTAAGCAATTTTTCTTCGTATTGCTGGATCATAGAAATCTCTCTACTTTATTACCGTAAATATTTAGAGTTGATATTTACAATTGATATTTACAGCCAATGTTTATAACACTAATTCAGGAAAGCATGCTTGCGTTAGCGGTGCGATACCGTAATGTTCACGCAGCGCATCTGATAGCAGCTTAGCGCGATCTGGTATGCCGTTACTCAAATAGCTAAACACCTGCTCACGCACTTTCGCTGTGAAGCCTACCCTATCAGGCTCACAATCACCACTCAAGTTGTCGCAACTCACGCTAAACGCAAAACCGCAGCTAGCCGCTAAAATCCACTCGATAGCCTGAGGTTTAATTTCGACTTTTTCAAATTCAGCCTGTACTGCTTCAGTACGTCCATCAGGTTCATACCAATAGCCATAATCTTCCAATAAACGGCGCTGAGGACCAGCGATACACCAATGTGCGATTTCATGCAGCCCTGACGCAAAGTAACCACGCGCGAAGATAATACGATGATGACGGTGCTTGTCATCAGCTGGGAGGTAAATCGGCTCATCACCGCCCAAAATCAACTCGGTATTATACGATTCTAAAAAAGTGGTATTAAACACGGATATAAGGTCGTTGTAATTGTGTGACATTCTAGTGCGTAAAGTGGCTAATAACTGCCGACTATGATGCGGAAAGTCGTAGCTAAAGTCCACTTACGCTCAAATTACACACCATACGGTGATATTACATACCAAGACAGGGTTAGACGGCTACGTACCCTACAGCCAGTTTATAAAAAGAGGCATTAAGCATGATCTCAATTCATGTATATGTTTTTTCTTTTCATTCGATAATGACCAGCATCACAATTACAATTCAAACCATTGTTAGCCTTCTTATTTTCAGTGATTATTTCTCATGCTATTAACAACTCTCTACATTATAGGTATTACTGCAGAAGCCATGACAGGCGCGATTGCGGCGGGCAAACGTCATATGGACTGGTTTGGTGTTATGTTAGTTGCTAGTGCAACGGCAATCGGCGGTGGTACGGTGCGCGATGTACTATTAGGCCATTACCCATTAGGCTGGGTGGCAAACCCACAATACCTAGTGATCACTTGCCTTGCGGGTCTATTCACCACGCTAGTAGCAAAATGGGTTATGCGTTATCACAAAATCTTCGTGATTTTAGATGCCGTTGGCCTGATCGTATTTAGTATTATTGGTTGCCGTGTCGCGATGGACATGGGGTTACCAGTGCTTATTTGCGTTGTTTCCGCGGTAGTAACGGGTGTATTTGGTGGTCTATTGCGTGACCTAATTTGCCGCCGCCCACCTATGGTGCTACATAAAGAGCTTTACGCCTCCGTTGCTTTTCTTGCGGGCGGTATGTACTTCGGCATGATGCACTTTGCTGTGCCAGAACTGATTGCGACTGTTGCAACTCTTGTAGTTGGTTTTATCGCGCGAATGGCAGCAGTACAACTGGGTTGGAGCCTACCTGTGTTCAAGCTTGATGATGAAACAGGTATTGTTGTTGCGCCAAAAGAGTCAGTAACTGACACTAAATAGCAATTACGGCTATAACTGCCTATCGATCAAACAGTACCGACGAAAAAGGCGAGCCATTATGAATGACTCGCCTTTTCTATATCTAGTATTTACCTAAACAGTATTATCCTACATGTTTAAGCGCTAAATCTTAGGCGTATCCGTTCGCACATCGGCATTCTGACCACGGTGACGCAGTAAATGATCCATCAAGGTAATCGCCAGCATGGCTTCGGCAATCGGCACAGCGCGAATACCAACACATGGGTCGTGACGACCTTTAGTGATCACTTCAGCACTTTCACCTTGTTTAGTAATGGTTTCACCCGGAACGGTAATGCTAGAGGTTGGTTTCAATGCAATATGCGCCACAATATCTTGGCCAGACGAAATGCCACCTAAGATGCCACCCGCATGGTTGGTCTTAAAGCCGTCCGGAGTCATTGCATCACGGTGTTGACTACCACGTTGTTCCACCACGTCAAAGCCATCGCCAATTTCGACACCTTTTACCGCGTTAATACTCATGAGCGAGTGGGCAACATCGGCATCTAAACGATCAAAGACTGGTTCACCTAAACCAACAGGCACATTATTGGCCACAACCGTTAGCTTAGCGCCAATCGAATCCCCTTCTTTTTTGAGGTGACGGATCAACTCATCAAAAGCGTCAACTTTATCAACATCAGGGCAGAAGAACGCATTTTGCTCGATTTGATCCCAATCGACTTTCTCGATTTTCACATCGCCCATTTGCGATAGGTAAGCACGCACTTCAATGCCGTGTACTTGCTTTAGGTATTTCTTAGCAACAGCACCAGCAGCGACGCGCATCGCCGTTTCACGTGCAGACGAACGGCCGCCGCCTCGGTAGTCACGTACCCCATATTTTTGGTGGTAAGTGTAATCAGCATGACCAGGGCGGAATAAATCTTGGATGTTGGAATAGTCTTTAGATCGCTGATCGGTATTTTCGATCAACAGGCCGATAGATGTGCCTGTGGTTTGGCCTTCAAACACACCAGATAGAATTTTTACTTCGTCTGGTTCACGACGCTGCGTGGTGTATTTGGATGTTCCTGGACGACGACGATCTAAGTCGTGCTGCATATCCGCTTCGGTAAGCGCAAGCCCAGGAGGACAACCGTCAATAATGCAGCCTAATGCAAGGCCGTGGCTTTCACCAAATGTTGTCACTCGGAATAATTGTCCAATTGTATTGCCAGCCATTACTTCCCCTGTCTGCTTTCCGACTATGTCTGTGATCTCTAATGAGTACATAGTGCAAATTCAACGAGGGGATTGCAAGGACTAATCTATACCAAATAATTTACAAGGTTTTGTCTGTTTAGCAGCGACAAAAAAGGCTAAACACCAAAGTATTTAGCCTTTCAATATCACAAGTTAGTGAGCAAGTTTACTCGCAAGCAACTATTCGCTCTCTTTCTTTGATTTCCATTTCTTAATACCGCTCGATACAGGCTTACGACCACGAGGCGCTTCGCTGCGCGAGTTGTTGTTGCCCTTACCTTGTAAACGCTCTTGTGAATAGCCTTGTGAACGATTTTGGCTACGTCCCTGCTCAGTGCGTTGGCCATCACGCGTGCCACGAGCATCGCGGTCATTACGATCAGAACCTTGGTTCGCTCCAGAGCGGTAACCATCACGGCTACCGTTGTTAGAGCGACGGCTGCCAGAGCGCTCTTCTCCGCGATCAAAGCGGCTACGCTCGCCTTTACCTTTGTAGGTTTTAAACGATGAGCGCTCGTTACGACCAGTACGTTCATTACTACGCTGCTGCGCTTCCTGCTGGCGGCTATCAAATAGCTTAGCATCCGTTGCCTTAGCGATTTTCTGGCCTTTACCATCCGTACGTGATGCTTCTTCTGTGCCTGATTGACCGTCGATCATGGCATGGATCTCAGCCATCTCTGCATCTGTCATGTAACGCCATTTACCGTTTGGTAGGCCATCGATGGTGATGTTCATGATACGAACGCGGCGAAGCTTGTATACTTCATAGCCCAATGCTTCAACCATGCGGCGAATTTGGCGGTTCAAGCCTTGTGTTAATACAATACGGAACGAGAAGTCTGTTTCTTTCACCACTTTACATGGCAAGGTCACTGTATCTAAGATTTCCACACCTGAGCCCATTTTGGTAATGAACTCATCGGTGATGATACGGTTTACACGAACGACGTATTCTTTTTCGTGGTTGTTACCCGCACGTAGGATCTTATTGACGATGTCGCCATCATTAGTCATGAAAATCAGACCATCTGAGAATTTATCCAGACGACCAATCGGGAAAATACGCTTGCGGTGACCAATAAAATCAACAATGTTGTCTTTAATATGGCGCTCAGTCGTACAGGTCACACCCGTCGGTTTGTTCAGCGCGATATAAATTGGCGCTTCTTTAGCACGTAGTGGACGGCCATCAACCAGAACTTCATCATTCGGCTGAACTTTAGTCCCCATCTCTGGCTCGTTGCCATTAATAGTTACACGTCCTTGATCAATAAGCTTGTCCGCCTCACGGCGTGAGCAAAAGCCAGTATCACTGATAAATTTATTTAAACGAACGGCTTTTGTATCGTTCTGAGATTGATTGTTTGGCGTCTGATTCTGGGACATGGTTTTCTTCTATTAATGAGCGTTTTTCAACGTAATCAAAGTTCGTCAATTGCGGCGAAACGCGCCCCAATTAGTATCAATTCTTTTGCAATCAGCAATTCTACCTAATCTACTCGCAAACCGAAAAGAAATTCACTGTTTATATGGCATTTAACACTACATGGCTTTTAACAGTAGACGATTAAAAGAAAACCGCCAGATGGCGGTCTTCTTCAAGAATAGCAATTAGCCTGCACTAAGCTAGGTTATGACTTCGCTTCAGTGTGTGGAATATCACCATGGGTTTGTCTTGCAACAAAATCTTTTTGGAGTGCGAGTTCAAGCTGATCCGCGACATAACCCGGTGATTTAGTTTTCGCCGATAGCAAGCGATACATCGCAGGGATCACGAACAAGGTCACGAAAGTCGCAAACGCCATGCCAAAGAACACCACAGTACCCACCGCAATACGGCTTTCAGAGCCAGCTCCCGTGGATAAAATCAAAGGCACGGAACCAAACAAGGTAGTAAAGGCTGTCATCAAGATCGGGCGTAAACGGCGCTCAGACGCTTCGATAATGGCTTTTTCAAACTCAACCCCTTTATCACGCAGTTGGTTAGCAAATTCGACAATCAGAATACCGTTTTTGGTTACCATACCGATTAGCATGATCATCCCGATTTGGCTAAAGATATTCAGGCTTTGTCCCAAGATAATCAGCCCTGCCAAGCCACCAAAGACGCCCATAGGGACAGTTAGCATTACCACTAGTGGGTTAATGAAGCTTTCAAACTGCGCAGCTAGCACTAGGTACGCCACCAATAGCGCCAAACCAAACACCAATAAAATACTGCTTTGGTTTTCTCGGAAATCTTTCGACTCACCCGCGTAATCAATCGTAATGTCTTTTGGCAAACGATCGAGCGCTTCGCTATCTAAGTACTCCAGTGCCTCACCCAAGGTATAACCAGGTACTAGGTTAGCCTTTAGCGTGATCGACTTTTGCTTTTGGTTATGACTCAGCTTTTGTGCTGACGCCACTTCTTCCACACTCGCAACAGATTCTAAGGTTAATAGCTCGCCACTGCGTGAACGAACATAGATTTGGCTTAAATCAGTCGCGTTATTAAAGCTGTTTTCATCGCCACGTAGGTACACATCGTATTCTTCACCACGCTCAACAAACGTGGTTTCTGTGGTACCGCCTAGCATAATTTCCAAGGTTTTAGCGATATCTGCAACTGGAATACCCAACTCTGCCGCGCGCGGACGGTTTACGCTCACGACCAATTCAGGCGTAGTTTCTGCATAATCGAGATCCGCGCCTTCCATCATAGGGCTTTCTTCTGCCAAGTTTTTCAGCACCGTCGCCCATTCAAACAGCTCGGTGTAGTCCGCGCCATTTAAAACAAACTGGACAGGCTCAGAAGAACCACCACGAAAGCCCGGCATGAAAGGCCACACCCGTACATCTGGAATCCCCGCTAGCGCTTTACGTACTTGACTCAGGGCATCAGCCGCGCTGACATCACGCTCTAGCCAGTCTTCAAGTTGCATGATCACAAAGCCCGTTTGGTCCCCAGCACGACCACCAAAAGCAGGCGTTTGAATACTGATAGACTTGATCACCCCCTCACCCACCATAGGCAGTAAACGACGCTCAACTTCTTCGACGTTACCTACCATACGGTTATAACTGGTGCCTTCTGCCCCTTTTACAAAGGCAAAGATCACACCACGGTCTTCTTGCGGTGCTAACTGGGCAGGAACCGATTTCAGTAAGACAAAGCTCAAACCAATACAAGCGACGACCACAACAGGCGCAGCATAACGGTAACGTACCGCAGCAGTAACCCATTTACGGTAACCCGCTTCTAATTTTGCAAAACCGCGATCAACCCATTGATTAAATTTACTGTGCTTAACATTGGCTTTTAATAGCTTACTACCCAGCACAGGGCTTAATGTCAGTGCGATGATGGAAGAGAAGATCACCGACACGGCCAGTAATACCGAGAACTCAGTAAACAGCGGCCCTACCATGCCATCCATAAATGAAATAGGCAGGAAGACCATCACCAAGACGACTGTGGTAGCAACCACGGCAAAGCCCACTTCACGAGTACCTTTATAAGCGGCTAGCAATGGCGGTTCACCACGTTCAATATGATGATAAATATTTTCCACCACCACGATAGCATCATCGACCACCAAGCCAATGGCTAAGATCAACGCCATTAAGGTTAATAGGTTGATAGAGAAACCAAAGAAGTACGCCACCATAAAGGCAGATATCAAAGAAACAGGCACGGTAATCGCTGGGATCAACGTCGCACGCGCTTGGCCAATAAAGATGTACAGCACCATAACAACCAGCATGCCTGTTACAAACAGTGTGCTGTAAACTTCGTTAATAGAACGTTCAATAAAGACGGTTGAGTCGTAATCGACATACAAAGAAGTCCCTTCAGGAATGAAGCGTTGCATGCGTTCCACTTCTTCGTACACACTTTTTGAAACATTCAAAGGGTTGGCATCTGTCATGGTGATAATGCCAAGGCTTAAGTTCGAGACCCCGTTGTTCTTGAAGGTCGCATTTTCATTTTGCGCACCGATAGACACATCAGCCACGTCTTTTAGATAAATTGGCGAACCATCTTCGGCAGTACGCACCACCAAATAAGCGAAGTCTTCTGCTGAACGATATAAGCGCGCGGTACGTACCGACATGGTGGTCATATCATTACGAACAATCCCCCCCGGCAGCTCTACGTTTTCTTCATTAAGCGCACTCACAATGTCTTGAGTAGTAATGCCACGCCCTGCCATTTGATCGGGCTTTAGCTTTACATACATCACACGGTACAGCGCACCGCTTAAATCCACCGAACTTACACCGTTAATTAAGCTAAAGCGATCGGTCAATACCCGTTCGGCATAATCAGTTAGTTGAGTACGGTCCATCACGCTTGAGGTTAAATTGACATAAACCGCAGGTTCACCGCTGCCATTATCTTTCGATACCACAGGATCATCGGCTTCATCAGGTAAACGACGCTGTGCACGCGCTACCGCATCACGAATATCACTGACCCCTTCGGTTAGATCCCAATTCATTTCAAAAGTCACGCTGATCCGTGAAGAACCGTTACGTGTGGTTGATTGAATGGTGTCGATCCCGCTTATACCTGAAAGTTCATCTTCCAATGGCGTGGTGATCCGACTTTCCATGATGGTTGCCGATGCCCCTTTATAAGAGGTATGGATCGACACCACAGGGCTTTCAACGTCTGGCATTTCACGAACAGAGAGCTTAGAAAATGAAACAACACCAAAAATGACTAATAGTAAGCTCAATACAACCGCGACCACAGGGCGCTTTACAGAGACATCAGATAACCACATTAGGCACCCGCCTTAGTCTGAGTATCAGTCTGATTCTTTTTTCCACTGGCCTGCTGCGCGGTTAAATCATTGACCGCCGCGCCATCACGAATATTCACCAAGCCTTGCACCACGATACGATCGCCTATACCAATACCCGATTCAATCACCACTTCATTTTCAATACGTGCACCCAGTTCAACTTGGGTGCGATGGGCAATACCCGCTTCATCAACCACATACACAAAACGTTTAGAGCCGGAATACTCCAACGCTTGAACAGGAATTATCGCCGCTTCTTGGGGAATAAAGTCTAAATTAGCCGCCATCAGCATCCCTGGTTTGAGTTTGTTATCTTTATTATCAAAGTTCACACGCACGCGGATATTCAATGAATCACGCTGTACGCGAGAATCAATGGCAACAATTTTTCCGCTAAACGCCGTATTTAGCCATGCCTGACTGGTGGCGTTAACTGTCATGCCTTCACGAAGAAAAGAGAGATACTGCTCGGGCACTTGGATATCAAGGCGCATCTTAGAGAGATCATCAAGCGAGAAGAGTTCAGTGCCAGTAGCCACTAAGTGGCCTTCGCTGAAATCAATCAAACCCACAGTGCCCGCAAAAGGCGCGCGAATCGCATGATCATCCAGCTGGGCTTTTGCTGCATCTAATCGCGCATCTGCAATTTGAACGCTAGCAAGCTGGCCGTTTAATTCAGTTTGAGTTAATGCACCGCGTTTAACCAAACGCTCAAACTCGGTGTATTTGCGTTTTTCATCAGCAAGGTAAGCTTTTGCTTCGCTGTAGCTGGCACGCGCTTTTGCATCATCGAGTTGTAATAGCAGATCACCTTTCTTAACTTTGCTATTCACGCCGACCGCAATATCATTCACTTTAGCGGCGACTTCAGTGGCAACCATGACTGAGCGTTGCGCTTCTAATTTACCTACCAGTGAAAGCGACTGGGCAACAGGTTCTGAAGCTACTATACCCGTCGTGACTGCAACAGCACGTTGCGCTGCCATACTTTTCGATGACTTTTCAGCCGCTTGCGATTCGCCATTGAAGACGAATTGACTTCCTCCTGCCAAAGCGACAGCCACAACAACAGCAACAATTACTTTTTTCATGATAAAAAAACCATATATCTCTAAAGATCTAGCACTACGAGAATAATATCTGAGTTATGTCACCTGCGCGGTAAAGAAATGTAAAGTTAAGCAAGAAATAGTCTAGCTAATACAATATGCCGAAAAATCCAGCAAGCGCGCAAAATTTCAAGAAAAAAGGTTTACAGCATCAGAGGGTTTGCTATTATCCGCTCCGCACTTGTGGAGGGGTTCCCGAGTGGCCAAAGGGAACAGATTGTAAATCTGTCGGCTCTGCCTTCGATGGTTCGAATCCATCTCCCTCCACCATCATTTATTGAAATGCGCAATTGCGGGTTTCAACTGGTTGAAAAGCCAGAATAATATAGCAACACCCCGTGGAGGGGTTCCCGAGTGGCCAAAGGGAGCAGATTGTAAATCTGCCGGCTCTGCCTTCGATGGTTCGAATCCATCTCCCTCCACCATCTTTTTTGAAATTCGCAATAGCGTGTTTCATTGCTGTACGTTTAGCCAAGTACAGTGTAGCAACACCCCGTGGAGGGGTTCCCGAGTGGCCAAAGGGAACAGATTGTAAATCTGTCGGCTCTGCCTTCGATGGTTCGAATCCATCTCCCTCCACCATCTTTTTTGAAATTCGCAATAGCGTGTTTCATTGCTGTACGTTTAGCCAAGTACAGTGTAGCAACACCCCGTGGAGGGGTTCCCGAGTGGCCAAAGGGAACAGATTGTAAATCTGTCGGCTCTGCCTTCGATGGTTCGAATCCATCTCCCTCCACCATCTTTCTTGAAATTCGCAATAGCGTGTTTCATTGCTGTACGTTTAGCCAAGTACAGTGTAGCAACACCCCGTGGAGGGGTTCCCGAGTGGCCAAAGGGAACAGATTGTAAATCTGTCGGCTCTGCCTTCGATGGTTCGAATCCATCTCCCTCCACCATCTTTCTTGAAATTCGCAATAGCGTGTTTCAATTGCTGTACGTTTAGCCAAGTACAGTGTAGCGACACCCCGTGGAGGGGTTCCCGAGTGGCCAAAGGGAACAGATTGTAAATCTGTCGGCTCTGCCTTCGATGGTTCGAATCCATCTCCCTCCACCATCTTTCTTGAAATTCGCAATAGCGTGTTTCAATTGCTGTACGTTTAGCCAAGTACAGTGTAGCAACACCCCGTGGAGGGGTTCCCGAGTGGCCAAAGGGAACAGATTGTAAATCTGTCGGCTCTGCCTTCGATGGTTCGAATCCATCTCCCTCCACCATCTTTCTTGAAATTCGCAATAGCGTGTTTCAATTGCTGTACGTTTAGCCAAGTACAGTGTAGCAACACCCCGTGGAGGGGTTCCCGAGTGGCCAAAGGGAACAGATTGTAAATCTGTCGGCTCTGCCTTCGATGGTTCGAATCCATCTCCCTCCACCATCTTTCTTGAAATTCGCAATAGCGTGTTTCAATTGCTGTACGTTTAGCCAAGTACAGTGTAGCGACACCCCGTGGAGGGGTTCCCGAGTGGCCAAAGGGAACAGATTGTAAATCTGTCGGCTCTGCCTTCGATGGTTCGAATCCATCTCCCTCCACCATCCTTCAAGCCAGTTGCGCAAGCAGCTGGCTTTTTTCATATCAGCTCAATCTAAACCAAAAAGCACTTCCCTATTTATTCACACACTTTTCTATAACTAAGCCATAGTAAGCACTTTTTTACACCCAACCTCACACCACTTTCATCATATATCACGCATTTTGCTACTTATTGCATATACTTCTTATTATTCATAATAAGAAATACAAGATCGACAACAAGACTTATAATTATTTTGTCGTGCGCTAGGCAGCGAGGATCAAGGATGATGACAGCTAGCAACAAGGTTCCACCCAAGGTTGACTGGGAAAAAAACAAAATATTAATTATCGATGATCAGCGTTCTGCTTCACTCATGCTAAAGAGTTTACTCACGCCCCTTGGGATTAAACATATCGATATTGCAGATACTTATGATGAAGCTGTTCGTGCCTGCCGCAAAACCCATTACAGCGTCCTTATAACAGACTATCACTTGAATCAGGCATTAAATGGCAGTGAATTGATTTGCTTGCTACGGAGTAAACGCCTGCTTTCATCCGCTTGCGGCATTATGATGATTTCTGGTGATCATTCGACAGAAGTCATTTTATCGACCTTATCCGTTCAACCCGACTGTTTTCTTACTAAGCCGATAACCAATACCACGCTGAAGCAAAAGCTCACTCAAACTCTGACCGACTGTGTCATTCGCCAACCCGTCTATCAAGCACTTGAAGTACATCAGCCACAACGTGCAATCGAGCTATGTAAACAACAGTTAACGCAATTTGGTCATAACCAAAAGCTTTCGGATTTACTGCTTGATTTACTGGTCGAAGAGCAGGCCTGGCAACAGCTTAAACCCATTTTAGCCTTCTTAAATGCAAAGCACCCAAGCCATAAAGTCACCATTATTGAAGCGAAACTGATGCACCATGACGGTTACCTTGAGCAGGCTATTCAACATTTAGAGGCTTTAATTGAGCGAGCGCCACTCTGTGTTGAAGCACTGGATACGCTAGTGCAATACCAGCAGTTTAATCATCAAGCTTTTGATGCGCTTAACACTGCGCAACGTGCGTTTCATCTCACCCCGAGTGCCAGTCATCGTGCTTTGATCGTCGCCCAGCAAGCGGCCGACTTAAACAAATCAGATGAATTACTCAGTGCAGGGCGGGTATTAGCAAATCACTTACCCATTATCGATATCAGCTGGATTGTGCGTTTCGCTGAGTTTAACGCTATTTTTGAGCAATTGTATTTCTCGCCGCGTACCAACCAATCGCGTCGTCAGCTACTACAAGAGCTTAAAGGTATTCAGCAACGGGCATTCAGCCGCTTGCTACCAGCTCAGCAACCCTTTTTAACCACCTATGGTCATATTGTTCGAGCGCGTTTTTACCTCAGCGAAAACAAACCACTAAAAGCAAAACGTCGAGCGTTAATTGGCCTCAGTCACTATTTCGATAGAGTCACCAAACTGCCTTCCGTTATTTTGGTCGAACTACTGCCAATTCTGATCCACCTTGGCGAAGTGTTACTGATCAGTGAAGTTCACCAAACCTTAAGCCTACGAGACCGATTTGACGGCCATAGCCTACAACGAATCGACTCGCTAAAAAGCAATGCTGAGGCGGCAAGCGGTATTAAAACCCTCGCATTACAGCTTAGTGAAGCCAAAGCCTTAATTGTCAATCAGCCCATCGATGCCATGCGCCTCTACAATCAAATACTCAGTCGCTACCCATACAGCTCCGATGCAAATCTCGGCTATCTTGATGCTTACAGCCGCCAAGTGACTCCCCCCAATGTACCAGAAGAATTACAATTAGATCAGCCAACGCAGTCTTATTCACGACAGCGCCGCCAAGCCATCAGTGTGATGCCGCTACCTGCTGATTACGAAGCATGGCGAAGCCGTATTTTTAATCAACTTGATAACCCATCCCCCCATTTTAATGAACCACCAGCAGCCACACCGTCTTTTCTCGCGATAGACTTAACGCCAGCCTATGTCGACTCTGCCGAAAATCACTATTCCGATGAGCGCTATTCACAAGACGACTCTTCGCAAGAGAGCGCTTCACAGAATAGCTGTGTAGAAAATAGTTATAGCGAAAATAGGGCTGCAGATAATGACAGTAACAGTTCGCGACCAGACGTAATTGAACTGGCGCCAACCAATCACATCCAATAACCAGACCTAAACCTGCTGCTATAGTGAGCAAAAAAATGCCCTCATGTTCAGACGACTATTGAACATGAAGGCATAAATTGTATCTATCACTATATTTTTAATTTCTAACGTTTAAATTCTCACTGTTTGATTTGTACTACAGCGCTGATTTAGGCATTAACCCAAAACACTGGCCCCCAATGACAACATAATGGTGTTAAGTACCACAAAGAAAGCAACCAGTGGGCCAATGAACTTCAACCAAGTGATGTAAGGAACACGGCCAATTGCAAGGCCGCCCATAAGCACACCATACGTCGGTGTAACAAACAGCACAGTACCAATACCACAAACGAATGCAGTCACCACCAACTCACGCCCAGTATTCGCGAAGTCCGCTAAAGGTGCCAGGATAGGCATACTCATTACCGCAAGACCTGATGTTGACGACACCACAAACGCCAACAGCATTTCAATCCAGTACACCGCATTAATGAACAGCACTGAGCTCTTATCAGCCACTAAGCCTTCGGCGTAGAACAAGATAGTATCGGTAATATTGCCGGCTTCCATCACCACCACGATGCCGCGTGCCACACCGACAATCAGGGCTACCCCAATTAAATCAGCTGCACCCGCAACAAAAGAGTTGATCAAATCATCTTCGCTCAAGCGACCCACGATGCCACAGATGATCCCCATCACAATGAACAAGGTGCTCATTTCTGCCATCCACCAACCTAGGGTAGATACACCATAAATCATGATAATGAAGGTGGCAGCGAACAGTGCGAGGACAATTTTTTGCTTCAAGGTTAGTGCGATATCTAAATCACTGTCGTTACGGTTCGATAAAAAGTGGTCTGCATTGGCTTTATTAATATCTGCAATCAGTGATCGGCTCGGATCTTTTTGGATCATCTTGGCATAGCGAATCACGTACGCGCAGCCGATGATCAGTGCAATCACTAAGATGCCGAGGCGCAGGCCAAAGCCATCAAGGAAATCGACTCCACCCGCATTTGATGCAATCACGTTACCAAATGGGTTAATGGTTGAACCTAAAGTCCCGATACCCGAGCCGACAAAGATAACAGCCACCGCAACAAGGGCATCAAAACCCGCCGCAATGAAGATAGGAATTAACAAACCATAGAACGCCAAGGTTTCTTCTGCCATACCATAGCTGGTACCGCCCAGTGCAAATAAGGTCATCAAAATAGGAATCATCATGATTTCTCGACCTTTTAGTCGGATCATAATACGAGTGATCCCCGCATCAATGGCCCCCGTTTTGGTGATGATGCCCAAGAAGCCCCCCACCATGAGCACAAACAAACTTACGTCCATGGCACCAACAATATTGGTCGCAGGATCGTAAAAGCCTGAAATCGGTGCCATTAAGGTATCAAGTACCCCTTGAGGTGATGCCTCTATTTGATGGTATGAGCCAGGAATAGGCACATCACGCCCTAGTGCTTCGTTAAATACCCGTTCGTATTGCCCCGCTGACAGTATGTGTGTCAGCAAAGCAAAAAAAGCAATTAACCCCAATAAAATAGTGAACGCATTTGGAAATTTCTTAATCTTAAACATGGAACCCTCGCATTATTATTATTCGCGACGTACAAGGAAAATTTGATTAACCACGTACATAAGACTTATGTACGAACTCAGAGGTAGCGCATTGCAATACACCGCCGTAACCCAATTCAAAGGTCACCACGCTGCCAATTTGGTAGTCAGCCTCACAGTCTGTGAGATCTAAGATAAGGTGGTCACTACTACCACCAACCACAGTGATACGGCTATCACTTGGAATGATCTGATCGATATCGACATCCTGACGGCCAATGGCACATAAGCCGCGACAACGGATACCACGATCAACAAACTCAGGTGTATTACCGAACGCATCAAGTGCTGTAGAGAGTGTGGGAACGGAAGGTTTGTGTTTGATTTCAATCAGTTCAGCATGCAGATGGATGGCATCTTGCTGAGTGTGCGGAACGGGCTCGTCGTTAAGGCCAATCCCCATGATCACGGATGCGCCAAGGCGGAGTTGATTCACTTGCGATGGCATCTCTTTTGCCATCATTAAAGTTAATCCCGCTGAGCTTGCGCCTGAAATAACAGATAACTTAATGTCGTATTTGGATTCAATTTTCTCAGCGAGCGCAACCAAGTGGTTTTGATTCTCTGCACTTGGTGCCACGCCACCATAACAGGCTAAGTTACTCCCTAACCCTATTAATTCAAGATTAGGTAACGACAGAACCAGCTCAGCGAGCCATAAGGTTTCACTTTCATCAAAGCAACCTTCTCGTAAATCCCCCAAATCATGCATGAGTACCACACGGTGCTGCTTGTTAGCTTTAACAGCCGCTTCTGACAAAGCGCACAACACGGTAGATTCAGAATTCAGAGAAATATCCGCCAGCTCCACCACCTCATCCACTTCCGAAAATGACGGTAGCCGAATTAGCATTTTCTCGACAGGTAAGTGCTGATAACGAGCAAGGTTTTTGAGCCGAGCATCACCCAGAATTTCAATACCACCAGCTACCATAGCTTGTGCTAATTCGGGTGCACCGAGTAATAGTTTGGTCACGCCGACAGGCTTAATACCGTAGTCTTTACAAGACTTCACCATATTGACGGCATTTGACTCAATCGTATCGAGATTAATGGATAGTTGTGGGTACTGCATATTTCATCCTGTTAATAGTACAACGCCTTGGTGCTATTAACCGAAATTCACCCTCTTGTTAAAATAGTTAGTTTGTCATGTTTACATGCCAATTAAATAAAACAACAATTTCGATGCGTAATTATATTTCAAAAACAAAAAAGCCAGCTGAAATATTTTTCAACTGGCCAGGATATATTTTCACGTATTCCATTCATCAATGATGATAATCACAGCAGGGATATCCTTGCCACTACATCACCTTAATGATTACCTGCTTAGTTCAATGACAACTCTGCCATCACACTTTTTATATCATGAGACTTTTTCAAATCATTCACTAATGCTTTCGACGCCAACGATAAGTCATGTTGCTCATTAGTGGTTAAGTAAAAGTGGGTCGAATAAGCAAGCTCTTCCACCACAGGGACTTTAACCATCATCCCTTTTTGTAGCCAAATATCGGCATAATGATCAGGTAAATACCCCATAAAACGCCCTGATAAAATCAAATGCGCTGTGGCTTCCATGTTTGGTGCGTAGGCCGTGCAGCAAGCCGCCATCACCTCACTCATAGGTGTAATATGATGGGCAAGTCCTCGTTCAACCAGGGCATTATTTTGGATATCTTCGAGGCTTGCAGGGCGTTGAATATCAAGAATGGCATGTTGCGGCACACAGTATAAACTTTGTTTTTCTTCAAAGAGATAGTGGTAGTCTAGCCCACTTTTTTTGACTTCCGATGAGGTGATGCCAATATCAAACTTATCCTCTAGTAACCCTTTTTCAATCTGGTAAGAATCCGCGATCGCGCAATCAATCCGCACTTGCGGATGTTTATCGACAAATGACGCGATCGCGGCAGAAATCAAGCAATCAGGATTAGTGACTAAGTTATCTACCATACCAAACTGAATGTTACCGCAAGACACACTGCGTATATTATCTATCTGCTTTTGAAACACATCAATTTGGCCAAACAGCTGACGGCTCATTTCATAGACTTTCAGCCCATCAGGGGTCAATTTAAAACCACTGCGTCCTCGATGGCACAGCGTCATCCCTAAGCGTGTTTCTAAATCATTCATTTTTTTACTGATACTTGATTGATGCATATTGAGCTGATATTGCGCGGCTGAAAACCCGTCACTCTCAACAATAATAAGAAAAAGCTGCAATAATCGAATATCTATATCATCAATTTTTTTCATTATAATTATTCACTCTCATTGATTTAGTGCATTAACCCCTCTAAATCAATTATTCAAACCAAACTGCCTGTTCAAGAATGTGCGTTATTATAATGCGCTCGATAAATTATAATGCGAAGCGAGTAAGGCTTTTATTATCTGGGGCATTACTCACTTCAATAATGTTTACTATGATTTAAAACATTGAATAAGATCACAGTAATATTTACATCTCACGACCATGTAATGATAATAAATCTAATTCAGGTCCAAGTGGAATAATCCGAGTCGGGTTTATTGTGCTGTGACTAGCATAGTAATGACGCTTAATATGATAAAAATCGACGGTATCTGCGATCTGATCGTGTTGATACAGTTCTTTTAGATAACCCGATAAATGCGCATAATCCGCAATCCGTTGGCGATTACATTTGAAATGGCCGACATACACAGCATCAAATCGGATCAAGGTGGTGAATAAGCGCCAATCGGCCTCTGTAATACTGTCACCCGCTAGGTAACGATGGGTAGATAGATGATGGTCAACACGATCCAGAGCGGTAAATAAACCGTCAAACGCCTCTTCATATGCGGCTTGTGTTGTTGCAAATCCGCAGCGGTAAACCCCGTTATTAATCGTTGGGTAGATAAAATCATTCCACTCATCAATCGCTGTCGCTAAGTGATAAGGGTAATAATCGTCATTGTTCCCAGTTAACGCATCAAAAGCTTGGTTAAACATGCGAATAATTTCAGCGGACTCGTTACTGACAATCGTTTGGGTCTGCTTATCCCACAGTACGGGCACTGTCACTCGGCCGGTGTAATCAGGCTTCGCTTTACTATAAAGCTGGTGCAGATACATAAGGCCATAATTCGGCTCAGGCTCATCAAATACCCAACCTTCGGTCAACATATCTGGACTCACTACAGTGACACCTATGTGCTCTTCTAGCTGCTTAAGCTGTCTGAAAATCAAGGTTCGGTGCGCCCATGGACAAGCCAACGACACATAGAGGTGATAACGGCCTGATTCGGCCTTAAATCCACGCTGCCCTTGCGGACCAGCTTCACCATCTGCAGTCACCCAATCACGAAAACCTGCATCTTCACGTACAAATTTGCCATCATTTTCTTTGGTGTCATACCAAATATCATGCCAAACACCCTTCACCAACTTTCCCATCTTACTCGTCCTTTCTGGCCTGAATATGCTCTAAGTATAGGAAGTCATTACTGTTAAGTCGGTAGAACAATTTAAACCAAGATCATCAAAATTTCTGATGAAACCTGTAATAGGAAAATGGGTGTTCTTGGAAGAAACGATGAAAGCTATCTTCGCACAAACGATAAAAACAATGCAGAGAGCAACAGTACCTATTGCAAATAAATCACTCATAAATCAGACGATGTAGCGCAATTTTCTAATATCCCTATTTTGACTCTGTGGTAAATCTATAAAGGTCTGATACCATCGGGAGATAATACTCGTTAAATCGAGTCTGTGGATTTTGCTAGGTAGGAAAAACAATGAAAGTCATTTCGTTCAACATTAATGGTTTACGCGCTCGCCTTCATCAATTACAAGCCTTAATTGAAAAGCATCAACCTGATGTGATTGGTTTACAAGAAATCAAAGTACACGACGAAGCTTTCCCGTTGGCGGATGTTGAAGCCATGGGCTACAAAGTTTACCACCATGGTCAAAAAGCCCATTACGGCGTGGCAATGCTGTGTAAGCAAGCGCCTATCTCAGTCCAAAAAGGCTTTCCAACCGACGATGAAGATGCACAACGCCGCATGATCATGGCGACGTTTGAGCAAGCTGACGGCAAAAAAGTCACCGTACTCAATGGCTATTTCCCACAAGGTGAAAATATTAGCCACGAAACCAAATTCCCAGCCAAAGAAAAATTCTATGCTGACTTAATGCACTACTTAAACGATCACCATAGCAATGAAGAAGAAGTGATTGTGATGGGTGATATTAATATTAGCCCTGCCGATAATGATATTGGCATTGGCCCGGCAAACGCAAAACGCTGGTTGAAAACCGGTAAGTGTTCTTTCCAGCCCATTGAGCGCGAGTGGCTAAAAACACTAATGGATTGGGGCTTTGTTGATACTTTCCGTCAACTACACCCAGATACCAACGATAAGTACTCATGGTTCGATTACCGTTCAAAAGGCTTTGTTGATAACCGCGGCCTACGCATTGACGTGATTCTAGCAACGCCATCATTGGCTGAGCGCTGTGTAGAAGCAGATGTTGATTACGAGTTGCGTGGCATTGAGAAACCTTCTGATCACGCGCCAATTTGGTCTACTTTTAGCTGATTATTGACTCAATAGAGCTATTGCGCGTATGTTCATCCCTTCAATCTGGCTTATTGACGGAATAGACAGTCGTAAACAATAAGCCATCACTAACAAGGAAATGCTATGAAACTGTTCGTTTTTGATCACTGTCCGTTTTGTATTAAAGCGATGATGGTCGCTGGGCTGAAAAAAATCGACCTTGAGATCGTCTACTTACAAAACCACGATATTAATGCACGTATCGAGAAAGTAGGTGAAAACCTCGTGCCTATCCTGCAAAAAGAGGATGGCAGTTTCATGGCTGAAAGTTTAGATATCGTAATCCATCTTGATGCCCTTGATGGCAATCCTTTACTGCTTGCCAATAAGCACAAAGAAGATATTGCACGTTATCTTGATGCCGCTGGGCCTTTTAGCTCGCGTTTACTTTACCCACGTTGGTTGATGATTGATTTACCTGAGTTCCAATGCCAAGAAGCGAAAGATTGGTTCATCGCTAAAAAATCAAAAATGATTGAGCAAGACTTTGATGATGCCTTTGCCCGTAGCGAAGAGTATTTAGATGGCCTAAACCAAGCATTGGCTGAGCACCTGAACTGGGTACGATTACCGTCTGAGCGCAATAACGAATTAGCGTGTGATGATGTCAATCTGTTCCCGTTCTTACGCAACTTAACCGTGATTAAGGGTGTCGACTTCCCAAGCCATGTTCGCAAGTACATCGATGAAGTGGCGGCACTAACAGGCATCAGCTTGTACGATGATGTGGCTGTATAAATCATAAATCACGAGCCACGAGCCACGAGCCACGAGCCACGAGCTAAGCCGAACACGTAAACAGACAAAAACTAAAACGGTGAACACTATGTTCACCGTTTTTATTTCAACGCCATTTCAAAGCAAGGCCATTTCAAAGCAAGGCCATTTCAAAGCAAGGCCATATAAGCCTGAAACAGTTAATACGCTTGAAGCAAGCGAAATATAGCTCGCCCTCCCCTTACCAAGCGCTACCAAATTGAATATAAGTGGCCCACTCATCAGGTCCTTTGGCAACATCAATACCCGCTTTAAAGCCTAACTGACGCGCGACTAAGTAGCGAAAGCCCCCACCATAGGTTTGATGGATCTTCTCATCCGTATTTTGCGAACGGCTATCTTTCACTTGCCCTACGCCTGCAAAGCCGAGCAATGTCCAACGACTATCCAAGGCATAATTTACCTGCACTTCAGCTAATCCCATATCATCACCTTGGTAACGCATCGCAGGAATACCTCGTAAATCAATAAATGGCTTGGCATAAAAAGGTGCCTCTCCATCTATCGATTTTACATCGGCACGCACAGCCACAGTCCATTGACCATTAATCGGTTGGTAATGGTTGATATAAGCTTGATACTCGGTGTAATTAAAATCACTGCCGATATGCTTATCATGGAACGACGTTTTTATTCCCGCTTTCGTGCCTTCATCCGGTGAAAACTGGTTGTTGCGGTTATCGTACATGAACTTGATTGCAACACTGGCATCTTGCCCTTTACCGCTTAAGGTCGCAGGTAATACCCCTACGAGTGCTTTGGGTGTCGCAAAGCTCACGTCTGATCGCATCAAGGTATAATCGGCCCCAAGAAAAAAGTTGGTATCTTGAATACGCGCGTCGAGATTTTGAAAGAAATATAAACCACCAATATCGTAATCATATGCTTCTGATTGCGCTTCCGGGTAATATTTCAGATTGAATTTTGCGCCAAACAGCCCACCTAAGTAACGCACACGATCATTCATCCAATTGCCTGAATGAAAGACCCCAGCTAGCTTACTGCCATTTGATGTCGCTAACCCCACAACCCCAGTCACGCTCGGCGGAATATCTGACACACTTTCAATGTCGGCTTGGCGTTTGGCTTTTTGCTCATCCGTTTCATGGAAAAATAGCAGTGCCGCTCCACCACCCACACCCACGCTGGGATCCGTCACCATCAGCGGGACAGGCATAAAACCATGAGCATTATTAAGAATCCACTGGCTGGCATCAAGACGGCCATCTAATGGATCAATAAACTCATCAAAACCAGCTGTTGCTACTGTACTTGTGCCCAACAAGGTACCTATAGCAAGTACACGGATCGCAAGCGCACTGATATTCAGTGATAACACTTTCTTGGATATCATTTTTTAAAACCTGATGATGCACTTCTGTGCGAGTCAATGTTCCTTCCTTTAAACATATAAAGAGTGTGGGCACGGCATTGTCAATGCGTAACTACTGGCATAATTACACGACCACTATCACCGCGCTCACTATTACCGTGCCCACTGGCGTATTAGATAGGGTTATTTTACGTTATCTGTACTGGTATTTATCACGGCGCTTTCTGTTACCAACTCACTCGGTTGACGATGAAATTTCTCACGTAATGTTTGGAAAACGTAAAAGAACACTGGCACCAGTAGCGTTCCGATAATCGTCGCTGTCAGCATGCCGCCAAAAGAAGCAAAGCCAATCGCTTTTTGCGCTTGTGCCCCAGCCGAGCTCGCAATCATGAGAGGAGCAACACCAAGGATAAAAGAGAAGGCTGTCATCAGTAGTGCACGAAAACGCAACTTAGCTGCATTCAACGCGGCATCAAACACGCTGTAACCCCGCTCTTCTCGCAACAACTTGGCAAACTCGACAATCAAGATGGCATTTCGACTCGCCATCCCGATCAAGAGAATCATCGCGATTTGGGTATACAGGTTGATGTCTCCACCTGTCAGTTTCACCGCTGCAAAAATACCAATAAGCGCGCTCGGTACCGTCAATAAAATCGATACTGGGGTCAGCCAAGATTCGTACTGGGCAACTAAAAACAAGTAGGTAAAGATTAGTGCCAAGCTAAAAGCGATGATTGTCGCATTACCGGCTTTATTCTGCTCAAGCGTTAAACCTGTCCATTCGAAGTTGTAGACGTGTGGTAGCTCGCTAAGCACGGCCTCCATCGCTTTGATCGCATCACCACTGGTAACACCCGGCGCTGGTACACCATTAATCACAGCAGAGCCCGACACGTTGTAGCGCAACAAGCTAGTTGGCTTATACACAATCGATGCATTCACCAAGTTACTGACTCGAATCGCTTCACCACTGGCACTGCGCACGTACAAACCTGACAGGTCATCTGCCGACTGACGGCTGTCTGCTCGCGCTTGCAGCATCACCTGATAGTTACGGCTATCTAAGGTGTAGTCATTGATATAAACCCCACCAAAGTGGCTATTAATGGTATTGACGATGTCACCAAAATCGACACCCATTAAGCTGGCGCGCTCTTCATCAATATCAAGATATAAGTTAGGCGTGGTGACACTAAAGGTTGAGAATGCCGCTGCAATCTCTGGCTTGTCAGACGCTTTGGCTAAGGTTTCTTGCAACACACGATTAAGTGCTTCAGGACCTTTACCTGCATCATCTTTTAACACCACTTCAAAACCGTTCACCATGCCAAGGGCTGGAATCGCAGGCATTGAGAAGGCAAAGCCAACCCCATCAGGCAGGGCATCAATCGCAGCTTGGACTTTGGCTAGCACAGCATCTTGATGTTGCTCGGCGGTTTTGCGTTGATCCCAGTGCTTCAAGCTTACAACAACCATGCCCACACTAGAGTTGGTCGAGCTATTTAGTAAGTCATAGCCAGGTACTGTCATCACCAAATCCACCGCAGGATCTTGCTGAATTTGTGCCGCTAATAAATTCATTTCTTCACGAGTACGCTGCAATGATGCCCCTTCAGGCAATTGCACTGTGGCAAAGAATGCCCCTTGATCTTCATCGGGCAAGAAGCCTGACGGTAGTGTTTTACCTAAGAACGCTAATCCCGCAATCATGAGCGCGAAAATACCCGCACTGACCACCAGCTTACGGATCAAAAAACTCACGGTAGAAGAAAAACCAGCCGTCAGGCGATCAAAGCCACGGTTGAACCCTTGTAGAAACGCCGGTGGCTTCATGCCTCGGTGCATTAAAAGTACACACAAAGCAGGCGTCAGTGTCAGCGCGACTATGGTTGAGATCACAACGGAAATGCTGATCGCAATACCGAACTCGCTATACAAAATACCAGTCATACCCGGCATGGCTAACGTGGGACCAAATACAGCCAACAGCACAGCAGCTGATGCCACACAAGGGCCCGTCACTTCTGCCATTGCTTCAATCACACACTCTCTGACGGGTTTGTCACTCTCATGCAATAAGCGTTCGACGTTTTCAATCACCACAATAGCGGCATCCACCACCACCCCGATGGCTAATACTAAGCCAAATAAACTGATGGTATTGATGGTGCTACCCAACATATCCATGACAGCAAAGGTACCGATTAAGCTCACTGGAATGGCAATGGCAGGAATTAACGTCGCCTGCCATGTTTGTAAGAAAACATAGGTGACTAAAGTCACTAACAGCACCGCAATGATCAGGGTTTCATAAACGTTATACAGGCTCACATCGATAAACAGTGTCGAGTCGTATGGCGTCGCCCATGTCATATCCTCAGGGAAACTCTGCTCAAACTCAGCCATGGTATCTTTAACTAGACGCGCAACTTCCATTGCATTGGCTGACGGGTCTTGATATACCGCCAGGCCAATAGAGTCTGCATTGTTGATGTAAGCATCGGCCATATATTGGTTGGCCCCTAACTCGATATCTGCCACATCTTTGAGGTGGATAATGGTGCCATCAGCATCAGTACGCAGACGAATGTCACCAAATTCTTTTTCACCAGCTAAACGACCACGGACATTCACCGTATACTGCCAGGCATTGTTACCCACCACGGGCTCGGCACCGACCGTACCCGCAGCACGAACCGCATTTTGGTCGACGACAGCAGCAATCACTTCACTTGGGGTAATATCTAATGCATCGAGGCGATCAGGCTTAACCCAAATACGCATCGCATATTCTTTTTCACCCAGTAGGTCAACTTTGCTGACCCCACTTAAACGCGCTAAACGCTCTTTCACGTTTGAAGAAGCATAGTTCGACAGTGTTAAACCATCATGTGTTCCGTTAGGTGATTGCAGCGTTAAAATCATCAACATGCTTGGGCTGACTTTTTCAACAAAAACCCCACCGCGTTTGACTTCATCAGGTAACAGCGGCATCGCTGCATTCACACGGTTCTGAACTAAAGTAGCAGCACGATCAGCATCGAAGCCGACCTCAAAAGTAATATCTAAACTGTAGCTACCATCGTTTGAGCTGTTAGAACGCATATATTGCATGCCTTCTACCCCATTGACCTGCTTTTCTATCACAGAGGCAACCGTGTCATTCACCACCTGAGCATTCGCACCACGGTAGTTGGTAAACACATTAACTGAAGGCGGTGCGACATCAGGATACTGACCAACAGGCATATTAATAATGCTGAGCACGCCCATTAAGGTCATGAGAATGGATAGCACTATGGCAAACTTGGGACGATCGATAAAAAACTTAACCATGATTTAGCCCTCAATGTTGACGGCCATCCCAGGCGCAAGTTTTTGAACTCCTTCAACTATCACTAGCTCGTTCGCAGCAAGCCCTTTGGTGATCACCACTTGATCGCCTTCAAACGGCTTAGTTTCAACAGCACGACGCGCAACAATGCCCTCTTCCACCAAGTAAACAAACTGACCAGCAGGATCTGCCGTTACACTTTTCTCTGGTAATAACGTCCCGTCAATACTGTTACGCAGGGTGAGCTTGGCGTATTGACCAGCAAAGACGGAATCATCATTATCAAACAAAAAACCAACCTGTAAGCTGCCCGTTTTGCTATTTACTGTGTTGTCGACGTACTCCAGTCGACCTTGGTTGTCGTAGTAACGACCATCGACAAAATTAAGGTGCACGGAGTAGTCAATGTCGCTGTGACGGTAATCATCAACGGCCTTCAATACGGTTTCTTCGTCGATACTGACTTTGCTGTCATCCACCACATTCACTAACAGCTCACCGTCTTGAACTAAATCCCCCACAGACCAATCTGTTTGCCCAATCCGCCCTGTAATGGGAGAGAAAATTTCAGTACGCGATAAGATAATTTGAGCATGTTTAATTTCATGTTCAACCGCCGCCAGTTCAGCTTTGGTCAGTTTTAATTCTGTTTCATGGGATTCCAACTGCTGCTGACTGATGGCTTGCCCCATCTTTTTTGCCCGAGAATAGTTCTTTTGTGCCGACATAGATCGCGCCGCGATACGGGCCTTCTCTGCATCGAGTTTAAGCAAGGCCAGCTCGAACTCTTGACTATCAAGCCGAAAAAGCAAATCGCCTTTCTCCACTTCCTGCCCTGCGACAAAGTGTTTTTCAAGAATAGTTGCAGAGACTCGCGCTTTAAGATCAACCGACTCCATCGGCTCTAAATAACCTGGGTATGAGCGGTCTATATTGATATTTTCGATATAGGTTAATTGCGTTTTGACTGTAGGTTGAGGGATATCAGCCACGACAGCTTGCGCCAGTTGCTCTTGGCACCCCACAAGAATTAAAGGGAAAGTTAAAGGAAGTAGTACAGTGCGTATGTTCATATTGCCACCTTAGTCATGGAAAAATGAGTTCATCACTGCCTTTATAAGTCACTGACTTTATTGGTTTTATGGGACTTCACTGCCACTACATTTGTTGCAGTACAAGGATGGACTCGTGGCGCATAGTAAGAAAGTGCCTGTAAGATGAGAAATAAGGACAGTTAAGGCTCACTTACAGCTCTCGCATAGCCAGTAAGTAAACCTCTGATAACCATAAAAAAGGCTGAATCTCGTGAAAGATTCAGCCTTTGGTGTATTGCCATACTTGTGATCAACTCAGCGGTTTTAAATGGCGTAGCCAGCGCCCTTCTAATCGTCTAAAGCCCCAGATAATCACGAAGGTCAGTGCCATATAGCACAAGCCCGCAAACAAGAAGGATTCAAACGGTGCGTAATAACGCGAGTTAACAATACGAGCCGCCCCCGTCAGATCAACTATGGTTACAATTCCTGCCACCGCAGAGCCATGCACCATAAAGATCACTTCATTACTGTATGCTGGTAACGCACGGCGCAGCGCACTGGGTAAAATTACCCGACGAAATGCTTGTAGCGTGCTCATGCCATACGCTTTTGCCGCTTCCACTTCACCCTGCGGAATACCATTAATAGCACCACGGATAATCTCGGCTGTATAGGCGGCCGTATTCAGAACAAACGCCACCAGCGCACAAAACCATG
Organism: Photobacterium swingsii; assembly: GCF_024346715.1. Lineage (NCBI taxonomy): Bacteria > Pseudomonadati > Pseudomonadota > Gammaproteobacteria > Vibrionales > Vibrionaceae > Photobacterium > Photobacterium swingsii. The sequence continues at coordinate 2,839,278 of NZ_AP024852.1, forward strand.
CTTCCTGCCATAACGTCCCTTGCACTTGAATAAGCTGACTTAGACCGTAATAAATTAAGTACAGCTGAATCAATAATGGGGTGCCACGAAAGAAATAGATAAAGCCCCAAGCAGGCAATGATAGCCAATAATGTTTGCTATTTCGTGCCACACCAATCGGAATCGCGACCACCAAGCCAACCACTAAGGCCACAGCCACCATCCATAAGGTGGTATAAAAGCCTTCGAGATAAATCGGCCAGCTTTCGGTAAGAATACTAAAGTCCATCACTTACCTCGTGTGTATGCTGAAACGACGCTCAGCCCACTTCAACGCTGAAGTCGATAAGGTCGTAAACAAAAGAAAGATAACGGCAACCGTCATGTAAAACGTGAAGGGCATCTGTGTCGTACCCGCAGCTAATGAACCTTTACGTACCATGTCATCAAGCCCGATGATTGAAACAAGTGCCGTGGTTTTTAATAACACTAACCAGTTGTTACCAAACCCAGGTAAAGCATGGCGGATCATTTGTGGGAAAAGAATACGTCGAAAAGCCAGCACGCCACTCATTCCATATGCCTTGGCAGCTTCGAGCTCACCTTTGTCTACCGCCATGATCGCACCTCGAAAGGTTTCAGCCATGTAAGCGCCAAATATAAAACCTATCGTCAGGATACCTGCAACAAAAGGGCTAATTTCTATGTAATCAGGCAGATATTGTGCCCACTCGTGATTAGGATCAGACGAGGTGAAATAATTGTTTAGCCATTCGTTGATGTTATAAAGACTGTCATTTAGCAGCATTTGGCCGCCAAAGAAAATCAACATCATCAAGACTAAATCAGGGATCCCGCGGATCACTGTGGTGTACACAGTCGCAATCGCGCGTGCCCACCGATAAGGTGAAAGTTTAGCTAATGCCCCAAGCATCCCTAATATCGCCGCAAGCAGTAAAGACAATAGCGCCACCTGCAATGTGACCCATGCGCCTTCCACCAGTGACCATTCATAGCCTTTTAAATCTAACAATTGGGTACTCCTTTACACACCAAAAGCAGTGTTAAAACACCAAGGAAAGTGAGACACACTTTCAGCCTCGATGCTGTTAATCATCAACAGCTAAAATCATTCCGAGCATGCTGAAAGCGAGAGTGAGAGTGATAAGGCATAATCAGCTTATGCCTTACCGATTGTTAACGCTGGATAACGATGTTATTGACCATAAACATCGTAAGCGAAGTATTTCGCAGCAATTTCTTGGTAAATGCCTTTTTCACGTAGCGATAGAATCGCAGCATCCAGTTTTTTGGTGAGATCTTTGTCTTGCTTACGTAATGCGATACCAAATCCATCCCCGAACCACTTAGGATCAGTCAATGACGGGCCAATAAATTCGTAACCATCGCCACCGTCTTTGTGCAGTAGACCTTCTTCCAGTGCCGATGCATCACCTAACACAGTCGCAATTCGGCCTGCTTTTAAATCAAGGTACGCATCATCAAATGAACCATAACGAACGATTTCAACCGAGCTAAAGTTATCTGTCAGGTATTTATCATGGGTTGTCGCACGTTGCACACCAACTTTAACCCCCTTCAAGCCCGCTTCAGTAAAATCAATTTCAGTGCCTTTTTTCGCGACAAATTTGTTAGGGATCAGGGCATATTTACCCGTGAAGTCGATCTTCTTTTTACGCTCTTCAGTGATAGACATAGCAGCAATAATGGCGTCGTATTTACGAGCAAGTAGCGATGGAATAATGCCATCCCAATCTTGCGCGACGATCTTACATTTTGCTTTCAGTTCTTTACACAGCGCATTGGCCATGTCGACATCAAAACCTTTTAGTTCGCCATTTGGCTCAGTCCAGCTAAATGGAGGGTAAGCCCCTTCAATACCAAAGCGAATTTGTTTCCACTCTTTCGCCTGAACCGCTGTAGTGCCTAATGCAGATACTAATGCTGCAGCTAAAATCCATTTTTTCATTGTCTATCTCCTGTTGTGTTTACCTTGTAAAGCCTCTATGCCCCAAATACTGTGCTCTACAAAGTGAAAACGGCTACACGCCCTCGGTGTCTGACACCGTTTTTATTAATATATCGATGATATAAATTGTTGAAGTCGTTCTGACTCTGGATTCGTGAATAGTTTTTCAGGGTGCCCTTGTTCTTCCACCAAACCTTGGTGAAGAAACATCACTTGATTCGATACGTCACGCGCAAAGGCCATTTCATGAGTAACCACTAACATGGTGCGCCCTTCTTGTGCTAAATCTTGCATGACTCCCAGCACTTCTCCGACTAATTCAGGGTCAAGTGCAGATGTTGGTTCATCGAATAACATGACTTCAGGATCAACCGCTAACGCACGTGCAATCGCCGCACGTTGCTGCTGCCCACCAGAAAGGTGACCAGGGTAATAATGACGACGTTCATACAAACCCACTTTCTTTAATAATGCTTCGCCCTTTTCGATCGCTTCAGCTTTCGGGACACCAAGCACATGAATGGGCGCTTCAATGACATTGCCTAGCACTGTCATATGCGACCACAGGTTAAAGCCTTGGAACACCATGGCTAAACGGGAACGAATACGCTGAACTTGCTTTTCATCAGTAGGAAGGAATTCACCACGGCGATTAGTGGACATTTTAATTTGTTCGCCATTTACCCAAATCTCGCCTTGAGTTGGTGTTTCAAGTAGATTGATACAACGCAGGAAAGTACTCTTTCCAGAGCCAGATGAACCAATAATAGACACCACATCGCCAGCTTGCGCAGTCAGTGATATCCCTTTTAAGACTTCATTTTGACCAAATGACTTGTGTAATTCTTTGACCTCAAGCGCTACTGCATCCGTCATGCGCTCTTACTCCTTTAAATTCCATCAAAAGGAAATTTGCTCGTAATTACTAACAAAATCTTTTGCTATTTTGTTAATGCTTTATCGACGGTATCACCGAGAAGCATATTTGGCAACATTTTGTTAACCAAATCAAAAGCGAATAGTAGTTCAATATATATGAATATAAAAACAACTTTCTATGCAAACGGGTTAGTTGCTAATCGGTCAATCTTACGGTAGCTTATCTTGCTCGAATCATCTGTTTTGTCTTGTTCCTCGTAGTTTCGGATGAAAATATAATGCAACGCTCTTTTATCTCTTTGTGGCACAGCTTTTCCTTTCTTTTTTTCGCTACTTTCCTTTTGCCAGCCTCCGTTCACGCCACTTCCCCTTCAGTACCGACTTCAAAACAGGCGTCATCACCTACCGTACTGACTGTTGTCCCTGAGTATCGTGATCGTATTACACGTAATTTTAACCCTTTCACACTGCTGAGCATGCCAACAACGCATGAATTCATCTTTGAACCGCTGATCATCTTCAACTCGCTACAAAATAATAAGCCAGAATACCGACTTGCGACTGGCTATAGCCTCAGCCGTGATCTCACTCGAATTCAATTTACACTACGGCGTGGGGTGCTTTGGTCAGATGGAAAACCATTCACTGCCGAGGATGTGCTTTACTCGTTTAATTTGATCCAAAAGTATCCAGAACTTGATTCACACGCGATCCGTACCCAACTGAAGTCAATTCAGAAGTTGTCTGATTATGAAATAGAGATCGAATTAAAGCAGGCCAATGCATTAGCTGCGCATCAGCTCGTGTTATTACCCATAGTGCCAAAACATCAGTGGAAAAACGTAAAAGACCCTGTGAAATATACCAACCCGACACCAATAGGTACTGGCCCATTTACCACCATTACATCCATGGATGAAAGCCACTATCAGCAGTGCACAAACCCCAATTATTGGCAAGCAAGTGAAGTCCATATTGATTGCTTACGCTACCCTTTGGTACAAAACAACGATGACTTTATTGCTCGAATTGTAACGGGTGAGTTTGATTGGACGGGATCATTTATTCCCGATATTGAACGCCACTATGCGTCTTACTCCGAAGATTTTCATTACTGGCTCCCGCCAGCGAGTACGATTAGCCTGATCTTCAATTACAAAGTCGCAGACAATGAATTACGCCAAATCATAGAGAAGGTCGATTTTCGACGTGCAATTTCTATGGTTTTCCAACGTCAACTTTTAATTGATATCGCCGCGTTTGGCCAAGGTGTGCCATCCGAATTTGCTTCAGGCATGAGCCAACGATTTACACCATGGGCTGATACAGCGATCACTGAAAAGTACCGCCCTTTCATGACATTCAACCCAAAACGGGCCAATACAATACTGGATGAGCTCCAGCTAGAAGATAAAAATGACGATGGCTGGCGTGACTTACCATCAGGCAAACCCCTGACATTATCGGTACTAACCCCATCGGGTTGGACGGATTTTAATACCACTGCCATGTTACTGGCAGAAATGTTAGAAAACGTTGGGATCCGCACGACCCATATTCAAACAGGCTTTGAAGAATTTGCTGAACGCTTATCCTACGGGGATTATGTCACGGCTCTCACTAACTACCCGCAAGGACTCACCCCGTATAAATACTTTAACTCAGGATTTAACAGTGCTTATCAAGCACCACAGTACCCAAGGTACGCGAAGCACTTCTATAAAGATCCTGACATAGACCAACTACTGGCCTCATTTCCTACCGCTTCTACAGTGAGCCAACGCGCGAGTATTATTAATCAACTCAACGAGACCATCGCCAGCAAGCAAATCACAGTACCTCTCTTTAATACCGTGCAGTTTTACCAATACAATACTCAGCGCTTTACCGGTTGGTTTAACGAGCGTAATCCAGTGGCAAGTCCCCTGATCTGGCCTCAAGCACCTGAGCGTTTATTGCACCTTTTAGCATTAAGACCTAAGTAGCGATTATCAATATGGAAGCATCACAATAGCCAAATCAAATAGCGGCTTGGATGTTAGAAATCATTGGTGGGATTGCTATAAATAGCAGGCATAAAAAAACGATGGCCGTGCCATCGTTTTTTGTACCACTTGCAAGTAAGCTCAACGTATCAGCGTTAGAACATTGTCTCTTGGTTTGACGGAACATGGAAAACCTCACCATGGTCTTTCATTCTTTCCATGGTTTTAAGATCAACTTCCATCTCAGTGACATAGCTATCACCAACCGGATAACTACGGATCACACGTGCACCTCGAATAATACCGTCCACGGCACCATCTGTGTTTTCAACACCTAACTGTTGATCTTCCATGCCAGCACGGGCACTGATCCGCATACCATATACTTGTTCTGTTAACTCTCGGTATGCATCAATCTTTGATGCTCGCATCGCACGGACTTGTTTTTCTTCTAGCGTACGACCTCGTTGCTCACTGATCGATGCATAACCAACAGCAGTGATCACATCATTATTACGAATTTCAACAAGCGGCTGACACCCAACAAGTAGCAATAAAATTGCAGCCATCCAGATACGCATAGTTTCTCCTAGGGTTTCAGTACCACGTTACCGCGGTCAAATTCGTTAACTTCAGAACGAATAATAACACCATTACGCATGCGCATCTTATTCAAGGTATCTAAGTCACGGCCTAAACGGTCAGCAGGTAAGAAGCCCTGCGCAGAAGCAATAACAACGCGTGAACGCATACCAATAATACGTGCATTCACTAACACACCGCCGCCTTGGCGCAGCATGGTTCCTGTTAACACATAATCGACTGGTTGCTCTGAAGCTAGCTCGCGCCAGTTACGGCTGATAGTAAAGTCGCCATCTTTGGTGACTTTAATTGCGCCCGTCGCTTTATAATCAACAACAGTAAAGCCTCGCTGCTGCATCTGGTACATAAAGCCTTCAGTCACTGTGTTTCCTAGCCAATTGGTTTCATCCATCTGCTGAAGATCAACAAAAGACGTGACCGCTAGCGGTGTTTTCGCCGTTAAGTACTGATTAGACTCGACCAGTTGCACTGTCATCCCTTCAATGAAGAAATCAATGGTATGGCGAGGCGTCTTCTTTAACAGGAACTCATTGCCCGTGTATGGTTCTTTACCATTATAAATCGGCGAGTATGAGCATGATGCCGTCAACAACGACAGCAACACGACTATCCACTTTTTCATTCTATCCCGCTCCGGATGCAAAAAGACCTATAGCCTGTTATCGTTCAAAAAAAGTAAAACTTTATAGCGAGCTGCTTTATATTCAGGAATACTCTTTGCATACTCCCGTTTGTAATCCACTCTGAATGAATCACAACCGTTTTTCTTCAGCTTGATACTATATAGTAAGTTCAACTACCCAAGCAATTTTCATACCGAAGTTGAGAATATGATGAAAAAAACACTCACGCTTTATCTATTCATGCTGTTAGCAGTGCCATCTCAAGCACTGGCCGCTTGGTTAGAAGTCACAGGGCAAGCACAAATCCTAGAAAGTGATAAAGCAGCCCGTAACAATGCACTAGAAGATGCGGTGTACCAAGCAATTCTCTACTCCGGTGCCGATGCGAGCTCATTTTCACATTTACGCCCTTATTTAAGCCAAGAACGCAGCGAGTATCAGTTTAGTGGCAACGAAGTGCGTAACGTCAGTATCGTTAAAGCCAAAAAGTCAGGCGGCAATTATTACGTCACGGCACGGATAGACATCTATCCATCGGCAAATACTTGCCACAAAATACAGTACAAAAAGGCAATTTTAATCAGTGGTTTTACTCTTACCTCTCCTCAGCATGCCGCTTTGGGCGGTATTTACCAAATCGGTGACGATTTTAGCGTGATGCTACAACGTCAGATCGAGCGAAAATCACAAAGCTTTGTGGTATCAGGCATTACCCGTGTTCCCTTTCGCATCGAACAACCGAATACACTCACCATGCTGGCTGAAGATTACGATGCCCAGTATTTAATTACTGGTGAGATCACTGATTTAACGTCGACTGTCGATGAAAAACTATTACAAGATGATCAATACAACCGCCAATTTGCAGTCACACTTGAGGTAATCAACGGCAAAACAGGCGAGATGCTGCTTCAAAAAAATTACCGTGAAGTCGCTCAATGGCCTTTTTCACGGATCAGCCAAGTCGATACCAAGAGTGCTCGCTTCTGGCAATCAGGCTATGGCCAAGCTGTACAACGAACCAGCCGCAATATGATGCTCGATCTAGAAACAACCTTAGCGTGCCGGTCTAGCTTGCCAGAAGTCATCAATGTTTTTAATGACAAGATACAGACCAATGTAGGTCGGATCCATGGCGTCAAGCAGGGTGATCAATTGCGCCTATGGCACAACGCCGCCTTTATCGATCAACAAGGGATTAGCCGCGCCCGCATGGTTCAAACCGAGATGACACTCACGGTAGAACGCGTTTATGATAAATCATCGGAGCTCAGTGTTGACCGAGCAGATCTTGCAGCAAGCATTCAACCTGGTGATTTGCTCACCAAACAGATAACTCGTTGATACAAAATACTTAATCTTAAGCAATAATTGCGTATAATGGTGACCATGCTCCCTTAGCTCAGCTGGATAGAGCGTCCCCCTCCTAAGGGGAAGGCCGCAGGTTCGACTCCTGCAGGGAGCGCCATATTAGAAAGGCTAGTCATTAATGATGACTAGCCTTTTTTCGTCATAACGGCTTAAATCCCATACCGCGCATTGAGCGATGCCTGTTTGATAATGCCAGTATTCAACTCTCTCCTGAAGCCTCACTTAAAGTTATAGATCGCTGTTTTCACAACAAAATATAATACCCATTGCTATATTTATTACGCCAAAGAGACTTATCGTAAAGAATAAATATAATAGCTAGTTACGTACCATGTATATTTGCAGCTATTTTTCGTTATTTTCCAGCTACGGTTAAATATGGCTCACATTATATAAAAACAATTGCACATTAATTAATGACGCCTATTCCTTATATACAGATAAATAAACATTCCACGCTACTGGCTTTGTATCTTTTGATTTGTACTTTTCTCTACGATCTTATTATCTGAAAGCCAACACCGTTAAGATAAAATAAAAATCATCAGTTAATACCGTCAAACAAGCCCGCCAAAATATTGACGATAATTGATAATTCGTCAAATAAACGGAATAAGATCAAATCAACACAAATAAAAAAGGAGCCTGATAGGCTCCTCTCTAAATTCTTAGCTTAATGATTTAGAAGTTAATGCTTGCGTACAAACCAACCTCGTCACCTTTTACATAAGGTGAAATCACGTAGTTACTCATTGAGTAACCCATCTCAGAAACAACATATTGAATCCCTGTCGCTAATGCGGCTCCTGCCACTACATCGCGCCAGTAGTGGTGTTTACTGTCGACACGTGAATAACCAACTAAAGCCGCAGCTGCGTATGCAGGAACGCCATACTCCCAGCCATAACGGAATTGAAGATACGCTGCACCTTGTGTTGCCGCAGAAGTATGCCCTGATGGGAATGAGTGATCACCACCGTTAGGACGTTCTGCATTAACAGAGAATTTGATCGCATGTGTTGCAACCGCAGTGTATAACGCACCTTCTGCTAACTGAAATAAACCTTCTGTATCGCCTTTATATAAAGAGATAGCACCAGCAGTAAGTGGAATACCAAATTGAGCTATGTCCCCATATTTTTCTAAATTTTTATTATGGGCAGACGCTGAACATGTCGTCATTGCTAATATAAGAGCAACAACTCCTGACTTTATTTTCATGCTTTACCTTTCAACAACACTAAGCCTTGAAAATAACAAGGCACCATCAATGGCATCTCAATATGAGAAATAAAAAATCTACTGCATAAGCATGAAGTCGTTTGGATACAACACAAATTACAAATACAACTGTAGATATTAAACACTGTTTTTTTACACGTGCAGCGCGATTGTAAGAAGTAAGTAAATACTTGTCAACGTCTGAGAGGTCACAAAAGCATATAAACTACAAATATGTTAATTACATCCAATGTGTCATTCTGATGAAATAAATCATCTAAAAAACAGTTCTTTTTATAAAGTAAGCAAAAAATCGCTTATTAATGTATGAAAAATATGATCTTAATCTACTATTTATGAGTATCACTGAAATGGCATCAGACCATACGTGATCTATATTGGATAAATCCAAGGGAGATACGACATGAAAAAGATAACTTCGGTATGCGCAGCACTATTACTTACTGCGAGTTTTGCTACTTCTGCTTACACCCTCTCAGGTACACCTGAAGATATTCCTGAAGGTGCAATGCAATATTGCGCAACATCCAGTAACTTCTGGGTGTGTGTTGATAACTATAAGCAACGCAATAATCTATAGCTTGCCGCATATAGCGTGAAGCATAAAAAAACGGGCATAGAGTCACCTCTACGCCCGTTTTTATATCAGCTTATTATTGCGTTATGCGTTAGCTTCACGCTCAGCAATGAAAGCAAGTGCTAGCTTGATACGTGCCATAACACGCTCTTTACCAACAAGTTGCATCACAGCATCAACCGATGGCGACTGACCTTGGCCAGTAACAGCAACACGCAATGGCATGCCCACTTTACCCATACCTAGCTCTAGGTCTTCACATGTTGATTTAATCACATCGTGAAGATTTTCCGTGGTCCATGCATCGTCAGACACAGCTTCAACTTTAGCTAGAGCAAGTTCCAGTGCTTCTTTAGCAACTGGACGAAGGTGCTTCTTCGCAGCACCGGCTTCAAATTCACTGAAATCTTGGTAGAAGTAACGCGACTGCTCAGCAAGCTCGATCAGCGTATTACAACGCTCACCCACTAGCTTGATAACATCAGTGATCGCAGGGCCGTTCGCTGTATCGATCTCTTTTTGATCTAAGTGCCATTGTAGGTACTTAGCCACGTATTCAGGTTCAGCGGTTTTAATATAGTGGTTGTTCAACCAAAGTAGTTTATCAGTGTTAAATGCTGATGCAGATTTACTAATAGACTCTAGTGTAAACAGGTTGATCATTTCTTCTAGAGAGAAAATCTCTTGGTCACCATGAGACCAACCCAAACGCACTAAGTAGTTCAATAGTGCTTGTGGTAGGTAACCGTCATCGCGGTATTGCATCACACTGACAGCGCCGTGACGTTTAGATAGTTTCGCACCATCATCGCCAAGGATCATTGCACAGTGAGCGAACTCAGGAACTGGTGCACCTAGTGCTTCATAGATGTTAATTTGACGTGGGGTGTTGTTGATGTGGTCTTCACCACGAACAACTTGAGTAATACCCATATCCCAATCATCAACCACTACACAGAAATTGTACGTTGGGCTGCCGTCAGTACGACGAATGATCAGGTCATCTAATTCGCTGTTTGAGATTTCAATACGGCCACGTACTTTATCATCAAAAACAACCGTACCTTCTTTCGGGTTACGGAAACGAATAACGAATGGTGATGCTTCTGTTGCTGCCGCATTTGCCGCAACAATTTTAGGGTGGTTTGCATCATAGCGAGGCTTAACACCCGCAGCCATTTGCTCTTCACGTAGCTCGTCAAGCAGCTCTTTCGGGCAGTAACACTTGTATGCTTTATCTTCAGCTAATAGCTGATCGATTAGCTGGTTGTAACGATCAAAACGTTTTGTTTGGTAGTAAGGACCTTCATCCCAGTTAAGACCGATCCACTCCATGCCTTCAATAATGGCATCGATAGCTTCTTGAGTAGAGCGCTCTAGATCAGTATCTTCGATACGTAGAACGAATTCACCGCCTTGTTTTTTAGCAAATAGCCATGAGTACAATGCAGTACGGGCACCACCTACGTGCAAAAAGCCAGTTGGGCTTGGTGCAAAACGAGTTTTAATCGTCATTTGATTTACCTTAAAGTGACTGGATCGACTGACAGCGTTACCGCTATAAGCCCATAATTGGGCGTTATTTTAACACTGTCACTCAATTCTACAATCATCATCCTTTAGCTAATTAACGCGTTATATCATCGGTCACTGTCACTTAAGATGCGTTCTTCAAGTTTTTCATGGCCCACATCATAAAGGCTTGTTGCTCTTGAGCTGATAAGTCATTAAAACCCGCTTCCAAAATCGCTCTTTGTGATGAGGCTGCATTTACGGTTTTAGGCTTAACAGATGGCTTACCGACAGGGGCAAGCTGCTCGGTAGATAGAACCGCAATACCCGTGCCTTTTTGATTGTATTTTTGAACCGCTTTTTCGTAATTTTTCATTCCTTGCATGCCATTTACATGCAATGACTCAAGCTGAAATGGGATCATTTCACCTGACGCTGACTTCAGAACAAAACGAGGGTCATGATCAAACTTCTTTGCTTCTTCCATGGTTCTAAATGGCTGATATGACAAAACAACATCATCGGTTGGCGCACTAAAACGCAGGATAAAAGGGACGGAATTAAATTTAGTCCGACGGCCGTCTTCAACCACTAACTGCCCCAGTGCAAATAAGACTTGGTTAGTACCCGCTTCTAACGTTAGTTTACTCGGTGATGAAAAGATGTCCGTCGCAACCTCACTACCATTGAGCACCAAAGGGCCTATCTCTTTATTAAATGTCAGTGTGCTCTCTGCACTCACTTGCCAAGACAAGGAACCAGCCAAAAGGGTTAAGGCAACAATTAACTTTCTCATAAAACCTCCACGGCAAAGGGCGAGATAACCTCGCCCTAATCATTGTATTATTTAACTTTATTCAGCATGTTAGAACCAGTATTCAACACCGACAGATGCTTCATTAAAGCTATCTGACTTCCAACGACCTTCATAGCCTTTATCATCTGCATTTACACGATCTAAGTCATTCATCGCATAACGCGCATAAAGCACTGCGTTGGTGTCGACAAAGTACATCATTTGTACCGAGGTCACGTTATCTTTGGTGTTGGCAATCTCTTTACCATTTACATCTAGACCAAGGTTTTCTGCACGAGCAATTTTGGCTTGCCACTTATCAAACGTATACGTTAGACCAACTGAGTATGAATCTTCACGCTCGTCTTGATTAAACGTGTTGTTATCCGCTTTTGCGATACGGTAATAAGCGAAGTAACCTAAGCCATTAGAGAAACCACCTTGCGCACCCATCAAGTAGGTTTGGTTATTCCAGAAAGTGTCTTTAAATTTGCCTTTGGTTTTATCAAGCGTGTCGTAGTTCATTTCGTAAGCCAAATCGAACTGCGCCCATCCCCAATCGCCTTTCACTTGTTGATGCGCGGCCATACCGTGCCAGTAGTTGCTTGATGCTTTAGAACTATCCGTTGCCCCTGCACGATCTTCACCTGCACCAGCGGCAATATCCATAGTAAAACCAGACCACAGCTCATTGGTATCCCAACGGATAGTGTCAGATTGACGATCGTTGAAGTTATTACCACCAATATTACCGCCCCAATCCCAAACATTACCCATACCCGGGTTTGTAGCAGGCCAGTCAATCAATTCGTAGATAGGTGTTAACACACGACCAAGACGTATTTTACCAATGCTATCGTGTTCAAAGCCGACAAAAGTATCACGACGACCTAAGTAGCCATTACCACCGTTTTCACCCGCAAACGACTCATCTACGTAACCAGATTCGATCTGCCATAAGAAAGTCCAATCTTGCAACTGATCGAACTGAGCAGTACCACGCCAGCCTAAACGTGACTCATTATTAAACTGCACGCCTTCGTTATTTTTCTCGTGATCATAGTCGCGATGTGCCACCTGCATGGCAATCAAACCGTAAATGCTGTGTTCATACTTAGCACCACTCTCACTAGCTTGAGCAGGGACCGTTGCCAGTGCAGCAGTCGCAATAGCTGCGCCTAATAAGGTACGTTTGAAAAATTTACTCATGGAAAAACTCCTAAAAAATATAGCTGAATTCATGCACTTACCTCAGTGGCCGCCGAAGGTTAGCACAATGAAATTTAATGTTTCATATTGAGAACGTGGATAAGACTACAAGCTTTTTTCACAACGCAAATATATTCAAAGTAAAATCTTGAACCCCTTCAAAAACAGACTAAGTAAAAAAACATAAACACTTTAAAATTAGACACTTAAACAAAAAACATAATTAAACATAAGGAGGCCAGAAAAATAGATTCCGCGGGTAAAGTCTCACTTTTATATGCAATAGAGGTGAAAAACGTTAAAAAATTAGATGTTTTTATACAAGAAGATCGTTATTTAGTTTTTTTATGGGTCAAAAAAGTGATCTATATCGAACTCATTTAGGAAAATATGAACTTATTTAAAACCCAGTGTTTTATCGTAATTTAGATATCAAGCAAATGGATGCAAGAACACCCACCTTATTTAGTTGATTGATAATGCAATGAAACAAGAAGGAAATAGAAAGGAATTGGATCGTGTGACTGATGTCTGAGTTCACCAGTTCTATGCTGGAATAAACTTTTTTGTCAGCAATAAGCAACGTAAAATCGTGGTACGAATTAACTATGGATGGACAACCGCTAATACATTGCGAGTCCTTCAGGGAGAAAAAGAATGAAGGTAAAACACATTGCCCTTGCAGTTGCGCTCTTGCCATTAGCTTCATCAGCATTTGCAGAAGTGACACTTCAACTACCAGATAATGTCAGGCTGCTGGCTGTCAATGAGCAAGACCCATCAAAAAATATTACTGATATTTTTTTTGCTACCGATGACAAACTAACGTTTAATAATGGCGAGAACCAAATCGTATACCAGATTGATCAGTACTTTTATAAAGGAGACAAACAAAGCGAACGCTTCCGTTCCTCTCCTTATATACTGACGTTTTCTGCTGAAAATTCATCATTGCAATTAGAGATCCCGAACTTTCGCCGCGTAGAGCAAGCAAATGAATTCAACTATTCACCGACAGTGAATGTGCAAACAACAGCTGGTAAAAACATCCCGTTTAAACATGATAAACTTGAATTAAAAGGACTTTCGATTTCACATGACTATCATGAATATGTGAAACAATATAATAAGTTAGGAGGTCCAGCTGCACTGGCTACGGCTACGGCTACGGCTACGGCAGTAACTCATAAAGTAGAACCAGCGCCAAAACAGTCAAAAACGAATGTTTCGACTCAAAGTGAAGCGCCAATCAAACAGCAACTACAAACTCTTTTCAATCAAGCCGATAAAGAAACTAAAAAAGAATTTATTAGCTGGGCAGTCCAAAACCTATAATCTTTTGATGAAAGTTCCTTTTCACTAAGGAGCTTTCTCCTTTCCTTATATTCCAGCACCTAACACTTAATCCACCTTAATATTTCCCCCCAAACTGTTAATCCCGCATGATTCTTTTATTTAATATCAGATCGCAAAATGGAGGCCTAAGCCTCCATTTTCAAGAATGTTAAGTTTGAATTACGATTTAGAAACCGTATTCAAGACCTACACGAACAACAAAGATATCAGTCTCGTCGATTTTACCTTTATCGTTAGCTGCTTTTAGGTCACGTTGAGCAACACGGATGTAAGGAACAAAGCCATTCTTAACATACATTAGCTGACCAGAAATGATGCTATCTTCATCATTCTGTTTAACACCTGCAGTTTCAGATTCTAAGTTAGCTGTGTAACCTAGTTTGAAGCCCCATGGACCATTCCAGTATTGACCAATCACAGCGTAAGAAGCTTGCTCTGATTTATCACCGTTTTGAACTTTACTTTCACCAGCTTTATAAGCACCCGCAAGTCCAAAACCTGCAGGAAGTGATGCTTCAAAACCTACTAAGTAACCAAAAGTATCAGCCATTACAGCATCTTTAGCCGCTTCACCTGGAGTCCACTTATCTTGGTCACCATTTGGCTTGTAGCTCCAAGAACCATCAGTCGCTGCTTTAGCTTCTTCAAGCTGACGATCTGATTCAGTTTCGAATGCCGCATGTAGTGTGATCATTTCAGCAAAAGTATAGTGCGCTGCACCACCAAACCAGTTGTTACCTTCAACAGCTTTGTCACCACGACCTGTTGCAAGGTTAAACGTAAATCCACCGAATGAAGGTGAATCGTAGCGAGCCATATCACCATGACGATCACGGTTATATTTCACGTCACCGCCCCAGTCCCATGATGCACCAAGACCTGGGTTAGCGTATGGCCAGTCAATCACTTCGTACATAGGTGTTAACATACGACCGAAACGCACTTTACCCCAGTCACCTTTAAGACCAAGGAAAGTATCACGGTTACCTAATGTACCGCCTGTACCGTCTTCACCTACATAACCCGATTCAACCTGCATGAAAACTTCAACGTTATCAAACATCTCTTTACCAGCACGGAAGCCAATACGAGATTCGTTTTCGTAGTCATAGCCTGTTGCAGTATCTGCGCCATTCTCAGTAATGTCGTAGTTAACAATCGAGATTGCTGCTACACCGTATACTTCAACACTGAAATCATTATTTTGACCGATTTCGTAAGCATTTGCTGACATTGAAGCCATTGCTGCAGCTGCTACAGCAACGCCAAGAACTGAACGTTTGAATACATTTTCCATGGAATAACTCCTAAATATACTAGCTGTTTACTTGAGCCTTAAAAGGTTGGCCGCCGATGGCATCAAGTAACTCTCCCAATATGTAAGCTAAATTTCTAAAATCAGCTAAATCATATTTTTTTAGTTTATGAACGTCACCGTTCACTTCACTAACTAGACTACTTTCGCAGCGCAAAACATCAATTAGAACTTAATTTATTGTTTAAAAAATATGACTCAGTGCAAACTTTGCTGTTAACAGTGATCCACTTCAAATGTTTTCTTATTTTATTATCAATAACCTACCAACCACCTATAAAACAATGAGTTACAAATATAAAAAAACATCAAACGTGAGAAGACACGTAAAAACATTACTACGCTTAAACGGCTTACATAGTAAAGATCGCATTGATCACAGATCATATTTTTAAAGCAGAAATAGTACTAATCGCGTTTAGTCATTTAGGCCGGAATATATTTTATGATGTGCTACAAAAAAGAAATGCGCACCTTGAAATTAATCAGATGCGCATTGAAAGGCAGGTATTTAGACTAATATTTAATAATATTGACGAGAATTAACGTTGTGTAAAATCAACTAATGCTTGTTCATCCCAAATTTCAATTCCAAGCTCTTGGGCTTTAGCTAATTTAGACCCTGCGGCTTCACCTGCAACCAACAAATCCGTTTTTTTAGAAACGCTACCCGTGACTTTTGCTCCCATAGATTGCAGTAGCTCTTTGGCTTCAGAACGGCCAAGTTGTGACAAACTCCCTGTTAAAACCACAGTTTTGCCTTCTAATGGGCGCTCGACACCTTCTTCTAGCTTCTCTATCGCCGGCCATTCAATTCCCACTTGCAGTAAATCCTCAATCACATCGGTATTATGCTGCTCACGGAAGAAATTGTAGATGTGTTCGGCAACGATATCGCCAACATCACTCACTTCAATGAGCTGCTCTTTGGTCGCAATTTTTATTGCATCCAAAGATTCGAAGTGATTGGCCAAGTTTGCCGCAGTGGCTTCACCTACCTCACGAATACCTAGCGAGTATAGAAAACGCGGTAAGGTCGTCACTTTAGAAGCAGCCAGTGAATCCACTAATTTTTGCGCCGACTTAGGACCCATGCGATCTAAAACCGTCACGACACCCGCCGATAACTTAAATAGTTCGGCTGGTGTTGCAACCATTTCACGATCCACCAACTGTTCAATCACCTTTTCGCCACAGCCATCAACATCTAATGCTTTACGCGACACAAAGTGCTTTAACGCTTCTTTACGCTGCGCTTGGCAAAATAGGCCACCAGAACAACGAGAAACCGCTTCACCTTCGACACGCTCAACTCGCGAACCACACACAGGACAATCAGTAGGGAAAGTAATAAGTTTTGCATCACTAGGGCGACGAGACTCTACCACAGACACAATTTGCGGAATCACATCGCCCGCACGGCGAATAATGACAGTATCACCAACCATGACACCCAGACGTGCGACTTCATCGGCATTGTGCAAGGTAGCATTGCTCACTGTAACGCCACCGACAAATACAGGCTCCAATTTAGCTACGGGTGTAACAGCCCCTGTGCGTCCAACCTGAAATTCGACATTATTAAGCACTGTCATTTCTTCTTGCGCAGGAAACTTATACGCAATTGCCCAACGCGGTGCACGAGCGACAAAGCCTAAACGCTCTTGCAAACTAATAGTGTCAACTTTAAAGACCACACCGTCAATTTCGTAAGGTAGCGAATCGCGACGCTCACCGATCTCTTGATAGTAAGCGATTACAGCTTGGATACTCGTTAGCGGACGGATCTCAGGGCACATAGGTAAGCCCCAGCCTTTAAGCTGTAATAGGCGGTCATATTGGCTAGGCGCAAGCTCTAAGCCATCAACAACGCCCACTGAATAAGCATAAAAACTGAGCGGGCGTGAAGCGGTAATTTTAGAATCGAGCTGACGTAAACTACCTGCTGCAGCGTTACGAGGGTTGGCGAATGTTTTTTCACCTTTCTTTAAAGCACGTTCATTTAGCGCTTCAAAACCGGCTTTAGGCATAAAGACTTCGCCACGCACTTCCAAACGAGCAGGCCAGTCATCACCACGGAGTCTTAATGGTATTGAGCGGATTGTGCGTACGTTAGCCGTAATGTTCTCACCGGTCGTACCATCACCGCGTGTTGCTGCTTGGGTTAATACACCGTTTTCATACATCAAGCTAACAGCTAGGCCATCCAGTTTAGGCTCACCGCAATAAGTAACCTGCTGCTCTGAAGGTAAGCGATCTAACAGTCTTTTTTCGAATGCTTGAAGTTCTTCATCATTAAAAGCGTTATCAAGCGAAAGCATAGGTAATTCATGCTTTATTTGGCTAAAGCCGTCTAATGGTGTACCACCGACTCGCTGACTTGGTGAGTCATCTGTTACCCACTCAGGGTGCTCGGCTTCAATAGCCAGTAGCTGTTGCATCAAACGATCATATTCAGCATCTGGGATCTCTGGGTTATCTTCAACATAGTAACGATACCCGTGATAAGTAAGCTGTTGACGCAACTCAGTAAGCTGCTGCTGAATATCAAGACTCATGGCTAATCCTATTCACTCACATAATTATCAAGCCGCGATAAGGTGCAGGCCTGTTCTACTCTATAAAAAAAGCGGGCTCCCTGAGGAGCCCGTCATAAACCATTGGGGTAACACTCAAGCTTAAGCTTGGGTGTAGAACTTCGCTTTCTCACGGTATTCTGAAATACGATACGGTGTGATCATATTACGATCTTGATCCAGCACATCAGCACTTAACTCGTCCGCAATTTGCTGAACGGTTTGTAGCATCATATTGAAGTTCAAATCAGCACGGCCGTGACAAGGCAACATTAAGTAAAAAGCAATGCCCGGTGTTTCGAAGTTTTCGATATCTTGTTGTGGGAAGTTACCCGGTTGTACCATGTTGGTAACAGTGAAAATAACGGGCTCTAAACCTGCTTTATCGGCATGGCGGTGATAAACCGAGTTTTCACCAAAAATAAGGCCATTTTGCTCAAGGCTATTGAATAATTTCACGCCTCGAAGTAATTCACCATTACGCGCATGAATGTTTAAAGCAATGTAAGAACGCTCAAGTGGTGCTGGCTCAGGTGCAACCACTTCAGGTTCAACAGGGCTTTCCACTTTCTCTTCAATAATCGCGTCTTCAACACGATGCTCTTGAACAGCACTTTCTTGAACATGGCTTTCTTGAGAAGAGCGCTCTTCAATCACAGGTTCAGGAGAAGGTTGTGACGCCTGCTCTGGCATTTTCATGTCTTGCTGTGGTGCAGGCTGAGAAGTAATTTCAGTCTCAGAAACAATCACAGTATTAGTATCTAGTGCAGGCTCTGCGACGGCATCTTGTGAAGCATCCACAGATGTACTTGTCGCCATCACTGGCTGAGCAAGGTGCTGTGATGTGTTCGTTTCAATAGGCTCTTGCTTAACCACATCAGAAGAGCCTGTCACAATGTCTAAATTACCCAAACCAGGTTCGTTATCCTTGTTTGTTTTAGGCACAGGCTGAGAAACAGTTGGTTGAGCTACCGCAGCTTGGCTTTGCACCGCCACTTCGGGCGTAACCTGTTGTTGAACAGGTGCTGGTTGCTGAACCACCGGGGCTTCTGCAGGGTGAGCAAATGGGTTTTCTGCAGCTTGAGGAGCAGTAGCAACCTCAGGCTGAGGGGCAAACTCAGGAGCCGACTTCGCTGACATGGCAGGAAGATCAGTGGCTTCATGTCGGTTCACTGTTGGTGTTGGAGTGTCTAACAGAGGATCTGCATCGATTTTTTCGCCAAAGTTAACAGAGCCGGTTTTAACGGGTTCCGATTGAAAATAAGGCGTTGGCTCTTCACTCTCACTACCTTTCACGCGGACAGCACCAACACCATCTTGATCAAAACCTTCGTTATCAAGCGACTTTTGACCATCGAGTTTACCTACAGGCTTTGGTTTATCACCAAACTTAGTCGGTTTTTCTTTTCGACTTGTCCAAAGACCATGCAACAATAGCGCGGAGATCATCAGCGCACCAACAATAATAAGAACCAGACGCAATTCCTGCATACAATACTCTGAAATTAGCTTGTTAACCCATCGGGGTAACGTGTTAAACATGTATTCGCCAGACCTAAGTATTACCATACTCAGTGACTAACTCAATCCAACATTACGTATTAGCACACTGACATTGACAGAGCGTAATAAAGATCACAACTTATTACTTTAAGCCTAACCTTTCCTCAGTCTGGCAACCCAATCACTGTGGTAAAGAATACATGCTGGTTGCTTTACTCTACCAAAACTCACTAAATAATGAGAACTTCTAACCGTATAATCATCAAATATCGTGCCTTTGAGCGCACTTTTGGTTATTTTTCAAGCTAAGCGGTGCGTTAATATTTAGCGCTAAGCACCAACAAAAGATCGAATATTTGCTTATCGCCGCTACTCCTCGTTAACATGCTATTTGGCTCAACCTCTTTTGTTTATTTCACAATGACGAGCCTTAACAAGGAGCAGATATGCAAACACACTCACCAATAAAAGACCCTATCAGTGGTGCTGGCTATTTCTTTCGCGGATTATCGCTGGCGTTAGAGCCCGGAACTCGCCGTTTTGTTCTGATGCCACTCTTAGTTAACATCATACTATTTGGTAGTGCTTTTGGTTTTGTCCTTTCTCAACTTGACCAATGGATCACAGGGTGGCTAACCATGCTGCCTGAATGGTTGGATTGGTTGAGCTACTTACTTTGGCCACTATTGGCTATTGCTACATTAGTGATTTTCTCTTACCTCTTTAGCACCATCGCAAATTGGATTGCCGCCCCTTTTAATGGCCTACTAGCTGAACAGTTAGAAGCCAAGTTAACCGGTGAAAAACTGCCTGATACCAGTGTAAAAGATCTGCTGAAGGATATACCGAGAATCATGCACCGCGAGTGGGTAAAGCTAAAATACTACCTACCTAAAGCGCTGGGGTTACTGATCTTGTTATGGATCCCTGCGGTTGGCCAAACCGTTGGTCCTGTACTGTGGTTTCTTTTCAGCGCATGGATGATGACGATTCAATATGCTGACTATCCGTTTGATAATCACAAAGTCCCGTTCGTATCGATGCGAGACGCACTAAAAGTGAAGCGTGGTAAGTCATTGAGCTTTGGTAGCCTCGTGATGCTATTTACCATGACCCCGATTCTTAATTTATTTGTGATGCCAATTGCCGTGTGTGGTGCAACTGCAATGTGGGTTGACCACTACCGAAAGGATTATGCTCAGTCGTAAAGCCTACGAAAAGCTAATATCAAAGTGTCTTTAATCGTTATACTTTTTATAACAATAAGATATAACGATTTATTACTTTGCAAACGCAGCAACAAGGTTATGCTTAGTGTGTCTTAAGTTGAAACGTGTTACGAAGGAACGGCAATCATGAGCAAAATTTACGAAGATAACACTCTTACTATCGGTAACACTCCACTGGTTCGCCTGAACCGTGTCAGTAATGGCAAAGTGTTAGCAAAAATTGAAGCACGCAACCCTAGCTTCAGTGTGAAATGCCGTATCGGCGCCAACATGATTTGGGATGCAGAGAAAAAAGGTACCCTAAAAGAAGGTATTGAACTTGTAGAGCCAACATCTGGTAATACAGGGATTGCCCTTGCATACGTTGCAGCTGCGCGTGGATACAAACTGACGCTGACTATGCCTGAAAGCATGAGCCTAGAACGTCGTAAGCTACTCAAAGCCTTAGGCGCTAATCTAGTGCTCACGGAAGCCGCTAAAGGCATGAAAGGGGCAATTGAAAAAGCCGAAGAGATTGTCGCGTCGAACCCTGAACACTACCTATTGCTTCAACAATTCAATAACCCAGCCAACCCAGAGATCCACGAGAAAACCACAGGCCCTGAGATTTGGGAAGCCACTGATGGTGAAGTCGATGTCTTTGTGTCTGGTGTCGGTACTGGTGGCACGCTAACGGGTGTGAGCCGCTTTATTAAGCAAACCAAAGGTAAAGCGATTACGACCGTGGCTGTAGAACCAAGTGAATCACCTGTGATTACTCAAGTGCGTAATGGTGATGCTGTTCAACCCGCACCACACAAAATCCAAGGTATTGGCGCTGGGTTCATTCCAGGTAACCTTGAACTAGACCTTATCGATGAAGTTGAACTTGTCAGCTCAGATGATGCGATTGAAATGGCGCAACGCCTCATGAAAGAAGAAGGTATTTTGGCGGGAATTTCATCAGGTGCAGCGGTTGTGGCTGCGAATAACATCGCATCGCGTCCAGAATATGCAGATAAAAATATCGTTGTTGTCTTACCAAGTTCGGGTGAGCGATACCTATCGACAGCATTATTTGCGGGTATCTTCACAGAAAAAGAAACCCAACAGTGATCACACTTTTAAGTGAATCATGACAGTTTGTTGACGAAAAAAGCCCCCTCAAGGGGCTTTTTTGTTGCTTTTTAAACGAGGTTTTACTATAAAACCGAGGCGTTTTATTTTTAGCATCAAAATAAAAGGACATAAAACAGTCCATTTGATGTGACCAAGGCAAAATAACTCATCAAACTTTGACTTGGATTAAGCAATTATGACGCGCAGTTGGTTAATTTATTCATCGAGATAAACAAACCATCTCAGTCACTATAAGCTAAAATATTTTTACGCAAAGATTACATAATATTTCAAATATCGGGGTGAAAAATGTATCAGAAGCAAGTTGAAATCACTGCAGAAAACGGCCTACACACTCGTCCAGCAGCGCAATTCGTAAAAGAAGCTAAAGCATTCGACGCTGACATTACTGTTACTTCTAACGGTAAAAGCGCAAGCGCGAAAAGCCTATTCAAACTACAAACTCTAGGCCTAGTAAAAGGTACTCTAGTAACAATTTCTGCTGAAGGCGCACAAGCTCAAGAAGCAGTTGACCACCTTGTTGCTCTAATGGATACATTGCACTAAGTTGCAATTTCTTCGTTAAGTCCCTAGTTTTTATAGAACAAATTAAGGTAAGGCTATGATTTCAGGTATCCTGGCATCTCCTGGTATTGCTTTTGGTAAAGCACTACTTCTGCAAGAAGATGAGATTGTCCTAAATAAATCATCTATTCCAGCAGACCAGATCGAAAACGAGATTCAACGTTTCTTCGACGCTCGAAAAAAATCTGCAGAGCAACTAGAAGTAATCAAAGAAAAAGCACGTGTCACCTTTGGTGAAGAGAAAGAAGCGATCTTTGAAGGTCACATCATGTTGCTTGAAGATGAGGAGCTTGAAGAAGAAATCATAGCCTTCATTAAAGAAAACAACGCATCAGCTGATTTTGCTATTCACTCTATCATTGAAGAGCAAGCGGTAACGCTAGAATCACTTGACGATGAATACCTAAAAGAACGTGCAACGGATATCCGCGATATCGGTACACGTTTTGTTAAAAATGCATTAGGCATTAACGTTGTTAACCTAAGCGCAATCAACGAGGAAGTTATCCTTGTTGCTAACGACTTAACACCATCTGAAACAGCACAAATCAACCTTGATTACGTACTGGGTTTCATCACAGATATCGGTGGTCGTACATCTCACACATCTATCATGGCGCGTTCACTAGAGCTTCCAGCTATCGTTGGTACTAACGATATTACAGCGAAAGTGAAAAATGGCGACATGCTAATGCTAGACGGTATCAATAACAAAATTGTTATCAACCCTTCTGAAGACGAACTAGCGCAATTCAAAGCCACTCGCGATGAATACCTAGCTGAAAAAGAAGAACTAGCAAAACTGAAAGACCTACCAGCTATTACCCTAGACGGTAAGCAAGTAGAAGTATGTGGTAACATCGGTACAGTTAAAGACTGTGACGGCGTTAACCGTAACGGCGGTGAAGGCGTTGGTCTGTACCGTACAGAATTCCTATTTATGGACCGTGATGCACTTCCAACAGAAGAAGAGCAATACGTAGCTTACAAAGATGTTGCTGAAGCTATGCACGGTGAACCAGTGATTATCCGTACTATGGATATCGGTGGTGATAAAGATCTTCCTTACTTAGATCTTCCAAAAGAAATGAACCCATTCTTGGGTTGGCGTGCAATTCGCATCAGCTTAGACCGTCGTCAAATTCTTCGCGACCAACTACGTGCTATTCTACGTGCATCGGCTCACGGTAAAATCCGTATCATGTTCCCAATGATTATCTCTGTAGAGGAAATCCGCGAACTGAAAGCCGCAATCGAAGAGTACAAAGTAGAGTTACGCGCTGAAGAACTTGCGTTTGACGAAAACATCGAAATCGGTGTTATGGTTGAAACGCCAGCAGCAGCTGCAATTGCACACCACTTAGCGAAAGAAGTAGCCTTCTTTAGCATTGGTACAAACGACTTAACCCAGTATACTTTAGCAGTTGACCGTGGTAATGAGATGATCTCTCACCTTTACAACCCACTATCACCTGCAGTACTTACCGTGATCAAGCAAGTTATCGATGCTTCTCATAAAGAAGGTAAGTGGACAGGTATGTGTGGTGAGCTAGCAGGTGATGAGCGTGCAACCCTACTTCTTCTTGGTATGGGTCTAGACGAGTTCAGCATGAGTGCTATTTCGATTCCTCGCATTAAGAAAGTTATCCGCAACGCTAACTTTGCTGATGTTAAAGCGATGGCTGAGCATGCACTTGCTCTTCCAACCGCGGCTGAAATCGAAGCCCACGTAGAAAAATTCATCGCAGAAAAGACCATGTGCTAATAGAATAGTCACAGGTAAAATAACAACGCTTAGGAGCAACAATATGGGTCTGTTTGACAAACTAAAGAAGCTGGTTTCTGACGATAGCAGCGAAGCTGGTGCAATTGAAATCATTGCTCCACTATCTGGCGAAATTGTAAACATCGAAGATGTGCCAGATGTTGTATTCGCAGAAAAAATCGTTGGTGACGGTATCGCTATCAAACCTGCTGGCAACAAAATGGTTGCACCAGTAAACGGTACTATCGGTAAAATTTTCGAAACTAACCACGCTTTCTCTATCGAATCTGACGACGGCATCGAGCTTTTCGTTCACTTCGGTATCGATACTGTTGAACTAAAAGGTGAAGGCTTTACTCGCATCGCTGAAGAAGGTCAGTCAGTTAAAGTTGGCGACACTATCATCGAATTCGATCTAGCGCTTCTTGAAGAGAAAGCTAAATCAACTCTAACGCCTGTTGTTATTTCTAACATGGACGAAATCAAAGAGTTGAACAAGCTATCTGGTGCTACAACTGTGGGTGAAACTCCAGTTCTACGCATCAAGAAATAAGATTGTTTAAATCTTAAATAAAAAACGCCACCTTCGGGTGGCGTTTTTGTATCTGAGCTATGCTCAAATACATTGCAGATACAAAAAAGCGAAGCTACTTATCCAAATAGGTATCAGTATCTTCGCTTCTTACATTGCTCTGCCAGTCTAACGACGAGACCTCCTCGTTACACTAAGCAACTCACAACTATAAACCTGCTAGCATTTCTGCTGATGGTGCAAAGAAGTATGCACCTGTCACTGCAGAGGTAAAGCGTAGCATTTGATCTGTTTTGCCATCAATCTCACCGTACATGCTTTCTAGCATTGTTTTAAAGTTATGCTGTGTATGACAGTAAGCAATGAATAGCAGACCATGGTCACCTGTTACAGAGCCATACGGTAGACTGTGACGAACAATCTTAAGCCCTTTGCCTTCTTCTTTAATATCGACACGACCAACATGAGATTGAGCGGGAACATCCTCAAGCTCAATAGAGTCAGGCTTAGTACGACCAATCACCTTCTCTTGTGCTGCTACGTTCAAACGATTCCAAGCCGGTAAGTTGTGTACAAAACGCTGTACCATCACAAAACTACCACCAGCAAAATCGCCATCTTTAATCACCGCAACCTCTTGGCGAGATTCATCGGTTTTCGGGTTTTCAGTGCCATCAATGAAATCAGTCATGTCACGCGCGTCAAGATACTTAAAGCCATAGGTTTCATCCATGACTTCTACATCTGTAGCAATTGGCGTTAAGAACTGACGTAATAAATAGAAGTTAAGATCATGACGACTTGCATTAACGTGAAGTAGAATATCGCCACCCGTTGCCGGTGCCACAATATCCCCTTGTCCTAGCGCTTTAAAATCTTCAAAGTTTTCAGGGCAACCTCGATCTAGCGATGTCCAAAAAGCTTTACCAAATGCAACACTCGCACGTAAATTGGCGTCAATCTGCTGTGTATTCAAACTTTCAACAACAGAGTGAAGACGCTTACATTGCTCAAGTACAGCGTGTTTGTCACCAATCACTTTCATGACAACATACAGCGCAAATGGTCCCGCACTAGGGATTATTGCAGGCTGAGCGATAGACATATTTATCTCCCGAATATTTATTGCTAAGACATTCTTAATTATTGATTATAAAGCCAATTATCAATAACTTCCAGAACACAGTCAGTCATCACATAGGTAGCGATAAAACCTTTACACAGCTGACTGGTTTTACATATATTACTCGCGGCTTTCTCTTTGACTGACGATGTTTCATATTGTGAACCACATTCGACTTACCATATTACTCTTACTAACTATATTTGCTAGCGCAAGCGATGGTGCAACTGAAACTGTCTCTTTACAGTTACGTTGGTCACACCAAGCGGAATTTGCAGGATTTTATATGGCGAAAGAGCATGGGTTTTACCGAGATATGGGGCTTCACGTTACCATTCACCCTGGCGGTAACGGACAGAGTGCACTAGGATCTGTGCTTAACCGTGATGTGGATTTTGGGGTAGGTAATACCGAGGTTTTGGTCGCTTATAGCCAAGGGTTACCACTGGTTGCACTCGCGAATATTTATCAACGCTCCCCTTCTGTTTTAATCACCAAAAAAAACGCTAGGATCGACTCGATTAAGCAGCTTGCTGGCAAGCGTATTATGATGTTTGGTGGTAACGAAGACGCAGAACTCATTGCGATGCTTACCAAAAATGGGGTTGGCATTAATGATTTTCAGCAAATAAAAACCAGCAGTAACATTAAGGATTTACTTACAGACGAGGTGGATGCTTATAGTGGCTACCTGACCAATGAGCCTTTCTTGTTAAACCAACAGGGAATAGAAACAACTATCTATGATCCTACGGATTATGGGATCTACTTTTACAGCGATATCATATTCACTCATCAAGATCTCATTGCCAAGCGTCCGCATGTCGTTAAAGCCTTTCGTGCTGCTAGTTTAAAAGGCTGGGAATACGCACTAAAAAACCTACCTGAAACGCTCGATGTGTTAGAAACATACGACACAGGTAAAAGTCGTGCCTTTCTCTACAGTGAATTATTAGCCAGTAAAACAATGATCATGCCAGATCTGGTTGAGCTGGGTCATATGAATATTACGCGTTGGCAGGGCATTGCTGATGAGCTGTATCACCTCAATATCATCCCTTCTACTCATATTGATGATAAGTTTATCTTTCCGCTACAAGAGTTGAACCAGTACCTTCAACTTAAACCTTGGCTAAATATTATCGCTGTACTTTTTATCTTATGTTTAATGGCACTTGGGTATTATTTGTGGATTAACCATAAACTCAAGCAAGAGATAAGTCGCCGCATCCAATCGGAAGAAAAAGCAGAAAAAATTGCACGCAAAGACATGCTTACGGGGGTTGCCAATCGCTATGCTTTAATAGAAACCCTTCACAAAACAATAAATAGCAAAGCGATTCAACAATCCCCGCCTGCTTTACTATTTATTGATCTCGACAACTTCAAAATCGTCAATGATACCTTTGGCCACCAAACGGGAGATCGAGTACTTCAGCAGTTTTGTTTTCGAATGAATGGGTTATTGCAAGGGTCTGCTTTCTTCGCTCGCTTAGCAGGCGATGAGTTTATTATCTTAATGACAAAATCCAGCGCAGAAGATGTCGACACCTTGATCAACAAGATCACCGAACAGGCAGAAAAACCGTTTGTGATTGGTGGTAATACTGTCTCTATCGGAGCCAGTATTGGGGTTACTTATTACCGCAATGGTGACACACCTGAGTATTTCCTTTCACGCGCTGACAGCCATATGTACGGCAATAAAAAACGCTCCCGTCAGGAGCGCTTTAAAGAAGTGATATAGACAGCTAAGCCACGTTTTGAGTTATACCGATGTCACTTCAATTTGTAATTTCACTTGCTGATTTGCATCGTCATCGACCGATTCAAATGAAGCTGGGGTGTTTAAACCCGTTGATAATGTTGGCGCAATAATCGTTCTCCAACCACCATCATCTAAGCGCTCTTGCACTTTAAAGGCAATTTTCAACTCTTCTGCTGAAACTTCTAACAACTCAGCACTGCCGACAAGCTCTCGGCGTGTAGTGCCTTGCTCATCAGTATCAAAAAATACAGTTTCTTCGCCTGGTAGCAAGGACAGCGATGTATTAACGGTTTGCTTGCTGTCTGCACCCGTTAATTCAAAATTGACATCCAATAGCCAGTCAGCCATTGCTAACGGGCTTAGTAGCGCACTGAAAAGGACTAGCCCTTTACTCCATTCGTTCATTTGCTTTACCTCTCTAAAGGTTTATCTGCAAAAGTATTCTTCACACGCGTGCTTCTGAGCAAATACATAGTCAGCCAAGCTGTAATGACGATCATTACGCCATTAGGCCAACTAAACACACCTTGTGTCATGAACAAGTGATACGTTTGCAATAAACAATCTGACAAATAAGCGGCGAGTAATAATAATTTTCCGTGCCGCCATATATAACTGCTTATTTTATTATGCTTATGCCTTTGCCCACTGAGCCAAGCTAACAATATGCTTGGTAACCCTAGCAGCAGGCCAACATAGAGACTTTCTTTTATTGGATAGAATAGAGTGAGCAGCTGTGATCCCTGCTGACGACTGGCTCCTGCCATCACAAACACAATCCAGGCTTTAGCGCTAAACGCTAATGTCAGCCATAACATTGGAGAAGGCTTTAACAAACCATGCTCATCATAAGCACTAAATGAATACCGCAAAATTGCTCCTACTTACCACGGGTGTCTTGCTATACCTATGTCTAAGCTATGGTGGCGCAGTACTCTATATTCAACCCAACATTAAGTTTGTCGTAGCACCATAAATTATCCAGTACAAATAAAAACCCTACTTTTGTAATTCTGTGGTGCATCGCACTCTTTCACTTAGTAAGTTGTAGCTTAGATCACAAATTTTGAGTAAAACTTTCAATAAAAATGAATTTTAGACATAAGTAACAGATTTATCACCGAAGAATAAAACACAGCGCAATTACCCTCTTAGGCATTTAAATTCAACAGCTTATATAAAAACCACGAGGTGTGAATAATATTTCAGCTTATATTAATTTGTTGAAATATTCCTACATAACCACAAAATATCCATCACCCTTCTCCTTCTCCTATTCAATGAAAATTCACGTATAATTAGCACCAATGAGCACTAACCTTATGGATTTCAATGACTAACTCAAAGCAACGTCAAGCCCCATCGCAAGAAACACAAGACGAAGCACTAAAAATTGCACGTGCAACCCAAAAGACAGGTCAGACAAAAGAGCAGACAAAATTAATAGCTCAGGGTATTCAGAAAGGCATTGAGCAGTACAAGAAACAACAAAAATCGAAAGCACGTGAACGTGATAAACTGCGTAAGAAACAAGCTAAAGACAACAATACATCAGCAGTAAAAACAGAAGAGGCTTCAACAGCCCCACAGATTGAATACAAGCAGCATTGGCTACCTTGGGTATTACTGGTCGCCTCATGGGGTGTATTTGCCTTCTATCTGCTAGGGTAATATCAAGAAGTTATAGCTAACACTGTATCTCTATGCGAATCGTGTTCCGTTAGTCAGCGTCATTACAAGGATCTGTATGAAAAAGTACTTAGTTCGACTCCCTTTGCTCGCAACTTTCACATTACTGCAAGCATGTTCTAATGCCGATAGCGTCGATATCGCAAATCGTACAGGCTTACCTTGCAAGGATAAACCTAATTGCGTCTCTACCTCTGATGAGCGCGCTGAGTATCATCTTGCAGTATTTGACCTATCAGAAGCAGGCAGCAGCAATTGGCAGCAAATTGAAGAAATTGCTTTAGCGTTACCAGGGGCTCGATTAGGCGCGCGATCTCAGCAGTATATTCGCGTCGAATGTGTCAGTAGCGTATTCAAGTTTGTTGATGATTTTGAAATTCACCAAGTAGGTAGCAAGCTACAAGTTCGCTCAGAGTCCCGAACGGGCTACTCTGATTTTGGCGTAAACCGTGAACGTGCTGATACATTTAGGGAGCAATTACGCCAAGCGAAGCTGCTTATCGATTAGGAGGGGGCGTACTTGCTAATACAGCCCCATTCAATGTAGAGCATTTATCTATTAAACAGGTTTAGCAAAAAACAAATTGGTAATAATTCTCATTTAGATCTATAGTGTTTCCATCAACATATTTAGATGGAGCTCATCATGGATCGACCAACATTTCTTGTTTTTAGCTTTATTGGTTTACTCCTAATGGCGATGCTGCATCTAGGCGAAATTTGGCTTAACCATGACACCTTGAATGTGGCGCATTTCATTTTAGAGTGGCTACCGCTTTATACCGTCTGGATTATGCTTCTTGTTATTGGGCTGTTTAAGCGTATATCTACCACACAACCACCTCATGTACACCCATAATAGCAACCATAAAAAAACCACGCCAAATGACGTGGTTTTTTAGTTTTGTAAGCAGATACTATGCTATCAAGCGTTCTTATCTTTACCTAAAGACAACAACCAAATTGAGATAGCGGCAACCGCAGCAAAGCCTGATAAGATGATTACTGGCATTGCGGCATAACCAAGTACATGCCAGATAATCGACTCTAAAGTACTCATCGCTCATTTACCCCTTAGTTATTACCAGCCTTCAACATCTTTCATATCAGGCAGTTTATGTGCAATACCCTTGTGACAGTCTACACATGTTTTATCGCCTGAAGCCAATGCTGTCGAGTGCTGTTTAACACTGCGAGGACCTTGTTCTGAGAAATCCATGTAATCGAAGTTATGACAGTTACGACACTCTTGTGAGTCGTTATCTTTCATACGCTTCCATTCACGATGAGCTAAATGACCTCGGCGCTCTTGGAATTTTTCTTCCGTGCTGATTGTCCCCATCGCAAATGCTACTAGCTCTTTAGACGCTTGTACTTTACGTACAATTTTATCCGTCCAATTATGCGGTACGTGACAGTCAGAACAAATTGCACGTACACCAGAACGGTTAGAGTAGTGGATAGTTTCGCGGATCTCTTTAACGATAGGCGCGTGACAACCTGAACAGAACTCTTCGGTGTTTGTTGCTTCCATGCCGGTGTTAAACGCGCCCCAGAAAGCTAAACCACCAATAAACCCCATAAACAACACTAAACCAACAGCCACCTTACTTGGTGATGTCATTCGGCGCCAAAACGCCTTTAATATGTTCATAAATGCCCCTTTTATTCCACGCTGTCGCGTAATGCATCAACACGCTCAAAGGTGTTGCCAACTAAAGGCTTAGCATCAGCTTGGGGAACGTGGCACTGCTGACAGAAGTAACGACGAGGCGATACATCTGAAAGTACTTGGCCTTCACGGGTCTCATAGTGAGTAACACTAATTTTTGTAGCGCCCATTTCTTTCGCGTTCTTCCAGCTATGGCACGATAAACATTTATTCGCATTCAAAGATACTTCGTAGTTACGAATAGTATGTGGAATAAGTGGTGGCTGATAAACATAATCGCTATCGATCACACCTTGGTCACGCGGATAACGTTTAAAGTCATCAGCAGGACGTGTTGTTTCAAGCTCACTTGCACCGCGAAGTGATTCTACTCCGCCAATACCGCGCTCAAACTGAGCATCGTTACTGTGCGCAATACCTGTGAATAAAAGCCCTACCGTCATAAGGGCAAGCATTAATCGTTTCATTCTTTTCTCCGCCTATCATGGCTAAATTCGAGGCTAATCTCCTGCCCTTTCAGCAAGGGCAGGATTGGCTAATCAATTACGCTACTTTTGTAATTTTGATTGGACACTTCTTGAAGTCTGTCTGTTTAGACAGTGGATCCGTCGCATCCAGAATCAACTTGTTAACCAAAATACGCGCATCAAAGAACGGTACGAAAACCAAGCCAACAGGCGGACGGTTACGACCTCGCGTTTCAACGCGACAGCGTACTTCACCACGACGAGAAGCTAGATTCACTTCATCACCGCGACGCAGACCACGTGCTTGCGCATCATCAGGGTGGATGTAACACACAGCATCCGGTACTGCTTTATATAGCTCAGGAACACGACGTGTCATCGTACCTGTATGCCAATGCTCTAGAACACGGCCTGTACATAGCCACATGTCGTATTCTTTATCTGGCATTTCTGGCGCAGGCTCAAACGGTGCAAAGATAATATTTGCCTTACCATCACCGTGGCCATAGAAACGGAAGCCTTCACCCGCAGGGACATATGGATCTGACCCTTCAGCGAAACGCCATTTTGTTTCTTTGCCATTCACAACCGGCCAACGTAGACCACGTACTTGGTGGTAAACATCGTATGGTGCTAAATCGTGTCCATGGTCACGACCAAACATTGCGTACTCTTCAAACAGACCTTTCTGTAAGTAGAAGCCTTGTGCTTTTGCATCATCGTTCAGCTCTTGCGCTTCAGATAGCGGGAACTTATCAACTTGGCCATTACGGAATAGTACTTCGTACATGGTTTTGCCACGGTATTCAGGTTTCTGAGCAAGTAACTCTTCACCCCATACTTCTTCAATTTTGAAGCGTTTAGAGAATTCCATTAGCTGCCAAAGGTCAGATTTCGCATCACCTTGAGCTTCAACTTGTTGGTACCATGCTTGTGTACGACGCTCTGCGTTACCGTAAGCACCTTCTTTCTCTACCCACATTGCAGTTGGCAAAATAAGGTCAGCTGCTTGAGCTGTTGCCGTTGGGTATGGGTCTGAACATACGATAAAGTTCTCAGGGTTACGGTAACCCGGTAGACGCTCTTCGTTAATGTTTGGACCTGCTTGCATGTTGTTATTACACATTACCCAGTAAGCGTTTAGCTTGCCGTCTTTTAGCATGCGATCTTGTAAGACAGCATGGTAGCCAGGTTTTGGTGGGATAGTACCTTCAGGTAGCTTCCAAATACCTTCTGCAATCGCACGGTGCTTAGGATTCGCAACTACCATATCTGCAGGTAAACGGTGTGAGAAAGTACCTACTTCACGTGCGGTACCACACGCCGATGGTTGACCTGTTAGTGAGAACGGGCTGTTACCTGGAGTAGAAATTTTGCCTGTTAGTAGGTGAATGTTGTACACCAGGCTATTCATCCATACGCCACGCGTATGTTGGTTCATACCCATAGTCCAAAGTGACATGACTTTGGTATTTGGATCAGCGTATTGCTTCGCCATCTCAAGCAGTTTCTCTTCCGAAACGCCCGACATTTTCGATGCTTTTTCTAAGGTGTACTCGGCAACAGATGCTTTGTACTCTTCGAAATTCATCGCGTGCATTTTGCCCGAGTTTGCATGTGCCGCTTTTTGTTGCAACGGATGCTCATCACGCAAGCCATAACCAATATCGGTTTCTGCACGTTTGAAGTTAGTGTGCTTGTTAACGAAATCCCAGTTAACCGCATCGTTTTGAATGATGTAGTTGGCAATGAAGTTCGCAATCGCAAGGTCTGTTTGTGGTTCGAAGATCATACCGTTATCAGCCAACTCAAATGAGCGGTGATAGTAAGTAGAAAGCACGTTTACTTTAACATGTGGGTGACTCAAACGACGGTCAGTAATACGTGTCCACAGAACAGGGTGCATCTCAGCCATGTTTGAACCCCACAGAACAAATGCGTCTGCGTTTTCAAAATCATCGTAACAACCCATAGGCTCATCGATACCGAAAGTACGCATAAACGCACCTACAGCCGATGCCATACAGTGACGCGCATTCGGGTCGATGTTGTTAGAACGGAAACCTGCTTTCATCATTTTTGATGCAGCGTAACCTTCCATTACTGTCCATTGACCTGAACCGAACATACCCACACTTGTTGGGCCTTTTTCTTTCAGGGCGTCTTTCCACTTCTCAGCCATGATGTCGAACGCTTGATCCCAAGAGATCGGCGCAAAGTCACCATTCTTATCAAACTTACCATCTGTCATACGCAGCATTGGGGTTTGCAGGCGATCTTTACCGTACATGATCTTAGATAGGAAGTAGCCTTTGATACAGTTCAAGCCCTTGTTTACTGGCGCTTCAGGATCACCTTGTGTTGCCACAACACGACCATTCTGCGTACCGACAAGTACTGAACAACCTGTACCACAAAAACGACAAGGTGCCTTGTCCCACTTAATTTTAGTTTGGTCAGAGCTAACGATTAGGTTAGTTGCTGACGCAGGCAGGGTAATACCCGCAACAGCAGCGGCTGATGCTGCCGCGTTTGCTTTCACAAACGCACGTCGTGTCATTTTCATGAGTCGTCCTCAGATTGCGAATCGAAGTGTTCAATTTGGTGATACACTAAAAAAGTGATTAATACGTTTTCTAAGTTATTGATTTTATCTATTGTTTCCGTCACGTAGCCCTGATTTTCCGTTTCAAGTACTACAATGATTTTTCCCTCTTCACTCTCGCCGTGTATTTCTGTGTTTGGCATGTCTAAGATCTGAGCTTTAACGCTTGCTAGGGACTCAGGCTTAACATGCACCACAAGGCTAGAGATATGTACTTCATCCAGCGCCATATGCTATTTCTCTTCTTGTTGGCTGGTCACCATGGTTATGGCTGACGTTGGGCAAGTAGCAACACATGCCCCACAACCATTACAGATATCCAATTCAAAAGCAGGCTGCGCGACACCACCTGCCTGTAACTTAAATCGAATGGCTTGTACTTCACACATGTCACCGCAACTGCGGCACTCAACATTGTTTTGAGCTAAACATTGTTGATTTACCTGTGCTTTTACATCCCACGCTGATTCCGTTGTAGGGCGGAATAACGACTCAGGACATGCTTGCGCACACAAAGTGCAGAAGGTACATTCACCACGATTAAAATCGACGGTAGGAAAACCACCATCGCCTTTTACAATAATTTCGGTTTCACAGGCTGAAAGACATTTGTTGCATCGTGTGCAGTTATCTACGAAAGTGTCCTCGTCAACAATCCAAGGCATCCTTGGTAGTGCTGGGGTACGACGCCGAGATAATAAGTTTCGCCGTCCACGATCAAACATCAATTGCTACCTCAAATACGCACTTATGAAATAAGATGAACAGATATTGGCTGGCAATAATCAATAGGTGTATTAAAAGGTATTAATGCCCTTAGATACTGTTCATAATTGCTCATTATTCTTCACGGCAAGTTTAGAACTCTTAATAAATGCTTAAATACCCAGTTAGGGTTAATTAACTGTTTTATTTGTTTTGGATCAATAAACTGAAATGACAACCCTCACACTATTTAGCTTACAATTGCATTAACGAACGCATTGTCGATTTTTCGACCAGCCATCAATCACTACTAAAAAGAATAGAACATAAGGATGCTGCGTGCAGAATAGGCCACAAAAGCCCGTCACAACCACCATTGCTCGTGCCATGTTGGCCATATTGCTACTCTCGATTGCCACCACCAGCTTTGCTTTACTCACCCTTGCATCGAGTTTGAATGATGCCGAGGCCATCAACGTCTCTGGTTCACTGCGGATGCAAAGCTATCGATTGGCATACGATATCCAAGCTGAATCCCCACTTTTCGATGATCACCTTGACCAATTTGAGCAATCGTTATTTTCACCTTCCATGGCCGCCCTTGAGCATTGGACTGTGCCCGCCGATATTCAGCGCCACTACTACAACCTTATTGATCGCTGGGAGAGCCTAAACCCATCACTGGCCACCGAAAATGAGATGCGCTTCGTGCATGAAGTCGCAACCTTTGTCGATAACATTGATAGATTCGTGTTTGAGTTACAGGAATTTTCAGTCATAAAACTGCAAATATTATCGATAACAGGTGGGGTTGGCCTGAGCCTGATTTTGGTGATAGCACTTTTTACCATTCACTTTACCCAGCGTAAAATCGTCAGCCCACTGAACCAGTTAGTTGCTGCGAGCCAGCAAGTACAAAGTGGTAATTTCGATGTAAAGATCGAAGTGAAGAGTGATAACGAACTTGGCATTTTAGCGGAAACTTTCTCGAAAATGGCTGCAGAGTTAGGCAAACATTACCGTAATTTAGAACAGTCGGTGAATGAAAAAACACGCCGATTACGTCACGCAAATGAATCATTACAAGTGCTATATAATTGCTCCCAAGAGCTATCAGTTACACGTCTAACCACTCAGAACTTTAAGAACATGCTCGACACGCTGGTTGAGATAGAAGGGTTAACGGCAGTCACATTAACGATTGATGAAAGTAATGGTGCTGAAACCGTCATAAAAGCAGGCATAGCCACAGAGCGGCACTGGCATCACCGCGATCTGATGCTTGATGGTCAAATTTTGGGACAGCTGTCTTGGCAAGAAACATTACCCTGTCCTGATCATGCATTAATTGATAACGTCTCTCGGCTATTAGGGCGAGGTATTTACTATAACCGCGCTCAAAAGCAGGCAGATCAATTACTATTAATGGAAGAACGTGCCACCATAGCACGTGAGCTTCATGATTCGCTGGCGCAGTCACTGTCTTATCTGAAAATTCAGGTCACATTATTAAAGCGTCAGCTAGCAAAGCAAGAGCATGAGCACGCGGAGCAGATTATTGCGGAAATAGATAACGGCTTATCTGGCGCATACACCCAGTTACGCGAACTATTAAGCACTTTCCGCTTAACCATCAAAGAAGCTAACTTTGGTGAAGCTCTGGTTGAAATGATGAAGCCGCTAGATGAGCAAAGCGATGCCATGATCATCGTCGATAACCAATTATCGTCGCTTAATCTTGATGCGCACCGCCAAGTACACTTATTACAGTTGATCCGGGAAGCCACACTGAATGCCATCAAACACGCGCAAGCTGATGAAATCATCATTACTTGCCAACAACAAGATGAACAGGTCAACATTACGATCTGTGATGATGGCTTAGGCTTCGATCAAAGTAATGAAAAACTCAACCATTACGGATTGGCTATTATGGCTGAACGGGCTGATCGCTTAAATGGTAAAGTAACAATAACCTCAGAGCCAGAGCAAGGTTGCTGCGTTACACTCAGTTTCTTGCTAACGCCATAAGGATAATAAAATGACGTGTTGGAAAGTAATGATTGTCGATGACCACCCGCTAATGCGTCGTGGTATTGGCCAATTACTCAGTTTTGAACCAGATTTTGAATTAGTTGCAGAGGCAAGTAATGGGGCAGATGCTGTTGGTATTGCCCATGAAAAAGAGCCGGATCTGATCCTATTAGATCTCAATATGAAAGGGATGTCAGGATTAGATACCTTAAACACTATGCGTGCAGAAGGTATCGAAAGTAGCATAGTCGTACTCACCGTTTCAGATAGCCGCAACGATGTAAAAACACTGATCCAAGCAGGCGCGGATGGTTACTTACTTAAGGATACTGAGCCTGATGAACTCGTACGCTTATTAAAAGAAGCCATGTGTGGTGGTAAGGCCTACAGCAGTTTAGTTAAAGAGTACCTAACCGATAATGTAGAGCAAGATTGCTTACTCAACAGTTTGACTGATCGTGAAACACAAATTTTGCAAGAAGTTGCTAAAGGTCACCGTAACAAGCAAATAGCAGATACTCTCTTTATTTCAGAAGCAACTGTTAAAGTACACATGAAAAGCTTGCTAAAGAAACTGCAGGTAAAATCACGTACTGCTGCAACCGTGCTCTACCTAGAATCACAGGGCCTATAAATGAAGCAATACCTTGCACTTGGCGTTGCACTATTAGCTTTAAGTGGTTGTACTACAAGCTCGATAACAGAAAAAGGTGAACAAGTAGATATTGTTTGGAATGTGGAAACCACCAGCAAACAATGCCAACTCAAGTCCACCTTTGTTGGCTCTGAAGGAGCATGGTATAACTTTTGGCTAATATCAAACCGCTCACTTACCGTGGGTGCACTGAACCAGCTACGCAACCAAGCCGCTGAGGTAGGTGCTAATACTCTGTTACTGGGTGCCCCGTTGCCGTATGTCTCTTCGGTTACTTATGTGGGAAATGCCTATGATTGCCCACCACCCGAATAGAATACGTTAGCGTCACAACAAGACTTCATCAGTACAAAATAAAAAACCGCCCAAAGGCGGTTTTCTTTTAATTACACATTTTTATCGCTAAGCCAATGCGCTGATTAAATCGTTTTCACGATCTTCAACCCACGCAGGATCAAACGGCCCCCAGTCACTTAATTTATAGTAACCGTCGTTATGACGTTTACCATCTTGAATAAAGGTTAATTCAAAACCTAGCCCTGGTAATGCCTTTAATACATCTTGAATCGTTCGACGGGGCCAGCCCGTTTTTTCGATTAACTTAGGCACATTAGGACGTTCAATGTGTTCAACTAACAATGCCAAATAAAGGCGGCGTGCAAATACTGGATTCAATTCCATTGAGACCTCCACAATACTCATTTGAGTAATCATCTGAAGCGAACGTCGCTAAACATGGTCACAAATAACTACTCAAATAGGTATATCCTTGGCAGACACCTTGAATGAACAAGGCGCACTCATTATTGCGACAATCACAAATAACATGTTGAGTTCGATCAATATGCGTGTCTGTTTACCGTATATTCCATTCTATAAATGGGCATCCATCACACTTTGGTGGCATTTTTCTGCAACCACTTTAAACTCTGACAAGTAAGCATTTACTCACAGCAGCAATAAATTGCTCACTTCGCAAGCAATACCGACACAATTTAATGCTAACCCTCTGCCACAACAGCACTTTCAAGTCGCTTGATTTGCCACTTATTATTGCTTCATTCTATTTTCAAAATAAATTAAACATCTACACTGACAATATTCCCTTCACATACAAGGACACATCCTATGACCCCGGCTTTTTGGAGCATTCTGATCCTAATAATTGTTAATTACGCTCTAGCGGGACTCGGAAGCTGGCTCACCAAACGCTCAACAGGCCATTTCGACATTAACCACCCGAGAGTACAAGAACGTGAACTCACGGGTACAGTTGCCCGTGTCAAAGCTTCTCAAGCTAATGGCTGGGAAGCGATTCTCGTATTTGCTATTTGTGTCTTCATCGCCCATTTAGCCGGTGTACCAGCGCATCAATCCGCCCTTCCCGCCTATTTATTCGTGGTTTCACGGGCGCTATATATCTTGTGCTACATCTTTAAGCTCAGCCCTTGGCGCACCATCGTTTTTACACTAGGCGTCGTAGCTTGCGGCTGGTTAATTAAAATGGCCGTAATGGTGTGACACACTAAGACGTAATCAGTCCCTCTCCTAATATTGCACCTAGGTCACATTCTGGTTATAAAGGAGAGCTATACCTCATTTTAATAACTCATTAGGTAAGTCGGCTCACAATGAAAACAACTGCATACGGCATCAAAAACTGCGACACCATCAAAAAAATGAAAAAGTGGTTTGAAGCTGAAAATATCGAATATCAATTTCACGATTACCGTGTCGATGGCTTAGATATCGACATGCTAACGGCATTTGAAGCGGCATTAGGCTGGGAAGCAATGGTAAACAAACGCGGCACAACGTACCGTCAGCTCAGCGATGAGCAAAAAGAAGGTCTAAACCGTGACACAGCAATCAACTTAATGCTGGAGTTCCCAGCAATGATCAAGCGTCCACTGCTTGTTCACAACGAAAGCCATCACCTCGGCTTTAAACCTGCGCAATATC
Organism: Photobacterium swingsii; assembly: GCF_024346715.1. Taxonomy (NCBI): domain Bacteria; kingdom Pseudomonadati; phylum Pseudomonadota; class Gammaproteobacteria; order Vibrionales; family Vibrionaceae; genus Photobacterium; species Photobacterium swingsii. Next base: position 2,878,683 of record NZ_AP024852.1, read on the forward strand.
AAGAGATCTTTGCATCTCAAGTTGCAGAAAAATAAGGAAGGATACAAGGATGTCAGAAAGCCCGGTAATTGCACTGGCTAAAGATTTTATTAGCCGCCAATCTGTCACGCCTGAGGATGCAGGCTGCCAAGACGTTATGATTGCGCGCCTTGAAAAGATCGGCTTCACCATAGAAACCATGGTGTTTGAAGATACAACCAACCTGTGGGCTCGACGTGGCAGTGAGGCACCATTGTTTGTGTTTGCAGGCCATACCGATGTGGTCCCTTCAGGCAATGTGGCGCAATGGCATACCCCACCATTTGAGCCGACCATTATCGATGGTTACTTACACGGTCGTGGTGCTGCTGACATGAAAGGCTCACTGGCATGCATGATTGTTGCTATTGAACGTTTCATCGCTGAAAACCCTGACCATACAGGCTCAATCGCCTTATTGATCACGTCAGATGAAGAAGGGCCATTCATTAACGGAACAACCCGTGTGATTGACACCCTAGAAGCACGTAACGAAAAGATCGATATGTGTATTGTAGGTGAGCCCTCTAGCACCCATGAAGTCGGTGATGTGGTGAAAAATGGCCGTCGCGGTTCAATAACCGGCGATGTCACCATTAAAGGAACGCAAGGGCACGTTGCTTATCCGCACTTGGCTGATAACCCTGTTCACCGCGCTATGCCTGCACTAGCAGAGTTAGCTGCGACGACCTGGGATAATGGTAACGACTACTTCCCACCAACCAGTTTTCAGATTGCTAACCTTGCGGCAGGTACAGGGGCATCTAATGTGATCCCTGGGGAGTTTAATGTACAGTTCAACTTCCGCTTTAGCACCGAACTCACAGATGAAGACATCAAACGCAAGGTCCACTCGGTACTGGACGCGCACGGTTTAGATTACGACCTAAAATGGACCTTAAGTGGCCAGCCTTTCTTAACCGATCATGGCACCCTGCTCGATGCAGTGGTGACAGCGATTGAAACGGTTAATCATAAACGCCCTGAACTACTCACCACAGGTGGCACGTCTGACGGGCGTTTTATTGCCCGTACGGGGGCGCAAGTTGTAGAACTTGGCCCTGTGAATGCCACCATTCATAAAGTTAATGAGTGCGTAAAAGTCGCTGACCTTGAGAAGCTGACTGATATGTACCAAAAAGTATTGGAAAATGCGCTCTAATGGCGACCTCTCCATTTGCCCATCGCATTAGCGATGGGCTACTAACAGGCCAATCAAGCGATCACCTTGTTAGCCATCAGCAACACTTTATTCATCAGGGCATTGAGCCAGACTTTCTAGCAATGCAACAAGCCGCTAAAACTGCAGGCTTTGAGCTATGCCTAGCCAGTGGCTTTCGGTCATTCGAACGCCAACAAATGATTTGGGACAATAAGTTCAATGGACTACGTCCTATTCTAGATCACAACAGTCAGCCATTAGATCCTGCGCTTTTGTCTGATAAAGAAAAGATCATCGCGATCCTACGTTGGTCGGCCCTACCCGGTGCCAGTCGACACCACTGGGGAACAGATATCGACATCTACGCCCGTAATTGCCTTCCTTCTGGTGTTCAACTCCAGTTAGAGCCGTGGGAATATCAAGCGGGGGGGCATCAAGCTGAGTTTGCTCAATGGCTCGCTGAAAATATGAGAAAATATGGCTTTTATTTGCCGTATCGAGACGATCTTGGCGGCGTCTCTGCTGAACCTTGGCATCTGAGTTATCATGCAATCAGCCAATCCTTGCTAGAGCACTTCACACCAGAGTTGCTTCATCGCACAATTAGTCACAGTCAGGTCGCAGGAAAGTCGCAGATCTTAGCAAACCTTGATAATCTTTATAGCAGGTTCATTATTAATATTTGTGAGGTCTAAATGGAATGGTTACTCAATCCGTGGGTGATCACAGCGATCATATTAAGCGTTGTTGTCAGTAATATTATGGCCTTGAAGTACACGGCTAACATGAAGTTCGGCGATAAAGATAAGATTAAGTATTTAAAAGAAAAACACGATAGAGAGCAAGCACGACTGGCCGAAGAAGAAAAAGCTAAGCAAGCCAACGACAGCTCACTATCCGATAAATAGTTTGATTGTGAAGTAACACTATTAAGCGTTATTCATATTCTAGGCTATCAGCCATTAAAAAAGGTTGCCGAGGCAACCTTTTTTGTCATCACATGCTGACTACGAACGGCACAAGTAATCTGCTTGCCCTACCCACTTGTAACTGGTGAGTTCTTCTAAGCCCATCGGGCCTCGCGCATGCAGCTTCTGAGTAGACACTGCAACTTCAGCACCTAAACCAAACTGAGCACCATCGGTGAAACGTGTTGATGCATTCACATAAACGGCTGCAGAACCCGCAGCATTTACGAAGCGTTCTGCCGACTGAATATCATTGGTTAGAATCGCATCTGAATGACTCGCGTTGTGCTTACGCATGTGCGCAATCGCTTCATCCACATCCTTAACGACCTTCACACCCAGCGTGAAGCTCAGCCATTCGGTATCAAAATCACCTTCCACTGTATGACGTAGCTCAGACGCTTTGCCTTCCAGCAAGTCATAAGCACTTTCATCGGCCACTAACGCAACTTTGCTTTTGTTTAAGCGATCCGCCAGACGCGGTAAGAAGGCTTCCGCAACCTTTTCATGCACAAGCAATGTATCCAATGCATTACACGCTGACGGACGCTGTGCTTTGCTATTTTCAACCACATCTAGCGAACGTGATAAATCTGCACTTTGATCCACAAACACATGGCTGATACCAAATCCACCAATGATCACAGGGATGGTACTGTTCTCTTTACACATCTTGTGCAAACCCGCACCACCGCGAGGAATAATCATATCTACATATTGATCTAAGCGAAGCAGTTGTGACACCAGCTCACGATCTGGTTTCTCAATGTACTGCACTGAAGCCGCTGGCAGGCCAGCTTTTTCTAGCGCGACTTGAATGACCTTTACCAATTCCATGTTGGAGTGGAAGGTTTCACGACCGCCACGCAAGATACTCGCATTACCGGTTTTTAAACACAGAGCAGCAATATCGATAGTCACATTCGGACGCGCTTCGTAAATCACGCCAACGACACCCAGTGGCACGCGACGACGACTTAGGCGCATACCATTCTCTAGTACACGGCTATCTAGCTCTGCGCCCACAGGGTCGTTGAGGTTAATCACATTACGCACGTCATTTGCGATATCACGTAAACGCGCTTCATTCAGTAATAAACGATCGACCAAGGCATCTGACATGCCAGACTCACGAGCTGCATCAATGTCTTTTTGGTTCGCAGCTAAAATAACCGCTTGGTTTGCATCAAGTTCATTCGCAATGATAGCCAGCGCTTGATTTTTCTGCGCTGTCGAGGATGTTGCTAGTTCAAACGCCGCTTGTTGCGCCGCTTTACCCATTAATTCTAAGTTCACAATGCTTCCCTTTATTCTTCTCTTTTCAAGGCAATTTGCTATTGGCTAAAAGTGAAGAGCTCACAACCTATCACATTAAATAACAACAAGATCATCACGATGAATTGCAACTGGGCCATACTCATACCCCAGAACATGATAAATATCTTGGCTGTGCTTACCCGCAATTTTAGTCATATCTTTACTGCTATAACGGCAGATACCACGAGCAAGTAACGCGCCTTCCGTCGAATAAATTCGTACTACAGCACCACGCTCAAAGCTACCTTTCACTTGAGTAATACCTTTAGACAGTAAGCTACTGCCTCGCTGCTGAACGGCATTAGCCGCACCAACATCTATGATAATGTCGCCCGCAGGTGGAGGCCCAGCAAGGATCCAGCGTTTACGGCTTTCTAGCGGTGACTCTAGCGGTAAAAAGCGCGTTCCAACCGATGTATCACCTACGATGTCGGCAATAACATCAGGACGACTACCCGCAGCAATGACAACTTCAATGCCAGCACGACGTGCAACATCTGCCGCTTGCAGTTTAGTTGCCATACCGCCAGTACCTAAACCACCAACACTCCCACCAGCAAGCTTACGCAAAGTTTCATCGATAGTGTGTACTTCACGGATCAGTTCGGCATCTGGGCTATTACGCGGGTCGGCGGTGAACAAACCCGGTTGGTCGGTCAGTAACAGTAACTTATCAGCGCCGGCTAAAATGCCCACCAATGCCGATAGGTTGTCGTTATCACCCACTTTGATCTCAGTGGTCGCAACGGCATCGTTTTCATTCACGACAGGAATAATGCCGTTGTCGAGCAGTGCCACTATCATGTCGCGCGCATTCAAATAGCGCTCACGATCATCAAGATCTGCACGAGTTAGTAGCATTTGGCCTACATGTAACCCGTAGATACCAAAAAGGTGCTCCCACTCTTGAATCAAACGACTCTGACCAACAGCGGCAAGTAACTGCTTGCTGGCCATGGTTTTGGGCAGTTCGGGGTAACCTAAATGCTCACGGCCAGCGGCAATAGCGCCAGACGTTACTATGATAACTTTATGACCTTGACGACGTAACTGCGCACATTGACGAACAAGCTCAACGAGATGAGCACGATCGAGCTTCAATGTACCGCCAGTTAGTACGCTAGTACCAAGTTTAACAACTACTGTTTTTTGCTTTACCACTTGGGTCTCAGACTGTGATGTATGAGTTCCCGCGAGGTCCTGCTCTTTTGCATTTAGGTTTGTATTTTCTGCCATGGGATCAAACAAATTAGTGAACAAATTTTTGTTCATTTGTTTTATCAATCCCACCTTAAGATCACAAGAAAATACTGCCAAGAAGGCCGTATTTTCTTTGTTTTGAGGGGAAAGGCCTAAGTGCTGCCAACAATGAGCACTTAGACGAAGAAGAGAAAATCGTTAATTAGTCATTATCGCCTAATACGGCTTCTTTCAAATCAGAGGCTGCAGCCACAGACAACTCAAAGTTTTCATCCAAGGCTTTCGTCAATTTAAGGTAGAAATCATTGAGGGTTTTTAGAACAGCATCACTGTGTTTCGCAGGGACTTTATCTTCAACCCATTCACCTGCGCTGTTGTAGCGACCAAAGAAGTAACGGTATTCATAGCCACCCTTATCGCTAGCATTCAATTCAAGCCACCAGCCCCAGAACTCACGCTCATCAGGTTCTTTCTTGGCACTAATACAGCTCGCTAAACAGTCAAAGAAAAAAGCCCCCTCTTTCGACTGCTGCTGACGTAAATAAGGGCCAATTGCGGTCAATTTCGTTAATAGGCGGCCATAAGGTGGAAAAGCTGTTTGAGTCGTCATCGCGTATCTCCCATCCATAGTTACAGTACGCAATTTGCTATTGACTTAACAACCAATAACTTACTGCTTATTCTCACAACGTATCAATTCCATTTAAGCCTAAAAAAAGACCAATTGGCAACAAAATATTTACATTTTTGCTGCCAATCTTAAGCTATTTCTCAAGCTTATCTGCCAACCACTCCATGATTGTCAGCATTGAGCGGTGATAACCATCATGCAATGGCTTTTCAGGTAAAGTAACCGCCTTACCACCATAGCTAGACATCGCGATTAATTGGTTATCGGATTCCGGACAAACAGGATCATTTTTAAGGCTGATACCAAGCATAGGCACTGCGACCTTGCGGCGACCTAATAACCCTTGATGTTTGAGTGACCATGCCGGTAAATGCGCCAACAAACTCTGCCTTGATACACCATGTTTGCCCATGCGGGATGCAATCATATCTAGGTACATCTGTGGCATTTTATCGAGTAATTTTGGCTGTGATAAAAAGCTATGGATAGCCCCCCCAACACTGATGCAGGTTTTTAGGCGAGTAGGCTCAAGGAACCCTAAACGAATCGCGGCATTGCCGCCAAAGCGTAAACCAAGCATAGCAACTCGATGGTGGTCAACCCAAGGTACATCTTTGATTTGCTGCAATAATGCCTGATGCAAGCGGCTGGTATCTTCAGTTAGTGGCCAACGGGCACTGTGACCCACTGATGGCATATCCAAAGTCACCATCGCATAGCCTGCGGGTGCTAAATAATCACGGTATAGTGGCCACAAATCACTTTGCAAGGTGTCTAAGCCACCGCTCACAATAACAGTAGGCAATAGCTTATCGGTACGTGGTAGGTGAATGAAGGCTTGAAATGTTTTACCTTCGTATTTTACATCAATGGTTTTCATTTGATGTGGTGAAAGCTCCATCGCCTCACGGTAGGTTTGGTTTGCCTGTACTTCTGCTTGCGCTGCTAACACATCCCCTTTTAAGTGAGGATAAGCAGCAATGCTGTAGTAAGTACTCGACTTAAGCAGTTCATCAACGGCTTTTTCAGGCTGTTTAGCTTCAACATGTTCACGTGATTTTTTATGGTGTTGGCCTGCAAGTTGTGACCATTCGTAGATCCAGTTTCCGGGCTTATAGCCAATCACAGTATCAAGCTGTTCTTCCGACGTACGGGGCGCATCACTTCCGGCTAAACGTGCAAAGAGTGCTTCCATTTCTATGGGCTCGACGCCCTGCCAAATCCACTGTGGGCGACGTAAACTGCGATACCAGCCATGTTCAGTATCACCATCCAGTGCGTTATGAACACTTGATGCTTGTGCATGCGCAATACGGACTAAACTTGAGGTTTCTTTGGATGTCTGACGAGGTGCAAACAACTTTTCGGATAAATTCGACTTTGATGGTTCAGACACGGTGTTCTCCATAGCAACAACGATAATAACGATAAAAAACGGGGCGCTTGTTGTGAACACAAGTCCTTAAAAGCAGTCATTACCGAGAAATAGTACCTGAGGGATAATATATACCGACTACGCCAAGTATAACACTCATCACTGCTGGCTTTTACGGGTATTCTTGATGGAGAGCAAACCACAAACTCCAGATAAAAAAAGAGACGCCGTGGCGTCTCTCTCAAATCGGTCTTTGTAGCTATAGCGGATTATTTCTTTGAGATCGGCTCAACGAAAGTTACAGCCATATCCCATGGTTGTTCGATCCATGTATCTTGAGCAATATCAACCACGTAGTCATCAATAAGGTGCTTACCAGCAGGCTTAGCACAAACTGTAACAAACTTCGCTTTTGGGTACATAGAGCGGATCATTTCAGCAGTGCCGCCAGTATCCACAAGGTCATCGATCACGATGAAACCTTCACCGTCGCCGTCTGCTTGTTTTAGTACTTTCATTTCACGCTGGTGATCGTGGTCATAGCTTGAGATACATACGGTATCAACGTGACGAATGTTAAGCTCACGCGCTAGGATTGCCGCAGGAACCAAACCACCACGGCTAACTGCAATAATACCTTTCCACTGATCAGCTGGTAGCAATTTTTCTGCTAGCTGACGTGTGTACATTTGCATGTTGTCCCATGTAATGACGAACTTATTACTCATATCCGATGAACCTCTAATCAGCGAAACTTTTCACTGTTAACCTGTGTTATAGAAAAATAATTTTAGCAAGAAATAGCGTGGCAATAACCCAAACGCTTGCATTTACTTCGCGCCCTTTACCACTCATCAATTTTACAACTGCGTAAGTGATGAAGCCAAGGCCAATACCTTCTGCAATAGAGTAAGTCAGTGGCATTAATAAACACACCACAACAACTGGCGCAGCTTCTGTTAAATCGCGCCAATCAACACTTACTAAGCCAGACATCATTAGAATGGCAACATAAAATAGTGCACCTGCCGTTGCATAGGCTGGCACCATACCCGCCAATGGGGCAAAAAACAATGCGCAGAAGAATAATACACCAACCGTCACAGCAGTAAGACCGGTTCGACCGCCAACTGCCACACCCGACACACTTTCAACAAATGACGTAGTATTTGATGTACCTAATAATGCACCAACAGAAGTTGCTGTACTATCCGCCAATAGTGCGCGGTTAAGACGCGGCAGTTTGCCATCTTCACCAATTAAATTTGCTTTCGTTGCAACGCCAACTAGTGTGCCTGCTGTATCAAACAGGTCAACAAAGAGGAAAGCGAAGACAATTGAAATCAAGCCCACTTCCATTGCACCTGAAAAATCAAGTTGCAAGAAAGTCGGTGCAATACTTGGTGGCATTGACACCACCCCACCATAAGTCACATCACCAAACAAAATACCCAGCAATGTTACCGCAAGAATCGCCATCAGTACTGCGGCTTTATAACCACGATGCACCAAGGCAATCGTTAAGAAAAAACCTAATGCTGCTAATGCCGCTGGTAAACTAGTTAAGTCACCCACATGCACCAAGGTCGCAGGGTTACCCACCACAATGCCTGAATTCTGCAGTGCGATAAACGCAAGGAATAAACCAATACCTGCTGAGATACCTGTACGCAATGATAATGGAATCGCGTTAATGATCCATTCACGCACTTTTAGCACGCTCAATACGATAAAACATAGACCCGACAGGAATACCGCTGCAAGCGCGACCTGCCATGTATGCCCCATGCCTAATACAACACTATAAGTAAAGAAGGCGTTAAGGCCCATACCAGGTGCTTGAGCGACTGGGTAGTTAGCAACAAAGCCCATAATGAAACAACCAATCATTGCCGCTAAACAAGTCGCAACAAAAACAGCACCGTGATCCATACCAGTTTGCGATAACATCGTTGGGTTAACAAAGATGATATACGCCATAGTCAGGAAGGTCGTTAAACCAGCTAACATTTCAGTGCGAACGTCAGTACCGTGTTCTTTTAGTTTAAATAGTTTCTCAAGCATTGCTCTCGATTCCTTGGAGATTTACGCAGCAGTTATAAAGGTAAATTCATCAACAAGCGTTGGCATAAACGTTAGGTAAACGATTAGGTAAACGTTTGCTATTTCGGGTTTAGGGGCGCAATTATATGCCGCTACCCTATGAAGATCCAGTAATGAGATGCAGAATGCTGTAATTTATCGCCAAGTGAACAAAAAACTCACCAAACAATTAGAGCTAATAATTTTACTGTTTAAAATCATAAACTTAATAACATTAATGTTGTGCGTTAATTAATCACTTTGAAAATTATCTACTTCTCATTAACAAATATTTCATCAAGATCAGTCATTAATATGGGCCTTTATGAATAATGTAATCGAATACAATATACAAACGCCAATCAATTCCAGCTGATATATACGAGATTGGTTTTATAATGAGGAGCAATACCACAGAAAGCTTGGAAGATAAAAAAACGCCACCCCAAAGTGGGGTGGCGATAGAATGTTGCAAATAACGCCATAACGCTATTTTAAATTCTTAAATAAGGGGGGGGGTGAACAATACTGTTCGAAGAAAATAGTGTTCATCACTCACTATTTTCTGAAAATTAGTAACCGAAGTAGCTCGGGTATTGGAAGTTCGCAGTGTAAACAGAGCGGTTATTCCAATATGTTGCAATAGAGTCAAAAACTTTCATTTTAAATCACCTTTTCATAAGTTATCCAAACACATGCACAGTTAGCATGGCTCAATTCCCTGGAGCAATAACCGTCACTGGTACACTTAATCTCGGTTCCTTGGAGGCGATATCTCGGGTTCATCCTGAACAGTTAGTGTGTCGTTGTCGTCTCTTCAAGAGATGCAGAAACTATAACCAAATCGTAATTTACTTACAAGCATTTTCTTTAACTGGATCACACTTTTTCTCTTTGATTTGGTTTTAACTGCTATAAATGTAATTTAATTACCAAACATAGATAAGCAACAAGCTTAGTAATCACTATTTGGAATATAAGCCACCAAATAACGTTTTTTATATCAATAGAGCATTCATAAAAGGTATATTGTGCTCCATCTAGTGTAATGGTCTAAAAATGACGTAGGTTGCAGCATTACCTCTTTAATAGCTGACTCTAAAGCTCCTCTTCGCTTTGTAACGTGCCCTACCTCTTATCCTGACTTTACTAGGGGTATATTTCCCTGTTCCCCCTACATCCACAGTGGTATCCTTGAATGCACTTGGGTAGTAAGTTGTGCTACAAAAGACGGCTTATTAATAGATATTCATCTAGTGAATTCAGTGACAACCTTATAGATCGACTAGCTCGTTAAGATGTCACTACTGATATTCAAAGGGAGACTCCTGTGTCTGAAATCAGCCAACTGTCACCACAACCTGTGTGGCAATTCTTCGATCAAATCTGTTCTATTCCTCACCCATCAAAGCATGAAGAGCAACTTGCTCAACACATCATCCAATTCGCACAAGGCGAAGGCCTTGAAGTTCGCCGTGATGATGTAGGCAACGTATTCATCAAGAAGCCTGCAACAGCTGGTATGGAAGATCGTAAAGGCGTTGTGCTTCAAGCTCACATCGATATGGTTCCACAAAAGAACGAAGATACTGATCACGATTTCTTACAAGACCCTATCCAGCCATTCATTGATGGCAAATGGGTTACAGCAAAAGGCACAACACTAGGCGCCGACAACGGTATGGGCATGGCTGCATGTCTTGCTGTATTAGCTTCAAAAGATGTTGAACACGGCCCATTGGAAGTTCTGCTTACGATTGATGAAGAAGCAGGCATGACAGGTGCATTTGGTCTGAAAGAAGGTTGGTTAGAAGGCGATATCCTACTAAATACCGATTCAGAGCAAGAAGGCGAAGTGTACATGGGTTGTGCCGGCGGTGTTGACGGCTCTATCACTGTCGACATTACACGTGAAGACGCCCCTGCCGATCATCAAGCTGTGAAGCTGGTTCTTAAAGGCCTTAAAGGCGGCCACTCTGGTTGTGATATTCACACTGGCCGTGGTAACGCAAATAAATTACTGGGTCGCTTCCTATTCTCTCACGCTGAAGAACTAGGCCTTCGCCTTGCTTCTTTCACGGGCGGTAGCCTTCGCAACGCCATTCCTCGTGAAGCAAATGCAGTTGTTACTGTACCCGCTGCTAATGTCGATAAGCTAAACAGCCTATTCAGCTACTACCAAGAGCTACTTACCGCAGAACTTGGTCGTGTGGAAACTGACATTACACTGTTTACCGAACAAGCTGAACTTCCTGCGAATGTATTTGCAACGGCAGATCAAACTCGTCTACTTTCAGTGCTAAACGCTTGTCCTAATGGTGTTATTCGCATGAGCGATGACATTGCTGGCGTTGTTGAAACATCACTAAACGTGGGTGTGATTACAACAGAAGAAGACAAAGTGACTATTCTTTGTCTTATCCGTTCATTGATCGACTCTGGTCGTAGCAATGTTGAAGGTATGCTAAAAGCAATCGCTCAACTTGCTGGCGCACAATGTGAGTTCTCTGGCGCTTACCCAGGCTGGAAACCAGATGCGGATTCTGAAGTGATGAAGCTATTCCGTGAAACTTATAACGACATTTACGGCCGCACACCAAATATCATGGTGATCCACGCTGGTCTTGAGTGTGGTCTATTTAAAGAACCATACCCGAACATGGATATGATTTCTTTCGGCCCTACGATTAAGTTCCCACACTCTCCAGACGAGAAAGTACAGATTGAAACTGTTGCCCTATTCTGGGAGCAAATGGTCGCTATTCTGAAAAACATCCCAGTTAAAGCCTAATCGCTAAGCTGAGATACAAACGCCCGCCAACTCAGTTGGCGGGCGTTTTTTCATTCATTTAACGAGGGAGCGAATAACACTGCACTACTCGTGCTAATTCCAGTCAAACGACAGCTGTTGAGCTTTAGTGCCGGTTTCTAGCCCAACACTTAAGCCTATCAAACGGATCTCTCGCCCTTGCTGACGCGTCAGCGCTTCTTGCAACAAGCCAACAAATTGGGCTTTATCCAGCTTCGCTTGAACATGCTCTACAGTCGTTTGTTGAAAATCAGCGAATTTTATCTTCACCCCTTGCTTAGCAATATTAAGTTCAGGTCGGACTTTCGCCAGTCGCTTCTCAAGTTCAGGATAGAGTTTTTCTATCACTTGCCAGCATTCTTGGTATTCACTGATATTGACCGAAAACGTACGCTCCACCCCAACCGATTTACGTTGTCGTTCAACAACTACTTCCCGTTCATCGATACCATGGGCACGCGACCACAGTGATTGACCAAACTTACCAAATTGCTGCAACAATAAATGGCGATCATAAGCCTGTACATCTTTGCCTGTATACATCCCTTTGTCATGGAGTTTTTGGATCGTCACCTTACCAACACCGGGGATCTTCTCTAACTTTAAATCAGCAACAAAATCTGGAATTTGATCTGGCGTAACCACAAATTGACCATTGGGTTTATTTAAATCCGATGCGACTTTAGCGATAAACTTTACAGGGGCGATCCCTGCTGAAGCGGTAAGGTGTAACTCTTGCTCGATTGCTCGGCGAATATCTTGTGCGATTAACGTCGCCGAGCCATGCATTAGCTCGCACTCTGTTACATCAAGGTAGGCTTCATCTAGTGAAAGAGGTTCAATTTTATCGGTATAGCGAGAGAATATTTCTCGTATGTGTTGAGACACTTCTTTGTAAACAGCCATCCGCCCAGGAACCAACGTCAAGTTTGGACACAGCTTCATCGCATGGCCAGTTGCCATAGCAGAGCGCACACCGTATTCACGGGCAAGGTAATTGCACGTACTGATCACCCCCCGTTGCTCTGAGCGACCGCCGATGGCAATCGGTATATCTCGCAGGCTAGGATCATCCCGCATTTCAACCGCTGCGTAAAAGCAATCCATATCAACATGAATGATTTTTCGTTGCCGTGTCTCTTGCACCTACAATTACCCGTTGCTGTGGCTAACGCTCTCGCCAGACCTGTTTATACATACAGTGCAATTATAAGGCGTTCCCACTAGAAGGGAAGTAAGAATGCCGACAAAGCTGTTCATAGACTGCACAACATAGACTCCACGCTTCCCTATCAGAACCAACATCGAATAGCCTGAGCATTCAGGCCACACGACAAGCCATACGAAACCATTGCGCAGAGCAAAATGATGCATTTCTTGTGAGCAACATCAGACTAAAGTGCTTTATCAGTTACATTGCGAATACGAACGGGCTTAAAATCGAGTCGATACATTTATAGAGCAAATATGAACAAGGAGTGTCTTTTGTGCCGTCGTATTCTGGTTGTTGAAGACAGTAAAACATTTCGTAATTTTCTTAAACAGCAACTTCAACAAGGTGGATTTACCCCAGTATTTGCGGCAAATGTCGAAGAAGCGCAGCTCCTCATTGCTCAAGACAATAACTTTCTCTGCGCGGTTCTAGATTACTGTTTACCCGATGGGCAAGACGGTGAAATCATCGATATTGTCTTAGGCTGCAATATAAAATCAGTGGTTCTTACGGCTCAATTTAGCCAAGCTATTCGCGAGAAGGTACTCGCTAAAGGGGTGTTAGATTACTTGCTTAAAGATAGCGCGGAGTCCGTTTCTTATTTAGTACCGCTACTTCAACGCCTCCAAGCCAATGACCAGCATAAAGTTCTCGTGGTCGACGATTCAACCGTCGTGCGCAATTACTTGGTCAATCTATTAGAACGACAAAATCTCACGACAGTCGAAGCTGAAAATGGCAATGACGCAATAATCCAACTCAGTAAGCATACTGACATATCTTTGATTATCACTGACAACGATATGCCAGAAAAAGACGGGATCACCCTCACCCGCGAAGTTCGCAAGCTTCATAGCCGTAATCAAATTGCGATCCTTGGGTTATCAGCCAGCAGTGATGATTCTATGACAGCACAATTTCTGAAAGCAGGGGCAAATGACTTTCTTTACAAACCCTTTAATCAAGAAGAATTTAACTGTCGCCTGCACCATATTCTGAATATGAAAGATACCGCCGACAAACTCTATCGTATGGCTAATCAAGATGCGTTAACCGGGCTGTGGAACCGCCGTTATTTCTTTAATCAACAATGTAAACCGCACTGTCATCAACCCAACATTGCCATGATGGATATCGACTTTTTCAAAAAGGTCAATGATACCTACGGTCATGATGGCGGCGATGCGGTGTTAGTACATATTAGTCAATTACTGCAACGACACTTTAAAGATGCCATTGTGGCACGCTTTGGTGGCGAAGAGTTTTGTATCCAACTCTGCGGCCCTTTTGACACCTTCCAACAACGGCTTGAACTGCTACGCCGTGATATTGAAGCTCAGCAAATCACCTACAAAAATGGCCATATTCAAGTCACTATGAGTGTTGGGGCTGTTTCTGCTAATGCGGATTGCTTTGATATTGACGGCTTGTTATCTATTGCCGACAAACGATTATATTGCGCCAAAGAAAACGGGCGAAACCAAGTGGTTTCAACTACACCCTGATCATATTAATGACACGTAATAAAAAAGCCTGAGTCAGACACTCAGGCTTTCGTTTTATTAGAGGAGTGATTAAAGAATCTGGTTCTTTTTCCACTCTTCTTGGCGAGCTTCACGCGCTTCACGTTTTTTACGTGCATCGCATGGCTCCGGACAATCACATTCTTTAGCAATGCCGATGCCATCAAGACCACCACAGCTACCACTAACCGTTTTACGCTGGAAAATGTAGCCTACAGCCATAGCTGCAATAACCAGTAGAAAAACCGCGAAGGTTGTTAAATATACCGCCATAACGCTTCTCTATTTTGTCTTCAGGTACGTTTTAAACGCATCTGTCATGAATTCTTTAAAGCCTTGTTCGGTTTTCACCACTAACAAAACAGGTAAATTTTCTGCTGTTGCTAATTCTATCGCTTTCTCTTCACCCATAACAGAGAATGCTGTTGCTAACGCATCGGCTGTCATACTTGACTCATGTAGCACGGTAACTGAAACCACATGGTTATCAATTGGTTTGCAGGTTTTTGGGTTGATTAAGTGCGAATAACGAACGCCATTTTCTTCAAAATAATTTCGGTAATCACCCGATGTTGCGACAGCCATATCACCAGGTTCAATAATTTCTTGAATAGCACGCGAACCATCATCGGTTGGTTTTTCCACCGCAATACGCCATGGCACGCCTTCAAGGTTCTTCCCTTTTAGGCTTAACTCACCGCCGATTTCTACAAGGTAATCAGCAACGTTGAGTTCATCGAAATAATCAGCAACTACATCGACACCAAAGCCTTTAGCGATTGACGATAAATCAACGTAAAGATCAGGAATGTCTTTCGTTAACGTATTCCCTTCCACACTTAAGTGGTGAATACCCACTATCTTTTTACGCTCGGCGATTTCAGCATCTGTTGGCGTATGCTCTGGTCGCGCTTCTGGGCCAAAGCTCCATAGGTTCACTACAGGTCCAACCGTAACATCCAATGCACCGTTGGTAAGTTTCGCTAGACGAATGGCTTCCTTAACGACTTTAGCAGTATCAGCAGAAACGGTAAAAGGGGTGCCGTCGGTGTGTTGATTAAATTGACTGAGCTCGGAATGCTTACGGTAAGTCGACATCTGATCGTTGACCAATTCAAGTCGACGATCGATTTCAGCCTGAATCGCCTCAGCATCAGGTAAGCCTTCCTGCTTAATCAACTTGATTGAATAATAAGTACCCATGGTTGAGCCATTAAGATGGATAAGCTCTCGTTTGTCACCACAGCCCGCTAAAGTAAGTACCATTACTACCAATACGATAGCTTGGCTTAACATCTTCTTCATTTAATCAACTCCAAAATGAAGGGGGGATTTTGTCTGTATAAACAGCAAAATTAACATTCTATCTGATGCTACTTGAATAAATCGGCCTGCGTTATGACATTATGCAGCGCAAACCAAGTGTACTGTCTTCAAGAATACAAATCTGGATAAGTAATTGGTCAGTGAATAACTAATTGTGATCAAGTACTTATGTAGATTGGTATAACTAGCGCCAAGATGAAAAAAGGCTGACCCTTAACGGGGTCAGCCAATTTATTGTGCTCGAAGGGCTAATTAGCCACCGAAGTCATCCAATAGGATGTTTTCGTCTTCTACACCAAGATCTTTAAGCATGCCAATAACAGCTGCGTTCATCATTGGTGGACCACACATGTAGTATTCACAATCTTCTGGTGCTTCGTGATCTTTCAAGTAGTTCTCGTAAATCACGTTGTGGATGAAGCCTGTGTAACCATCCCAGTTATCTTCTGGTAGTGGATCAGACAGCGCAACATGCCAATCGAAGTTTTCGTTATCTGCTGCAAGCGTATCAAAATCTTCAATGTAGAACATTTCACGCTTAGAGCGAGCACCGTACCAGTAAGTCATCTTACGCTTAGATTTAAGACGTAGAAGCTGGTCGAAGATGTGAGAACGCATAGGCGCCATACCGGCACCACCACCAATGAATACCATTTCATTGTCAGTATCTTTCGCGAAGAACTCACCGAATGGACCAGAGATAGTACAAGTGTCACCAGCCTTAAGTGACCAGATGTACGATGACATGATGCCAGGTGGTACGTCTGGGTTGTTTGGCGGCGGCGTTGCGATACGCACGTTAAGCTTAATCAGGCCTTTCTCTTCTGGGTATGACGCCATAGAGTAAGCACGGATTGAGTGCTCTTTCACTACTGACTCGTAACGGAACAGGTTAAACTTGTCCCAATCACCACGGTATTCCTCTGGAATATCGAAGTCAGCGTATTTGATGTGATGCGGTTCAGCTTCAATCTGAATGTAACCACCCGCACGGAAAGGCACTTCCTCACCTTCTGGGATTTTAAGCACTAGTTCTTTGATGAACGTTGCTTCGTTGTCATTCGAAAGAACTTCACATTCCCACTTCTTAACACCAAAGATTTCTTCTGGAAGCTCGATGTTCATATCAGATTTAACGTTAACCTGACATGCTAGACGTTCGCCTTCACGTGCTTCACCTTTTGTGATGTGGTCAAGTTCAGTCGGTAAGATGTCACCACCACCCGATTTCACTTTAACGCGACACTGACCACAAGAGCCACCGCCACCACAAGCAGAAGAAACGAAGATACCACTTGCTGAAAGAGCATTAAGTAGTTTACTACCGGCAGCGGTTGTAATCGCTTTTTCCGGATCGTTGTTTACTGAGATAGTAATGTCACCTGATGGTACTAGCTTAGATTTAGCGAAAAGAATCACTAAAACTAGAGCCAGGATAATCAGAGTGAACATGACTACGCCAAGAATAATATCCATTGACTATTCCTATTATCCTGATTACAGCTGTACGCCAGAGAAAGACATAAAGCCTAACGCCATAAGACCAACAGTGATGAATGTGATACCCAAACCACGTAGACCCGGAGGTACGTCTGAGTACTTCATCTTTTCACGAATACCCGCAAGGGCAACGATTGCAAGCATCCAACCTGTGCCTGAACCGAAACCGTAGACTACAGACTCAAGGAAGTTGTAGTCACGCTGTACCATGAAAGATACACCACCGAAGATTGCACAGTTAACTGTGATCAACGGAAGGAAAATACCAAGTGCGTTGTATAGCGGTGGGAAGAAGCGATCCAGAATCATTTCTAGAATCTGAACGAGCGCTGCAATAACACCGATGAACGTGATGAAGTTAAGGAAGCTTAAGTCCACACCTTCAACAATCGCACCGTCTTTCAGTAGTAGGTTGTAAACAAGGTTGTTCACAGGTACCGCAATCGTTAGTACAACGATTACCGCAACACCAAGACCAAAAGAGGTTTTAACTTTCTTAGATACCGCAAGGAATGTACACATACCTAAGAAGAACGAAAGTGCCATGTTCTCGATAAAAATCGAACGAACTAAAAGGCTTAGATAATGTTCCATGTTCCCCTTACTCCTTCGCTTCTACTTGTTCTGGACGAACAATACGGATTGCCCAGATCATGAAACCGATCAGGAAGAAAGCTGATGGTGCTAGTAGCATCATGCCGTTTGGTTGGTACCAACCGCCGTCAGATACTAGAGGTAGAACCTCGATACCAAATAGCTTGCCTGAACCTAGTAGTTCACGGAAGAAGCCAACAGTAATTAGTACGAAACCGTAACCAAGACCGTTACCAATACCATCGATAAGTGATGGTAGTGGTGCAGACTTCATTGCGTATGCTTCCGCACGACCCATTACGATACAGTTAGTAATGATCAGGCCAACGAATACAGAAAGCTGTTTAGAAATATCGTAAACAAATGCTTTTAGTACTTGGTCAACCAGGATTACTAGTGATGCAATGATCGCCATCTGCGCGATGATACGTACACTGTTAGGAATATGGTTACGAACTAACGATACGAAAAAGTTAGAAAATGCTGTAACGAAAGTTACCGCTAGCGTCATTACAAACGCTGTTTCTAGTTTCGTTGTTACCGCTAGTGCAGAACATACACCAAGGATCTGAAGCGCGATCGGGTTGTTGTCGATAAACGGCGCAAACAGAATCTTTTTCATTTCTTTAGAATCAGCCATTGTTCAGGCCTCCCTCACGAACCTTAGCTAGGAAAGGACCGAAGCCATTGTCGCCTAACCAGAAGTCGAAGGTGTGTTGTACACCATTACCAGTTAGCGTCGCACCAGAAAGGCCGTCAACACCGTGGATATCACCAGGCGTTGCACCACCTTTAACTACGCGAATAGCAGGTTGGTTGTTGTCATCAAACAGTTTCTTACCTTCAAACTGTGCACGCCAGTTCGGGTTTTCGATTTCACCACCCAATCCAGGCGTTTCACCCTGTTGGTAGTAAGTGATACCAGAAACAGTGTTACCGTCAGTTTCAACCGCTACGAACGCGTACATCATAGACCACAGACCGTTACCGTGTACCGGTAGAATCAGTTTCTCGATGTTGTCGTTAGCGTCTTTAACGAGGTAAACAGTTGCCACGTTTGCACGACGAATGATCTTAGCAAGATCTTGCTCAGCACTTAGCTTCACAGATTGCGCTGGATCTTTCGCAGCAGAACGTTGGTCGTACTGTGCAGCAGTTTGACCTGCTTCAGTTTGATCAACAAACTCGCCAGTGTTTAAGTCAACAAGCTTAGGCTCGATGAACTGACCGTATGCTTCTTGAATGTTTGCAGCACCGTCAAGCAGGCCAGCAACAGACAAGATGTTACGCTGAACATCTTCTACCGCATTTTTTTGCTGAAGAGGACGTAATGCAACAGCTGCAGTTGATACCACGATCGAGCAGACTAGGCTCAGCGCGACAACAACAATCAGCGTTTTTTTAATGCTATCGTTATTACTTGCCATGACGAGCTAGTCTCCGTTTGATATTGCCCTGAACAACTAGGTTGTCAAATAGAGGAGCGAATAGGTTCGCGAATAGAATCGCCAGCATCATACCTTCTGGGTACGCTGGGTTAACCACACGAATCATCACTGCCATCGCACCAATTAACGCGCCGTACCACCACTTACCTTTGTTAGTAAATGCTGCAGATACAGGGTCAGTCGCCATGAACATCATACCGAATGCAAAACCACCTAGAACTAGGTGCCAGTGCCATGGCATGCTGAACATTGCGTTAGTGTCAGAACCGATAATGTTAAACAGAGTCGCAGCTGCAACCATACCAATCATAGTACCCGCGATGATGCGCCATGAAGCAATGCCCATGTATACAATCATTGCGCCACCAAGGATGATAGCTAGCGTAGAAACTTCACCGATAGAACCAGGGATACGACCGATAAACGCGTCCATCCAAGTAATCGCTTCGCCTGTAACTGTGTTGATTACAGAAGCTTGACCACCGTTCGCCCATTGGCTAAGAGCAGTTGCGCCAGAGAAACCGTCAGCCGCAGTCCATACTAGATCACCAGAGATCTGAGCTGGGTATGCGAAGAACAGGAAGGCACGACCTGCAAGCGCAGGGTTAAGGAAGTTACGACCAGTACCACCAAAGATTTCTTTCGCAACAACAACACCAAAGGTAATACCTAGTGCAGCTTGCCAAAGTGGAAGTGTTGCTGGAACGATCAGTGCAAACAGGATAGACGTTACGAAGAAACCTTCGTTCACTTCGTGTTTACGCACCATACAGAAAAGTACTTCCCAGAAACCACCTACAGCAAATACCACTGCATAGATAGGTAGGAAGTAAGTCGCACCAAGTAGCATTTTGCTACCCCACCCAGCATCAGCTGTAAGGGTGCCGCCTAACATTTGTGTTAGCCAGTAGTGCCAATCACCTGCAAGTACAGTCGCTAGTTGCTCACCAACGTACATGTGGTTAAGTGCAGTGATTGCTTGGTGACCCGTGTTGTACATACCCCAGAACATTGCAGGGAAGACCGCGAACCATACCATGATCATGATACGCTTCAGGTCGATACTATCACGGACATGTGAACCAGTACGTGTCACTTGACCTGGTGTGTACATAAGAGTGGCGAATGCTTCGTAAAGCGCAAACCATTTCTCGTGCTTACCACCCGGTTCAAAGTGATGTTCAACATTTTCGAGGAAATTCTTGAGACCCATGAATTACCCTTCCTTCTCAATTTTGTCCAAGCACTCACGTAGCAATGGACCAAACTCATACTTACCTGGGCATACATACGTACATAGAGCCAGATCTTCTTCATCTAACTCAAGCGCACCCAGTAGTTGCGCGCTATCGCTATCACCAGCACAAAGGTCACGAAGTAACAGTGTTGGTTCGATGTCTAGTGGCATTACTTTTTCGTAGTTACCAATTGGCACCATTGAACGCTCACTACCGTTAGTCGTCGTTGTCATGTTGAACAACTGACCTGGGAAGAATTGGCTCAAGAACGAACGCGTTACAGAGAATTTGTTTTTACCTGGTGCGATCCAGCCCATGAATTCTTTTTCATAGCCTTCACGAAGTGCCGTTACTTGAAGGTGGTAACGACCAAGGTATGCATGTGGACCAACCGCTTTCGTTGCATTCAGAACAGAGCCTGAAAGCACACGGATTTGACCTGGCATCATCTCAGCATCAGTGATTTGCTCGATAGCAGCACCGATTTGAGTACGCACAAGACGTGGGTTGTTCACAACAGGACCACCAAGGGCAATAACGCGATCTGTGTATAGCTCACCCGTTAGGAAAAGCTGACCGAACGCAATAACGTCTTGGTAATTGATGTGCCACGCAACATTTGCTGCATCTGCACCAAATAGTTTGTGGATGTGAGTACCAACAAGGCCTGATGGGTGCGGGCCGTTGAATACGTGCTCTTCAACATTTGCTTCAGAACTACGTGGTAGGCTCGAACCTGCTTTACAAACCAGAACTTTGCCGCTTGTTAAGCGAGAAAGTAGCGTTAGACCAGCAACAAACGCATCGCTTTGTTCGTTGATGATTAGCTCAGGGTTTGCAGCTAGCGGGTTGGTATCAATAGCAGTAACAAAGATAGCCTTTGTTTCTGCATCAATAGCAGGCACTTTGCTAAATGGACGGGTACGAAGCGCTGTCCACATGCCAGATTCTACTAATTGCTCAACAACAACAGCACGATCAAGCTGTGCTAGTTGGTCAGCCTTGTAGCTGTTAAATGTGATTTGCTCGTTGCCTTCTACATCGATAACAACCGACTGTAAAACACGCTTAGCACCACGATTGATTTCAGTAACCTTACCAGCGGCCGGAGCAGTGAATTTAACGCCTGGGTTCTTCTTATCTTCAAAAAGAACCTGACCTTTCTTCACTACATCCCCTACGCGAGTATGCATTGTAGGACGCATACCAACATATTCTTCGCCAAGCAAGGCAACACGTGTGATGGCATTGCCATCATTTATCGCCTGGGTAGGAGTCCCTGAAATTGGGATATCCAGACCCTTTTTTATTGTAATCATACGCACTTGCACTACATTAACGGGAAAAAGAAATTTTCTATTGCGCAATTAAGACACGACTTTCCATCGTCCGAAGCCGGCTTCATATCCTACACCGACACCGCAACATCCTATTAACCACCTCATCACAAATTATTGTGATAGGCTTTTTTCAAGCCCGCGATTCTATCATTAAACATACGGTTTTTACTATGTTAATCCGTACTGATCGGGGCGAAAATCGGCAATGAATGAGATGACAATACTTTCAGTAGCGAATAAATTTGAACTAATGCACAATTCGAACTGATAGTGCTTTTGTACATCTCATTTGCAGTTGAGGCCAAACGCCTACAACAACCAAACAAGTTTTAAACACCTGCAACATGTGCTCAGCAATCGGCACGAGCAAATGTGTCTCACTTTTTACAAAATGTTAATCGATATTCACATCTGCGTTATCTGTTACCCTGCCATACTCACGCACAGCGATTAAAAACCCGTGATACGATGCATAGATTTTCTTAATACTTGGGTCTTGTTGGCTCAGTTCCTGCAGCAATTGATTATTGATTGTTTTTAAGTGCATCAGAACAGGTTCAGGGAAGGCTTTTAACTTTACATCATGCTCATTGAGCAACACGCTGAGAGCGTTAACATTTTTGACCGTGTATTCATCCAGCATATTCTGGCTTGTCGCACGGGCGGCCGTTTCAACAATGGCTTTTAATTCGTCAGGAAGTGCCTGAAAAGCATCTTTGTTGATTAAAAACTCCATATTCGTGCTTGGCTCGTGCCAAGCAGGGTAATAGTAATAACGAGCCGCATTATGTAATCCAAAGGCAAGGTCATTAAAAGGCCCGACCCACTCTGTCGCATCAATGGCTCCCGTTTCTAGCGCCGTAAAGAGTTCACCGCCTGGCAAGCTAACGGGGATGCCACCAGCGCGCTTCAATACCTCGGCACCATACCCGGGTAAACGCATTTTCAGCCCTTTTAGATCACTGACATCTTTAACCGCAGTATTGAACCAGCCTCCCATTTGAGTACCTGTATTACCGCCAGCCATAGGAATCACACCGTAAGGGGCATATAACTCCTGCCACAATGCTAATCCACCACCATAGTGTAGCCACGCATTCATTTCTTGCGCTGTCATCCCAAAAGGAACCGCAGCAAAAAAAGGCGCAGCCGGGATTTTATCTTCCCAATAATAAGCTGCTGAATGTCCCATTTGCGCGGTACCTTTAGATACCGCATTAAAAACTTCAAAACTCGGTACTAACTCGCCTGCACCGTATACTTTTACGACCATTTTACCTGCGCTTAAGCGTGCAACTTGCTCGGCGAAATATTCAGGAGCAAAGCCTAAACCAGGAAACCCCTTGGGCCATGATGTCACTAACTTCCATTCAACAAGCGGTTCTTCGACCGTGCTATCAGAGGACACCTCACGATTACATGCACTTAAAATGAAAACCGTCGTCGTTATCAGTACTAGGCAAAAAAAACGCTTTATCATTCAATCTTCCTTGTATCGCACTTTTTATAATTATCGAGACGAGAGAGCTTGCTGCGCTACCCGCTCAGTATAGTCAGTGAATGATGATTCGGTTTTGATGATAGAAGATGTTTCATTGCAATAATGCTTTGCGCATCAAAGATCCCTCTCTTTAAGACAAAAGGATTAGCTATCTTTCGTTCAAATTGAGGTGTAGCGCGCAAAAAAGCATCAAGAAAAACATGATGTTTCATTGTTATGGAAGATAAGGAGGGAAAAACAGAAAGCCATCGATGGTAAAGACACAATCAGCCACTAACAGTAGCTGATTTATGTTCTTTCATTTTCTAATCCAGTACCAATTAACGGTATCTGTATTATTTGCCACCACCCTGACAAGCGGGTGAAAGAGGGGCGCCGTCCATCATGTTTTTCCACTCAAGATCGGTATAGGTATGCATAGCCAAAGCATGAATGTGATTCGCTAATTCATCAGCGAGTACGCTATTAACGGCACGATGACGCGCAATCAAGCGTTTACCTTCAAATTCAGCACATACAATCACGACTTTGAAGTGACTTTCAGAACCTGCAGGTACATTGTGCATGTAGCTCTCATTCACTACATCAAGGTGTGTAGGTGAAAATGCGTGTTCTAGTTTTTCAATAATACGTTCTTGCAACATGTCAATCACCGAAAGGGGCTACGAGCTGAAAAATCTATGTGACGCATCCCGAAGGTTTTGCGACAATAGTAGTAATTCGTAAACATACCTGAAAGTTATCCGTAATGAAACCAGCGCTAACTCTGCTTGATCGTACCTTGCACCTTGCCCGCTATCCGCAACGTAAAAACGAAACCCTGCAAGCATGGGATGCCGCAGATGAATATCTGATCAACCACTCCCACGACATGGTGCTTGATCCTCAGCGACCGATCTTAATATTCAATGATAGTTTCGGGGCTTTAAGTTGTTGGTTCGCAGAAAAAGGCCCAGTGACTAGCGTCAGTGATTCTTACATTGCTCAACAAGGTTGTCGCCAAAACTTAGCGGCAAATGCATTACCTGACGTTACACAGTTCGATTGCTTAGCAGAATTACCTGCCAACCCGCAGTTAGTGCTGATTAAGCTTCCTAAAAACAATCGTCTTCTTACTTGGCAGCTTCAGCAGTTGTGCCACCTAGTCCCTGATGATTGCATCATCATAGGTGCAGGGAAAGCGAAAGAAATCCATACCTCCACCTTAAAACTGTGTGAAAAGTATCTGGGTGAAACTAAAACATCACTTGCGGTTAAAAAAGCACGTTTGGTCTTTATTAAGGCAGATAAAACACTCGCTAAACCTATGCCAGCACCCAAAACATGGGATGTCCCTGAGCATGGCCTCACATTGACCAACCACGCTAATGTCTTTTCAGGTGAAAGCTTGGATATCGGCGGACGTTTCCTACTCGAACATATCCCGCAAAACCCAAGCCTTAACAATATTATCGACCTAGGTTGTGGCAATGGTGTGATCAGTCTAAAAGCGGCACAACTAAACCCGCAGGCAAAAATAACCAGCGTCGATGAAAGTTACATGGCGGTGGCATCTTGCCAAGAAAATGCAAAGTTAAACCTTGATAACCCAGAACAAATTCATGCTATCGTCAACAACTGTTTAGACGGTTTGGAAGCTGACTGGGCAGATCTGGTGTTGTGTAACCCACCTTTCCATCAGCAAAACGCTATCACAGACCATATTGCTTGGCAGATGTTCTGTGACGCACAGCAAGTTCTTCGCCCTCGTGGACAGTTAATCGTCATTGGTAACCGTCAACTGGGATACGATGAAAAAATGAAACGCATATTTGGCAACGTTAAAAAGATTGCGCAAAATAGCAAATTTATAATTTACCTATCTGGCAAATAACCAGAACAACAATCATTTATGATTTGCCTACGTACTTATGTGTCTCTGTATCTCTCAGTACCAAGGTGTCATGGCAGTCGATACTTCAGCTAAGGATAAGAAAATGAAGAAGTTTTTATTAGTGGCATCTGTTCTTGCGCTATCAGCATGTTCCGCACCACAAGCACCGCAACTTACACTGGCACCTACGCCTGTCATTGCGACTCAGGCAAGTGTTAATGGCACGCACGTCAACCTAACTAGCCAAGACTTGCGTCCAGCTCAATTTATTGCCGTGGTTGATACGGGTCGCCAAAATGTGGAACCGATCCACGCTTCTCAAAACCTACGTGTCACTCTAGAAGATGCGCTTGCTCGTCAGCTCACAGCGCAAGGCTATAAACTTGATAAAAACAGTAAAGGTACGCTGCGCCTTGATATTCTAGAAGCCATGGTAAACGTTAAACACAGCGTAATGAGCCACGAATTAAGCACCAAGCTACAACTACAATTAGTGGTAGATTCGCCTAAAGGTAAATTCGTAAAACGTTACGCAGGCAAATCAGATAAAACAGGTGCAATGAGCGCATCGACAGAAGACATGGAACTAGCACTGAACAACCTAATGACTGCTGTGCTTAACGATATTTATGCCGATGCTGAACTAAATAATTACATGCAGGAAAACCTATAATGCGCAAGTTTTTTGCGGCCTTAACCATTATGGCTTCGGCTACAGTCTCTTTGTCCATACACGCAGCAACACAAGTCGAAGTAAGCACTAACCTTGGTGATTTTACGATTCAACTTGATGAGCAAAAAGCACCAGTAAGTAGCAAAAACTTCCTACGCTACGTTGAAGACGGTAGCTATGAAGGTACTATTTTCCACCGTGTCATCCCTGGGTTTATGGCACAAGGAGGCGGTTTTGATGAAGATTTAACTCGTCGCCCATCGTACGAGCCTATCAAGAATGAGGCAACCAATGGCCTCAAGAATGATCGAGCGACTGTCGCGATGGCACGTACCCAAGATCCAAATTCTGCCACACGCCAGTTTTACATTAATTACCAAAATAACGGCTTCTTGAATGCCAATGGTAATCAAGCTGGCTATGCCGTATTCGGTAAAGTTGTGAAGGGCTTCGCAGTAATTGAAAAAATGGCCACAATTCCTACCACGACTATCCGTTCGATGGGTATGAAAGATGTGCCGCAACAACCTATAGTTATTAAGACAATTAAAACTATTAATAACTAAGTGACGATCACCAGAGTGTGATCCGACACTCTGGTGACTTTATGCTTACATTAATTTCTGATAACAGCCTTTCGCACGACGCCATTACCCAAGCCGTGCATACTCATGTGGAAGAGTTTGCCCCTGCCCTTGCGCTTACCACATTAAACACCATCCATGGCCGAACCTGCTTCTCTTCGCTAGAAGCAATATGCACCGAACACCTACATGAGTGGTGGGGACTTGCAATTACAACCGGGCAACCTGATAACCGCTACGAATCAACCTATTGGTATTTACTCCATCTACTCGAAGCCATCGAAGAACATCAACTTTTAGGAAATATGTTTGTCCAACACAAGGTAATCAGTTGCGCAAACTATCTACTAGGACTAGGCCCTGCCCCCGAAAACACGCATGGAGCTAGGCCATAGCATCATTTAACGCAAAAATAACCGTTACATCCTTGCTTTACTGCCTTAATTCACAATAGATTACCTCTATAACACTAGATTGACTGCACTAGTGTTCAAAGCAAACACGCTGATCATTCATTGGACTCGATTGGCAGAGAATCTATTCGTCATTGAGGTAACCATGGATCAATCGTTAGAAAACAGTGCAAAACTAGGGTGGCGAGTATACCTAGAGCGTAAAGTGCTGATCATGCTGGCGCTGGGGTTCTCGTCTGGCCTCCCTATTTTGCTTGTTTTCGGAACGCTATCGTTTTGGCTACGCGAAGCCGAAGTTAGCCGCACCGACATTGGCTTCTTTAGCTGGGTGGCATTAGCCTATGGTTTCAAGTGGATCTGGTCTCCCTTGATCGACCGCTTCCCTATCCCTTTATTTTCACACCTATTGGGCCGCCGTCGAGGTTGGATGGTTTTCTCACAGTTGCTTATCATTGCCTCATTGTGTGGCATGGCAATCAGTAACCCACAGGTGGATCTGATTCAGTTAGCCATTTTTGCTGTCATCGTGGCTTTTGCTTCCGCTTCGCAAGACATTGTTATCGATGCTTATCGTATTGAGTTAGCAACAGAGCGCTTGCAAGCCGCGTTAGCTGCAGCCTATATGACAGGCTATCGTTTAGCCATGATCATGGCAGGTGCTGGTGCATTAGCCTTTGCTGCTTGGTTTGGCTCTGACACCTTATACGATGTCACAGGCTGGAAAATGGCCTACTTCATTATGGCTGGCTTTATGCTAGTGGGCTTAATCACAGCCCTTTGTATTAAAGAACCAACCATAGATTCAAGCCAAATCGACAATATTGAAAAAGAATTCCGCTTATCTTTACTCGATAAAGGGATGAATCCAGTCACTGCAAAAGGCGTTGCTTGGTTCTATACAGCTGCCATTATGCCATTCAAGGACTTTTTCTCGCGCTATGGTCGTCACGCCTTATTAATTTTAGTATTGATTGGTTGCTACCGTATTTCTGATGTCGTAATGGGAGTCATGGCCAATGCATTTTACGTTGATATGGGCTTTACCAAAACTCAAGTGGCTTCCGTATCTAAAATATACGGCGTTATTATGACATTAGCGGGTGCTGGACTTGGCGGGATCATGGTAAGTAAATACGGTACCATGCGTATTTTAGCTTTAGGTGCAGTGCTTTCTGCATGTACCAACTTGCTCTTTGTTGCTTTCACTTATATGGGAAACAGCATACCTATGCTCACTGCCGTTATCTCACTCGATAACCTGAGTGCGGGTATCGCAACAGCAGCTTTCATTACCTATATGTCGAGCCTGACTAACGTCGCTTTTTCAGCGACGCAATATGCGCTATTTAGCTCGATCATGTTGCTCTTTCCTAAGTTTATAGCCGGATTTTCTGGTGTATACGTTGATAACTTCGGCTATAACACCTTTTTCTTTACTACAGCTTTAATTGGTTTACCTGTACTTGTGCTTATTTATTTAGTGAATAATGGGCAAAATAGCGCACATCACTGCAATTAAATGCCACCAAATACGGACGTTAATGACTGATTAGTTGGACCATGCACAATTGCACTTTTTTGCCTGCACACCAGCTCTAGCAATAGATTAATAAAAATAGACATCAACAAGGTGCTCATTCTTGTTGATGTCAAACCTTTTGGGCGTTTATGCCGCTAAACCTACCGCTAAAATCGTGCAATTAATCACCATAAAACACATCGACCTCATACTATTTTCAAAAAGTTCAAATTATTTTCCCGAATGGCTCACAAAAAAACGTCAAATGTAACCGATTACAGTGGATCCAGATCACATTTAGCAAAGGTTTGCGCAATCGTTACATTCACAATGGTGACATAAACCCATAAAATGCTCGCCATCAAATCGGGCAGCCCTTTTAAACCAGCCTGAAATAACGACGACATAATCAACGAGAGTTTGAACAATGCGTAAATCACTACTAGCTCTAACTGCACTAGCAGCAACTGCAGCACTTCCAGCACAAGCTGAATACCACTACGGTTTTGCGAATGTTTACGGTGACTACCTAAACTGGGAACAAGGCGCAGAAGAAGTTAACCGTCCAGCACACTACACTATTGGTGCAGAAGGCGGTGCAGGTTTTGATTGGGGTGAAATCTACGGTTTCTACGAGTACGAAAAGCTAAATATGGCTTCTACTGACCGTAGCCAAGCAGCTAAATTCTCTATGCACTACAAAATCGTTGGTGACTTCACGGCTTACGCACAAGTTTACAACATCATCGATAACAAATTCAGCAGCGAACAAAACCGCGTATTCGGTTTTGGTTACACTGGTCTAACTGGCGACAACTTCTGGTTCAAACCTTTCGCTGGTATGCACGATGTATCTGCTGGTGATTACACTGAAACAGATAAAGATGGCAAAGTTACTACTCGTATCGATGCTAACGGTTTCAACGGTTACATGGTTGGTTGGAACGCAGGCTTCAAATTTGACGTAGCTGGTGTACCTCTAATGGTAACTAACTGGCACGAAACTGAGCTTGCTCGTAACGAAGGTTACGCTGCTTCTCAACACGGTAAAACGGGCCACAATGGTGCGGTAGGCCTATGGTTTGATATCACAGACACTTTCTACACTGGTGTTCAATACCGTTACTTCTACAACAAGCTAGGCTACGAAGGTTACGGTGATGCGATGATCTGGCGTATCGGT
Organism: Photobacterium swingsii; assembly: GCF_024346715.1. Lineage (NCBI taxonomy): Bacteria > Pseudomonadati > Pseudomonadota > Gammaproteobacteria > Vibrionales > Vibrionaceae > Photobacterium > Photobacterium swingsii. Next base: position 2,908,173 of record NZ_AP024852.1, read on the forward strand.
ATGCACCTGTAATAGCTTAAATTACAGTTTCAAAAAAGGCGCCTAGAGCGCCTTTTTTATTGCCTAAAATTCAGTAATGATTGTACTCATCGACTTCCCCCCGTTCAGCAATAACATTCCCCCTATTACCAAACAGGCCTCTCAACGATCTCATCGACACACTCTGCGATCTCCAGCAACGAATTACCCTCTGCGAACCATAATCCTACACACCTTTATACCCAGCTAAATAAGTTGCCATTCAGGTGCTTGCATAATAAAAATAATAAACGGTAAATGGACTAACGCCCCTCTCGGAAGCGTTAATCAATCCGTAGCTAAGCTAGGTTGATTGTTGTTAACCCATGCCATACAAAACTTTTTTGTCGAACTGAAGTGTAGGCTTATTAATGATTAAGCCCGTATGATCAATGGCATAGCTATTTTAGTCTTATTGCGATCTAACTACATATAATCCCTAACAAAGTCGGTATCGCTGTCACCAGCAATTAGAAAAATACACAGTGTTTAGTCAAACAAAAAAACGCAGCTAAAAAGCTGCGTTTAAAAAGGGGGGGAATTTAACCGAGGAAAACAATATGAATATTTGGGTTTAACCTAGTAGGCTTTGAAATAGTAATAATGATCCCATACCACTTAATACTACCCATACCAGATCAAAACGTAAGCTCACAATAGTACACACGATAGCAGCTAATACACGTGGATTTTCAAGGCTGAAAACCATGTTTGAGCCCGCGCCTAAAATCTCAACCGCGATGATTGCAGGTAAAACAGTAACAGGCACAAAACGTAGCGTACGCTTCATACGCTCAGACATTTCAAATGAACCTGCCATACCAATCACTGAAAAGCGAATAGCAAAAGTGACTGCCGCCATACCTAAGGTGAAGATTAAAAATGTTGTCATGTCCATGTTATGCGCCTTCTGCTTCAGTTACTTGGTTTTCTTCTTGATGTTTACGTTGCTCTTTTTCAGTTGCCAGATCCATTTGGTACCCCGCCAATACACCGATTGCGGCAGCAATGACTAGACCCAAAGAGTGCGGTAAACCCGAAAGTAAAATACCTGAGATAGTGGCAACCACAGCAGCAACAATACATTCACGGCTTTTCACTTGTGGAATAACAATCGCGATAAAGGCAGCGACCATCGCGAACTCTAACCCATAGTTAGCGATATCAGGGAAAGATGAACCAACCAAGGCACCCATTAAGTTAGCCAGTACCCAATTCCCCCAAAACCCGAACATTGCCGCTAAGTAAAACCAATGACGGCCTTCTTTTTCTTTGCGGAACTCAGTAATGGTTGATGCATAGACTTCATCTGTTAGGCCGTATGACATCAGCATTCGAATATGCAGCGGGTACTCTTTCGCATGCTCAGATAGCGATGCGCTGTATAACACATGACGTAAATTAATGATGAAGGTAGTTAGCATAATAACCGCCATGCTTGCTCCTGATTGGAACAAGCCAAGTGCAACCATTTGCGCAGAACCTGCAAAAACAGTAAATGCCCACAGTGTACTCTGCATGATATCCATTCCCGCTTGGATACTGACAGCTCCGACGATGAATGAGAATGGGAATGCCCCAATGCACAAAGGCGCTATCGCTTTAAAACCAGCGCTCATTAATTGTTTTTTCATTGCTTCAACTCTTCAAAAGAAAACTTCAAAATTATTTGCAGATGCAAATATATTGGAGGCTGCAACTTTCAACAAGCGATTAATTACAGATAACTCAAAAGTGTTAACTAGATCAAACAAAACACAATAAACACTGATTTGTAAGGTAAAAAATCACACAACAAACGAGGATCGACAAAAAGAACTGGGCATTTCCTGGAAATAATTAATTGCAAGATGCAAATTATTTTGTATTATAGATGCAAATTAAATTGCAATGTAACTTTCCCTACTGCACTGCATTCGTATTAATGACAAAGGCTAAAACAATGAAAACTGTTGTAACTTCTGACAATGCTCCAGCTGCTATCGGTCCATACTCTCACGGCACGGCGTACAACAACCTCATCTTCACTTCAGGTCAGTTACCAGTCGATGCAGCAACCAGCAAAGTTGCTGAAGGTGGCATTACGGCACAATCAATCCAATCACTTAAAAACTTGGTAAGCGTTGTTGAAGCAGGTGGTGGCGATGTGAATACCATCTTAAAAACAACATGTTACTTAGCAAACATTTCGGATTTCGCAGCATTTAACGAAGTATACAAAACCGTTTTTGAGACCGACTGCCCAGCACGTAGTTGTTTCGCAGTGAAAGATCTGCCGTTAGGCGTTCTGGTTGAAGTTGAAGCTATCGCGCACGCGAAATAAGGGGGACATCATGAAAGCACAATGGAAGCAATACATAAGCATCATCAACTCAGTCGTTAAACCAGCCCTAGGCTGTACTGAGCCAATTTCAGCGGCTTACGCTTCATCTGCGGTTGCCAGCATGTTAGGTGGCACGCCTGAAACATTAAAAGTGTTTGTTTCAGACAACCTGTACAAAAACTCCATGGGCGTTTTTGTACCGGGCACAGGTAAGATCGGTTTACACATTGCTTCTGCAGCAGGTGCGGTGGCGGGTGATTTTGAAGCAGGCCTTGAAGTGCTAGCTAAAATCACACCAAGCGATGTAGAACAAGCACAAGCTTTGATTGATGCTGGTAATGTTGAAGTCTCTCGTTACAACACCAGCGAATTTATCTTCTGCCGCGTAATTGCCACTAAAGGTAAGGATACGGCGGAAATCACCATCAGTGGTGGTCATACACGTATCGTGGAAAAACGCTTCAACAATGAAGTGACTTTCTCTGCAGATAAAGAAGAAGGTGCTGCGTCAACGGCATCTATTTGTGACGGCGTAGAAATCAGTATTCGTGATATCTACGACTTTGCAACCCAAGCAGACTTTGCTGATATCGAATTCATCCTCGAAGCAAAAAAGCTAAACGTCGCACTATCGCTAGAAGGCATGGAACACGAATATGGCCTACAGATCGGTCGTACCATGGATAACAGCATGGCTGATGGCATGATGGGCAAATGTCTATCGAACGAAATCCTTATGTACACATCGGCAGCATCCGATGCTCGCATGGGCGGCGCAACATTACCTGCAATGAGTAACTACGGCAGTGGTAACCAAGGTATCGCTGCAACTGTGCCTGTAGTTAAAACAGCTGATTTTGTGGGTGCGAATGACGAAACATTAGCACGTGCATTAATCATGAGTCACTTGGGTGCAGTTTATATCAAGTCTCACTACCCACCGCTATCTGCATTTTGCGGTAACACGGCTACCAGCTCTGCAGCGGCAATGGCTATGGTTTACCTTCGTGGCGGTGATTTTGCACAATCTTGCTTTGCTATCCAAAACGTACTGAGTGATACCACAGGTATGGTTTGCGATGGCGCCAAAGCAACTTGCGCTATGAAAGTCGGCAGTTCTTCACAAGCAGCCGTCAAATCTATGCTACTTGCAATGAACAACCACGCTGCAGCAATGCAAGGCGTTATTTCACGTGATGTTGAAAAAACCATCCGCAATATTGGCCGTATGGTTAGTGTTGGAATGGGACAAACAGACAAAGAAATCATTGAAATTATGTCTGTTTAAAGTCCATAATCGCCACCTATATCGGGTGGCGATTATATTTCACCCCAAGAATCACAGTTGCAAACGAAAGCAGTTTCACTTGCATGCCTATTCATAATCCAGAGGAATACATGGAAAAGCATGCATCTCGTTAGAAGGTTTTCGTTTGCTTTTAAAGGAAATGGAAAATGCTAGTCACCTTATCAGTGAGCGATAAATTAATCCTCGATGCGATGTGTAATGTCGTTGATGGTATCGCTGCAATGTATGGCCAACACACAGAGGTTGCGCTTCACAGCTTAGACATTGAAAATCCATCCATTATCAAAATAGCTAACGGCCATGTAACCGATCGTGGTATTGGTGCACCGATCACCAATTTAGCCCTTGAGAAGTTAAAATCTGGTGCTGATATTTCAGAACCTTATTTCAGCCGCTGTTCTAAAGGTAAATTGATTCGTTCTGTGACCACCATTATTCGCAACGATGTTGGTACAGCAATCGCTCTGCTCTGCATTAATGCCGACATGGATGCGCCTATTCATTCATTTTTAAGTTCGATGCTGCCAAATACTTTGCCACTCGACTCAGCCTCAGTTTCCCCAGAAACTTTCGCTAAAAACCCAGATGAAATGCTGAATGACTCTATTGAACGAGTCAAACACGCCACAATGGAAGATCGTTCAATTCCAACCCATAAACGTAGCCGTGTTATTGTTGAGCAATTATTTGAAAATGGCGTATTCAATATAAAAGACGCCATAGTGATCACCGCTGAATCATTAGGTGTCTCACGTGATACCGTTTACCGCTATTTACGCGATCTGAAAAAATAGTGATAAAGAACATTGAGCTCTCTGGTAAAAGGCGCACTGTACGCCTTTTTCTTTGCGCTAAATTCACCATCAACTGCCAAAATGCTACCCTACCCCTTAGTATGATGACTCGACGTAGCTAAGGAATGTAATTCATGCAGTTCACCATTGTTGGGGCGGGTGCCATAGGCTGCCTATGGGCGGCTTCACTTGCTAAAGCCCACACAGTTCACCTTTGGACACGCAGCGCTCAGCCCCAGCACGAATTTGCTTTCAGCTCCTTAATATCCAACTCTGCGGCTAAAGCGCCCAAAATACTCAAACTAGCAAGTAACCAACCCCAATTACTGCAACAGAGCGACTGTGTTCTGCTCACCGTTAAAGCCTTTCAAGTCGAGCAAGCAATTGAAGCCATTCAACCTTGGCTATCGCCATCAACACCGATTGTTATCATGCACAATGGTATGGGTAGCCAAGCAGTCGCATTGCAAAAACTGCCGCAGACCCCTATTTTGTATGCCACCACGTCACAGGCCGCCTTCAAGCCGCAACCAGATTATGTTCAGCATACGGGCATAGGGCAAACATGGCTCGGTGCAATTAACCCTGCCGCGCAACAATTACAGGTCTTAGCGGATAAATTCGATAAGATGCTCGCCCCCTGTCAATGGCACTCAGATATTCAGCAACCACTGTGGCAGAAGTTAGCCATTAACTGTGCTATAAACCCGTTAACCACGCTGCATCAATGTAAAAATGGCGAACTAGCCCACCCGAAATACCAAACTGCACTCATCACTATTTGCCAAGAAGTGGCGGAAATCATGTGTGCAGAGGGTTATCTCACCACAGCAGATAGTCTCAAAGAACAAGTTGATCGGGTTATTCAAGCGACAGCAAATAATTTTTCGTCGATGAATCAAGATGTTTGTCACCACCGCCAGACTGAAATCGACTATATTACTGGGCATATTGTGCGATGTGGTCAACACTACAACATACGCACCCCTTTTAATGCCCAGCTTTGGCAACAAATTAAAACAATGGAGCAAAAAGCCTCATGACCTTTCTACACACGCCCACTCCGAAGATTGCGGTTTGTATTGCCCCTGGCACTGAAGAAATGGAAGCCATTACCGCTATAGATGTCCTTCGCCGTGCCAACTTCGAGGTTACCATTGCCAGTGTCGCCTCTGACGGCGCATTGATTGTTGAAGGTTCTCGCGGTATTAAACTGGTTGCCGATGTCGCACTAGTTGAAGTCGCAGATATTGAATTTGATTGTGTGGTATTACCAGGCGGGCTTGGTGGCGCAGAATGCTTCCGTGATAGTCCCTTGTTAGTTGAGTTTGTCAATCAACACCGTTACGACAGCAAACTAGTCGCTGCTATTTGTGCGACACCAGCCATTTTGTTGCAGCATCACACTATGTACCCTGACGCGTACATGACTGCTCACCCTTCTGTGATGGATCAAATCCCAGCAAGTAAACGTAAAGTCAAACGTGTGTTTTTTGATACCAACCACAACCTACTCACCAGTCAAGGGCCAGGTACAGCACAAGAGTTCGCATTAGACATTGTGATACAGCTAGCAGGTAAAGAACGAGCAGCAGAAGTGGCCGGTCCCATGGTGGTGTGGCCAAACATGCACTACGACGTACTGCCGCAGAAATAACACACTGCTAAGCCAACGTTAAATAAATCCCCAGAAAGACAAAACGCAGCAAATTCGCTGCGTTTTGTCTAACCAGTAAGCTAACAACCATTAGCCAAGTAAACTTTGAAATAAAAGTAGTGAACCCATCCCGCTTAATACAACCCATACCAAATCAAAACGTAAACTCACAATGGTACAAACGATAGCGGCAAGCACGCGGGGGTTTTCTAGGCTAAACACCATATTCGAACCCGCACCAAGAATTTCAACCGCAATGATCGCTGGTAATACAGTAACAGGAACAAAACGCAGCGTACGCTTCATACGCTCAGACATTTCAAATGAACCAGCCATACCTATCACTGAAAAGCGAATTGCGAAAGTCACCACAGCCATACCTAAGGTAAAGATTAAAAATGTAGTCATGTCCATGCTATGCACCTTCTACTTCAGTTGCTTGGTTTGATTCTTGTTGTTCACGTTGTTCTTTCTCTGTCGCCAAATCCATCTGATAACCAGCAAGTACACCAATTGCAGCAGCGATCACTAGCCCTAAAGAATGCGGTAAACCTGATAGTAAAATACCCGAAATCGTTGCCACTACAGCAGCGACGATACATTCACGGCTTTTAACTTGTGGAATAACAATTGCGATGAAGGCTGCAACCATTGCAAATTCAAGCCCATAATTTGCAATATCAGGGAATGACGACCCAACCAGTGCCCCCATTAAGTTCGCTAATACCCAGTTTCCCCAAAAACCGAACATTGCCGCTAAATAAAACCAGTGACGGCCCTCTTTTTCTTTACGTACCTCTGTGATTGTAGAGGCGTACACTTCATCCGTGAGTCCATAAGCCATCAGCATACGAATATGCAGCGGGTATTCCTTGGCGTGCTCTGATAACGAAGCACTATAGAGTACATGACGTAAATTAATGATAAAGGTGGTCAGCATAATCACCGCCATGCTTGCTCCAGACTGAAATAAGCCTAGCGCAACCATTTGTGCAGAACCTGCAAACACCGTAAATGCCCACAATGTACTTTGCATTATGTCCATCCCAGCTTGGATGCTAACCGCACCCACAATGAAGGAAAATGGAAAAGCACCTATACACAAGGGCGCAATCGCTTTTAGTCCCGCACTCATTAATTGTTTTTTCATCGTTTCAACTCTTAATAAGAAAAACATCAAATTTATTTTCAGATGCAAATATATTCGACATCAAATATCTCAGCAAGCCTAATAAATGCAAATTTATTTGAAAGTAGACTTTGATCATAAAAAAGGCAAAGTATCGATAAAACCAGCGAATAATAATGATCGAGATCAAATTTAACGTAAAACCACCATTGATTAATGCAAATATTTTTGTACTATTATTGCAAATTACATTGCAGGATAAAGTTTAGATTTGATAACAAACAAACTGCAGACGAAAATCTACTCAAAGGTAAAGAACATGAAAACTGTCGTCACTTCAGATAATGCACCCGCTGCAATCGGCCCTTATTCTCATGGAACGGCTTACAACAGCTTGATCTTTACTTCGGGTCAATTACCCGTTGATGCAGCAACAAATCAAGTTGCCGAAGGGGGGATTACAGCGCAATCCATTCAGTCACTAAAAAATCTTATCAGTGTGGTTGAAGCTGGCGGTGGCGATGTAAATACCATTCTAAAAACAACCTGTTACTTAGCGAACATCTCGGATTTCGCTGCATTTAATGAAGTGTATAAAACCGTTTTTGAAACCGACTGCCCAGCACGTAGCTGCTTCGCAGTAAAAGATCTGCCATTAGGCGTTTTAGTTGAAGTTGAAGCAATTGCACACGCGAAATAAGGGGTAAGTCATGAAAGCACAATGGAAACAGTACATCGATATCATCAACTCAGTTGTAAAACCTGCACTGGGTTGTACTGAACCTATCTCTGCCGCTTATGCATCTGCAACTGTTGCAAAAATGCTTGGCGGCACACCAGAAACACTGAACGTTTTTGTGTCTGATAACCTTTACAAAAACTCCATGGGCGTGTTTGTACCCGGCACAGGTAAAATTGGTCTACATATCGCATCAGCAGCGGGCGCTGTCGGTGGCGATGCTAATGCAGACCTTGAAGTATTAGCAAAGATCACACCTACAGATGTTGAAAACGCACAAGCCTTGATCGATGCAGGTAAGGTTGAAGTGTCACGTTACAACACCAATGAGTTCATTTTCTGCCGCGTGATTGCAACCAAAGGTACAGATACCGCAGAAGTAACCATTAGCGGTGGCCACACTCTGATTATTGAACAACGCTTTAACGATGAAGTGACATTTTCAGCAAGCAAAGAAGATAACTCAGCGTCAACGGCCTCTATTTGCGACGGTGTAGATATTAGCATTCGTGGCATTTACGACTTTGCAACTCAAGCTGATTTCGCTGACATTGCATTCATCCTTGAAGCTAAAAACCTTAATATCGCCCTATCGCAAGAAGGCATGGATAATCCTTACGGCCTACAAATCGGCCGTACTATGGATAACAGCATGGAAGACGGCATGATGGGTAAATGCCTATCTAACGAGATCCTGATGTACACATCTGCCGCATCCGACGCACGTATGGGCGGCGCAACCCTACCAGCAATGAGCAACTACGGCAGTGGTAACCAAGGCATTGCTGCCACCGTTCCTGTTGTCAAAACCGCTGAGTTCGTGGGTGCAAATGATGAAACGCTGGCACGTGCGCTCATTATGAGCCACCTAGGTGCGGTATACATTAAGTCTTACTACCCACCACTTTCTGCATTCTGTGGTAACACAGCAACCAGCTCAGCAGCTGCCATGGCCATGGTGTACCTACGCGGTGGTGACTTTGCACAATCCTGTTTTGCTATCCAAAACGTACTAAGTGACACCACAGGAATGGTTTGCGATGGTGCAAAAGCGACTTGTGCCATGAAGGTAGGTAGCTCGTCGCAAGCTGCGGTTAAATCTATGCTCCTTGCGATGAACAACCATGCAGCTAACAAACAAGGTGTGATTGCAAACGATATTGAACATACAATTCGTAATGTAGGTCGTATGGTCAGCACAGGCATGCTAGAAACTGACAAAGAAATTATTGAAATCATGTCAGCATAAAGGCCATAATCGCCATCTAACAAGGGATGGCGATTATTTTTCGCTACGTGAAACGAAAGTATTTTCTGGTAGTCCAATGAAAATACTTTCGTTTGCGAATTTAGGAAATGGGATATGTTGGTCACATTATCACTTAGCGACAAACTAATTTTAAACGCAACGTTTAACGTTGTAGATGGTATAGCTGCCATGTATGGGCAGCACACGGAAGTTGCACTTCACAGCCTTGATATTGAAAATCCATCAATTATAAAAATCGCGAATGGTGACGTAACAGGTCGTGATATTGGCGCCCCAATCACCAACTTAGCGTTAGAAAAACTCAAATCAGGATCTGATGTTTCGGAGCCTTATTTCAGTAAAGGGCCGCAAGGTAAGTTGCTGCGCTCTGTCACCACCATCATTCGTAATGATATCGGTACAGCCATTGGTTTGCTTTGTATCAATTCAGACATGGACGCCCCCATTCATTCATTTTTAGGCTCAATGCTCCCTAGCAGTAACGCTTTAGAACAGCCCGTCACCTCACCAGAAACCTTTGCTAAATCTCCAGATGAGATGCTCAATGATTCCATTGAACGCATTATCAATGCCACCATGGAAAACCAAACTATTCCAATCAGTAAGCGCAATCGCGTTATTGTTGAGCAATTATTTGATAACGGTGTTTTCAGCATTAAAGACTCAATAATTATCACAGCCCGATCACTGAATGTTTCTCGTGATACTGTGTATCGCTACTTACGCGAATTAAAAAACGAAGCGGTTAAAGAAGCGGTTTAATTGCTTGACCCAGGAGCAAGACTCTCTCGCTAACAAGCAGGCAATAAAAAACCCAGCTTATCGCTGGGTTTCTTTTTGTTCGCTAATCGTTACTAGTTGAAGCACGATTAACTCATGAAACCGTACTGTTATGGACGGTACACTTTCACGTTAGCAAAACCATTTTCTTGCAAGTACAGCGCCTGAAGACGGCTCATTACGCCGCGATCACAGTACAACAAGTATGTTTTGTCTTGTGGTAGATCACCAAACTTGGTTGCTAGCTTGTAGAACGGTAGATGTTGAACTTCAACGCCTTCAATCACAAGTGGGCTTTCATCTTCTTCATCTGGGCTACGAATATCAAGTACGATAGCACCTTGATCGATTTGATCGACTAACTCAATTTCAGGTGCTTGTTCTTGGCTTTCTTTTTCAATATCACGAATATCCATGACACGCGCCTCAGTCACCACACGGTCTAGTACCGTGAAATCAAATTTCGCTTCTTCGATTTCAAGCTTCGCTTTTGATGCTTTCACTGTCGGGTTCTTCGAAATCACACCACAGAACTCTGGCATGGTTTTCGCGAATTCTTCAGTACCGATTTCACGCGCAACATTGATAATGTCTTCTTTGTCCCAGTTGATCAGAGGACGAAGAATCAAGGTATCAGTCACGTTATCGATCATGCGCAGGTTAGTCAGTGTCTGGCTTGATACCTGACCCAATGCTTCACCGGTTACTAGCGCTTGAATTCCAAAACGTTCAGCCACTTGGCCAGCCGCACGCATGAACATACGCTTCAGCACCACACCCATCTGACCGTTTTCCACTTTCTCTAGGATCTCAGCAACCACAGGCTCGAAATCTACCGAGATAAACTTCACTTTTGCCGATGAGCCGTATTTCTTCCATAAGAAGTGCGAAACCTGCTTAACACCAATTTCGTGTGCTGGGCCACCTAAGTTGAAGAAACAGTAATGTACTTTACTACCGCGTTTAATGTGTAAGTAGCTAGAAACACCAGAGTCAAAACCACCAGAAATCAGGCTTAGTACATCTTCCTGCGTTCCCATCGGGAATCCACCAAGGCCTTTATGACGAGCAAGCACTTGATTCAGGATGTTGTTTTCAACTTCGATATTGACAGTAACATCGGGTTTTTTCAGCTTCACTTTTGCCGTTTCAATGGCTTGATTCAAGCCACCACCAACATAACGCTCCAGTTCAATCGAGGTAAAGTCATGCTTACCAACACGCTTAGCACGTACACAGAAAGTTTTACCTTCAAGATCTTCGCGCACTAATTCTAGCGTTTTCTCGTAGATATCGTGCATATCAGTGAATTCAGTTTGATTCACTTCTAGTACATGGTGGATACCCGAGGTTTGCGTTAACGCAGCAAGTACCTGCTCGCGAATCGTCTCGTCTTTTACCGTGACTTCAATGTAAGTACGGCGATTGACAACCGATACAGTATCAGTCAAACGCAAAAGAATAATGCGAATGTTGCTGTCTAGGATTTTAGTAAAGCGTTTACGAATAGACTCACTCTTTACAAAAATCTCTGGATGGGGTTTTACGATAAATTTCATAACACGCTTCGCTACACAGGGCCAAACTAAAGGCGCGAATTATACAGCAAGCTCGCTGTCGCTGAAACCAGCAGAGACGGTTACTCAACGAATAATCCATTGATTTAGTGATTGTTGAGCTGCATTCGATAATGTGATCACTAGCAAATTGGCTGAAACGAGTCTCAGCCTTCCATTGGGGGAAATTCACCCAAGTTGTCAGCAATAGTAGTAATACCTTAGTAAGGATTATCGGGGGGTTCAACCTCACGCCATCAAGTTGATGGCGTGAGAGTTAACGTCATGACTGTGGAACACTCGAAACCGCTTCCGAATAATGCGGTTTGCCTTGCATAATTGAGATTTCAACGCGACGGTTAGCGCGGCGCTCTTCTTCGGTTTTATTTTTATTTAGCGGTGCAGTGTCTGCCAAACCCACAACACGTAGGCGCTTATGATCGAAACCTTCCACTTTTTCCATTTCTTGAGCCACAGAAACAGCACGCTGCGCCGATAAATCCCAATTTGAACGATACAACTCAGAGTCCAACTTCTGATTATCGGTATGGCCTGAAACGCGAATAATACCCGGTATATCACGAACCAGATCGGCCACTTGACGAACTAAAGGTCGGAATTTGGGCTGTAAAAATGCCGATCCTGCAGGGAAGGCCCCTTTTTCTTTAATTCGAATCACCACTTGCTGACCAAAATTTTCCACTTCAATCGCCCCATCATCAATTTCGCGATCAAGGGCTTGCTTCAGCATTTCTAGCAATTGAGCTTGTGATGGACTCTCTTCAGATTCACTGTTTTGGTTGTCTTGTGTCGCTTTTTCAGCCGTTTGACCACCGGTGAGTTTGCCCGCATCGCGCTGAGTACCGCCCGCACGGTCAGATTCACCTTCATGGAAATCAAGTGAGCGCTGAGTCATATCAATGGTCTGCTGCATGATCACTTCAATCGGTGTCGGTTCAGGGCGCCCCGGACGAAACTCTTGTGCGATTACACTGGTGCCTTTTGGAATATCTTTAACTTCAAGCATATTCTGAACACCAAACGCGAATTTCATCGAGCCAGCGATCTGCTTAAACTTTAAGACATCCATCTCAGAGAACGACAGCAGCAGGACGAAGAAACACATCAACAATGACATTAAGTCTGCGAAGGTGCCCATCCATGCTGGTAACCCCGGGGGGGGACATTTGCATTCTTCTTCCATCTCGCGCCCCTTTACCCTTCAGGATCGAATGAGCGTTTCTTCTCATTGAGGTAGTTTTTCAGGTAGCCGTCAATCACGCGTGGGTTTTGGCCATCTTGGATAGCTAATACACCATCCAAAATCAACATTCGGTTTAGCTTTTCTTGATCTTTACGCAAGGTTAATTTAGCTGCGATAGGGAGGCTAACCATGTTAGCAAAGACGGCACCGTATAAGGTGGTTAAAAGTGCAACGGCCATGGCTGGGCCGATGGATTTGGGATCATCCATATTTGATAGCATGGCAACAAGGCCGATCAAGGTACCTATCATCCCCATCGCAGGCGCAACATCACCTAGCGCTTTGAAGATACCGATACCTTGTTCGTGACGTTCATTGGTCAGCACTATGTCTTTTTGTAAGGCTGAACGCACCACATCTGCGTCATGACCATCCACCAGCAAATCGACCCCTTTACGTAAAAAAGAGTTATCAACCTGCATCTCTTCCAATGCCAGAAATCCCCCTTTACGGGCGGCGTCGGCCATTTCGACGATTTTAGCAATCAGATCTTCAGGTACGTCAGTTTTGAACATGAAGGCTTTGCCTGCAATTTTGGTTGCACCAAAAAATTGCCCAATGCTGTATTGCATCAGTACCACGAACAAAGAACCACAGAAAACAATCAATATTGACTGTGTATCTACGAACATACCGATGCTGCCACCGAGTACCATTGCCATTATGATAAAAGCAAAAGACCCGATTAAGCCTATAAGGGTTGCCAAATCCACCTGAAACTCTCCAACTTGCGACGCGTTGCTAAAAACCAATCTATTCTACCGAACAACTACTGTATCGGCACCCTCCAAAATTGATTTAGCGCAGATAAGCGAAAAGGTGAAAATTACTGTTCTGACACACACATTGATGTGCGATAATTTGACGCTACCCAGTCACTGCGTTATTTTTCCTGCACTTTCAAAATAGTGAAACTCTTATGGCAGCTAAAAAACCCGAAAATATGGCGTTTGAAGACGCACTTGATGAACTTGATTCGATTGTAGCTGAGCTCGAATCTGGCGACATTTCACTTGAAAATGCGCTTAAAAAGTTTGAACGTGGGATTGCGCTTGCCCGTAATAGCCAACAAAAACTGACTCAAGCGGAGCAACGCGTCGATATTTTGCTTCAAGCTGATGACGAAGCGCCTCTGACCGAATTTGATACCCATAATGAATAACACTTTTTCTCTGTCACAGTCTCTGACGTTCTTTCAAGAACGCAGTAATCAGCAACTAGCTAGCTGGCTAGCGGCTCAACCCCACTCAGATCAATCGCTACTTAAGGCGATGAAACATGGAACCTTACTTGGTGGAAAGCGTGCGCGCCCTTTTCTGACCTACGTGACAGGGGAAATGCTTGGTACTTCGCTTGACGATCTTGATGCTCCAGCCGCCGCTGTTGAGTGCATTCATGCCTACTCGCTGATCCATGATGATTTACCTGCGATGGACGATGACGAATTACGTCGCGGCCAACCAACCTGTCATATTGAATTTGACGAAGCCATTGCGATTTTAGCAGGCGATGCACTGCAAACCTTAGCCTTTGAAATTTTGGCTGATGGCAAATTAAATCCAAATGCTGAGCCACAACGTATTACTATGGTTAAAGAGCTTGCACGCGCTTCTGGCGCAGCAGGCATGTGTTTGGGTCAGTCACTTGATCTGGAAGCCGAAGGTCAACGCGTTGATTTAGCACGACTTGAGACCATCCACAAAAAGAAAACCGGTGCGTTAATCCGCTGTGCCATTCGCTTAGGTGCGTTGGCTGCGGGTGAAAAAGGCGTGGCTATCTTGCCGCAACTGAACAAATACGCCGAAGCTGTAGGGCTAGCATTCCAAGTACAAGACGACATTCTTGATGTAATTGGTGATACTGAAACGTTAGGTAAACCACAAGGTTCTGATATTGAACTGGAAAAAAGCACTTATCCTGCTTTACTTGGTTTAGCTGGTGCGCAAGAAAAAGCACAACAACTTTATCAAGAAGCACTACACGCGCTGGATGCAATCCCCTACAATACAGAACAACTAGAAGTTTTTGCCCGATATGTCATCGAGCGCAATAACTAAAATCAGTAAAAGCGCCGAACTGTTATGACACTGGATATTTCAAAATACCCTCATCTGGCCCTTGCGAACACGCCTGATGAGCTTCGTTTATTACCGCAAGACAGCTTGCCTGCGGTATGTGACGAACTACGTACCTACTTACTGAACTCAGTAAGCCAAACCAGCGGCCACTTTGCTTCTGGTCTTGGCGCAGTTGAACTGACTGTCGCCCTACACTATGTCTACAACACCCCATTTGATCACCTGATCTGGGACGTAGGCCACCAAGCATACCCGCACAAAATTTTGACGGGGCGTCGCGATCAAATGTCGACCATTCGCCAAAAAGATGGGGTTCACCCTTTCCCTTGGCGTGAAGAGAGCGAATACGACGTCTTGTCTGTCGGTCACTCTTCAACCTCGATCAGCGCCGGTCTTGGTATGGCTATCGCAGCTGAAAAAGAAAACCAAGGCCGTAAAGTGGTCAGCGTTATTGGTGATGGTGCAATCACTGCAGGCATGGCATTTGAAGCTATGAACCACGCGGGTGATGTTCACTCAGACATGCTAGTGGTGTTAAATGACAATGAGATGTCAATTTCAGAAAACGTGGGTGCATTAAATAATCACCTTGCACGTGTACTGTCTGGCAATCTTTACAGCACCATCCGTGAAGGTGGCAAAAAAGTATTATCGGGTGCGCCACCCATTAAAGAATTGGTTAAACGCGCAGAAGAACACATCAAGGGCATGGTTGTCCCTGGTACCTTGTTTGAAGAACTCGGCTTTAACTATATTGGCCCAATTGATGGTCACGATGTAGAAGAGCTGGTCAAAACCCTGAAGAACATGCGTAACCTTAAAGGGCCGCAGTTCCTTCATATTATGACCAAAAAAGGCAAAGGCTATGCACCAGCAGAAGCGGATCCAATCAACTATCACGCTGTGCCTAAGTTTGATTTAACCAAGAACCCACTGCCAAAAGCGAAAAACGCTAAACCAACGTTCTCCAATATCTTTGGTGACTGGTTGTGTGATATGGCTGAACAAGACGACAAGCTCATGGCGATTACGCCAGCGATGCGCGAAGGTTCAGGCATGGTGCGTTTCTCGAAAGAATACCCGAGCCAGTATTTTGATGTAGCGATTGCTGAGCAACATGCCGTGACACTTGCAACAGGTATGGCGATAGGGGGCTATAACCCTGTTGTCGCTATTTATTCAACCTTCTTGCAGCGTGGTTATGATCAACTGATCCACGATGTGGCCATTATGGATCTGCCAGTGATGTTTGCCATTGACCGTGGTGGTTTAGTCGGTGCTGACGGCCAAACACACCAAGGTGCATTTGATTTAAGCTTCATGCGTTGTATTCCAAATATGACCATCATGGCCCCAAGCGATGAAAACGAATGTCGCCAAATGCTCTACACTGGCCATTTACATCAAGGACCAAGCGCGGTGCGTTACCCGCGTGGTAGCGGTACGGGAATTGCTCCAGACAAAGCAATGACAGCACTTGAGATTGGTAAAGGGATTGTTCGTCGCCAAGGCGAGAAAATTGCAATTCTAAACTTCGGCACCACGTTAAGTTACGCTCTAGAGGCGGCTGAAAACTTAAATGCAACCGTTGCGGATATGCGTTTTGTTAAGCCACTTGATGAAGCCTTAATCCAAGAGCTTGCAGCTACCCATGATGTTCTTGTGACGGTTGAAGAGAATGCAATCGCAGGTGGTGCGGGAAGCGGTGTCATTGAATACATGATGAAAGCAAAATGCTTGAAACCTGTATTGAACATTGGTTTACCCGATCGCTTTGTAGAGCAAGGGACACAGCAAGAGCTACACGCAGTATTAGGCATTGATGGCCCTGGTATTGAGCGTCAAATTCGCGAATACATGGCTTAATCGTCGATAGTTAGCCTTGCTTGATACCTAGCATTGTATACACAAGCTCGCCACATAGTATTAAAGAACGGACTTCGCTGAAGTCCGTTTTTATATCGACTATATGGGCTACTCTACTTTTTTAAGCACAGCGCCTTCATAGCCACCAAGTTCAATATAACGCATCGGTTCACCTAAGGTACCATTAGGCATCACTCGACGATAGTCTCCCGGTAGCGACACGCGTAATGGTTCGGTCTGCATAAACGCAGGATTATTCGGTTCATTCATCGCACGATAAACCACTAAGCCTTTGCTGTATTGCCGCGCAATCACACCATGACGAGGAAAATTACTGCCCCAGCCTGAACGATATAACCAAAACCAGTTAGCAGGTACCACGCCAGTATCACCAAGCATTGTAGTGGATGTTTTCGCTTTAATATCAATATCTTTGGTCTTGTTACGCCAATATACAACTCGATGGCCTTTCGGTACGAGCGCTGGCTGACCAATATCCACCTCTAACATCGCACTTGGCTGGTAAACCCAATTTTTAGGTACGCCTTGCCGGTACCAGTTTTTCTCATCGGTATTACCGCTACCGTAATAAAAGCCCGCATTCCAGCTATGATAATAAGTCTGCTGTGGGATATTAAAAAGGTAATACAAGGCAAGGCCAGTTTCGATGTCTTGATGCCAAGCCGCAGGCAATAATGGCGCCACCTGACTGCGTCCACTTTTCACCGATACCATGATTAAGCTCTTATCTCCAAGCTTAGCCAGAGCAAAGTTATCCCAATAGCGATAAAGTCGATCTAACCCCATTGCTGGCGTTAAGTAATGCTCGCGTAGCCAAACATCCACGACATCACGTAACTCTCTTGGCCAACCATCATAATGCCAGAGATTTAAATCTGAAATATTTGCCGCTAGCCAATGAGTTTGAGTTTGCGCTTTCACCAGCTTTAAAAAAGCAGCCATTTGTTTTGCATAGTACAAAGACGATTCATCATTTCCGGCTTTCAATGGCAATTCTTGCAGCTGACCACCTGTGTCGACAGTAAATTGATTTCGTCCCAACAGCTTTGCCATATCATCGTTGTAGGCACCGCTGAGCCCTTGCTGCTCCCAATCATAGCGATACCACTTAGCATGCAAATCATTGAGTAATTTATTGCCAAAATTAACGCGATACCAACAAGTACCAGGCCACATATGTCCCGCAGGGATCAAGCGCGCTTGATGACGAAAACGCGCACTGGCCTTAACATTTTTACGTGAATAGAATTCTTGATCACTGATAAACCCATCTTGGTTACGATCATTTTCTGCATCCCAGCCCGGTATCACCAAGCGTTGATCTTGATAGTCAAGCCAAGGTTTAAATGCAACTTGCTCCACCTTGCTCTCTGCCTGCCAGTTCAGTTTCAACATCCAAACTTGCAAACCATCACTGAGCGCTTGCTTGCCCGTATTCAGTTCTCGTCCTTCAATCCTTGCCGATGCACTTTGCCAAGGGTGTTGAACCTCAAGTGAGCCTAGCCACTTACCTTGTACGCGTTGCCAATCACTATGAACCGCTTGCCATTGGGCGATTCCTTCACTTGGACTGGATAATGCAATGGCTTGCTCCACTCTAGGTGCGATATCAGCTTCAATGACAAGAGAGTTTGAAGGGTATGACGAGATCAGCACCAACTCATCATTAGGTTGCAAATTCAGCGGCAAGCGCGCCGTAGCATAATTGCCATTTCGGATAAGAATCAGATGAAAGGCTTGCCCCTCAAGTAAATACTTTAACCCTTGGCTGATTGAAGTGGCTTCAAGTTGCGTGTCTTCAGCGAAATGTAAAAATAGGTCTTCGAACTCCAACCCAGCCAGCTGCGCATGCTGACTAAGCCATGATGATGGTTTACTCGGCTTACAATCCAGCTTCTGGCTATACATATAACCCATACTGATCAGCTGTTGGTTGATGGCCTTATTTTGCATACTGCCAAATACAATATCTGCGTGTTGTGCTTCCCAACGTTTAACATCATTAGCGGTATCGAACCTAGAGGTGGTTAACGGTGCTTCCCAACTACCTGGCAATACCCAGCCTGTCCCTGTCGATGGATACACTTGGGCTTGCGCGGTGAAACCAATAAAACTGAAAATACAGCCAGCAATCCTAACCCCATTTCTCGTCATTGCACTCTGCCTTATATCAAGATACCCACCTCGTTCGAAATAAGGTCGGCATAGAATTAAGATTAGACGAACAATGACTTACACTGGTGTAAATAATAAAAAAGAAAAGGCCGCTTACAATAAGCGGCCTTTCAAATCCTGTACCTTGTTGAGGAGTGGAGGCTTACCAGCCGAGCCAGTGCCCTACGCCCCAAAGCGAAATCATCGCCATAAAGCCTGCTAATACATCATCAACCATAATGCCAAAACCGCCATGGACATGTTTATCCAACCAGCTAATCGGCCAAGGCTTGATCATGTCAAAGAAACGAAATAAAACGAACCCTGTTAAGACCCATTCCCAGCTTAATACGGGCGCGACAGCCATGGTGATCCAGAACCCCACAAATTCATCCCAGACGATACTGCCATGATCGTGGACTTTCATATCATCTGACGTTTTCTGGCAAATCGTAATCCCGACTATTGCAGCAACAAAGGTGATCGCTAAATACACAGCAAAAGGGAGCTGCGTCATTAGCATATAAAAAGGGATCGCTGCTACAGTACCCATGGTGCCAGGTACAACCGGTGATAAGCCACTGCCAAAACCTGTTGCTAATAAGTGCCAGGGGTTGCGTAATTGAATGTGTTCTTTTGGGTTCGTCAAACCTTACTCCGCAAAATGATCATAACCGTGCAACTGCCAATCAATGGCTTTGCCTGCTGATTGTAACGTAACACCACTCCCAGTATAAAGCTGACCAATGCAAGTTGCTGTAACACCAGCATGTGCCAATGCGACATCAACCGCACCACGATTCGCTTCTGGTACGGTAAAACAGAGTTCGTACTCCTCGCCACTTGTGAGCGCTAGCTGCTGAGCCTTTGCTAAATCGGGTTCAAATTGGCGGAGTTCATCGGACAATGGCAGCTGCTCAATATGAATCATCGCCCCGAGACCTGATCGTTTAAGGATATGCCCCAAATCAGACACCACGCCATCAGAAATATCTAATGCAGCCGACGCAATACCACGTAGTGCTTGACCGGCCAGTACCCTTGGCTGAGCCAAGTAGTGGCGCTGGATTAAGGTATCGGCTAATGCTGAACCTGCATCTTCACGCTCTCCGAGAATATACGCCAGTCCTGCCGCACTATCCCCCAAGTTGCCCGTCACGTAGATCCAATCACCATTTTTCGCCCCACTACGGGTGAGTGCTTGGCCTTGGGGAATAAAACCATGGACAGTTAAAGTAATACTGAGTGGGCCTTTGGTCGTATCGCCGCCCACAAGCTGAACATTGTAATATTCAGCCAACGCGAAAAAGCCTTGGCAAAAACCATCAAGCCAAGTTTCATCAGGCTCTGGCATCGTCAGGGCCAATGACACCCAAGCAGGTGTTGCGCCCATTGCCGCTAAATCACTCAGGTTAGACGCTAATGCTTTATGAGCGACCCATTTAGGATCTGCATCAGCAAGGAAGTGGGTACCTACCACTAGTGAATCGGTGCTAACAGCCAGTTGGCAACCTTCCGGTACTTTGAGTAACGCACAATCATCACCAATAGCGAGTTCTACGTCACGACGTTCGACCGCTTGTTGCTCGAAATAACGAGCGATCAAATCAAATTCATTTCCAGCCATAATACAATTACTTAGAAAGAAAAATACAATCACTTAGAAAGAAAAAAGGCCAGCTAAGCTGGCCTCTTATAATCAGAATCGATTATTTGTTTTTGCGAAGGCTTGGTGCCGCTTTATCAAGTACACCGTTCACAAATTTATGGCTATCTTCAGCACCAAACATTTTTGCAAGTTCGATAGCTTCGTTGATAACCACTTTAAAAGGTACGTCTTCACGCTTAACCATTTCGTACATAGATAGACGAAGTAACGCGAGTTCCATCTGGTCCAAATCTTGTAGTGGACGAGATAGGTATGGTCGCATTTTGCTATCAAGTTCTTGATGGTTAAGAACAACACCTGTTAGTAGGTCGCGGAAGTACTCTACATCACTGTGTGGTGCAGCAAGTACTGGCGCTTCTGCTTGGTGCTCTTCTTCTTCAAACTTATCATCAGATAAGAAATGAAGTTCGATATCAGCAACATTACCTTTAGTAATCTGCCAAGAATAGATAGCTTGCACAGCAAACTGACGTGCATTACGACGTGCGGCTGGTTTCACATTAACCCCCATTAGGATTCAATTTGGGACAGAACATTTACCATTTCAAGCGCGCTAAGTGCAGCCTCTGCCCCTTTATTACCAGCCTTGGTACCGGCACGCTCGATGGCTTGTTCGATAGAATCGACAGTTAGAACGCCAAACGCAACTGGAGTATTAAACTCAAGAGCGATTTGCGCTAAACCTTTATTACACTCACCGGCAACATAATCGAAGTGTGGGGTTCCACCACGGATCACAGAGCCTAACGCGATAATCGCGTCGTAACGATCGCTTTTAGCAACTTGCTGTGCAACCAATGGTAGTTCGTATGCACCTGGGCAACGAACAACAGTGATATTGTCTTCGCTAACTTGACCTTGACGTTTCAGTGCATCTAATGCGCCTGAAAGTAGGCTTTCATTAATAAAGCTGTTGAAGCGAGCGATTACAATAGCAACTTTTGCATTTGGTGCCGCGATGGCGCCTTCAATTACCTTCATGGGCCTTCCTGTGACTATGTCTTTCCGGTTTGAGAAACCGCGGGAGTCTACCACACTTCGTAGCTACGTCGCTACGGTCAAACGGTGGAATCTCACTATTGATGAAAAATTGTCATCAGCACTCTGCTATCAAGCTGGCTGATGAACTTAACGGCTGCACAATGCTAAACAATAATATTCGCCCTGTGCGCCATAACCTTAAATGTAAATATTACTCACAAATGTACTCAACTGCTTCTAAGCCAAAGCCTGAAAGCGAATGGTAACGCTGTGTGCTTGATGATAGCAGACGCATTTTAGAGACACCTAAGTCAGATAAAATCTGCGACCCCACCCCGACTTGACGAGATTGATCTTTAGGGTTCAATTTCACCTTAGGTTGACCCGCACTATCTGCAGACAAGTGCTTCACTTTCGCAATAACAGCCTCTTGGCTTTCTTGCTTACTTAATACGACGAGAACACCACCTTCTTTAGCAATGCGCTTCATGGCATTTGGCAGTGTCCACTGAGTCGCACCAGAATGAAGAATATCTTTAAACGTATCTTGCAAGTGGACACGAACAACCGTTGGTTGATCCGCTTGAACATCACCTTTACGCAATGCGTAGTGGATTTGGTTATCGATAGTGTCACGGTAAGTGATCATATCGAACTCACCGAACTCGGTCGGCAACTGACATTCAGCAATGCGCTCAATGGTGGTTTCATTGTTATTACGGTATTCAATCAGATCCGCAATAGTACCTAACTTCAAACCGTGCTTTTCAGCAAACACTTCAAGTTGAGGACGACGCGCCATGGTGCCGTCTTCATTTAGAATTTCAACAATCACACTCGATGGCTCTAAACCAGCAAGACGTGCGATGTCACAACCTGCTTCGGTATGACCCGCACGCGACAACACACCACCCGCTTGCGCCATCAATGGGAAGATGTGGCCCGGCATAACAATGTCAGCAGCGGATGCATTAGCCGCAACGGCCGCTTCAACGGTACGTGAGCGATCAGCAGCAGAAATACCAGTAGTCACACCCTCTGCAGCTTCAATAGAAACAGTAAAATTGGTGCTAAATTGCTCAGTATTTTCTTGTACCATCAAGGGTAAGTTTAGCTGCTGACAACGCGCTTGAGTCAATGTAAGACAAATCAAGCCACGGCCATTGGTTGCCATGAAGTTGATTGCCTCTGGTGTGATTTTTTCGGCAGCAATAATAAGATCGCCTTCATTTTCGCGATCTTCATCATCCATCAAGATAACTATCTTACCTTGGCGAATGTCGTCAATAATTTCTTTTGCGCTGCTTAAAGCCATCTTAATCTCCTTAACTTAGAAAGCCGCTTAACCTAAAAAGCCGCTACGCGCGAGCAGATCCATGGTCACTTCTGACTGTTTATCTGCTGCTTTGTCACCTAACATTAGACGCTCAAGATAACGAGCAATCACATCTACTTCTAAGTTCACCTTGCGGCCAACTTTAAAGGCTTCCATTGTCGTTTCTGCCGCAGTATGCGGCACAATAGTAAGCTTAAATTCATTACCGCGAATGGCATTAATCGTCAGACTAATACCATCAATTGCCACCGAGCCTTTCTCTGCTAAATATTTAGCAAGGTGTTCAGGTGCGCTGACCCAAAACTCAATAGCACGACCAGTATGATGACGTTCGATAATTTCACCAACGTTATCAACATGCCCTGATACCATATGGCCACCAAAGCGAGTGGTTGGCAGCATGGCTTTTTCAAGGTTAACCACTTGCCCTGCTTGGTAATCTGCAAATGCGGTGCGTTTTAGTGTTTCTAACGATAAGTCAGCAACATAGCCATTACCCGTTAGCTGTACAACCGTCAGGCAAACACCGTTAGTCGCAATACTGTCGCCTAACTTAACATCAGCTAAATCCAAATCACCTGACGCAACCGTCACTGAAATATCTTTGCCTTTTGGCGTCAGTGCAGTGATAGTGCCCACTGCTTCAATAATACCTGTAAACATGAATATTTTTCCTTTCCGCAGATTACGGTGTTAAACCTGCTGTGATACTTCGGCTGTAATACGAATATCTGGGCCTACGGTACGTACATCTGAAATAGTAAGCTCTGGCACTTGCGTCATTGAGGTTAAGCCCAATACATCGATAAGACCACGGCTATCAGCCCCCATGAGTTTAGGCGCTTGATACAAGATAAGCTCATCGACTAACTGCGCTTTGATTAACGCGCCAGCTAACCCCGCCCCCGCTTCAACCCAGATATGATTGATATCATGATCACGCACTAACTGCTGCATCAGCGCTTTAAGGTCTAGCTGTGCCGTGTTCGAGGTATCCGTTATATCAAGCTCTGGGCTTGGCACGAGGATCTGCGAAACAGATTCAGGCCAAGCCAGTTGATCACACTGTTGACGAGCAAGCAATATCTGCCCTGGCAATTGAGCAAGACGACAGGTTGGAGAAACGCGGCTTTGGCTATCGATAATAATCCGCGTTGGCTGACGGAGATTGTCTTGAGGGTAATCAGCTTGTATATCCGCACTTAATTCAGACCAGCGGACATTCAACGACGGATCATCAGCAAGTACCGTGGCGCTAGTTGATAAAATCGCGCCCGCTTGAGCACGGTAGGCTTGAACATCAGCGCGGGCATGCGGGCTAGTGATCCACTTACTCTCACCATTAGCCAGCGCGGTTCGACCATCAAGGCTCGCTGCTAGCTTTAATTGCACAAATGGCAACCCTGTTTGCATGCGCTTGATAAAACCACGATTCAGCGCTTTGGCATCGGCTTCAAGTAAACCTGTTTGCACCTCAATGCCCGCGGCTTCAAGCATTGCAATGCCACGCCCTGCAACCTTAGGGTTTGGATCCACCATGGCACAGACAACACGTGTAACATTTGCTTTAACGAGCGCTTCAGCGCAAGGAGGGGTCCGGCCATAGTGAGAGCATGGCTCAAGCGTGACATAAGCCGTCGCTCCTTGGGCAAGCTCACCCGCCTCGCGAAGCGCAAAGACTTCGGCATGGGGTTGTCCAGCTTGGTAATGGTAGCCTTGACCAACAATGCGATCGCCTTGGGCAATCACGCAGCCCACATTGGGATTAGGAGCCGTAGTAAAACGGCCACGCTTTGCTAACTGCAAAGCGCGTAACATCATAGAATGATCTAGAGAAGAAAACATGCGTGGCTACTTTTCTAATTTAGCGATTTCTTCGCCAAACTCTCGAATATCTTCAAAACTACGATAAACAGATGCGAAACGGATATACGCTACTTTATCGAGTTCTTTTAACGCTTCCATGACCAAATTACCGATCATGTCAGACGCAACTTCACGCTCCCCTGTCGCACGCAGTTGAGACTTGATGGTATTGATCGCTTTTTCAATATCATCCGCGCTGACAGGACGTTTTTCTAACGCACGTTGAATACCACCACGCAACTTATCTTCGTTGAATGGGTCACGGTTACCGTTAGTTTTTATTACTCGCGGCATCACCAACTCAGCCGTTTCAAACGTAGTATAACGTTCATTACAAGCTAAACATTGACGACGGCGACGTACTTGGTGGCCATCAGCAACCAAGCGAGAATCGATTACTTTGGTGTCATTCGCACCACAAAAAGGACAGTGCATCGTGCCTCCTCATTTTCGTCGAATCAGTGTACCGCATTTCAAACGTTTATTGAGTATATATCCGCGGTTTTTACGCTTATTTAGTGCCTTCTTATTCCCCAACGCAAAACGGCACCTTAAAGGTGCCGTTTATTTATACGCGTGATATGAAATTATGCGTAAACAGGAAGACGCTTACAAATCTCTAATACTTTCGCTTTTGTTGCTTCAATCACTGCAGGGTTCTCGATATCGTCAAGAATGTCACAAATCCAACCCGCAAGTTGCTTGGTGTCTTCAGCCGTGAAACCGCGACGTGTAATTGAAGGCGTACCGATACGGATACCCGAAGTAACAAACGGGCTACGTGGATCGTTTGGTACACTGTTCTTGTTCACAGTAATGTTAGCAGCACCTAGTGCAGCATCTGCTTCTTTACCTGTGATGTTTTTGTTGATTAGGTCAACAAGGAAAAGGTGATTTTCAGTGCTACCAGAAACGATGTTGTAACCGCGCTCTAGGAACTCACCAACCATTACTTTTGCATTTTCAACAACACGCGCTTGATATTCTTTAAACTCAGGCTCCATTGCTTCTTTAAACGCTACTGCTTTTGCTGCGATAACGTGCATCAGTGGGCCACCTTGACCACCAGGGAATACTGCTGAGTTCAGTTTCTTGTATAGGTCTTCACCTTCACAAGAAAGAATAAGACCGCCACGAGGGCCAGCAAGCGTTTTGTGCGTAGTTGTTGTTACAACGTGCGCATGTGGTACAGGGTTAGGATATACACCAGCAGCAATTAAGCCAGCAACGTGAGCCATATCAACAAAGAAGTATGCGCCAACTTTATCTGCAATTTCACGCATTCGAGCCCAATCACACACTTGAGAGTAAGCAGAGAAACCACCTATGATCATTTTCGGTTTGTGTTCTACTGCTAGTGCTTCCATTTCTTCATAGTCAATCTGGCCCGCTTCATCAATGCCGTAAGGAATGATGTTGTAAAGCTTACCAGAGAAGTTAACAGGTGAACCGTGTGTTAAGTGACCACCGTGCGCTAGGCTCATGCCTAATACAGTATCGCCAGCATTTAGCAATGCCATGTACACAGCATTGTTCGCTTGAGAACCTGAGTGAGGTTGTACGTTCGCGTACTCTGCACCAAACAGCTGACATGCACGATCAATAGCAAGTTGTTCTGCTTTATCTACGAACTCACAACCACCGTAGTAACGCTTGCCAGGGTAACCTTCAGCATATTTGTTTGTTAGCTGAGAACCTTGTGCTTCCATTACACGTGGGCTTGTGTAGTTTTCAGAAGCAATTAACTCGATGTGCTCTTCTTGACGTGCAGTTTCTTCCTGAATAGCTGCAAACAGCTCAACGTCGTAATCGGCAATATTCATGTCGCGCTTTAGCATCTGTATCTCCTGACTCAGATAGGTATAACCACAAAAATCTAACAAAAACTGGATTCACGCAAAGCGAGTAACCATGCGGACGCAAACGTTTTCGTCTGACCAGTAACTGATGCCATATTTTACATAAATTGATCTAAATCAGATACCCTTCAAATTACTTTTTATTGGATTTCTTCATGTTTATTTTCAATGTCACCATGAATTCGTTTCATCTTTTCTACAATCCTCACTCAAAATGCACATACCAAGTGAATAGATTTATCAAGAAAGTCATTGAAATTAATATTTACAAGTCCGTAAATATATAATTACAGGCGATAAAAACCACCTACAGCCGTAACCTTCTTTCTTGTCATAAATGACTATATGATGCGCTCCAATACATCATACATTTTCATCTGGCCACCTAGCGGCAATAAAACTCAACCAGCATTAACTGAATGCGGATGATACAAGGAGCTATTTTTTGAGCAGTAACAAGCATTCTATTTCAGAAAACATTATCGCTATTCTTACAGGTACTTTCGTTGTAGCCCAAGGCGTGTTCTTTCTTCAGCAAGCCGACTTACTGACAGGTGGCACAACAGGTCTTGCCCTACTTGCGAGCCAGTTTATCGACCTATCCTTTGGCCAATTGTACTTTATGATGAACTGTCCATTTTACTTGATGGCTTGGTTCCGTATGGGTAAGTCATTTGCACTCACCAGTATTCTGTCTGGTGGCTTAGTGTCTATCATCACCGACAACCTTCATCACGTATTAGAAATCAGTCGCCTTGAACCGCTTTACTGCGCTTTAATCGGTGGCCTCTTAATGGGATTAGGTATGCTGATCCTTTTTCGCCATAAAACCAGCCTTGGTGGCTTTAACGTGCTAGTGCTGTTTTTACAAGAGAAAATGGGATGGTCTGCTGGCAAGCTGCAAATGGGCATTGATTTCAGCATACTGGTTGCCTCTTTCTTCCTCGTTAGCCCTATGATTTTGTTATTCTCGGTAGTGGGTGCCTTCATGCTGAATTTGGTCTTGGCAATGAACCACAAACCAGGTCGCTATAGCAGTGAGTTAAAAGCACAAACAAGCTCATCTTAGTTTGTTTAACGTCTAAGTGCTTAAACGTTTAAATGGCTGAATACTAAATCTCAGATGCAAAAAGAGGTCGCGATATGCGACCTCTTTTTGGTAATTGGTTATCTGTTTAATTAAACGATCATTGATTGTAAGCATTCAGCATCCACATTAGCTTTTCTTGCTCACGGATATAATCGCCCATCAATGCCGCTGTTCCTTCATCTTCAGCCTCACCCGCTAATCCTAAGATACTGCGTTGCATACCGAGTAACGTCTTAAAACCCGCTTGTAAGCCGCTAACACATTCACTCCCCGCATGCGCATTAAGGTGCTCTTGAATATCACTCACCTGAAGATACTGAGTAAAGCTATGTGATGGTGTGGCACCCAGTGTCAGCACACGCTCGGCTAACTCATCAATTTTTACTTGTAGATCAGTATAAATTTCTTCAAATTTTGCATGCAGTTCAAAGAACTCTTTGCCTTTTATATTCCAGTGATAACCACGCGTGTTCATGTAAAGTACTTGATAGTTCGCCAGTAGCGTATTGAGTTGTGCTGCCAATTCTTCAGATTTACCGCTATCAAGACCAATAATATTTTGCTTCAACATAATTCGATTCCTCTTTATTTTCTGCAATATTACGGCTGCGGACACGCTGACACCATTCGTCTTGCTTTATACATTTGATAGATAAAAACTATCAAGTTAGGGGCTTGTAAACCTCAAGATTCAGTGATTTTAAAATGCAAAAATCAACATCAACGTTTAATACTGGAAGCCAAAATAAACTTAGAATCTAAAAAGCAAGGAGGAGTAAAAGAGGAGCTTGCAAATGAAATGAATGAGTACGTTTCCTACCCACTGAGACCAATGAGTATCAGTCCCCATATAAGCAGCCACGATCAATAGGTGTAATTAATGTCTAAAACATTATAATCGACAGCT
Organism: Photobacterium swingsii; assembly: GCF_024346715.1. Lineage (NCBI taxonomy): Bacteria > Pseudomonadati > Pseudomonadota > Gammaproteobacteria > Vibrionales > Vibrionaceae > Photobacterium > Photobacterium swingsii. The sequence continues at coordinate 2,936,839 of NZ_AP024852.1, forward strand.
TCTGTATTTTTTGGAACTGAAGTATGCAACCTATTAAGTATAGGGCAGATGTCGACGGGTTGAGAGCTGTCGCTGTCATCGCCGTTATTCTCTTTCATTTAAACCCAGCATGGTTGCCTGGTGGCTTTGTCGGTGTCGATGTTTTTTTTGTCATATCTGGCTTCATCATTACTACATCGTTATACCCAAGTATCGATTCCAATGTTTTTTCTTTTTCTGACTTTTATATCAAGAGAATTAAGAGGATCCTGCCTTTATTTTACTTGGTCGTATTCTCTAGTTTAGTCGTCGCCTATATTTTATTCTTACCAAATGACCTTATCAATTATGCCGATAGCATGCGGTATGCGAGTGGATTCATTGCAAATATCTACTTTGAAAAACAGTCTGGATACTTTGCGCCTACTTCCGATTCACTACCATTGCTGCATATATGGTCTTTATCACTGGAAGAGCAGTTCTATTTTATATGGCCGATACTCTTATTGTGCAGTACAAAACTCTTTGCTAAACAGCACCTGTTAAAAATATTAGTCGCTTCATTCATTGGCCTAGTCTGTTATTCGCAATACTCAACCCTGATGTCCTCTTCATCAGCATATTATTTATTACAAAGCCGCGGCTTTGAGCTACTTGGTGGTGCAATATTAGCTATAGCTAGCATATTAAAACGTGAGCGCAATATTCACTTTTCGCCATTCACTCACAACCTCGTAGGCATGCTTGGCTTTGCGTCTATAATCACCATGTTTATTACGTACCATAAAGGAATGATCTTTCCAGGCTTTTCGGCACTATGGGTTGTTTTAGTGACCAGCTTAATTATCTTCTCTGGTGAACGTCAGGATAGTCGAGTATTCCAGCTGTTAAGTCATCGTAAAGTGGTTTTTGTTGGCACTTTATCTTACTCACTTTATCTATGGCATTGGCCTGTACTAGCATTTTATCGTTACTTTGATAACTCTTTTACTTTTAGCGATATGTTGCTTTGTATTACCCTGATCATTGTGCTTTCGTTACTCTCTTGGAAGTTTGTTGAAAAGCCGCTACGCCACACAAAAATACAGTCACGCTGGGTAGTTTTATTTTATTTAGTTTTACCTATCGCCCTGTCGATTTCTATCGCCAAAAATATCGTTGAAAATAAAGGCTATGCCGATAGATTTCCTAATGACGTTGTTGAGTTTTACCAAGTATCACTGGATGAATTTAAGTTCCACAAAGATGAGTATAAGGTTCTGGAGGGAGAGCAACCTTTCCAACCGACATTACTTGGTATTCAGTCTGATGAACAACAAAACTTAAATGCCTTTCTTTGGGGAGATTCTCATGGCGGACACTTCCGAAGCGCCGTTGACATTCTGGGCAAAGAGTATGGGTTCTCGGCCCTATATGGTGGCCTAGGTGGGTGCCCTCCTCTACTGGGGGCTAGCTTATTGAAAGGTGGAAAACCTGAAACACGATGTACCGATAATAATAATGAATTAGCCAAAGTTATTGCACAATCCACCGTGAAATATGTATTTCTCGCAGGGCGCTGGTCAATGTATACCGAAACAACACGTGCAGTAGGGGAAAGAGGCTCTCGTGTATACCTAGGCATGGACAATGACTATTCAGAAAGCATTGAGAATAGCCGCCAAACATTCTCTAAAAGTTTGGAAGCTACGGTTAAATTTTTGATTGAAAATGGAAAAGTACCGATTATCTTCGATCAAGCTCCCGCATATGATTTCAACCCAAGTAATTGCTGGTTAAAAAAATCAATGTACGAATCTTTTCGCCATGAAAATTGCGACATCCCTCAGGAAGAGGTCAATAAAAGGCAGAAAGCACACAAAGATATATTCAGCCAATTAGCTAAAAAGTACTCTGAAATCATCATTATCAACACTCAATCAGTCTTATGTGATGGCAATATTTGTAAAAGTAAGCTTGATGGCGTCCCACTCTACAACGATAACAATCACTTGAGTTATGAAGGGGCAAGGATTTTGATAAGAGAGTACTTACAACAAAAAGCGTCTTCCAACCTGAAAGCTACATTAGAACAATGATAATAAGGTGGCTTAACCGTCACCTTTATCAATCACTTTCAATTGAAGGCTGGCCTTGAAAACACTTGGCAAATTTCATTCAAGACAGAGGGAGCGCGGAATTTATAGCGTTCACATCACCCATGGATAAGATGTTTCATTCTCTGGCAAAGAGGAAGCGCGGAGTTTATAAGCATAAATGAGCACTTCCGATACAGCCAGAGGATGAAACAACGACGCCAGATTTAGATTGCGTCTTCGTCTTCTTCACCGGTACGAATACGAACAACGCGCTCGACATCAAACATGAAGATCTTACCGTCACCGATTTTGCCTGTTTGGGCGATTTCGATAATGGTTTCTATACATTGCTCTGCCACTTCATCAGCAACAACAATTTCAAGCTTCACTTTCGGTAGAAAGTCGACCATGTACTCTGCACCACGGTATAGCTCGGTGTGGCCTTTTTGACGCCCAAAACCTTTCACTTCAGAGACTGTCATCCCAGTGATGCCAACTTCGGCCAAAGCTTCACGTACATCATCTAACTTAAACGGCTTAATAATGGCTTCGATTTTTTTCATTTTCTCATCGTCCTTTTTGAGCGGAGGCTAATACAGGGATTATCTCAGAAACCCCTACTGTGCCTCAATGTATTTAAGCACTTAGATCATAAAGGATCATTATCATTGCGAGTGAAGATCAATGGGAGGATCCATCTTTTTCAACAATAAAAAGACGGCATAAAGCAAAATACTGACATTAAGAGCGAGCACAATATAGGCTCTTATTTCAACAGGGAAAAATAACGGGACGAAGGGCACCAAACTAAAGCTAAAAAACATAGTCGCGGCGGGTATAAAAAAATAAAGCGGTAAGAAGCCCCAATGGCGACCATTTAGTAACCCAACACTGGCCATAATCCCTGACATCAATACCAAAACGGTAATCACGACAGGCACTATACCCAACTGGTTATAACTAAACGCCAAAATGAAGGCATCAAGATTGCGCAGCAAACAAACGGTAACAATACAGCCCAATACGCGCAATGCCAGTGTGGATGTATATTGTTTTACAGTATCCAATGTGTATTTCATCCTTGAAAGTACAGCTGCTGTCTTAATCACTTATTCCATGTGATACAGACTGTGATCTGTGATGTAACGCTAAATGATAAGGCGTGCATTCTAAGAGGTACACGATAATGACTCAACACCAAACTCAACAATTTGGGCAACTGCTCAACTTTTCCAATAATTCTCACACTTTTTTTTGCTTTAAAACAAAAAAACCGCAGCTAAGCTGCGGTTTTTATTCGTTTCGTGATAACCAGCTAATTAGCCGATATTAACGCGTGCATTACGGAACATACGCATCCACGGGCTGTTTTCACTCCAGTCATCTGGATGCCATGAGTTCGCCACTGTGCGGAATACTCGCTCAGGGTGCGGCATCATAATAGTTACGCGGCCATCTTGGGTTGTCAGACCGGTAATACCGTTTGGCGAACCATTCGGGTTAGCCGGATAGTTTTGCGTTACATTACCAAAGTTATCAAGGTAACGTAGTGCCACTGTACCTGATTGTTCAATCGCAGCTAGGTGGTCAGCATTACGTACTTCTACGCGACCTTCACCGTGAGAGACAGCAATCGGCATGCGAGACCCCGCCATTTCATTGAAGAATAAAGAATCACTCTTCTGGACTTCAACTAAACTAAAGCGCGCCTCAAAACGCTCAGACTCATTACGCACGAAACGTGGCCATAGCTCTGCACCAGGGATCAAATCACGCAGATTTGACATCATCTGACAACCGTTACAGACACCTAAAGCTAGCGTGTCGTTACGATGGAAGAAGGCTTCAAATTGGTCACGTGCCATGTTGTTGAACAAGATAGACTTCGCCCAACCTTCACCCGCACCCAAGACATCACCGTATGAGAAACCACCACATGCAACTAAACCGTTAAAGCCATCTAGCTTCACATCACCCGATAAGATATCGCTCATGTGAACATCTTTCGCTTCAAAGCCAGCACGGTCAAAAGCAGCAGCCATTTCAACGTGTGAGTTGACACCCTGCTCACGCAAAATAGCCATTTGTGGTTTCGCACCCAGGTTAATTGCAGGAGCAATAAACGGCGCAGCCACATCTTCATTAATATCAAATGTTAGCTTAGTGTTTAGACCTGGGTCGCTGTTGTCTTTCTTCGCTTCAAACTCTTGCAATGCACCCGCAGGGTTATCACGCATCGCTTGCATTTGGTACGTTGTTTCCGCCCAAATCGTACGAAGTTCAGTACGGCTTTGCTCTAGCACTTGGTCGTTACCATTCCAGATGCGAACAATGTCTTCGTCAACCACAGTACCAATAATGTGGCTACATGCTTCTAAGCCGTTTGCAGCCAACACAGCGAGTACTGCGTCTAAATCTTCAGTGCGAACCTGTAGCACCGCACCCAACTCCTCGTTGAATAGGGTTGCCAGCACATCTTCACACGCATCGCCATCAGTGGTGTTCAAATCAACTTCGACACCAGTGTGACCCGCAAACGCCATTTCGGCTAGCGTCACGTATAAGCCACCATCACCACGGTCATGGTAGGCCAATACTTGCTCATCACGCACTAGCTGCTGAACAGCAGTGAAGAAACCTTTTAGTAACTCAGGGCTATCAACGTCTGCTGGCTTATCGCCAAGTTGCTTGTAAACTTGCGCTAGAGCCGTCGCACCTAGGCGGTTTTGACCACAACCTAAATCGATAAGCACTAGGCTTGAATCACCTTTATCTGTTCGCAGCTGAGGCGTAACGGTTTTACGTACATCTTCAACACGACCGAAAGCAGTAATCACTAGCGATAGCGGTGATGTCACTTCTTTGTGTTCACCGTCTTGTTCCCACTGGGTTTTCATCGACATCGAGTCTTTACCCACTGGAATCGTTAGACCAAGTGCGGGACACAGCTCTTCACCAACCGCTTTCACTGCTTCGTACAGACCTGCATCTTCACCTGGATGACCCGCTGGTGACATCCAGTTAGCCGATAGGTTAATACGCTTCATATCACCGATATCAGCACTTGCGATGTTAGTGATCGCTTCACCGACAGCTAAACGCGCTGATGCACCAAAATCAAGCAATGCAACCGGTGTACGTTCACCCATAGACATCGCTTCACCATGGTAAGTATCGTAACTTGCAGCCGTTACTGCACAGTTAGCTACAGGCACCTGCCATGGACCCACCATTTGGTCACGAGCAACGAGGCCAGTAACAGTTCGGTCACCAATGGTAATAAGGAATGTTTTTTCTGCAACCGCAGGCAAACGAAGTACGCGTTGAGTCGCTTCTTCTAAATCAATGCTTGAGCGGTCGATAGCTTGTCCTTGCACTTTTTGCGTTTTCACATCGCGGTGCATTTTCGGCGCTTTGCCCAATAGGATATCCATTGGCATATCAATTGGCGTATCGTCGAAATGGCTATCTTCTAGCGTTAGGTGACGCTCTTCAGTCGCTTCACCAACTACGGCGTACGGCGCGCGCTCACGCTTACAAATTGCATCGAAAGCAGCCATGTTTTCTGGCGCGATGGCCATCACATAGCGTTCTTGTGATTCGTTACACCAGATCTCTAGCGGGCTCATACCGGGTTCGTCATTTGGCACATCACGTAGCTGGAATTTACCGCCACGCTCACCATCATCGACCAACTCAGGCAATGCATTTGAGATACCGCCTGCACCCACATCGTGGATAAAGGCGATTGGGTTGTTTTCCCCCATCTGCCAACAACGGTCGATCACTTCCTGACAACGACGTTCCATTTCTGGGTTTTCACGCTGTACTGAAGCAAAATCTAAATCTTCTGCCGACTGACCAGATGCCATTGATGAAGCAGCACCACCACCCAGACCGATGTTCATCGCAGGACCACCAAGCACGATAAGCTTCGCACCAACAGGGATCTCTTTCTTCTGAACATGCTCGGCACGGATATTACCCATACCACCCGCAATCATGATTGGTTTGTGGTAGCCACGAACTTCTTCGCCATTGTGAGACGTTACTTTTTCTTCGTAAGTACGGAAATAACCCAATAGGTTTGGGCGACCAAATTCGTTATTGAATGCCGCGCCACCCAGCGGGCCTTCAAGCATAATATCTAATGCATTAACAATACGACCCGGCTTACCAAAATCCGTTTCCCAAGGCTGTTCAAAGCCAGGTACGCGCAAGTTAGAAACGGTAAAACCAACCAAACCCGCTTTAGGTTTACCACCAATCCCCGTTGCGCCTTCATCACGGATTTCACCGCCTGAACCTGTTGATGCGCCCGGCCAAGGTGAAATCGCCGTTGGGTGGTTATGCGTTTCTACTTTCATCAAGATATGTGCCGCTTCTTGATGGTAGTTATATTGGCGAGATTCTGGATTTGGGAAGAAACGACCAACTTCAGAGCCTTCCATTACCGCTGCATTATCTTTGTAAGCAGACAGCACGTAATCGTGGTTCTTCTCGTAGGTGTTTTTGATCATCTTGAACAATGACTTTTCTTGTTCGACACCGTCGATCGTCCAGTCAGCATTAAAGATTTTATGACGGCAGTGCTCTGAGTTTGCTTGAGCAAACATCATGAGTTCAATGTCATTTGGATTACGACCTAACTTAGTGAAGTTTTCTACTAAGTAGTCAATTTCGTCTTCTGCTAATGCTAAACCCAATGTTACGTTAGCTTCTTCAAGGGCTTGACGGCCACCAGCAAGAATATCAACAGATTTCACTGGCGCAGGCTCAGCTTGAACAAACAAAGCTTGTGCGGCTTCAAACTCACCGAAAACCACTTCCATCATGCGGTCGTGGATCAAGCCTTTTAGCTCAGCAAGATGTTCATCCGTTAATGTTGCAGTGGTTTCTACGTAATATGCCGTACCACGCTCTAAACGCTTAACATGTGTTAAGCCACAGTTGCGAGCGATATCAGTAGATTTAGAAGACCATGGCGAGATAGTGCCAGGGCGTGGCGTTACCAGCAGCAAAGTGCCAACTGGCTCATGCTCGGCAATCGTTGGACCGTAGGTCAGCAAGCTCGCAAGCTTGCTTTGCTCGTCAGCAGTAAGAGGCGCTGATAAATCAGCGAAGTGCATGAACTCGGCATAGATGCCAGTCACAGGCAGACCTAATTCGCGACAACGCTCTAATAGCTTATTAACGCGAAACTCAGATAGTGCGGGTGAACCACGCAAAATTTCCATGTGCGAACGACTCTCGATTAGCAGTTGAATGAAGGTGATATTGATCTGGTTATCTCAACATTAAATGCTCGATAACCACATCAATGTCACCTTTTTCAGCACTTACACGACTCAAGTTTCGAGGTGTATGGCTCATGTTTGGGCGTAGTATAAGGGAAATTGTTTGGTGACGTAACACCTGACGCAACCGTTTGCGTGTTTTTTTTTCATTCATGCGGTGTTTCAGCATAAAAAAAGCATTTTTCGATCATTTCCGTAGCATACTTGCCACAAAACCGTTCACACATATGCACTTCGCCGGCTATCTTAAATGCGGTATTGAGCAGATGATTACTATCAGGTTACTTTGAGGATTCGTCGTCATTTGGTATAAAGAACACCAAACTATAACGATGAGCATGTATATTTGAACAGTCATTCATTCAGTATCCGCTTCAAAACCTTGCTGCTAGTTACCCTAGCCTGTCTCGGACTCAGCGGATGTAAATGGCAAAGCCAACCTCAAGACGATTTAGAGCGTATCCGCGAAAGCGGTGTGCTTCGTGTTGGCACGCTGAATAATCAGCTTTCTTACTATATCGGTAGTGATGGCCCGACAGGTCTTGATTACGAACTCGCCCAGCGCTTTGCCAAAAAGCTGGGGGTTAAGCTTGAAATGCAACCTATGTTCACCCTCTCTGGGCTTTTCCCTGCGTTAAAACGTCACGATGTCGATATCATTGCGGCAGGACTCACCATTACCCCTGATCGTATCGAGGCATTCAAAGCGGCACCTGCTTACTATTTTGCTAGCCAAGTCGTTGTATATAAAAAAGGCAATTGGCGCCCACGTAAGCCCAGCGATCTCGCATTGAATAAGGGAAGCTTAAAAATAGTCAAAGGTTCAAGCCATGAAAAACGCTTACTGCAATTAAAAGAGTTATACCCAGATTTAGCGTGGGAAGCCTCTGACGACACAGACAGTGATGAACTACTACGGCTTGTTGCAACGGGGGAACTCGACTTCACCGTGGCTGACTCAGTCGATGTCGCTTTGCTGCAGCGTATTCACCCTGATATAGCTATTGCGATGGAACTAACCGAAGACGAACCCATTGCATGGTTTGTCAATCAATCGCCTAACGACAGCCTGTATGCACTACTGATTGAGTTTTTTGGCGATATCCAGCAGAGCGGCGAACTGGCAAACCTAGAAGAGAAATACTTCGGCCATGTGGATTCATTTGATTATGTTGACACCCGTGCATTCTTACGAGCCATAGAGAAAAAGTTACCTCGCTGGGAAGCACTCTTTAAGCAATATTCCAACGAATTTGACTGGCGGCTATTAGCAGCCTTGTCTTACCAAGAATCCCACTGGAACCCTCGCGCAGTATCGCCAACAGGTGTGCGTGGCATGATGATGCTAACGCTGCCAACAGCCAAATCCGTTGGTGTTAATAACCGCTTGGATCCCGAACAAAGCATTCGTGGCGGCAGCGCCTATTTACGCAAGATGATTGCACGCGTGCCAGACAGCATCGAAGAGCATGAAAAAGTGTGGTTTGCCCTCGCTTCTTACAATGTCGGCTTTGGCCACATGATGGATGCCCGTCGCTTAACCAAAAAGCAAGGTGGTAACCCTGATGCATGGAGTGATGTAAAGCAGCGCTTACCATTACTTCGTCAACGTAAGTACTACAGCCAAACCCGCTATGGCTATGCTCGTGGCGATGAAGCACTCAATTACGTAGAGAACATTCGTCGCTACTATCAAAGTATCATTGGTTACGAACAGGCACACAGCCAACCGGTTAACGATGAAGGTGTTGCCAACGTTGATGGATTGCAAATTATTCAAGCTCCACAAAAACAAGCTGGAGTGTTAAGTGAAGGCGTTGCAGCAGAGCCAGTATCGAGCAATGGCAAACCAGCCCAGTAACAACGGGGCTCACGCTGAACAGTAAACCTCTAAAAGCCTGTTAATCAACAGGCTTTTTTATTAATCCAACCGCATTAATGCTGTTAGTTTTAAACAATGACATTGTTCAATTTAGCAGCAGCCTCACACTTGGTGTGATAAATAATGAGAGCTAACACTAGGGTTTTCGATCCCTATCCTCTCTTGCTACGTACGAAAGAGTAAAATTAAGCAAGATACGATGTGCTCAAGCACAGGGAGAAAATATGAAATTATTTAAACGAAAATCAGCCTCTACCGCTTTTAATAAAAGAATGACATCAGCGGCCACTCGACGTAAGCGATTGAGCGTCAATATTCGACGTAAAATATTATGGCGCCAACGTAGTTTTACGTTAACGCAGCTTAATGATATGGCATAAGTTTTGAGTTACCCAAATGAACACAAATAAAAAAGCTCGCATTGGTTTGTACATGCGAGCTTTCTCTTTTTGAAAGGGCATTTGAGACCCTATTTAAAACAATTGCGACTTAACGGTTAAGTTGCAAAAGATCCCATTTATTACCATACAGATCTTCAAATACCGCCACAGTGCCGTATTCTTCTACACGAGGTGCCTCGTTAAATTTAACCCCTTGCTGCTGCATCGCTTGGTGATCACGCCAAAAATCATTCGTTTGTAAAAACAAGAACACGCGTCCACCCGTTTGGTTACCCACAGACTGACGTTGCTCATCTGTACTCGCTTGCGCCAGCAATAAATTCGTACCGTTTGAATTTGGCGGACTCACTTGTACCCAGCGCTTTCCACCACCAAGATCGGTATCTTCAATTAACTCAAAACCCAGCTTTTGAGTATAAAAAGCAATCGCATCATCATAATTATCAACCACTAATGCCACATTGCCTATTTGTTGCTGCTTCATAATGCGCCTTCTATTTTTTATCTCACTGCGCTCGACGTGCTTGCTTTTCCGCTTTTTTTTCCGCGCGACGGCGTTTAAAGAAAGCTTGTAATTGCGCTCGGCATTCTTGCTCCAATAAGCCCGATTCGCACATCACATGATGATTCACTTGCTCGTAACTCAGCAAATTCATAATACTGCCTGCAGCCCCAGTTTTAAGATCGGGGGCACCGTATATCACCTTACCAATTCGGCAGTGCACCATCGCACCAGCACACATAGGGCAAGGTTCTAACGTAACATACATCACAGCATCAAGCAGACGGTAGTTCTGTACGACTTTACCTGCTTGGCGTAATGCCATGATCTCGGCATGCGCAGTCGCATCGTGCTGGCCAATGGATCGATTCCAACCTTCACCTATCACCTGACCATCCAATACGACCACAGCGCCCACAGGCACTTCACCCTCAGCTTCGGCATTACCCGCTAGCTCTATGGCACGTCGCATGTACAGCTCATCTTGACTCTGAGTCAGGTTCTGCTCCGGATTCTGGTTAGGTTCTTGCTCAGTCACAGTCTCTCTCATCTTACAGGCATTGTTGGGTGCTGGATTATATAGTTAACCCAGCTGTTGCGCGAGATAATCCACCAGCATCCTCACCTTAGGTGATAAGTGGCGGTTATGTGGATAAAGCGCCCAGATCCCCTCTTCAGGCTCTTGATACTGCGTCAGTACCGCCACTAGGTTACCTTCGGCTAAGTCTTCGCTAACATAGTAATCAGGAAGCTGGGTAAGTCCGAGACCTTTACGTACTGCGTCTAATAAACCATAGCCACTATTGCAACGTAAGCTACCGTCCACTTTGATCGACTTCTCTTTTCCCTGATCCTGAAAACGCCAATGATCGTGATTCCCCACTAAACAGTTGTGCTGGTGCAACTCAGACAGCGAATGCGGTATACCATACTTAGTCAAATAATCAGGTGAACCACACACAAACTGGGTACGCGTTGTTAAACGCTTCGCCATCATGGTCGAGCTGGATAGTCGACCTAATCGAATCGCTAAATCATAGCCAGCTTCAACTAAATCTATTTGCTGGTTGGTCAAATCGACATTGATAGATACATCAGGGTATAGCTGCTGAAAGTCGTTAACCAGTGGCATGATGAACTGCTCGCCGTAGGTAACTGGTGCCGTTAGTTTAACCAGTCCTTGTGGTTTATCACGTAAGCTGGTGATCGCTCGCTCCGCTTCTTCCAAGCCATCTAAAACTTGACGACAATGACGATAATAAATCGCCCCTTCTTCCGTCAGCGAGACTTTGCGCGTCGTACGATAAAATAATTTGGTGCTTAAGCGACTCTCCAGTGCACTGATCTGCCGACTCACCTGAGCCGTTGAAATACCAAGTTTCTTAGCCGCACTCGTAAAACTCTCACGCTCTGCAACGGCCACGAACTCCATCACACCTTCCCACAGAAACATTATTACACCTGAGTAAAAGTAATTTGATAATTAGGGTAATTATCATTCATGTAGAAATAAATACAATAGCCTCCATCAAAACAAACGACAGCGCGCTCACGAATTACGATTGAAAGCTACGTCGTTCTCACTTTTATCTTCTACTGTCTATTAGTACGAAGCAAAGTGTGACTAATAACTACAGACCTAGCGTCTTAAAGAGAGAATGAAAATGTCTGACCAATTTATCAAATCAAAAGCAGCCATTGCTTGGGGCCCTAACCAGCCATTATCTGTTGAAGAAATTGACGTAATGCTCCCACGTGCTGGTGAAGTACTCGTACGCATCATCGCAACAGGTGTTTGCCATACCGATGCATTCACCCTTTCAGGCGACGATCCTGAAGGTATCTTCCCTGCCGTACTAGGCCATGAAGGTGGTGGTATTGTTGAGCAAGTCGGTGAAGGCGTAACAAGCGTACAAGTCGGCGATCATGTTATTCCACTTTACACGGCTGAGTGTGGCGAATGTAAGTTCTGTAAGTCTGGTAAAACGAACCTTTGTGGTGCTGTTCGTGAGACCCAAGGTAAAGGTCTAATGCCTGACGGCACAACACGCTTCTACAAAGATGGTCAGCCAATTTACCACTACATGGGCTGTTCAACTTTCTCTGAGTACACTGTACTGCCTGAAATTTCACTGGCTAAAGTCAGCAAAGAAGCCCCACTAGAAGAAGTTTGTCTACTAGGTTGTGGCGTAACCACGGGTATGGGTGCCGTACTTAAAACAGCCAAAGTACAACAAGGCGACACTGTTGCTATCTTCGGTCTTGGTGGCATTGGTCTATCTGCCATCATTGGTGCAGCAATGTCAGGTGCAAGCCGCATCATCGGTGTTGATATCAATGAAAGCAAATATGAACTTGCGAAAAAACTTGGCGCAACAGATTGCATCAACCCGAACGACTACGACAAGCCAATCCAAGATGTGATTGTAGAAATGACAGATGGCGGCGTTGATTTCTCATTCGAGTGTATCGGTAACGTTAATGTTATGCGCTCAGCACTTGAGTGCTGTCATAAAGGTTGGGGCGAATCTGTAATCATCGGTGTTGCTGGTGCAGGTCAAGAGATCTCTACGCGTCCATTCCAACTTGTGACAGGTCGTGTATGGCGTGGTTCTGCATTCGGTGGTGTTAAAGGCCGTTCAGAACTGCCTGAGATTGTAGAACGTTACATGGCAGGTGAATTCGCACTGAATGATTTCATTACCCACACTATGGGCCTTGAAGACATCAACCATGCGTTTGACCTAATGCACGAAGGTAAGAGCATTCGTAGCGTTATCCACTACGATAAGTAACCGTTCCTCCTCGTTCCCGATATTCATTCAGCACTGCAAAGGCAGTGCTGTTTGTTCTTTTTATTTAGTTCAAACACTATTTCTTTTTATTTTTCTTATCAGCACTTCAACATGAGAGCCGACCATGACATTAGAAAACATCAGTGCCAATAAAAGCTTTGGCGGCTGGCACAAACAATACACACACCGCTCAACAGCCCTAAATTGCGACATGCGTTTTGCGATTTTCTTACCACCACAAATCGCGCAAGGTCAAAAAGTTCCTGTGCTCTACTGGCTATCAGGCTTAACCTGTACCGATGAAAACTTCATGCAAAAAGCAGGTGCACAGCGCTTAGCTGCCGAGTTAGGTATGGCAATTGTGGCTCCAGATACCAGCCCTCGTGGTGAAGATGTGCCAGATGATGCAGAAGGTAGCTACGACTTCGGCTTAGGTGCGGGCTTTTATGTCAACGCAACGGAGGCACCATGGCATCGCCATTACCGCATGTATGACTACGTGGTGTCTGAACTGCCTGCACTGATTGAAGCTAATTTCCCAGTGACAAGTCAACGTGCAATCAGTGGTCACTCTATGGGTGGACACGGTGCGCTAACGATTGGACTAAAGAACCCTGAGCGTTACCGTTCAATCTCGGCGTTCAGCCCTATCACGAACCCGATTAACTGCCCTTGGGGACAAAAAGCCTTTACTGGTTACTTGGGTACAAACCAAGACGATTGGGCACAATACGATACCACAGAGCTAATGAAGACAAGCCAAGTACACCTACCCGCTTTGGTCGATCAAGGTACGCAAGACAACTTCTTAGCCGAGCAATTAAAGCCACAAGCTTTATTAGATGCCGCAGAGCAAGTGGGCTACCCACTAGAGCTTCGTATGCAAGAAGGTTTTGATCACAGCTATTACTTCATCTCAAGTTTTATCGATGATCACCTACGCTTCCACGCGAAACACCTAGGTTTATAACAACCAAGCGCTATAAAAAACAACAAAGCCCAGACTCATTAATAATGAGCTGGGCTTTGTCTTATTCAGTGCAGCCTATTAATCATACACTGTCAGTTCCTGATCTTTTGGAGCATGACCTTTTCGCATGCTCTATCGCTTAGAAACCTAATGGAATCTCAAACGCAAAGAAACAAACCAACACAGTTGTCCATACTGATAAGAACGCCAGCGAGTACGGCACCATCATCGCAATCACATCACCAAAAGATAGCTCTGGCTTGTACTTACGCATAAAGGCAAGAATAACACCTGCGTAGCTCATCATAGGGGTGATGATATTGGTTGATGAATCTGCAATACGGTATGCCGCAGCCACCAAATCTGGCGTCATATTCGGGTTCACTTGGTACAGCATAGGTACAAAGATAGGGCCAAGCAGCATCCACTTCGAGGTTAAGCCACCGACAAACAGGTTAATTAACGCGGTAGTTAGGACAAAGCCAATGATCAACGCAATTGGGTAATTTTGCAGATGCATAGACTCAAGCAGCGTTGCACCTAAGTAAGTAATATAAGTCCCTAGGCCAGAGTAACTCAGTAGCGCCAAGAAGTTATAACAAAAGAAAGTTAAAACTAAGATATAACCCATGGTATTCATTTGGGTCACCATGGCTTTTACAACATCTTGTACCTTCTTAAATTTGCCGGTTGCGTAACCAAAACTGATACCGACAATCGCAAAGACCATAGCAATCAATAAAATCACGTTATCAAGATAAGGTGTGACTTCGCGTCCCGCCTCATTGGTGTAGGTCGCTAGTGGACCAACCGCCAGGCCATATACCGCAAGCAGAGCTGCAATCAGACCTAAGCCCGCCCAACGTAGACCTTTTTGTTCTTTATCACTAACTTGGAAGTCATCCAAGTTCATGTCTTCAGGGATCACGTAAGACATTTTTTCTAAACGTGGGGCAACAAAACGCTTGGTAACCCAAGCACCTAAACCCGCCAGCAAGAAAGTCGAAACGAAAATGAAGAAGTAATGCATAGTCGCAGGGTTAAGCGCTTCCCCTTTTGCTGTCTCAAAAGGTACGCCTTGCGCTTCAGCGAAAATGCGAGCATTGGCGCCCAGTACAACATCCACAGGGGTTGCTGGGATCAAGTTGGCACTGAAACCTGCCGATACACCGGCAAACGCTGCCGCCATACCAATTAATGGGTTTTTACCTAAACCGGCATACAATAAACCCGCTAGAGGGATCAGTACTAAGTAACCCGCGTCCGTTGCAATCGAACTCATGATACCCAGGAATACAACCAATAACGGTAACCAGCGATCGCTAATGCTTAAACCGACTTTCTTAATCACCGCAGTCAATAAGCCTGAGTTTTCAGCAATACCGACACCTAGCATGACGATCAGGATAATTCCCAATACCCCATGGCCAAATGACAGCCAGTTTTTCAACAAAGCGTTATCAAAGATCCAGCGAACGTTTTCAGTCGCTAACATGTTCTTTAAAGTGTAATCGACCGCTTCACCACCTGCACCTACCGTTTGGAAGGTCAGGCCGCCAATTGCCGCCGTTAAGAAAAGGGAAAATGTAAAAAGAAACATGAAAATAATAATTGGATCCGGGATCTTTTTACCCGCTCGTTCAATAAATCCAATGATTCCCGACTGCCTCGGAGGGGGGCTAAACGCTTCACTCATTATCGTACTTCCTATTTTATCGATCGAGTTATATATGATGTTGTGGAAAACACCCTAGCAAAGCCACTTTATAGAGTAAAACACGGCTAAATGACCTTTCTTAGCTTTAATATCCATAACAACAAGTATCAGAAGGTAATAGCGCCACAGCACAAGAAGGGATCAGACCATTTCACTAATTAATTACAATCAATTAGCATTATAATCTTTAGCATATAATTTCAGTTTTTTTACAATTATCGATATATGATATAAATTTAACCCAAAACATTAACATAACGACTTTTTTATCATGTACTTACACTCAAACCAGTTATCAACCCCCTACTATTTGCTGCTATTAAATAAGCAACCGCTCACCACATAAGCCCTGTTAAATATAGTTGCAACAAAATGCTCTTTACTCATGCTGAAGCTATAAAAAAAGCCTCGCAATGCGAGGCTTTAGAATAATGTACTAGATTAGAGGGTATCTGACATTACATTGAGTAAGTGTATGGTGCTTGGATACCTAGAGGAATACCCAACGCCCAGTAAACAAGCAGGAAGATAGTCCAGCCAATCAGCATAGCAATCGAGTAAGGCATCATCATAGACGCCAGAGAACCAATCCCCGATGTTTTCACATAACGCTGCATGTAAACCACAACCAGTGGGAAGAACACCATCATAGGCGAGATGATGTTAGATACTGAATCACCAACACGGTAAGCTGCTTGAGTTAGTTCAGGAGAAATACCAACAGCCATTAACATAGGTACCAGAATTGGACCAATCAGGGCCCACTTCGCTGACGCAGAGCCAACTAACAAGTTAACAAAGGCAGTAAGCAGGATCATACCCACGATAGTAACCTGACCCGGTAGATTCATTGCATGTAGCAGTTCTGCACCCGATAGTGCCAATAGCGTACCTAGGTTAGATTGGGTAAAGGCAACCAAGAATTGTGCAATAAAGAAGGCCATTACCATGAAGCTGCCCATGCTACTCATGGTCGCTGACATCGCTTTAATCACATCGTCGCTAGCCTTAAATGTACCCGCTACTTTGCCATAAACTACACCAGGAATGACAAACAGGATAAAGATCAAAGGCACAATCGACTGCATCAAAGGTGCAGAGAACGCCGTGATTTCACCATCTGGTGAACGAAGTGGTGATGTTTCAGGAATAACCGAAGCAACAAGAACCACGATACCCGCAATCATTGCCCAGCCCGCACGAGAGAAAGCTTTACTTTCGATCTCAGTGAAAGAACCCATATCAGGTGCTTCTTCAGCATCTTCGTCGACTGGCGTATTCGCAAGACGTGGTTCAATGATTCTCTCTGTCACATACCAACCAATTGCAATCACAAGGATTGACGATAAGCCTGTGAACATTAGGTTAGACAGTGGGTTAACTATGTATTCAGGATCTAAAATTTGCGCTGCTGATTGTGTAAAGCCAGCTAGAAGTGGATCGATACCTGAAGGAATGAAGTTTGCTGAGAAACCACCCGATACGCCAGCAAAAGCTGCTGCAATACCCGCTAGAGGGTGACGGCCTGCAGCGTGGAAAATAATACCGCCAAGTGGAATAACCAGTACATAACCAGCATCTGCTGCGGTGTGCGAAACAATCGCCACCAAAATCAGCATAGGTGTTAATAATTTTGCTGGCGTGAAGTTCAGCATCTTCTTCAAGCCCGTGTTAATGAAGCCTGATGCTTCAGCAACACCAACACCTAACATAGCAACCAGTACGATACCTAGCGGTGCGAAACCAGTGAAGTTCTTCACCATATTTGCTAAGAAGCTAGCAAAAGACTCACCTGTTAACAGGTTTTTAACTTCTACGGCCTGTCCAGTTACTGGGTGAATAAAGCCAAAATCAACCTGCGATAACAATGCTGATAATGCCCATACAATCAGTAGTCCCCAGAAGAATAACAATGCAGGATCTGGGATCTTGTTTCCTGCTCGTTCGATGAAGTTTAAGAACTTATTCATGCCACCAGATGACGCTTCTGGTGCTGTTTTTGCTGCTTGATTACTCATGGGAACTCCATGGATTTATAGTGTTGGTTTGCGGCGAATTTTTTTCATGTACTTGTATACGCCCGTTGATCATCGTTTTTCTCAGACTAGGAGAAAACTTGCAAGAAATTGTAATGTAAATGCGGCCCAAAAAAGCGCGTTAGACCAAGGATCAAGCAAATTGCACTTATTAATATTGTAAATGGAGATTAACAGAAAACATACCTCTAACAAATAAAGCACCAAAAAGATCCAATTTGGCAACTTTTATGATGTGCATGGCTTACTCCATTGTTCGCTGTCTCTCAGGCAAAAACAAAAAAAGACACCCGAAGGTGCCTTTTTTATCGTGTAAGTTAACAATACCTATTGGGTATTATTCCCACTCGATAGTTGCTGGTGGTTTACCTGAAATATCATAAACAACACGGGAAATACCATCCACTTCATTGATGATTCGGTTAGAAACCTTACCAAGGAAGTCGTACGGCAGGTGTGCCCAATGCGCTGTCATAAAGTCGATAGTTTCTACCGCACGCAGCGATACAACCCAATCGTATTTACGACCATCGCCCATTACGCCAACAGAACGTACAGGTAGGAAAACAGTAAATGCTTGTGACACTTTATTGTACAAATCAGCTTTGTGCAGCTCTTCAATAAAGATTGCATCGGCACGACGTAGCAAGTCACAGTACTCTTTCTTGATTTCACCAAGAACACGTACACCAAGACCCGGTCCAGGGAATGGATGACGGTAAAGCATGTTGTAAGGTAAGCCTAGCTCTAGACCAATCTTACGCACTTCATCTTTAAATAGTTCACGTAGTGGCTCAACTAAGCCCATCTCCATGTCATCAGGAAGGCCGCCAACATTGTGGTGAGATTTGATTACGTGTGCTTTACCGTTCTTCGATGCTGCTGATTCGATAACATCAGGATAAATCGTACCTTGTGCTAGCCATTTTGCATTCTTCAGCTTTTTCGATTCTTCATCGAATACATCGATAAATACGTGACCGATGATCTTACGCTTAGCTTCTGGATCGTTCTCACCAGCAAGGGCTGCTAAGAAACGGTCTTCCGCTTTAACGTGTACAATGTTCAGACCGAAGTGGTCACCGAACATTTCCATCACCTGCTCGCCTTCATTTAAACGAAGTAGGCCGTTATCAACAAATACACATGTTAGCTTGTCACCGATCGCGCGGTGGATCAGCATAGCAACAACCGAAGAATCTACACCGCCAGATAGGCCAAGGATAACTTCATCGTCACCCACTTGCGCCTTAATGTTTGCGACTGCATCTTCAATGATGTTGGCAGAGGTCCACAGTTTCTCACAGCCACACACTTCAAGAACAAAGTTCTCGATCATACGCATACCTTGACGCGTGTGCGTTACTTCTGGGTGGAACTGTACACCGTAAAAACGTTTTTCTTCATTCGCCATTGCAGCAAACGGACAAGTTTCTGTCTCGGCAACTTTTACGAAATCAGATGGAATTTCAACAACTTTATCGCCGTGGCTCATCCATACGTCAAGCAGTGGTGTGCCGTCTTCTGCGATAGCATCTTCAATATTTTTGAATAGGCCTGTTGGCTCTACAACTTTAACTTGTGCGTAGCCAAATTCACGCTCATCTGAACCAGCAACTTTACCGCCAAGTTGCTCAGACATAGTTTGCATGCCGTAACACACACCAAATACAGGTACGCCAGCTTCAAACACATATTGAGGTGCGCGTGGAGAACCCGCTTCCGTTACGCTTTCTGGACCACCAGAAAGAATAATGCCGTTCGGATTGAAGTCACGAATGTCGGCTTCATCGACATCCCAGCTCCATAGCTCACAGTAAACACCGATTTCACGAATACGACGAGCAATTAGCTGAGTATATTGAGAACCAAAATCCAAAATAAGGATGCGCTGGTCATGAATATTTGTAGATGTAGTCATTATCGAGAAGTCTCAAAAATAATTGAAATAATAGTGGGGGGCTTTAAAGCGCCCCCGATCTTATAGAAGTTTCATCATTAGGCAAACGTTTTCGCCTAATCAATCGTCGTTAGGTCAAATTAACCTAGACGGTAGTTTGGCGCTTCTTTTGTAATGGTCACATCATGAACGTGTGACTCTTTAATGCCGGCACCAGAGATACGAACAAACTCTGCTTTTGTGCGTAAGTCTTCAATCGTTGCAGAACCTGTTAGGCCCATGCTTGAACGCAAGCCACCCATTTGTTGGTGAACGATTTCTTTGATGTGACCTTTATAAGCAACGCGGCCTTCAATACCTTCAGGTACTAGCTTGTCTGCTGCGTTATCTGTTTGGAAGTAACGGTCAGAAGAACCTTGAGACATCGCGCCTAGTGAACCCATGCCACGGTAAGACTTGTAGGCACGGCCTTGGTAAAGTTCAACTTCGCCCGGTGCTTCTTCAGTACCCGCGAACATAGAACCCACCATCACGCATGATGCACCAGCCACAATCGCTTTACACATATCACCAGAGAAGCGGATACCACCATCGGCAATAACAGGAACGCCAAACTCTGCCGCAGCATCTGCCGCATTAGAAATCGCAGTAAGCTGAGGTACGCCAACACCTGTAACGATACGTGTTGTACAAATTGAACCAGGGCCGATACCCACTTTAACCGCATCTACACCAGCATCGATAAGTGCACGCGCACCTTCTGCTGTTGCGACGTTGCCGCCAATAATTTGTAGTTCAGGG
This sequence comes from Photobacterium swingsii, assembly GCF_024346715.1. Taxonomy (NCBI): domain Bacteria; kingdom Pseudomonadati; phylum Pseudomonadota; class Gammaproteobacteria; order Vibrionales; family Vibrionaceae; genus Photobacterium; species Photobacterium swingsii. Next base: position 2,957,197 of record NZ_AP024852.1, read on the forward strand.
AATGCTTCACGGGTTTCACGAATACGTTGTAGCACGCCTTCAGAGTGACCGTGAGAAGAATCGATAAGTAGCACATCAACACCAGCTTCAACTAACGCTTTAACACGTTCTTCGTTACCAGCACCTGCGCCAACAGCCGCACCTACACGTAGACGACCACGCTCATCTTTACATGCATTAGGTTTGCGTTCTGCTTTTTGGAAATCTTTTGCGGTGATCATGCCTTTCAGTTGGAAGTCATCATTTACCAGTAGCACTTTCTCTACACGGTGTTCTTGCATGATAGCTTCAACTTCTTCACGAGAAGCACCTTCTTTCGCTGCCGCCAATTTAGTTTTTGGCGTCATCACATCTTCAACCTTCATTGAAAGGTCAGTAACAAAACGAACGTCACGACCAGTGATAATACCCACAAGCTCGTTGTTTTCGCTTACTACTGGGTAACCAGCAAAACCGTTTTCAATTGTTAGTGCTTTTACATCAGCAATCGTTGCTGATGGTTTTACCGTTACAGGTTCAGACACAACGCCCGCTTCGAACTTCTTAACCATGCGTACTTGGTTAGCTTGTTGTTCGATAGACATGTTTTTGTGAATGAAACCAATGCCACCTTCTTGAGCTAACGCGATCGCGAAACGACCTTCAGTTACTGTGTCCATAGCAGCAGAAACCATTGGAATGTTTAGCGAAATCTTTTTCGTTAGTTGGGTGCGCAGATCGGCAGTGTTAGGGAGAACCGTAGAGTGTGCTGGAACCAGCAGAACATCATCAAAAGTTAAAGCTTCTTGTTTGATACGTAACATTGCAATATCTCACACCGAGTTAAGGTTTAAAGGAGGATAAAATATTGCGAACGAATTATACGTATGATGCAATCGTTTGGCTACAAAAAAATTATATTTTTTTATTGACTCTTTTTGCTTGATAAGTAATATATTTCGGTTAAGTTTCCGGTGCTGCGGTCTCGCATGTAAGGCCAAGATCTGTCCATAGATCTGCCTGTATGTTTTATACTCTTTCTGCACACTACCTAGCCTTCGATAACAGGTGCCTCACCTCGTGACTCTATTCGCTCAAACTCAATCCAACGATCGTATCTTTACTGTTTCAAGCCTCAACGCAGAAGTTCGCTTATTGCTCGAAAATGAAATGGGCATTGTCTGGCTTGTGGGCGAACTGTCGAACTTATCCATGCCCGTCTCTGGTCATTGGTACTTCACGCTGAAAGACTCACGTGCCCAAGTAAAGTGTGCCATGTTCCGTGGTAATAATCGCCGTGTGACCTTTAAGCCAGCTAATGGCACGCAAGTCTTGGTCAAGGCTCGCTTATCTCTGTACGAACCTCGCGGTGATTACCAACTGATCATCGAGAGCATGCAGCCTGAAGGTGATGGTCGCTTACAGCAGCAATTTGAACAACTTAAAATGAATTTGGCGGCTGAAGGCTTGTTTGCTCAGTCACTGAAAAAACCGCTGCCAGAGCAACCTAAACGTGTGGGTATCATTACCTCAAAAACAGGGGCAGCGCTGCACGATATTTTGAACGTTTTACAGCGTCGTGATCCTAGCCTGCCAGTAGTGATTTACCCAACCATGGTACAGGGCGAAGGTTCTGCTATTTCAATTGCACAAGCCATTGGCCGCGCGAATGCACGCCAAGAATGTGATGTATTGATTGTCGGTCGTGGCGGTGGTTCGCTTGAAGATCTGTGGGCATTTAACGAAGAAATCGTCGCCCGAACCATTGCCGCAAGTCAGATCCCTATTATCAGTGCGGTTGGCCACGAAGTGGATGTCACGATTGCTGATTTTGTCGCTGATATGCGCGCGCCAACGCCTTCTGCCGCAGCAGAATTAGTGAGCCGAGATAACAGCCACCAAACCCAAAAAATTAACCAAAAAACACAACAACTGACTCACAGTGTTCGTCAATATCTGTCTGATCGTCGCCGTCACTTAACCCAGCTCCAACATCGATTAGAGCGCCAACATCCACAGCTAAGGCTCAATCAGCAAAGCCAGCGACTTGATGATGCAAGCAGCCGTTTAGAACGCGCGATGAAAAACTATATTGTTCATCATCGCCAGCATCTTAACCGTAATGAACACAAACTAGCCCTGCACTCACCAGTGCAAACACTAAAACAACAAGCGAACCGTTTAGAACGTGTTGAGAGCCGCTTACATGATGCCATGGATCGCCGCTTACTCACCGCACGCCACCAGCTTGCAATGGCAGCGGAAAAGCTAGAAACTGTCAGTCCACTCGCGACGCTTGGCCGTGGTTATTCGATTACTCGCGACAGTAAAGGCAAGGTGATCCGTGATACTAACCAGGTGAGCCATGGTGATACCATCACGACCAAAGTGGCTAACGGTGAAATCCAATCGGTCGTTTCAAAAGACCATCAATAACCCCAACTCATTTTCTGCTTACATGCACTCGTATAAACGAGTGCATTAATATCTTCAAAATATAACTAAATCTTCCAAATAATGGTTTTTCTCATGCCGAATGCGGAGTAGTCTCTCTAATAGCTAATACCAATCTGGGTAAGTAAATGTTCAGGTGATTGCGCAGGAAAAAGCACTGAAAACAAGGCGTAGATTGCAGGTAGCTAGTTGTTCTATCTACAAAATCTATAACGCAGTTATCATTGATTTTAACCAGCAAAGACGATCAGTTACTTAGTTAGATTGGTATAAGTCGAGCAAATAGACAGATACAACGTACATTCAGCAGGAAGAGGAAACCAAGGAATGATAGATTTTCGATCTGACACAGTCACACAGCCTAGCCCCTACATGCGTGAAGCCATGGCAAAGGCACCTGTTGGGGATGATGTTTATGGTGACGATCCTACCGTGAATGAGCTTGAAGCATGGACCGCCCAGCGTCATGGTTTTGAAGCCGCCCTATTCACCTCTTCTGGTACCCAAGCTAACTTATTGGGTATTCTTGCCCACTGCCAACGTGGCGATGAATATCTATGTGGCCAGCAAGCACATAATTATAAATACGAAGCCGGCGGTGCCGCGATTTTAGGGTCGGTACAACCGCAACCTATCGAAAATAATCCTGATGGCACTTTGTGTTTTGAAAAGTTAGCTGCAGCCATCAAGCCTGATGACATTCATTTTGCCCAAACTAAATTACTGAGTTTAGAGAACACCATAGGCGGTAAAGTCCTCCCTTTGGAATACCTAGCTAAAGCCCGTAAGTTTGTCGACCAACATGACCTATTACTTCACCTTGATGGTGCACGTGTTTATAACGCAGCCGTTGCGCTAAATGTTGATATCACTGAAATAAGCCAGCACTTTGATTCAATGACCATTTGCTTATCCAAAGGGCTAGGCGCACCAATTGGTTCGCTATTATTAGGCTCAAAAGCGTATATTGAACGAGCAAGAAGGCTCAGAAAGATGGTCGGTGGTGGCATGCGCCAAGCGGGTATTTTGGCGGCAGCGGGTAAAATTGCCCTCACAGAGAATATTGAACGACTGGCTGATGATCATGCTAATGCTCATTATTTAGCACAGCAGTTAGGCCAACTCGACGGCTTTAATACCGCAGACTTCCCTACCCAAACCAATATTGTCTATGCCAATGTTGATAGAAAAATCGACCTTACAGCCATTGCAACACATTTGAAATCACAAGGAATACTATTCTCACCTAGTTATCATCCGATGCGTTTAGTGACCCACCTGAACGTTACGCGTGAAGATATCGATACCTTTATCAAGGCACTAAAACAGCAGCTCTAGTAAGCAGTAAGTAGTGAGCTACTCGATAAATGGCTGCTAGATAGCGGGCAGTTAATAGCAGGTTATTAGATAATCCGTGTTGATCATTGATTTTAGATAAAAACAAAAAAGAGCGAATCATCGCTCTTTTTTAATCTACGCTCCGATATCGGTATTATGCGGCAGCACCTTCATCAATCAACATACACGCACTGATCAAACGCTGTGTATAGGCTTCCTGTGGGTTATCAAAGATCTGCTCTGGCGTACCTCGCTCTACCACTGCACCTTTTTGCATCACAATCACTTCATCAGAAATCGCACGTACAACAGACAAATCATGGCTAATGAACAAATAAGCAATGTTTCGACGCTGCTGAATATCTTTGAGTAATTCTAATACTGTCAGTTGTACCGAACGATCAAGTGCTGACGTTGGCTCATCCAACAAAATGAACTGCGGCTCTAAAATCAATGCACGTGCAATCGCAATACGTTGGCGTTGCCCACCTGAAAATTCATGCGGGTAACGGTTAATACTCGCAGGATCTAACCGTACTTCTTCCAACGCCTTTTTAGCTTTTGCTAACCGCTCTTGATGGCTTAAATCGGTAAAGACAGTCAATGGCTCCGTCACTATCTCCCCTACAGTCATACGGGGCGATAAAGATCCAAACGGATCTTGGAATACCATCTGCATATTGCGTTTTAACTCAAAACGTTGCTGATTGGTCATGTCACTAAAGCGCTTTCCTTGAAAAGTGATATCACCTTGTGAATCAAGCAACTGCATAATAGCACGGCCCATCGTGGACTTACCTGAACCCGACTCCCCAACAATCCCAACGGTTTGACCCTGTTTTAATGTTAAGTCGATACCTTTGACCGCTTGGAGCAGTTCGGTAGGTTGACCCAGCCAATTATTTTTAAGCACATAATTCACTCTTAAATCCCGTACTTCGAGAATATTAGGCGAAGAAAGATCCGTCTCATGCATGCCAGGCTTAGGCTCTGCATCTAACAGCATTTTGGTATAGTCGTGCTTTGGTGCTGTAAATACCCCTTCGACTGTTCCTGTTTCTACCACTTCACCTTTACACATCACCACCACATCATCAGCAAAATGGCGAACCACACCCAGATCATGGGTAATAAACAAAATTGCCATGCCCATTTCAGCTTGGATTTCTTTTAGTAGGTTCAGTACTTCAGCCTGTACGGTCACATCCAATGCTGTGGTTGGTTCATCAGCAACCAAAATATCAGGGGTATTAGCGAGCGCCATCGCAATCATAATGCGTTGCAGCTGACCGCCAGAAAATTCATGAGGATAATGGTTAAGCCTTTTACCCGGCTCTGGGAGGTGTACTTTTTCAAATAAAGCCAGCGTTTGTTCCATCGCTTCGCGTTTTGAGACACCACGATGATGAATAATAGCTTCGGCGACTTGCTCACCCACAGGCATATACGGATTCAGAGAGGTCATCGGCTCTTGGAAGATCATTGCAATACGGTCACCCCGAATATTGCGGAATGCCTTTTCATCCATGCCGAGCAAATCCTGTCCTTGAAAACGAATAGCACTTTGCTCGCCAATGCGTGCATTGTTAGGTAATAGGCCCATGATGCTACTCGATGATACCGACTTGCCAGATCCCGATTCGCCCACCAGTGCCAATGTTTGACCTTTTTCTAGCGTGAATGAAATATTCTTAACGGCATCAAAACATTCATCTTCCATCTTAAAGGAGACAGAAAGATCATTTACTTCTAACAATGGATGCTGCACAGCCATACTAATATCCTTATCAGTAACAATAATTGCAATTGATAATTATTATCACAACTAAAAATAAAGCACCAGTATAAAAAACTAATACTTTTGTATGTTGTATTTGAAAATATAGCGAAAATCGCACTCTGATGACGGTTTTCGCTAGTGACTAAGCAGGATAAAGTCAGTTGATGGCGAAGATGCCATGGAAATAGGGATTATTTTGTTGTGGTAAAAGCAATACGTACTCGAGATTTTGACTTTAGCTCGTTACAGCTATTGCAAAAATAACTCGCAGAACCACACGCCTGTAACTTCTCTAGTTCTGTATCACAATCGGGACAAAACGCCTGTTTAATCAGGGTTGTCTGGCAAGTTTCGCAGCGATATTGGTTAGCTTGCCAAGCCAGTTCGCTGTGGCAGCACGGACATTTATTTTCAGTTTTCATCGTTATCTCCTTGTAACCTACCTATCATATCAATACTTTACTTACTGTGACTAAGTCGATCCAACACAAGCTTGATCTATCACAAGCCCCCTTTTTGGCAACAATGACAACAAGAGAAATACCAAAGCCATAAGCAAGTGCGATTACTGAAAGCCACCACCAGCCATAGCCGCCACCACGACAACTGTTTTCATGCTTCCGACAAGCGAGCTGAATTTAACCATACCAAACAATCAGCTGAATACTTAGTGTTCAATTCTCCACCAGATCAAGCTACATGATCATGGATCTTTATGGTGATCGCAGCCAAAAGCCATCTTGATCAGCGATCACCCCCCAAAAGAACATTTATCAATACACTTCCCGAAAGCATAAGTTACATATGCTGTTTTTGGATTTTAAACAGACAATAACTCCAAGTGATTGCGGTTAAATTAGAGGATCCGACAGATGACAAAACAAGATCTTAGCCATAATCAGCGGTTATTTCTTTATTAATGTCGCCAAATACCAGTCAATAACCGCTAACAAGGATAGATATCCCTTACTCTGTAAGTCGTATCAAACAGCATGTATCCCTAATTATTTCGCTGGGACAACAGATGTCACCATTACCAGCTCTTGGTCAGACACTAATTCAAAACTAACCGTTAACTGGGCATACTCTGAGAGCGAATTGATATGTGTACCACCACATGGAATTTCAATTAACCCAGCCTCCTCACCTAAATCACATTGCCAATAACGTGAATCGGTCAGCGCTTCGCCTTCTTTACGCATCACAACATCTGCCCCTTTTACTCGCCATAGTTCCAGTTGCTGATTAATTTTCTCTGCAACTTCATCGAGCTGGCTAACAAAGTCAGCACTGTTTAAACCGCGTTTGCGCAGCGTTTTACCAAGGCGGTACGTATCAGTACTACAATCGGGTGACACTATACTTTTTGTTTGTGCATAACTGTGAAAATCAAAATAACCTAGCTCATCGCAGCGTGTCGGTTCTTTGCGCCAAAAATCATGGTGTAGCACTTTATTGATCGCTAAAGACGACAGATGGCCCGCACTATGGCCACGGCTTAAAGCCTGCTGATAATCGGTATCAACAGTTAACTCAACCACACAAGCTTGCTCTAGCTCGATGACATCAGCAAGACAATGGACCACAACAAACGCCCACCCTTCAGTATCACGCTTCACAGGGATATCCTGACCTACGAACAACTGATTAGTGGCTAATTCCACCGCGCCAACCTGACAGGTTATTACGTCATAATGGCAACCATTCACAGTGACAGTGCCACGATCCGCAGGATGATCAGGCCAAATATGGCTAACTGGGTGAAAAGGCGTTTGCTCTGTCACCAACCAAGTACCCGAAGGTACAGCTGATACACAGAGTTGTACGGATGTATTTATCTGAACCTGTTTTTGTGGGAAAACAACTACTGTAGGGCAAATCGAAGTCATGACGTTCCTGCTATAAATGTTTTGGATAATAGATACAAAAAACCCAGCGCGAAGGCTGGGTTTCATTTTATGCTTTCGAACGATGATTAGTCACGATCACGGTTCTTCAAAGCAGATGTTAGACGCTTACGTTGACGCTCTTGCGAGATAGTCAGCTTCTGCGTTTTACCTTCAAACGGGTTATCACTGCTTTGGAATAGGATACGGATCGGTGTACCCATCAATTCTAAAGACTTACGGTAGTAGTTCATTAGGTAACGTTTGTAAGAACCCGGTAGTTCATTAACTTGGTTACCATGAATAACCACGATTGGTGGGTTGTAACCACCTGCGTGCGCATATTTCAGTTTCACACGACGACCACGGATCATTGGTGGCTGGTGATCATCTTGTGCCATTTGCATAATACGTGTTAGCAATGAAGTGCTAATACGCTTAGTTGCAGACTGGTAAGCTTCAATCACAGATTCGTATAAGTGACCAACACCTGTACCGTGTAATGCAGAGATGAAGTGGATACGTGCAAAGTCAACGAAGCCTAAACGGCGGTCTAGTTCAGATTTAACGCGATCTTTCACGTCATTATCCAAACCATCCCACTTGTTCACAGCAATCACTAGCGAACGACCAGAGTTCAGCGCAAAACCAAGTAGGCTTAAGTCTTGATCTGAGATGTTTTCACGTGCATCGATAATCAGCAACACAACGTTAGCATCTTCAATTGCTTTAAGCGTTTGGATAACAGAGAACTTCTCGACTGCCAGGCTCATGTTCTTACGACGACGAACACCTGCGGTATCGATCAACACGTATTCTTGGCCATCACGTTCCATAGGAATGTAGATAGAGTCACGTGTCGTTCCCGGCATATCGTAAACAACAACACGTTCTTCACCAAGAATACGGTTAGTCAGTGTTGATTTACCTACGTTAGGACGGCCAATGATCGCCATCTTAATCGGTTGCTCTTGAAGGCGTTTGTACGCAGCTTCTGCATCTTCTTCAGATAGGTTCGCTTTTTCGATTTCTTCTGCAGAGTTCAGCTCGGTCAAATCGACTAACTCGCCGTCTTCACCTTCTTCACTCTCATTTAAAGAATCAGCAAACGGTGCTAACGCACGCTCCATCAATGCTGTTACGCCACGGTTTTGTGCCGCTGCGATTTGGTACATCGCATCAACGCCAAGCTTCCAGAAGTCAGCACATGCGCTATCTGCATCGATACCATCGATTTTGTTTACGACCAAGAAGGTTGGTTTTTCACGACTACGTAGGTGCGCAGCAATCGCTTCATCAGATGAAGTTAGACCTGCACGTCCATCAACCATGAATAGAACAACATCAGCTTCTTCAATCGCCGCTAGCGATTGTTCAGCCATCTTTGTTTCTACGCCTTCTTCTGTGCCATCAATACCACCGGTATCGATAACAATAAATTCGTGCTCTTCTAGCTGAGCTCTACCGTATTTACGATCCCTTGTTAGGCCAGGAAAATCAGCTACCAGCGCATCCCTTGTGCGGGTAAGACGGTTGAATAACGTCGATTTACCCACGTTAGGGCGCCCGACAAGGGCAACAACAGGAATCATAAGTACCTCTTACTTTTCATAGTCTTAATCATGCTAATTCCTATATTTTTATCTCTTCACGACAATAATCTAGGAACGGAATCCAGCTTGAAAACTAACGTTTCTTATCAATTAGTTTACGCTAAATTACTATAAATAACGGCCCCTGACTGTCTAAACAGCAGGAGCCGACTTAATATTACGCGGTATTATAGCAGAGCTTACGGCATTTGCATTTTATTGATCTGACCGTCTCTTGTTACCACCAAGTAGCCATCGCTAACTTTTACAGGTGGGATAGCAATACCACTGTCATCAATTTTTTGCTGCGCAGTAAACTCACCTGTGTATGGGTCAAGCCAATGGAGGTAACCTTCGCTATCACCGACAACAACACTGCCATCAATCACAACAGGAGAACTCAATAAACGGTATTCCAGATCTTTGTTTTGCCAAATCTCTGTACCGCTTCGCGCATCCACTGCAACAACATGATCTTTATCGGTGATCAGATAAACCTGATTACCCGCAACAATAAAGTTGTTCGCAGAAGAATAGCTGCGTTTCCACGCTGGCTGACCTGTGCGTAAGTCGATAGATACCAAGTTACCGTTATAGCCAACAGCAAACAGACGTTCGCCCGCAATAACCGGTGATGCATCAACATCCACTAAGCGATCGATTTCAGTCGAACCTTTTGGCGAACCAATCGGTTGTTGCCACAACATTTGACCTGTGCCCATGAGTGCGCCCGCTAAACGTCCGTTAGCTTGGCCCCAAAAAACACCGCCAGAAATAGCAACTGGTGCACTGTCACCACGTAGCGTTAACGTTGGTACTTCACCACTTAAACGCCACTTGTCTTCACCGGTATCTGCATCTAACGCTTCAAGTACACCACGGCTAGTGTTAACGATGACAAGACCTTCATCCACTAACGGTGCAGCAAGCACTTCGCCTTCAACGCTGGTACGCCACAGTTCTTCACCCGTTTCTTCATCCAACGCTATCACTTCTGCGTTTTCAGTACCGAGGAATACTTTGCTGTACGATACCGTGATACCGCCTGAAATTTTCGCTGTAATATCAGATTCAAGATCTTGTGACCAAATCACTTTGCCAGTATCTGGCTCAAGTGCTTGGACAATACCGTCTCGGTCTGCAACAAAAATTTTGCCGTAGCCTACTGCTGGTGACAATTTAGAAAAGTACTGACCAACGCCACTACCCACTTTGTGTCCCCATACTTTCACTGGCGTGAAATTGCTTTCGACAACAGGAAGCGGTGCCTTTTGAATTGATTCTTCTTCACCAGCACAGCCCGCAAGCACACCTAACGTTAGTGCGATAGTGATGGCTTGCTTGAACACCTTCTGCATACAATTCCGCCTTTACTGCGCTAAATCGTCTAGCTTCATTTGTACAACTGGTGATGTACCCAATTGCTGCGCTTGAACATACGCTTCACGCGCGGCAGCTGAATCACCTTGTTGTAAAAGAATATCACCGCGAAGCTCTTCAACTTTCGCTTTCCAGCTTTCTGCTGTGACTTTATCTAGCTCTGTCATCGCTTGATCAAATTTTTGCTGTTCAGCATAAATTCGAGCAAGACGAGTTTGCGCTAGAGGAAGAATAGCTTCATCTGACGTTTTTGCGATAGCCCAGTTTAGCTGTTCTGCTGCGGCATCAAGCTCACCTTTTTGAACTTGTACTTTTGCTAGCTGTAACGAAGCCAGTACTGAATACTGACTACTTTCGTGACCCGCAATGAAAGCTTTCACATCCGCAACTGCTGCATCGTTACCACTTTCTAATGCTGTCATCGCTTGCGTATACGCATCAGAGGCTTGCTCTTTACCTGCTTGGATTTCACCTTGGTAAAAACGCCAGCCGTAAAGACCACCCAGACCAATCACAGCACCTAGAACAACGGCTTTACCGTTTTCTTTCCACCACGATTTAATCGCTTCAACCTGTTGTTCCTCGGTCTCGTAGACGTCCACTTCCTGTCCTCTCTTAAATCAATTCTGCAAGTTTCGCAGCGACTTCATTCTGTGCCATTGTTACTTGCTCGCCACCGCGTAGATCTTTGACTACAACCGTGTTGCTGGCCATTTCATTTTCGCCCAGCACAAGCGCAACAGCTGCACCGACATTATCGGCACGCTTAAATTGCTTCTTAAAGTTACCACCACCAAAGTGACTCATCACTCGTAGGCCATGTACTTCTTCACGTAGTTGCTCAGCCAGTTTCATACCAGCCATACGAGCACCGTCACCCATAGTTACTACGTAAGCATCCACTGAACGACGAACATCCGTCAGTTCCAGTGTTTCCATTAGTAGAACAAGGCGTTCAATACCCATAGCAAAACCAACAGCAGGTGTTGCTTTACCACCTAACTGTTCAACCAAACCGTCGTAGCGACCACCTGCACAAACAGTGCCTTGCGCACCTAGGCTTTCAGTCACCCACTCAAATACAGTACGGTTATAATAATCTAAACCACGTACAAGTCGCTCATTTACTTGGTATTCGATGCCAGCAGCGTCTAATAGTTCACACAAACCAGCAAAATGTTCTTTAGATTCTTCACCTAAGTATTCAGATAGCTTAGGTGCGTCTACCAAGATCGCTTGAACGTCTGGGTTTTTAGTGTCTAAAACACGTAGCGGGTTGGTGTGCATGCGACGCTTACAGTCGTCATCAAGAACATCAATATGTTGTTCAAGGAATGCCACTAATGCTGTGCGGTACTCTGCACGATCTTGTAGTGAACCAATTGAGTTCAGTTCAAGACGTACATGTTCAAAGATACCCAGCTCACGCCAGAAACGCGCCATCATCATGATCAATTCAGCGTCAATGTCTGGGCCGTTTAGACCAAAGACTTCTACACCAAACTGGTGGAACTGACGGTAACGACCTTTTTGAGGACGCTCATGACGGAACATTGGGCCTGTGTACCACAAACGTTGTTCTTGGTTGTATAGCAAGCCATTTTGAATGCCAGCACGTACACAACCAGCAGTACCTTCTGGACGCAGTGTTAGGCTATCGCCATTACGATCGTCAAAAGTGTACATCTCTTTTTCAACAACATCGGTTACTTCGCCGATAGCACGCTTAAATAGATGCGTCGATTCTACGATAGGCATGCGGATTTCATTGTAACCGTATGCACTTACTACGCGTTTAATCGTATCTTCCACTTTGTGCCAAAGTGGAGACTGTGTTGGTAGGCAGTCGTTCATGCCTCGAATTGCTTGAATTTGTTTCGCCACGTTTATTCTCGTTAACCGATGGGGAATTGAATCGAATATATAGGTATTGAAGGAAATAGTGAACCGCCTGCCGCATTACAACAGGCGTTTTAGCTTATTTCTCGACTTCTTGAACGTTAATACGGTTATTAACGTCTAAAATTGCTGCTTTTGCACGGATCTTAGTTTCGAGCTGATCGATGATATTGTCGTTATCAAAACGCTCTTTTTGGCGAAGGCCATCTTCATAGAAGGCGCTCTTGCGGTTACTGCCCGCAATACCAAGGTGAGAGACTTCCGCTTCACCAGGGCCGTTAACCACACAACCAATCACAGACACATCCATTGGGATGGTAATGTCTTCTAAACGTTGCTCAAGTTCATTCACTGTACCAATCACATCAAACTCTTGACGTGAACATGTTGGACAAGCGATGAAGTTAATGCCACGAGAGCGAATACGTAACGATTTTAAGATATCAAAACCAACTTTGATTTCTTCAACCGGATCGGCCGCCAGTGAAATACGTAAGGTATCGCCAATGCCTTCAGACAACAGCATGCCAAGACCAACCGCTGATTTCACCGAACCAGCACGTGCACCACCAGCTTCAGTGATACCTAAGTGAAGAGGTTGCTGAATTTGTGCCGCTAATTTACGGTAAGAGTCTACCGCAAGGAAAACATCAGACGCTTTCACGCTCACTTTGAATTGATCAAAGTTCAGGCGGTCAAGAATATCAACATGACGCATTGCAGATTCAACTAGCGCATCGGGTGTGGGTTCACCGTACTTTTGCTGAATATCTTTCTCTAACGAGCCACCATTGATACCGATGCGGATTGGAATGTTTTTATCACGAGCACAATCAACCACAGAGCGAATTCGACTTTCGTTGCCGATATTACCTGGGTTAATACGTAAACAGTCCACACCGTATTCTGCGACTTTAAGTGCAATACGGTAATCGAAGTGAATATCGGCAACAAGCGGAATATTGACTTGTTGTTTAATCACCTTAAATGCTTCAGCGGCGTCCATCGTCGGTACTGACACACGAACGATGTCTGCGCCTACGTTTTCAAGTGCTTTGATCTGTGCAACTGTCGCGTCTACATCTGTAGTACGGGTATTGGTCATCGATTGAACGGCGATTGGAGCACCGTCACCAATGGGTACGTCGCCCACATAAATACGTGTGGACTGACGACGTTTAATCGGAGATTCGTTATGCATTGCTCTTACTCTATTACTGCGGCAGTTTCAATCGTGCAACTTTACCAGCAGGATAAACGCTTAAGTCAACCTGCTCGCCTTTATAGTGCATTTTAACAACACCAGGCGCACCTAGCACTATCTTATACGGGGCAGTACCATTCAAATTGAGGGTTTCACCCGCTTTTTTAATGCCTGTATCGAGGCGTTTACCGTTCGCATCGCGAATATCGATCCAGCAGTCACCAGCAAAGGTTAAAGCGAGATCGGTATCAGGTGCCACTTGTGATGTCGCCTCGTCCTCAAGGGTCACTTCTTTTAATACTTCTTCTGCCATGTCTGGTGCTTGAGCTATGACAGGTTCTGGCGAGAACGTTGCTTCAAGTTCAGGTAGGGTTGCAGGTTCAGTAACAGGAGAAGTTAACGCTGGTGACGTTGGAGCTTGGTCGGTTGTTGCTTGGCTCGTTTCACCAAGCAACGCGGAATTGTTTGCCGCTGACGCATCAGAGGCTGTAGTTTGATTCACTGATGGCGCTAGCGTATTCGCATTCGCTAGCGATTCATCTAGCGGCTGCGCTGCAGAGGTCACCGAGACAATTTCAGCTTCTTGGCTGATTTGTTGGCTTTGCCACCACCACCATGCTGTTAAACCAACAAATACCGTACCCAGGACCCATGTAAGGCTCATGATGCGGTTATCATGCTTTTCACGCTTAGTACGGCGTGAAAAACTTTGCATTTCTTGCTCTTTCGGTTGCGCATGGCCCAGCTTATCTAACTGGCTCAGTAATTCGTCTTCGTTTAAGCCCACAAATTTCGCGTATGAACGAACGTAGCCACGTGTGAACGTGGCTGATTGTGCAGCTTCAAAGTTGTTGTTCTCGATATCATCGATAACCGTCTGGCGTAGACGTAAGCGACTGGCAATATCCTTTTGTGAGTAGCCTTGCTCCTCACGAGCCTGACGCAGTACATCCCCTGGACGCATTACTTCTTCATTTTTTTGCGTTTCGTTCTGTTCAGTCTTCATTGGCTAGATAGTTCTGATATTGCTGAGAGTCTGGAAACTGCTCTTGTAGCAAATCGGCATATTTTTCAGCTTGAGTCAGTCTTCCCGACTGCTGTTCAAGCTGAATGAGTAACGATAAGCTATCGGCTTTGTACCCATATCTCTTGTTAAACGTAAATAACAACACTCGCGCATCTTTGTAATTCTTTGATGCAATGTTCAATTGCGCAAGCTGTAATAATGATCTGGCTCGTTGTGGGTCATGTGCCAAAGCGCGTTCAAAGTAAAACTTCGCTTTTTCATCCTCGCCTTGTTTCAAGCGACATAAACCCGCATTTTCATAACTTGCTGACGTTAAATAATAATAAGGTTGCTTGATGGCACGTTCAAATGCATCAATGGCTTCATCATAACGCCCCTGCCCACACAAGAATACACCATAGTTATTACGGACATCGCCATTTTTTGGTGAATCTTTGAGGGCTCGCTTGTACATAGCTTCCGCTTTGTCGCCTTCATCCACCTTCTGGTAATAATACGCCATCGCATTTTGCGCACGGTAATATTTAGGGGCATAAGCTAACGCTTGCTCTAGATTCTTGCGTGCACGCTGCCACTGTCCCACATCTAAATAGCTTAATCCCAGTGCAATTCGCGCTTCTGAGGCTTCAATGCTATCAAAGGCTTTTCCACTATTTTTTTTAGGGTCGACGGTGACACAGCCAGCTAAAAACCCGCACAGTACAAGTGCTAATGTTAATCGAGCCATAATATCATCCTACTCTCGTCCATGTTGAGAACAGTTGGCACTCAAGCAAGGTACTCGGTGTCCACTAATGGCCCTTTCAAGTCTATCAATAACGAAAAAAGGCCAATAGTATCAGGCGATAACTGTTGTCAGGAGATGGTATCTGACTTAGCTCGATAAACACATTAGATTACAGTTTTAGACTGCTTTTACTGGAATTTGTTCACCTTTTTGCGCTTTACCTTGGGTACGTTTTGTGCGGTCAATCACATCGCCAACAAGCTGGCCACATGCCGCATCAATATCGTCACCACGCGTTTTACGTACAGTAACCGTAAAGCCGTATTCCATTAAGGTTTTCATAAAGCGATCAATGCGTGAATTACTTGGCTTTTTATAAGGTGAACCTGGGTATGGATTGAATGGGATCAGGTTAATCTTCGATGGCGTATTCTTTAGTAACTCACCTAACTGACGCGCGTGATCCATGTCGTCATTAACATGATCAAGCAATACGTACTCGATAGTCACACGACCACGGTTAGCATTGGATGATTCAATGTAACGGTGAACCGAGTCAAGGAAGGTTTCAATGTTGTAACGATCGTTGATTGGCATGATGCTTGAACGTAGTTCATCAGTAGGCGCGTGCAAAGAAATTGCCAACGCAACATCAATGTTACCTGTCATTTGATCAAGACCAGAAACAACACCAGACGTTGATACGGTTACACGGCGCTTAGACAGACCAAAGCCTAAATCATCTAGCATGATTTCTAATGCTGGGATCAGGTTTTTCATGTTCAACAACGGCTCACCCATCCCCATCATTACGATGTTGGTGATTGGGCGACGGCCTGTTTCTTTCTCAATACCGATTTCTTTCGCTGCACGCCATACCTGACCAATAATTTCAGATACACGTAAGTTACGGTTGAAACCTTGCTGTGCCGTTGAACAGAATTTACATTCCAATGCACAACCTACTTGAGAAGAAACACATAACGTTGCACGATCTTCATCTGGGATATAAACCGTTTCAACGTCTTGATCGCCAACACGCATCGCCCATTTAATGGTGCCATCGCTTGAATGTTGCGCTTCAGAAACCACAGGCGCACGTACTTCAGCTCGCGCCTTTAACTTCTCACGTAGCTTCTTGTTGATGTTCGTCATATCGTCGAAGTCATCACAACCGAAATGGTACATCCACTTCATTACTTGATCAGCACGGAATGCTTTTTCGCCAAGCTCTTCAGCAAAATATTTACGCAGACCTTTGCGATCGAAATCCAGTAGATTAGTTTTAACAGTTGTCATCGGTTGTTGCCTCATATAATTCATGACGAATTCTGCGCCTTGAGCACCCACTAGAAATGAAAAACGTCGTGGTATGCGACAGGACATTGTTTAAGGCGCGAAATTGTACAGGCTTTACCCCAAGGTTTCCACTTATCACAGTGTAGCGAGTTTCAAAGTCATCATTTTCTTTTTAGATAAAAAAACGGGAAGCCAAAGCTTCCCGTTTTGTTTTCAATCTGTGTTTATTATTAACCGCGAGGACAAATCTCGTCATCGGCAAAGAAGTAAGCCACTTCGCGTGCTGCTGATTCAGGACTGTCTGAGCCATGAACTGAGTTATGACGCATACTTAGTGCAAAATCAGAGCGAATGGTACCGCATGCTGCGTCTTCTGGGTTCGTTTTGCCCATCAGTTCGCGGTAACGTTCAATCGCTTGTTCACCTTCAAGTACCTGCACCATCACAGGGCCTGATGTCATAAACGCCACCAAATCACCAAAGAAAGGTTTTGCTTCGTGCTCTGCATAAAAGCCCTTGGCTTGCTCTTCTGTAAGATGCAGCATTTTAGCCGCAACAATCTTAAAACCCGCTTTTTCAATACGCTCGTAAATTGAACCAATAAGGTTACGCTTTACAGCGTCAGGTTTTACGATTGAAAATGTTCTTTGAATTGTCATTATTATTCTTCCTTTTTGAATCTATTACCTGTCAGCGCGTTAACAACTACAGCAATAATGCAGCGATATTCGCGACACCTAAACCTGTTGCCCCCGCTGCCCAACGAGCATTAGGGCTATCGTTAAAACATGCCGCTAAATCAAAGTGAATCCAGCTTGTTGTATCGCTATCTACAAAGCGGGATAAGAAGCCAGCCGCATTCGATGCGCCGCCCATACCCCCACCTTTTTGCACACGGCTGTTCGCCGTATCAGCATAATGAGATGGACACTGGCTTTGGTGCCATTTTTCTAACGGCAGTGGCCATGCTGGTTCATTCACCAAATCTGAAAGCTGCTGCGCTTTCGCAAGCAATGGTTTATCTAAACCAAAAATGGCATTGTAATCACTACCCACCGCCATCATTGCGGCACCAGTTAAGGTTGCGGCATCAATCACTAGCGGTGCTTTGGTTTCGCTTGCAGCAATCAAACCATCGGCAAGAACCAAACGTCCTTCTGCATCGGTATTCACGACTTCAACGGTCACACCGTTTTTGTACGTTAACACATCACCCAGCTTATAGGCATCGCCTGCAATTAAGTTTTCGGCACAACATAAGATCAACTTCACACGTTGACTCAAACCTTGCTCAATCGCATACCCCAAAGCAGCGGTTACTGTCGCTGCTCCGCCCATGTCGCACTTCATGGCAACCATACCCGCACTTGGCTTGATACTATAGCCACCTGAATCAAAGGTAATACCTTTACCGACTAAGCACGCAGATACTGGTGCATCAGGGTTGCCCGTTGGGTTGAAATCTAAGGTCAGCATCACAGGTGGTCGACTGCTTGCACGACCAACACTGTGTGTGCCGATCCAGCCTTTCTCTAGCAGTTCATCACCAACGACTAATTCATGGCTAATGTTATCGCCATCGATCTGAGTCAGGAATTTAACCGCATCATTGGCCAACTTCTCTGGATACATATCTTCTGGGGTTGCATTAACAACCTGACGTACCCAATCAGCACTGCGACGACGTGCATTTAACAGCTCAAGCTCATCTTCATCAACCGATGCCCATTTTAGCTCAACAGGCTTAGAGGTTGCCGCAAAGCCACAGTAAAATGCCCATTGGCGCTCGTAGCTCCAACCTTCACCTTCAAGTACAACTTGGGTTGCTCCTTGGGCTTGTAAAGTACGACCGGCTTGTTGAATGCGACGAAGAGGATAATCGCCAGAGAAGTGAATTGCTGCGCCTTCGTTTTGAAAAGCAACTAGGGCATTATCGCCCCAAGCACCTGAATAGGCTTCAGATGATAGTGTAATCCTTAACATAATTTACTGTCTCTACTTTCTGTTTCTACACTGGGTAGGTACTTGCGTTTTAGGCTGCATAGCAATAGAGAATCATCACCATGCAGCCCCGCAATGTTTATTTTATTGTTGCGATTATTCTGCCGTTTCTTCTACTAGCTCGTCATCACCTAAGATGTTAGCCAGTGTACGTACGCCCATACCCGTTGCACCCGCCGACCACTTGTCGTTCGCGCTCTTACGGTAAGTACCGCTACAGTCAATGTGCATCCAACCATTTTGGTAATCTTCAACGAAGTAAGATAAGAATGCCGCAGCCGTACTTGCACCCGGTAAGAAATCACCTTGCGAGATGTTAGACAAATCTGCAAAATTCGATGGCATCATACTGCGGTGCATTTCCGCCAATGGTAGTGGCCATAGACCTTCCATTTCTTCACTTGCTGCCATAAGTGCACGCTGAGCCAGATCATGATCAAAGCTAAATAGTGCGTGGTAATCATTACCCAGTGCGTTCTTCGCTGCACCTGTTAGGGTTGCGCAATCGATGATCATTTCAGGGTTTTGAGAGCTCGCGTAAATAAGGCCATCAGCCAAGACTAAACGACCTTCAGCATCGGTATTTAAGATCTCTACTGTTTTACCGTTTTTATAAGTGATCACATCGCCCAATTTGAAAGCACGACCAGAAACCATATTTTCTGCACAACATAGGATCAACTTAATGCGTTTTTGAGTACCACGAGCAATCGCAAGCGCTAAACCACCTGTCGCCATTGCTGCGCCACCCATATCAGCTTTCATTGCTGACATACCGCCCGATGGCTTCAAGCTGTAGCCACCTGAATCAAAAGTAATACCTTTACCTACAAGGCAAGTATGCACAGGAGCATCGGCATCACCGGTTGGGTTGTAATCGAGACGTAACATTGCAGGAGAGCGCTCTGAACCACGACCGACGGTATGCGTCCCCATCCAGCCTTCATCAATCAAATCGTTACCTTTAACGATTTTGTAAGTCACGTGATCAGGTGCCAATGATTTAATGAACTCACCAGCGCGTGATGCTAATTGAGATGGACGCACGACCTCTGCTGACTGGTTAATCACTTCACGTACCCAGTTAGTCGCTTGAATACGTGCCTGCAGTTCTGCTTCATCAGCCTGCTCGAGTGTCGGCCATTGCACCTCGCTGGTCGACTTTGAGTTACGGTGGCCTTGAACAAACGCCCAAATGCTTTCTAGTTCCCAGCCTTCACCAGATAGCGTGACTTGCTTAATCCCTTGACCATCAAGCTTACGGCCAGCACGCTGTACTGCTGCAAGTTGATTTTCGTCTGTTACATGTACGGTAGTCCCTTCAGCATCAAATGATACAAGTGCATTGCTACCCCACTTCGCATCAGCGGGCTCTTGAGATAAGAAAACAAGCATATTGGCAGACATGTAAAACTCCTTGGGTTCTGTTCCAATCTAATGGATAGCGCAATAAATTCAGCGCGGTAACATCATTACGTTTGTTATGGGGGTGTTGCCGCGGGTTTGCAAGATGAAAAAACATTTAGATACAACAAAGCGGACCGATAGTCCGCTTTCAATCAAGTTTGACGATACTTTGCCCTGTCTACTGAAGATAAACAAGTTAGAGCCATGAAAGTAAGAGCAAGATCGACTTGTCATACTTATTCGGAATGTAACACCAAGAATGGGATCTAATCGGCTTCCTCAATCCAATACATTTGCACCGCTTCTAATACACGTTCGTTGCAATGGGTAGGGTCATCGTCGAACTCATCAAGTGCCATTATCCACTCACGAAGATCAGTAAAGCGTACTGTGTGGGGATCTTGCTCTGGGTACTGCTCACAAAGTGCAATCGCGATTTCAAGTGAGTCTATCCATTTCAAACTCATAAGCATTCCTTGTTCTTTCAATAGTACATAAAAATATAGCTCCCCCACTTCACTATTGCTGTGCAACAGTTAACAGGAAAGCTATATTTTATTGTCACTTTGTCTGCCAGAGCAGAACTTGTGATTAGTGTTGTTCCGACGCTAGGTTTAGCGTGTATTTCGGAATCTCGACCACAAGGTCTTCTTGCGCAACTTTCGCTTGGCAGCCTAAGCGTGATTCAGGCTCAAGACCCCATGCTTTATCTAGCATGTCATCTTCTAGCTCATCACTTTCATCCAACGAATCAAAGCCTTCACGCACAATCACATGGCAAGTCGTACATGCGCATGATTTTTCACAAGCATGTTCAATTGCGATGCCATTTTTCAGTGCAACGTCCAGTACCGTTTGACCTTCTTCGGCTTCAAGCACTGCGCCTTCTGGGCAAAGATCTTCGTGGGGTAATACAACAATTTTAGGCATGCCTAAACCTCATCAATAGATTGACCAGCCAATGCCTGACGAATAGATTTGTCCATTCGACGAGAGGCAAACTCTTGGCTAGCTTTGTCTGTTTTCTTAATACCATTTTCAATTGCGCGTACATCAGTACCTTGACGCAATTGAACCAATTCCATCATTACAGCTTCCAATGCATCACGCTCTTCCTTCGACAGTAACGTATCACCGTCTTGCGCCAATGCCGCGATAAGTCCTTCTAATACACGATCGGCCTCAACCTGTTGTTCAGCAAGTGCTCGCGCATCTTTATCGTCTTGTGCATAGGTCATCGAATCACGAATCATTGTCGCGATTTCGTCATCACTTAAACCGTAAGATGGCTTAACTTGAATAGAAGATTGTACGCCGCTGCTCTTTTCCATCGCGGTTACAGACAGTAGACCGTCAGCATCAACTTGGTACGTCACTCGAATATGAGCAGCACCTGCCGCCATTGCTGGAATACCGCGTAGCGTAAAACGTGCCAGTGAACGGCAATCGCTCACCATTTCACGCTCACCTTGCACCGTGTGAACAGACATAGCTGTCTGGCCATCTTTGAACGTCGTAAATTCTTGCGCGCGTGCAACAGGAATTGTTGTATTACGAGGAATGATTTTTTCAACCATACCACCCATGGTTTCAATACCCAGCGACAATGGGATTACATCGAGCAGGAGCATTTCAGTGTCAGGCTTGTTGCCGACCAAAATATCAGCTTGAATCGATGCACCAATCGCAACCACTTTATCAGGGTCGATAGAGGTTAATGGTGTTTTGCCAAAGTAGTCACCCACCATTTCACGGACAAGTGGCACACGCGTAGAACCACCGACCATTACCGTTTCAATGACATCTTCGCTTTCAACGTCTGCATCACGCAAAGCACGACGACATGACATCAGCGTTTTCTTCACTAATGGTCGAATAATTTCGTTAAATTGTTCGCGAGAAATCTCACCTTGCCAACCCAAGACTTCAATCGTTGTCGTGTCGCTATCAGATAAAGCAATCTTAGCGTCTGTTGCTGCGTCTTGGAGAATACGGCGTTGCTGCGCAGTCAGATTTTCAGCTAAGTTTGCTTGCGTCATAATCCAATCTGCAAGTAGGTGATCAAAGTCATCACCACCTAGTGCTGAGTCACCGCCTGTAGCTAATACCTCAAAGACACCTTTTGATAGGCGTAGAATCGAGATATCAAAAGTACCACCACCTAAATCGTAAACCGCAATCACGCCTTCTTGGCCTGAATCTAAGCCGTATGCAATTGCAGCCGCTGTCGGTTCATTCAATAAACGTAATACATTAAGACCCGCTAGTTGCGCCGCATCTTTGGTACCTGCGCGTTGCGCATCATCAAAGTAAGCTGGCACCGTAATCACCACGCCTTCAAGATCACCACCTAGCGTTTGCGTTGCACGCTCAGTCAGTGTCTTTAAGATCTCAGCAGAGACTTGGATCGGGTTAACAGCACCATGACGTGTAACCAGTTGTGGCAAACCGTTATCAGTTGCAGTGAACTGGTAAGGTAAATGCGGGTAACGCTGTTCAATATCAGCTAAAGAACGTCCCATCATACGTTTTACCGAGATGATAGTATTCTCAGGATCTTGTTGAGCATGTGCTTTCGCATCAAACCCCACTAACGTTGCTTGCTCACCGTAGTGAACAATAGACGGCAGTAATGAACGACCGTTTTCATCGACAAGTGTTGCGGGTTCACCGCTGCGAACAGCCGCAACTAATGAATTTGTCGTACCCAAATCGATACCCACCGCAAGACGATGTTGGTGCGGTGCAGCGCTTTGACCGGGTTCAGCAATCTGTAACAGTGCCATGGTGATTCCTGTTTTTAATCTAGTAACGTCTCTTCCAGACGCTCAACTTCATCACGCAGCTTATCAATAAATTTAAGCTTACGCACGGCATCTGCCGCATCATTCCAATTACTCGCAACGAGCAAACTTTCTAGTTCGATTAACTGTGCTTTATAGAGCTTTTTGGTCTGTTGCTCAAAATCGAATAACGCTTCGGCAGGGTCGCTAGCATCAGGGATTTCTTCCAGCTCTTCACGTAGTTCCATTTGCTGCATCAAAAACATCGGATCTTGCAATGTTTTGTGCTCACCACGGATATCAAGGCCGCGTTCAGAAAGCATATACTCGGCACGAGTAATTGGGTGCTTAAGCGTTTGGAAGGCATCGTTAATTTGGGCGGCTTTTTGCACTGACATCAAGCGGTCACGCTCTGAAGCCGTTGCAAAATTATCAGGGTGGAAACGACGCTGCAGTTCACGGAACTGGTGTGAAAGAAGGCTACCATCCAATTCAAATTGGAAAGGTAGCCCAAATAATTCGAAATGATTCATATCGCATCTAGTATCAGTAAAATGCGCAGTAGAAAGTGGGATAATTCACACTTTTTACTACGCATAGAAAAGGCGATTACACGTTGAAACTCTCGCCACAACCGCATTCGCTCGATACGTTCGGGTTGTTGAACTGGAAGCCTTCATTTAAGCCTTCTTTGGCGAAATCAAGCTCAGTACCATCTAGGTAAACAAGGCTCTTAGGATCAATGATCACCTTCACACCTTGTTGTTCAAATACTTGATCGCCTTCATCGAGTTCATCAACGAATTCGAGCACATAGGCCATTCCTGAACATCCTGAAGTTCGGACGCCGAGACGCAGGCCAATGCCTTTACCACGGTTTTCTAAGAAAGTAGCTACGCGACTTGCTGCCGCTTCAGTAATAGTAATGGCCATGTACAACAACCCTCAACGGAATTAATTTTCTTCGTGTTTCTTTTTGTAATCAGTTACAGCTGCTTTAATTGCATCTTCTGCAAGAATCGAGCAGTGAACTTTTACAGGCGGTAATTCAAGTTCTTCAGCGATTGCTGAGTTCTTGATTGATGCAGCTTCGTCTAATGTTTTACCTTTAACCCACTCAGTAATCAGTGAGCTAGAAGCAATTGCCGAGCCGCAACCGTATGTTTTGAATTTCGCATCTTCGATGATGCCTTCTTCGGTAACTTTAATTTGCAGCTTCATTACGTCGCCACAAGCTGGTGCACCCACCATACCGCTACCAACACTTTTATCGTTTTTATCAAATGAGCCCACGTTACGCGGGTTCTCATAATGATCGATGACTTTTTCACTATACGCCATGATAATTTCCTCGAATGCTATATGACCGCAAAGATTAGTGGTGTGCCCACTCAACGGTATCTAAATCTACACCTTCTTTGTACATGTCCCAAAGAGGCGACATTTCACGTAGTTTTTCAACTGCGGTGCTGATTTGATTTACTGCGTAATCAATTTCTTCTGCAGTCGTAAAACGACCAAAAGAGAAACGGATTGAGCTGTGTGCCAGTTCATCGTTCAAACCAAGCGCACGAAGTACGTACGAAGGTTCTAGGCTTGCCGATGTACATGCAGAGCCTGATGAAACCGCTAGATCTTTCAGTGCCATTAGCAGTGATTCACCTTCAACGAATGCAAAACTTACGTTTAGGTTGTTTGCTACACGTTGCTCTAGGTCACCGTTAATTGTTGTTGCTTCGATGTCTTTGATGCCATCAAGTAAACGTTGACGCATTGCAGCAGCGTGAGCACGATCTTGCTCCATCTCTTCTTTTGCAATACGGCATGCTTCACCCATACCAACGATTTGATGCGTTGCTAGCGTACCTGAACGCATACCACGCTCATGGCCGCCACCGTGCATTTGCGCTTCTAGGCGAATACGAGGTTTACGACGTACGTACAATGCACCGATACCCTTAGGGCCGTACAATTTGTGCGCAGACATCGAAATTAAATCAACTTTCATTTCTTGCACGTCGATTGGCAACTTGCCTGCAGATTGTGCTGCATCAACATGGAAGACAATTTTACGTTCGCGACATAGTTCGCCAATTGCTGTGATGTCTTGGATCACACCAATCTCGTTATTCACATGCATGATAGACACTAAGATGGTGTCTTCACGCAGTGCGTCACGCAATTTCGCCATGTCGATCAGGCCGTTTTCTTCAGGCTCAAGGTATGTCACCTCAAAACCTTCACGCTCTAGTTGACGACATGGATCTAAAACAGCTTTGTGCTCTGTTTTACATGTAATGATGTGCTTGCCTTTTTTATGGTAAAAGTGCGCAACACCTTTAATTGCTAAGTTATCTGACTCAGTTGCACCCGACGTGATAACAATTTCACGAGGGTCTGCATTTAGAAGATCTGCAATTTGTTCACGAGCGTTGTCTACCGCTTCTTCTGCCTGCCAACCGTAACGGTGAGAGCGCGAAGCTGGGTTACCAAAGCAGCCGTCCATAGTCATGCACTGCACCATCTTTTCGGCAACACGTGGATCAACAGGACAAGTAGCAGAATAATCTAAATATATAGGCAATTTCATTTTCATCTCCGAAAACACGGACAGCTAGTCTCTAGGAGCGGACATCGACACCAATGGTGGCGTTATCGTGTTGTTTTTTATTTACTAAATTCGACTTAGCAACGTTGTTTTGTAAATACTGATCTTGACGGTCAGAGATAGCTTGAACATCGTTGTCTTTCATCAGCTCACCGAGCGTGATGTTGTTTAAAAAGCCACTAATACGTGAACTTAAATCGTGCCACAAGGTATGGGTTAAACAACGGGCTCCGCCCTGGCAACCACCTTTTCCGTGACACTTAGTTGCATCTACTGATTCATCAACCGCCGCGATAACCATGCCGATAGCAATGTCGTTGGCTTCTTCACCAAGGCGGTAACCACCACCTGGACCACGCACACTTGCTACTAAACCAGCCTTACGCAGCCGAGAAAAAAGCTGTTCTAAATAAGACAACGAGATACCTTGGCGCTCTGAAATATCAGCCAAAGGCACAGGGCCATCTTGAGAATGCAAGGCGACGTCTAACATCGCTGTTACTGCATATCTTCCTTTTGAAGTCAATCTCATAACACACCGCTACCCACTCATGTATATGGGAGCAGTTTTGCATACCCGACTAAAACAGTCAAGTATATACCTGACTAATTTAGTCAGGCTTTTAACCCTTTGCTATGTAGGTCTACTTTTCGCGGGAAGCTAACGATTTCTCAACTGAAGAAAGGATACCACGCAGGATATTCAGCTCTTGTTGCTCTGGTCGAGCACGGTTGAATAAACGACGCAATTTATTCATCACCATACCAGGATGGTTCTTATTGATAAATCGGGTTTGACGAGTCACTTTTTCAAGGTGTTCATAGAACATTTCGAGTTCCTTCGCACGAGGATATTCAACCTCTTGCGTTTCACCTTTGTACTTTTCAGCTTCAAGATGCGCCATGCGGATCTCGTAGCTAATTGTCTGTACAGCCATCGCTAAATTCAGTGAGCTATATTCAGGATTTGCAGGAATGTAGACATGACAGTGACATTTTTGCAGCTCTTCATTGGTTAAACCTGTACGTTCACGACCAAAAAGAATAGCGACAGGGTGAGAATTGGTTTCTTCAATCGTCTTGATACCACATTCACGTGGATCGAGCTGAGGCCATTCCAAGGTACGGGAACGAGCACTTGAGCCAATCACTAAGCCACAATCAGCCACTGCTTCATCAAGGGTGTTGACGATTCTGGCGTTCTCAACAATATCCGCCGCCCCTGCAGCAAGGGCAATAGACTTCTCATCGATCTCACAAGCAGGATCGACAAGGACAAGATTCGTTAAGCCCATCACCTTCATTGCTCTGGCAGCAGAGCCAATATTTCCAGGGTGGGATGTACCAATTAAAACAACGCTGATTTTATCTAACATGGCGTAGCAATTTTCCGACGTTTTGTTAAAGCCGAGGGATTTTAGCACAGCCATTTTGAAAGTGGGGAAAACATGTAGATTCAATCAACATTATTATCAGAATTATGCATCAATTGCTGCTGCCGCATTCCTTTTACGCTTTTAGTCGTTACATTGAACGAATAAAAAATAACCACTTCCATTTTCGCTAGGCTCTGTTATACTCGCCGCCGCTTTTTAGTTCTTTAACATCCGTTGGGAAGATCCTATGCATCCGATGCTAAACATCGCCATTCGTGCTGCACGAAAGGCCGGTGACCATGTCATGAAATCACTAGAGAAGCCTCAATCAATCGAGGTTGCTGAAAAAGGTAATGACGTAGTTACCAATATCGATCTTGAAGCTGAAGCTCTCATCATCGAAACAATTCTTAAGTCTTACCCTGATCACTGCATCATTGGTGCAGAGACTGGTACTAAAGAAGGCCGTGACAAAGAATGTCAATGGATCATTGACCCAGTGGATGGCACCAAAAACTTCGCACGAGGTTTGCCTCACTTCGCTATCTCAGTAGCACTACGCATGCGTGGCCGTACTGAAGTAGCTGCCGTTTACGACCCTGCTCGTAACGAACTATTCACAGCAACACGTGGTTCTGGCGCTCAATTGAACAGCCAACGTCTACGTGCAACTCAACCGCGTAACCTTGCAGGTACTATCCTAGCAACAGGTCTACCGTTTGCAGCTAAGCAACATTCAGAAAGCTACCTAAAAATCCAAAGCGCACTTTTCGTTGAATGTGACGACATGCGTCAAATGGGTTCAAGTGCACTAGACCTATGTTACCTAGCAGCTGGCCGCGTTGATGGCGTTTTCAAACTAGGCCTTAAGCCTTGGGAAATTGCTGCTGGTGAACTAATTGCTCGCGAAGCTGGTGCTATCTGTACAGATTTCACAGGTAACACTAACTACATCACATCTGGCAACATCGTTGCTGGTAACGCACGTGTAGTTAAACCAATGCTTGCTAAAATCCGTGAACACGGTAGCGATGCACTGACTAAGTAATTTTTAGATTACGCGTCAAATTCGAAGCCCTGCACACTGTGCGGGGCTTTTTTTTGCCCTGAATTTGATCATTTCCTTCATTATCGAATAGCAGCAGCCTTGATAACCTGATCTAGCACTTATAAAACATCGTATTGATTATGTAGAATACGTATTTATTTCCCTCTTGTAGGTCACTGTTATGTCATCACTTTTCTCGCGCACCCTGCCCCTTTCTGCAATCGCAATTGTTTGTACTTCACTATTAAGCGGCTGCGATAAACATTACGAAACCGTGGATGCAATTCCTTTTGCCGATCAAAATTTTCGAAGCTGTGTATTAGAAGCCAACGAACAGTATTCTGAAGATATTACCGAGCTTGATTGCGATAACAGTGATATCAAGTCTGTCGATGAATTAAAGTACTTCGAAAACCTACGTGAGCTATCGCTAAAAGATAACCAACTTACAACCATTGACTTAACCAATAATCCCGAGCTACGCCAGGTTAATCTTGCTGATAACGAAATCCAGTCATTGGATCTGAGTGAAAATGAAAATTTACGCAGTCTGGTTGTGACCGAAAACGAGCTAGAAACACTCGATATTCGCGCTAACCCTAAGTTAGAAAAATTACTGGCAGGTCATAACCAATTGGAGAGTCTCGTGCTGAGTAAAAAAAGTCGGTTAACACGCCTTGCACTCCCATCCAACGAACTCTCGACTTTGGATCTAAGCACAGCGACCGAGCTTGAACTACTGAATGTGATGGACAATGATCTCACTGAATTAGATCTCAGCCACAACACCAAACTAACGACCTTAATTGAGCAAGGCAATAAAATGAATGGTGGCAAGCAACGCCCTGCCAGTGAATGGGCTAACTAAGCTATCCCATATCTATATAGTCATACAGACATAAAAAAACGGTGCCACATGGGCACCGTTTTTTATCAGTAAGCATCACACGCCACTAAGGCATGGATTCAAACTCTTCACCTTCTTTTTCAACTTGCGGTGGCATTAGGTGTTCACGAACAATACCTAGTTTCAGAGCAAGTGCAGAAGCCACGTAAATAGACGAATAAGTACCCACTACGATACCAATCAGCAATGCTGTCGCAAAACCGTGGATCATAGTGCCGCCTTGTAGGAATAGCGCGATAACTACAAACAAGGTAGTACCAGAGGTAATCAAGGTACGACTTAATGTTTGAGTGATCGAGTTATTCATAACATCAGCAGAATCACCTTTACGCATCTTACGGAAGTTTTCACGGATTCGGTCAAAGACAACAATAGTATCGTTGAGGGAGTAACCGACCACAGTTAGCAAGGCTGCAACTATGGTTAAATCCACTTCAATTTGTAAGAACGAGAAGATACCGATAGTAATAATGATATCGTGCGCCAGTGCTAATACCGCACCTGCAGCCAGACGCCATTCAAAACGCATCGAAACGTATAACAAGATACATAGCAGTGAAGCAATAATTGCTAGACCGCCCGCTTCTGCTAGCTCATCACCCACATTCGGGCCAACGAACTCAATACGACGCATTTCAACGTTTTGCTCTGTACCTGCTTTCAGCGCATCGATGATTTGTAGACCTAGCTTCTCACCCTTTAGGGTTTCACGAGGCTGAAGGCGTACTAATACATCGCGTGCTGTACCGAAATTTTGAACAATCGCATCACCAAAGCCCGCTTTCTCAAGCGACTCACGGATCAAACTTAAATCAGCTGGCTGTTCAAAGCCCACTTCAATCAAGGTACCGCCAGTGAAATCAAGGCCCCAGTTAAGCTTCTTAGTGGCAACGGTGCCAATTGCAGCTGCAATCATCACCAGTGATACAAAGAAGGCCACTTTTGACCAACGCATAAAGTCTATGGCTTTACCCGTTTGCAATAATTGATACATTCTAGCGTCCCCTTAGATCGACAGCTTATCTACGCGCTTACCGCCGTAGATAAAGTTAACTACAGCACGCGTACCCACGATAGCTGTGAACATCGAGGTCAAAATACCGATCGACAGTGTTACAGCGAAGCCTTTAATCGCACCTGTACCTACGGCAAACAGAATGATTGCTGTAATTAAGGTAGTGATATTGGCATCGGCAATGGTACTGAATGCATTCGCGTAACCTTGTTGAATCGCATGCTGAGGGCTTCGGCCTTCACGCAGCTCTTCACGGATACGTTCAAAGATCAGTACGTTCGCATCGACGGCCATACCAACAGTCAGTACGATACCGGCAATACCCGGTAAGGTCATGGTAGCACCTGGGATCATCGACATAATGCCAATAATCATTACCAAGTTCATCATCAGTGCCATGTTGGCAATCAAGCCAAACTTACGGTAGTACAGTAGCGTAAATAGCATTACGGCTAACATACCCCATAGACACGCCTGAACACCCATGTCGATGTTTTGCTGACCCATTGATGGACCGATAGTACGCTCTTCAACAATGGAGATAGGTGCAATCAACGCACCCGCACGTAGTAGCAAGGCTAGGTTGTGCGCTTCAGCTGCTGAGTCGATACCTGTGATACGGAAGTTACGGCCAAGCGCAGTTTGAATCGTTGCTTGGTTGATGACTTCTTCGTGCTTCTCTAGGATCACTTTGCCATTTTCATCACGCTCGCCACTGTCTTTATATTCAGTGAACATGGTAGCCATTAGCTTACCAACGTTATTACGTGAGAAGGCTGTCATTTTGCTACCACCTTCGCTGTCTAGCGAGATGTTAACTTGCGGACGACCGTATTCATCAGCACTTGAGCTTGCATCTGTGATGTGAGAACCCGTTAGGATGACACGTTTTTTCAGTACCGCCGGACGGCCGTCACGTGTTGTTTTCACTTCACTACCAGCAGGTACTCGACCTGCCATTGCTGCCGCTAAATCAGCACTGCTGTCCACTTCTCGGAATTCAAGTGTTGCTGTCGCACCCAAAATTTCTTTAGCACGCGCTGTATCTTGAACACCAGGTAACTCAACAACGATACGGTTAGCACCTTGGCGCTGTACCAAAGGTTCAGCAACACCTAGCTCATTCACACGGTTACGAAGAATGGTGATGTTTTGGTCTACCGCATAGTTACGAATCTCTTTTAAGCGCTCTTCAGAGAATGTCGCGCTCACCACAAAGCGACCATTACTGGTGCTGTCGGTAAAGACCATATCAGGGTGAAGTTTAGCAAGCTCACGCTCTGCTTGAGCCATTTGCTCTGCATCACGTAGGCGCACTTCAACGGCAGTATCAGTTTTACTGATTGCACGGTAACGAATTTTCGCTTCACGCAGTTCGGTACGGAATGTTTCTTCCTGCTGACCCAGCAATTTTTCCATTGCTGCATCCATATCCACTTCCATTAAGAAGTGAACACCACCACGTAGATCGAGGCCGAGTTTCATCGGTGAAGCACCAATTGATTCAAGCCAGCTAGGGGTTGCAGGTGCAAGGTTTAAGGCTACAACGTAGTCTTCACCGAGTTCATCATTGAGAATATCGCGAGCACTAATTTGTGTATCAGTGTCATTAAAGCGGACCAGGACAGCACCGTTTTCGAACGCGATAGATTTGTAGGAGATTTGACTTTTTTCTAGGTCTTCGGTGACAACATCCAGAGCAGACATATCTACCGAGGCGCCACGCGCCCCGGAGATTTGAATCGCTGGATCTTCACCGTATATGTTGGGAAGTGCATAAAGCAAACCGATGATAAGTGTAAACACTACCATCAGGTTCTTCCACAAAGGGTAACGGTTTAGCACTGCTATGATCCTTCAGAGCGAATAATTATAGAGACTTCATCGTGCCTTTTGGCAGAACAGCAGTCACGAAGTCTTTCTTAATTGTTACTTCAGTGCTGTCGTTAAGCGCGATAACAATGTAGTCGTTATCTTCAGATACTTTAGAGATCTTACCTAGTAGGCCGCCGTTTGTTAGCACTTCATCACCTTTGCCCATCGAAGACATTAGATCTTTATGCTCTTTCGCACGTTTCGCCTGTGGACGGTAAATCATGAAGTAAAAAATTACAGCAAACAGACCAAGCATGATGAAAAGCTGCATGCTTCCGCCTTGTGGTGCACCTTCAGCTGCGGCATGAGCTTGAGAAATGAAAAGACTCATTTAATAACGTCCTCGTTAATTGTTAAGCATTTTTTAGTGGTGGAACTTCACGGTCACGACGCGCATAGAATTCTTCTACAAACGCATCGAAACGATCTTCGTCAATCGCCTTACGGATACTTTCCATCAAACGTTGGTAGTAACGCAAGTTATGAATTGTATTCAGACGTGAACCAAGAATCTCGTTACATTTATCTAAGTGGTATAAATACGCCTTAGAGTAATTACGACAAGTGTAACAGTCACAATGCGGATCTAGAGGCGTTGTGTCTGTTTTATGTTTCGCATTACGGATCTTGATCACACCGCCGGTCACAAATAGGTGGCCATTTCGGGCATTTCGAGTAGGCATTACACAGTCGAACATATCGATACCGCGACGAACACCTTCTACTAAATCTTCTGGTTTACCTACGCCCATTAAGTAGCGTGGTTTATCTTGAGGCAATTGTGGACACGTATGCTCAAGAATACGGTGCATGTCTTCTTTCGGCTCACCCACTGCTAGGCCGCCAACGGCATAACCGTCAAAGCCAATTTTTGTTAGGCCTTCAACCGATACATCACGCAGATCTTCATACACACCACCCTGCACGATACCAAAAAGTGCATTCGGGTTTTCTTGTTTGTCGAAGTGGTTACGGCTGCGTTGTGCCCAACGTAGTGACATCTCCATCGATTTTTTCGCTTCGTCGTGTGTCGCAGGGTATGGCGTACACTCGTCGAAGATCATCACGATGTCAGAACCTAAATCGTATTGAATTTCCATCGACTTTTCAGCGTCCATGAAAATCTTGTCACCGTTTACAGGGTTACGGAAGTGAACACCCTCTTCAGTGATTTTACGCATTGCACCTAGGCTGAATACTTGGAAGCCGCCTGAATCAGTCAGGATAGGGCCTTGCCATTGCATGAAGTCATGCAAATCGCCGTGAAGTTTCATCACTTCTTGGCCTGGGCGTAGCCATAGGTGGAACGTATTACCAAGTAGGATTTGTGCACCTGTGTCTTTTACTTCTTCAGGTGTCATACCCTTAACAGTACCGTAAGTACCTACTGGCATGAACGCTGGGGTTTCAACCGTACCGCGTTCGAACTGCAAGCGACCGCGACGAGCACGACCTTGCGTTTTATCTAATTCAAATTTCACACAACCTCCAAAAGCCAGAGAAACAATCTGACATAACAACCTGACAGTAACAGTCGTGAAAAATCACTACCTCTATCAGGGCAAATACAAACGGCGGAATGCCTAATGTATTTTAGCGATAGTATTGACGATTTTTCGGCAATACAGGCCATTATGATAAACATAACGACCAAATTCTGGTGCGCTTAGCGCAAGAAAGGCTGCAATTTTAACAAATGCAGCCTTACATGACACTGACTTAACTGAGTAAGTCGCTAATTAGACCTGTCTCTTCATGTATTTGTTCATTCCGACAACGAAAATCAACAAATACACGCATCAGCGAAAATGCAGTTAGCCTTGGGTACGACGCGTAATAAACATCGCATCACCGTAACTAAAGAAGCGATATTGATTTTCAACCGCTACTTGATAAGCATGCATAGTATGGTCGTAACCTGCAAACGTGCTCACTAGCATGATCAAAGTAGATTCAGGCAAGTGGAAGTTTGTCACAAGCGCATCAACCAGTTGGAATTCATAGCCACCTGGGTAGATGAAGATATCGGTATCACCAAAGAAAGGCACCAATTCTGTACCATTTTTCAGTGCATCTTGTGCTGCTGACTCAAGCGAACGTACTGATGTTGTTCCCACTGCAATCACACGACCGCCATTAGCCTTAGTCGTAAGTACCGCATCAACCACGTCTTGTGGAACTTCAACGTATTCAGAGTGCATGTGGTGATCATTAATATCATCTACACGAACAGGTTGGAAAGTACCCGCACCTACGTGCAAGGTTACAAAAGCAAAGTTAGCGCCTTTTGCCTTAATAGCCGCTAATAACTCGTCATCAAAGTGAAGACCAGCCGTTGGTGCTGCAACTGCACCTGGTTTAGCATTGTAGACCGTTTGGTAACGTTCTTTATCAGCATCTTCATCTGGGCGGTCAATGTAAGGCGGTAGTGGCATGTGGCCCACTTCTTCCAATACTTCCAGTACCGTTTTATCACCCGTAAAACGGATTTCAAATAAGGTATCGTGACGCGCAACCATTTCAGCTTGGTGCTCATCATTATCGCCTAAAAACAGGACATTACCCGGTTTTGGTGATTTAGAAGCACGAACATGAGCTAGGATGCTTTTTTCATCTAGCATACGCTCAACTAACACTTCAATTTTGCCACCTGACTCTTTACGGCCAAAAACGCGAGCAGGGATCACTCGAGTATTGTTGAACACGAGTAAATCACCCGGCTCAACCAAATCCAGCATATCTTTAAAGCCTTTATGCTGCAGTTCGCCAGTATTGCCCGTCAACTGAAGGAGTCGGCTGGCAGTACGCTCAGGTTGTGGGTAACGAGCAATCAGCTCATCAGGTAGGTCAAAGTGAAAATCAGAAACTTGCATTTTGTCGCGCCTCAAAAAACAGAGGCAGCTAGTATAGGCTGCCACACTGCAATATCAAGGAAAGTTCGAGCTGTTGCGTTACTAAACAGCCGCTCGCGAACGCTTCATGGCTAAACTAAATAGCCCTAAGATGACGAGAATACCAACACTGCCTCCACCATCGCTTCCTGAGATATTATCAGTACTTGGCACTGCAATATCGGTTCCAGCGTTACTGTAATCCTTTGCAAACGGATCAATACTCAGTGCTGGTGTACTCACCGCTAATAAGCTGTTAGTCGTTAATCCATTGATCCAGCCAACAAAAGGGAGTACCTCGGTATACACCCCCGGTAACGAGCTGGCACAACCATCACCAAAGCTCACCAACCCAAGTAAACGTAGCCCAAAGTCAGGGTCGCTAGCTCGTAGCGGGTCTTGCCATACTAATGGTCCACCAGAGTCACCAAAACAACTATCACGCACAACCAAGGGAGAAGGCGAAATGGCACAAACAAAAATGTTAGCTTCACCATCAGTCACACCGGCCCCCCATTGGTTACTACAGATATTATCAGGTACCCCAGTTAATAAGGTTTGTTGCAAAGACGACGAACCCGATGAGCCGTTCACACTGGTACTACCCCAGCCAGATACCAAAAGGTTAGCGGGGTTATTTCCACCCTGGGTATAATTGGTTCGAAAAGCAAGATCAGCACGTTCTTGTTGATCTTGGGTGGCAATGAGTATTGGTTTAGCACTATCTGGTGCAGGTGAACGCAATTTTAGAACGGCAATGTCATTGGAAAAACGGGACGCATTATAATTCGTATTAATAATGCGACTGCTAACAGACAATGCATTACGCGATGTCGCGCTAAATATGCTTGAGATCCCCCCCCAAACTTTAATATCAGCCGCATCGGCAATAAGGCCGCCATTTTGTAAGCAGTGAGCCGCCGTTAATACAACATCTTGCGCCACCAGCACGCCACCACAAACATAGGTGCCATCATTCGGGAATGAGATATTGAGATAAACCTGCCAAGGGAGTTCATCATTTTGGCTGGTCACGCCACCAATAATACGAGGGGATGCAACTGGGGATGATGCAAATACAGGTAAGCTTATGTAGCACAACAGCAGTAAAACAATATACCTAGCCATAACTCTACCTATTCTTATTGACTTAACAATCAATATGAATATTTAGTCCATTTTTAATGCCAAATAAGCATATTGATTTATTTAGTATATGCCACATCCGAAGCTTTACCCGAAAAAGCGCCATCAAAACAGCTATAGATAATTTTGTGAATTTTTGACTGTGGTCATAGGTAGTTAGGTTTATATTCGCTACATTCAATAGACAGGGATTTGTTACCCCGTTAATGGAGGCAAGTATGTTCACTGTCGCAGATATGATGACTCAAAATCCATACGCACTAGGCCCTTACAGCACCTTGGCTGACGCGAAAGATTTAATGGAAAAACACACGATTCGCCACGTTCCTGTCATTGATGAAAACCACCACCTTCTAGGCTTAGTCACCCAGCGCGATGTGCTCTCAGCACAAGAGTCGAGCTTAGAAATGATCACCCAAAGCAATTTTATGTCAGCACTCGATATTCAGCTGATAAAATGCATGAATCGTTCGCTAATGAGTGTGGATTGTCATGCAGGCTTGAAAGAAGCGGCCTTGTATATGCAAAAGCATAAGATTGGCTGCCTACCTGTGGTAGAAGATAAAGTCTTAGTGGGGATTATTACCGACAGTGATTTTGTCTCTATTGCAATTACTTTGTTGGAAATCCAAGATGAGGTCGAGCCAACAGAAGTTGAGGCATAATTCATCAAGTGTTTAG
Source organism: Photobacterium swingsii (assembly GCF_024346715.1). Lineage (NCBI taxonomy): Bacteria > Pseudomonadati > Pseudomonadota > Gammaproteobacteria > Vibrionales > Vibrionaceae > Photobacterium > Photobacterium swingsii. Next base: position 2,993,500 of record NZ_AP024852.1, read on the forward strand.
TCGTAAACGAGATTGTGCTGTTATTTGCTAACCTATTCACTATTCTCTTATAAACTCAGTGCTCAATTTGGCACATGGACATAAGGTAGTCGTGAACTTTTTAGCACATTTGGATCTCGCTGATTTTTGCCAAAGCCATTTGGCAGGTAACTTACTGGCTGATTTTGTCCGAGGCGATCCTTACAAACAACATACTAAAGCTGCAGCTGATGGTATCAAGCTACATCGCTTTGTTGATGGGTATATCGACGCCATGCCACAGGTTAAACAATGCCAACGCTTGTTTAGGCCAGAGACGCGTCGTGTCAGTGGTATAGCCCTTGATCTCACTTGGGATCATTTCCTTGCCAAGCACTGGCTCCGCTATCACTCGCACTCCCTACTCGAATTTGTCACCCAAGCCCAACAAGATGTAGAACGTTATCAGTACAACTTACCTGAAAGCTACCAACAAATGAGTGCTCGTATGTGGCAGCAACAATGGCTCATTCAATACCAAGAAGCCGCCACCATAGAAACAGCCCTGACACGAATGGCAATTCGCCGTCCCAAATTACATCAACTTGCCAACACACCAACAGACATTTTTACGCACTACCAACAACTTGAAACCACATTTCACGCGATTTACCCGCAAATTCAGCAAGCTGCGTTAGGTTATCGCCAACAGCAAAACACAGCTTCATAGTTGATCGTACTAAGATCCTTTTTCCAAACAAAAAAAAGGAGCACTAAGTGCTCCAGCGATAACAAACTAACAAGTCACAAACGGTAACCATGGTTGTTACGCCATGGCTTGTACTAGGAAAAGAGTCACTCAGTTCTCTCGGGGGAGAGGAAAGAGAGCGGTGTTCCCGCCCTCTCGCTAGATTAAAATTGGTCTTCTTCAGTAGAGCCCGTCAGTGCCGTCACTGAAGAATTACCACCTTGAATCGTATTGGTCATCTTATCGAAATAACCTGTACCCACTTCTTGCTGATGCGCAACAAAGGTATAGCCTTTTTCAGCCGCAGCAAACTCAGGACGCTGTACTTTCTCAACGTAATGGCGCATGCCTTCACCCTGTGCATATGAGTGCGCCAGTTCAAACATGTTAAACCACATATTATGAATACCCGCTAAGGTAATAAACTGGTACTTATAACCCATATCTGATAGCTCTTGCTGGAATTTCGCAATCGTCTCTGCATCTAGGTTTTTCTCCCAGTTAAACGATGGAGAACAGTTATAAGCTAATAGCTGATCTGGGTACTGCGCATGAATCGCTTCGGCAAATTTACGGGCTTCTTCAAGACATGGTTTCGCGGTTTCACACCAAATAAGATCCGCATATGGCGCATAAGCCAGACCACGAGAAATGGCTTGGTCAATACCTGCACGGACTTTGTAGAAGCCTTCTTGAGTACGTTCACCTTCAATGAAGTCACGATCATATGGGTCGCAATCAGACGTCAACAAATCTGCTGCGTTAGCATCGGTACGTGCAATCACCAAGGTTGTTGTGCCTGCCACATCAGCCGCCAAACGTGCCGCAACCAATTTTTGCACGGCTTCTTGGGTCGGTACTAAAACCTTACCGCCCATATGGCCACATTTTTTCACCGACGCAAGCTGATCTTCAAAGTGCACACCTGCCGCACCAGCATCAATCATATTGCGCATTAACTCATACGCATTCAATACGCCACCGAAACCCGCTTCTGCATCAGCAACAATCGGTAGGAAATAATCAATTCCTTCTTCTGGGTTACTGCCATTGGCCCATTGGATTTGGTCGGCACGACGAAACGCATTATTAATACGGCTAACCACTGCGGGTACTGAATCAACTGGGTACAAAGACTGATCTGGATACATAGTAGATGCGGTATTATTATCCGCCGCCACTTGCCAACCAGAAAGATAAATCGCTTCAATACCGGCTTTCGCTTGCTGTACGGCTTGGCCACCTGTTAGCGCACCAAGACAGTTGACGTATCCTTTTTTCGCCGACCCATTAACAAGGTCCCATAGCTTATCAGCACCACGCTGAGCTATCGTATTAGCCGGTGCAAACGAACCACGTAAATTAATCACTTCTTCTGCTGTGTAAGTACGCTTCACGTGTTTCCAACGTGGGTTCTCAGCCCAATCTTTTTCAATAGCTTCAATTTGTTGTTGGCGAGTCAGTGTCATAATGATGTCCCTCGTTCATTTGGCGATAATAGGTATAACGTCTTTGTTAATCCGCTTTAGTCTTTAACGCTTCACATTGCATTCAGTTACTTCATGGTATGGTCCGACTAAGGTAAATACTCATACCCCGGTACCGTTAAGAAATTCATAAGTTCATCGCTGGTCGTCAATCGCGCCATTAATTCAGCCGCTTCTTGGTATTGCCCTGCCGCGAAAATGTCACTTCCCAACTCTTGCTCTAGCACTTGCATTTCTTCTGCAAGCATCTCCTCAAACAAAGCTGCGGTAACCACTTTGCCATTACTCAAATCTTTACCGTGCTTAATCCATTGCCAAATGGAAGCACGTGATATTTCAGCCGTTGCTGCATCTTCCATCAAACCGTAAATCGGTACGCAACCATTACCTGTGATCCAAGCTTCAATGTATTGCACCGCCACACGAATGTTATGACGCATTCCCTCTTCCGTTCGCTCACCATCACACGGCGCAAGCAACTCTGCGGCAGTAATAGGCGCATCCTCACTTCTACTCACATCAAGTTGGTTATGACGGTTACCCAATGTTTCATTGAAAACCGCACAGGCTGTATCAGCCAAACCTGGGTGAGCAACCCAAGTACCGTCGTGACCATTATTGGCTTCCAGTGACTTATCAGTCTGGATCTTATTGAGTACCCAAGCATTTTTCTCGGCATCTTTTGATGGAATAAAGGCCGCCATGCCTCCCATAGCAAAGGCACCACGACGATGACAGGTACGTACCAGCAAGCGTGAGTAAGCATTTAAGAAAGGCTTTTCCATGGTGACAACTTGACGATCAGGCAAAATGCGATCTGGGTAATTGCGTAGGGTTTTGATGTAGCTAAAGATGTAATCCCAACGGCCGCAGTTCAAACCCACTATATGTTCTTGCAAGCTATAGAGGATTTCGTCCATCTCAAACACAGCAGGTAGGGTCTCAATCAAAACTGTCGCTTTAATGGTGCCGCGCGATAAGCCCATTTCATCTTCTGCAAAGCTAAAGACATCACTCCACCATGCCGCTTCCTGATGCGCTTGCAGTTTAGGTAAGTAAAAATACGGGCCGCTGCCTTTTGCAAGTAGCTGCTTGTAGTTATGGAAAAAATACAAAGCAAAATCAAACAAAGCACCAGGAATAGGCACACCTTGCCATAGCAAATGCTTCTCAGGCAGGTGAAGACCGCGCACACGACAGATTAATACGGCAGGATCATCGTTAAGCTGATATTGCTTACCGTTAGTGGGGTTGGTGTAACTGATAGTGCCATTCACCGCGTCACGTAGATTTCGCTGCCCAGCGACAACTTCATCCCAGGCAGGTGAAAAAGAATCTTCAAAATCCGCCATGAACACCTTCACATTGGCATTCAAAGCATTGATGACCATCTTACGTTCGACTGGCCCCGTGATCTCAACGCGACGATCTTGCAAATCAGCAGGAATATTTTGAATCGACCAGCTCCCTTCGCGAATATTGGCCGTTTCCGCTAAGAAATCAGGTAGCTCGCCAGCATCAATACGTTGTTGTCGCTCATCCCTTGCATTGAGTAGGCTCGGCACTTGCTCAGCAAAGCGTTCAACCAAACGCTCTAAAAAAGCCAGTGCTTCATCACTGACAATTTCTTGCTGATCGGGAGATAGCGCTTTTTGAAGCGATAGCTTTACATGATGAGAGGACAAAGTGTTATCAGTGGACATGGCTATCTCCTACAATTCCATTTGTAACTTTATCACCACTTTTATCAATGATGACTAACAAGGCGTTTTTGCGAGTCAAACTGCGTAACGCCCTATTTACGTTGCATTAACAAACGCACAATTGCAAGCGCCCCATTTCTAAAGACAAGACAAAACACCAAGTAGTTCTCTTTAATATCAGCCACTTAAACAAACTAGAGCTAAAACTCAAAACACTAAATTAAAACATTTTCCAGTTAAAAATTCGGTTCTTAATCAGAGCCTTAAAAAATGTCACTTTTTGATTTAATTACGTAATTAAATTACAGAAATAATTGCAAATTTATTAATCCCAAAAAGCGTTTTAAACAGGGAGGATAAAATGAAAACCCAAAGATCGATTAAATAACATACAGATAGAAGATGCAGTCAGGTCATATTCATACGCCAACCGCATACAAAAATACTCACCTAGTTTCATTTATTTCTAAAGCGAAACATAATAAACCTACAAATAGCAGTGAGTTACCACTTCGGCATTAGTGGTTATGAATCTAAATTTTGGAGAAAAACCAGAGGAATGTGCTGACATATTGATTTTTATGCCAGCGCTATAAAGAAAATGGGAAAAAGATGGGAATTTGCCGCCAAAGACAGGAAATTACAGCACTTAAAGTAACCCTTGAACCACATCGGCCAGTTGATTAAAAGTATGAATACGACTAGACGTCGGACGCCAGACGAGGCCGATTTCACGGTAAGCTTCATGGCCAGGTGGTTCAACAACCACAAGATTTTGATTATCTAACAAACCATGATCAATCGCCATCTGTGGAATAAACGTCATCCCCATACCGTTCGCTACCATTTGCACTAGAGTATGCAGGCTCGTGGCTGAAAACGGATTTATCTTATCTTTACTGGTCAGTTGGCATGCCGACACCGCATGGTCGGTTAAGCAATGCTCTCGCTCAAGTAAAAATACGGATGCGTCAGGTAAATCATCGTAACGAATCGGCACCCGCACTGTATTGGCCTGTTTTTGGCTAATGACCATCTTAAACGCATCACGGCCGACGATCTTGCTTTGCATGCCGTTGATTTCCATCGGCAAGGCCAAGATAAGCACATCCATCTCACCGTTACGCAGCGCTGTCAGTAAGTTGGCTGTTGTGTCTTCACGTAGCAATAAATCCAGCTTAGGAAAGCATCGATTCACTTCTTGGACTAAATCACACAATAAGAAAGGGGCAATCGTGGGAATACAACCAATACGCAGCTGCCCTTCCATGCCATCGCCCGTGCAATTGGATAACTCCATCAAATCACGCGAACGCGCAAGCAGCTCACGCGCACGCGTTACGACTTCTTCGCCCATAGAGGTAAAGACAAGGGACTTGTTATCCCGCTCAATCAGCTGACAACCGATTAGCTCTTCAAGATTTTGTACCCCCGAACTCAGGGTGGACTGGCTCACAAAGCACAGTTTGGCCGCTTCACCAAAATGGCGCGTTTCTGACAATGTGACTATATAGTTAAGTTGCTTTAAGGAAGGAAACTTGTTCATCGTATTTTTCGATTACATCAATCTATTTATTCCGCTTTTTTGAATCTACCAGTTTCGTTATAGTTTGTCTCGTCCAAACAGGGAGCTGCTTCAAAGAGTAGCACCACATTGAATTTTATTAGGAGCACCAAAATGGTACTAGTAGGTCGTCAAGCACCAGATTTTACTGCTGCAGCTGTTCTAGGTAACGGTGAAATCGTTGATAACTTCAACTTCGCAGAATTTACCAAAGGTAAAAAAGCGGTAGTTTTCTTCTACCCACTAGACTTCACTTTTGTTTGCCCATCAGAACTAATCGCATTCGATAAGCGTTTTGAAGATTTCCAAGCGAAAGGCGTTGAAGTAATCGGTGTTTCAATCGATTCTCAATTCTCTCACAACGCATGGCGTAACACTGCTGTTGAAGACGGCGGTATCGGTCAAGTTAAATACCCTCTAGTTGCTGACGTTAAGCACGAAATCTGTAAAGCATACGATGTAGAGCACCCAGAAGCAGGCGTTGCTTTCCGTGGTTCTTTCCTAATCGACGAAGACGGTGCAGTACGTCACCAAGTAGTTAACGACCTTCCACTAGGCCGTAACATCGATGAAATGCTACGCATGGTTGACGCACTAAACTTCCACCAGAAGAACGGTGAAGTTTGTCCAGCACAGTGGGAAGAAGGCAAAGCAGGTATGGATGCATCTCCAAAAGGTGTTGCAGACTACCTATCTGAGCACACTTCAGACCTAGGTAAGTAATTACCACTTAACACCACGCTCACGGTGTTAATAAGGCGACAAACGCAATAGCGTAAAGCCAAAGTCAGCCAACAGGCAAAAATAGAATGAGGCCCGGACGCACCGGGCCCTTTTTCGTTTCTATCCCCGCAAAAATATCGGCTAATTCAGCTTCCATACATAATTTATATTAGACTCTAGTGACCTCCATCCTTTGTTGATAGATCACCATGCAACTCGAAGTCTGTATTGATAATTTAGAATCCCTACACTACGCCCAACAAGGCGGCGCTACCCGTATTGAACTTTGCTCATCACTTGCGCTTGGGGGCTTAACACCCAGTGCTGGATTCATGCAGCTCGCCGCAAAACATGCCACAATTCCTGTCTATGCCATGATTCGTCCACGCCAAGGGGATTTCTTATTCTCAAGCGACGATGTAGAAATCATGCTAGCGGATATTCATGCCGCTAAGCACGCGCAACTACAAGGCATTGTTGTGGGTGCGCTAACCTGTGATGGTCATGTTGATCGCGATATTCTTCACGCCTTGATGAAACAAGCAGGCACGCTAGGTGTTACTTTCCACCGCGCTATCGACCAATGTGCCGACCCCTTTGCTGCATTAGATACTGTCATGCAAGCAGGCTGTGAGCGTGTACTTACCTCTGGATTGGCACCGAGTGCTCCTGAAGGTATCACCATGATTAAACGTATGGTGGAACACTGCGTTAAGCATTATGGCGACCAGTTCAGTATCATGCCGGGCGCTGGTGTAACAGCCGATAACGCAGCGTCAATCATCAAACAAACGGGCGTCCATGAAATCCATCTATCGGGAAAAAGCACTCGTCCAAGCTTAATGCAACATATTGATGCATCAGCACACATGGGCAACGCCAATGTGGATGACTTTGCGATTCCTGTCACTTCGGTGGAAAAAATAAAAGCCGTGGTAGCGCAGATCCAACAGGCTTAACCCATCAAAAGGTTCGTATTGCGCTAAGCTCAATAAGGCCACCTACTGTTGCGACCAAGGAAGGATGCATGACCCCAGCTCTCACCGATTCTGCTGATAAATTAAAAAAGAAAGACTACGCGACCGAGCTTGAGCGACTTCAAGTTGAATTGGTAAAACTGCAAGAGTGGATAAAACACTCAGGCATGAAAGTCGTGGTTATCTTTGAAGGGCGAGACGCGGCAGGAAAAGGTGGTGTCATTAAGCGTATTACCGAAAAACTCAACCCTCGTATTTGTCGTGTTGTTGCTTTACCTCAGCCCACTGAAAAAGAGAAAACACAGTGGTACTTTCAACGCTATGTTGCGCACCTACCAGCAGCTGGTGAAATGGTGCTCTTTGATCGCAGTTGGTACAACCGCGCTGGGGTTGAAAAAGTCATGGGGTTTTGTAATGAAGAGGAATACGAAGAGTTCTTACGATCATGTCCCGAGTTCGAACGTATGCTGCAGCGTTCTGGCATTATACTGTTAAAATATTGGTTTTCAGTGTCTGACGAAGAACAAGAAAAACGGTTTCTAGAGCGTATCAATACGCCAATTAAGCGCTGGAAGTTCAGCCCTATGGACTTAGAGTCACGTAATCGCTGGGCTGAATACTCTGCAGCAAAAGATCGTATGTTTGCCTATACAGATACAAAACAAAGCCCATGGTGGGTGGTGGATGCCGACAGTAAAAAGAAAGCCCGCATTAACTGCATCTCTCACCTCTTGGCACATATCCCATATCAAACCTTGAGTTACCCCGATATTGACCTTCCCGAAGTCAATAAAGATGGTTATGTTCGTGCCCCACTCGATCAACAAACCTTTGTGCCTGATCGCTTTAACAAATAAAGTATTGAGCCATAACGCTAGCATTCCCAAGCCACTGTGATAATTTGAAATAACACAGCTGGATGGTTAGGAAAAACATGGCAAAGGATCTGTCGGCGAATTTAGATTTAAACCTACTACGCACTTTCATTATTATTGCTCAAGAGCAAAACTTGCGTAAAGCGGCTGAACGCCTGTTTGTCACTCAGCCCGCTGTTAGCCATGCACTACAACGGCTGCGAAACCATTTTGATGATCAACTCTTTACCAAAACCAAGCAGGGCTTAAGCGCAACGCCTTACGCTGAAGAGCTTTACCACCACTTACAACCTGCGATGGATAGCCTATCAAAGGCACTGAATATCACTCTGACATTCACCCCTGCTGAGCTTGATGGGAAAATACGTATCGCCCTTGCCCCGCAATTTCTCGCCTCTATTGGCAGTGAGCTCTTTTTGAAGATCCATCAAGCTGCACCTCAACTTCGAGTGGAAATCCTTAATTGGTCAACAACCACATTAATGGATATTCACCAAGGCGAAACACTGCTGGGTATCAATTACGATATAGAAAATACAAGTAAAGAATTAGTCAGAAAAGAGCTCATGAAAGGAGAAGCGCTGGTGTTTGTGCGAGAAAATCATCCTTATCGCGGATCGGTTATTACCCCCACAGAAGCCGCACAGTATGGATTTGCTTGCCTTATCATCCCAGATAGAACCGAGCAAATTACCGATGTTGAAAAGATCTTTGCGCTGTATGGGTTACCCGCAAACATTTGTTTTCGCTCAACATCCGCGCAGACTGTATTAGAAGTGGTAAAAGAAACCGACATGCTGTTTCCATGTGTGAGTGATCTGTTTTCACATTCCCACCCAGATTTTAGAAAGATTACTGTCAAACTCGATCGCTACTCCAATCAATACGAACTCGTGGCTTTCTACCCCAATAAAAACAGTAAAGAGCCACTCACCTTATGGGTGATGGGGTTAGTCAGCGAACTGCTAACCCAACGTAATAACCCAATCACTAGTTAAGCTTCAAAATATCTTCGATTTCCTCTGGCGAGGTATGGCGAACATCTTTACCTTTCACAAAGTAAATAATGTATTCGCAAATGTTTTGGCAGCGATCGCCGACACGTTCAATCGAGCGGGCTGACCACATCACTTTAAGTACGTTAGGGATCGATCGAGGATCTTCCATCATATAAGTCATCAATTGACGCACAACCGCTTCGTATTCACGATCAATACGATCGTCATCTTGATACACTTTAATCGCCGCTTTGACATCCATACGCGCAAAGGCATCGAGTACCTCGTGTAACATACGTACCGCATGCAATCCTAAGGCTTCTAACGATACCAGCAAGCTATATTGTTTGTTGGTAAAGTTCTCAAGCGCGACCTTAGCAATGCTCTCAGCTACATCACCAATTCGCTCAAGATCGGTAATGGTCTTAATAATCGCAATCACCAAACGTAAATCACTGGCCGTTGGCTGGCGTTTCGCAATAATGCGAGTGCAAGCTTCATCGATCGCCACTTCCATAGAATTCACTTTGTGATCATCTCGAATTACCCGCTTAGCCAATTCCGCATCTTGCTTATGCAATGCTTTAAGTGAATCAGCCAGTTGCTGCTCGACCAGGCCGCCCATGGCTAATACATGGGTACGAATACTCTCAAGCTCAGCATTAAATTGACCTGAAATATGACGGCCAAGGCTAAAATTATCTAACATTTATTGCTCCTTAACCGTAGCGTCCAGTGATGTAGTCTTCGGTACTTTTTTCTTTTGGTGTCGTAAAAATATCGTTGGTATTGGCGTATTCCACCAACTCTCCCATGTGCATAAAAGCCGTTTGATCGGAAACACGCGCTGCTTGTTGCATGTTATGGGTGACGATAATAACGGTATATTTGTTTTTTAGATCGTTGATCAACTCTTCAATCGTCAGGGTCGAAATCGGGTCCAATGCCGAGGTTGGCTCATCCAATAGTAAGACTTCAGGCTCTATGGCAATTGCACGGGCAATCACTAATCGTTGTTGCTGGCCGCCCGATAAGCCAAAGGCATTTTCATGTAAGCGATCTTTCACTTCATCCCACAAGGCCGCGCCACGCAGTGAATTTTCAACGGCATCGTCTAATACACGACGGTCTTTAATTCCTTGTAAACGCAGCCCGTAAATCACATTTTCATAAATGGATTTAGGGAACGGGTTAGGTCGTTGGAATACCATGCCAACACGACGGCGCAGTGAAGCCACATCGACGCGACTATCGTAGATATTGTGATTATGGAGGATCACTTTACCGTCAACGCGGCAGCCTTCCACCAGCTCATTCATCCGATTAATACAGCGTAGTAGCGTTGACTTTCCACAGCCAGAAGGGCCGATAAAGGATGTCACTTGCCCTTTCGCAATCCGCATATTGATATTAAATAACGCCTGCGTTTGGCCATAATATAAATCGAGGTTTTCAATCGATAGCGCTGTTTGCTCTTCAGGTAACGAGGCTAAATCGAGTGGCTCAAATAAGCCTATGCTTGGATTTACTGACAACATATCTCTCTCGCTATTGTTCCAAAGAGCGGAATTTCTCACGCAGGTGATTACGAATACCAATCGCTGTTAAGTTCAAGCCAATGATCACCGTCACCAATAAAAAGGAGGTGGCATATACCAAGGGTCTTGCCGCCTCAACATTCGGACTTTGAAAGCCCACATCATAAATATGATAGCCAAGGTGCATGAACTTACGATCTAAGTGTACATAAGGAAAATTACCATCAATTGGCAATGTCGGTGCCATTTTCACCACCCCGACTAACATCAAAGGTGCAACCTCGCCAGCTGCACGGGCAACCGCCAAAATTAAGCCCGTCATAATAGCTGGGCTAGCCATAGGTAATACGATCCGCCACAAGGTTTCTGCTTGCGTCGCCCCCAATGCCAACGAGCCATGACGCACCGAATTAGGAATACGGGCCAACCCCTCTTCTGTCGAGACAATAACGACAGGCAAAGTCAGGATCGCCAAAGTCAGCGCCGACCACAACACACCCGGCGTACCAAATGTAGGCGCAGGTAACTGGGCAGAGAAGAAGACATCATCAATCGTGCCACCCACCATGTAAACAAAGAACCCCAAACCAAACACACCGTACACAATCGATGGCACACCCGCGAGGTTGATCACTGCGACTCGAATAATTTTAGTGAGCGCATTTTTGCCTGCGTATTCGTGAAGATAAATCGCTGCCATTACACCTAATGGCGTCACAATCACGCTCATTAGCATCACCATAAAAACGGTGCCAAAAATAGCGGGGAAAACACCGCCTTCGGTGTTAGCTTCACGCGGGTCATCACGCAAAAATTTACCGACCTGATGCACCCAGTGCTCTAATTTACCAACATAACTGAGGTTATTGGGGTACCAAACATCCAGCACCTGCTCAAGCGGCAAGGTAACATCTTCCCCCGTCATATCCCGCACAATCAAGGCATCGGTTTCCAGCCGAGCCTGTAGAGAAAACAAGTGTTTTTCTAACACTAAGTACGCTTGATTGAGCGCCTCACGCTCTGTATTGATGCGTGCTTGCTCCGCCTCTGTCATGGTTTTCGCAAGTACTTGCTTACGCTCTTCAACCCGTAAGTTCTCAAGCTGCCAATTAATATGGCTAAACTCTTCTTGCTTAATGCGTTCTAGTTCTTGGCGAATCACTTCTGCTTGCGCCAACCCAGCGGTCAGCTCACTGATCGGTAGCACCTTACCATCATCAATATAGCTGACAGGGTAACCATAGAACTTGCCATTTTTATCGCGATCTATCACTGCAATATCATCAGCGAGGGTTTGCTGTTTGATTTGACTACCAAGAATGGTCATGAAATCGAGCCCAACGCGCTCACGGTTACCCACTTTGATGAGATAGCGCGGTTCATGGGTGTCTGACATTGCCGAGGTATCGATCCCTGCATCTTGCAATTGAGTAAGCGGGATCATTTTACGTTCGTAGACTTCCCCAATCACGGTCTGCGCTTTGCCATTGACGCTGATATCAAACTGATAAACAGGCGCAGGCCAGAAGTAGCTAAGCCCCTTCCAGCCAATTAACAACAATAGCCCTAATACCGTAATCAAGCTTAAGCTCACTGCGCCAGCCGTTAACCAAATCCACGGCGAACCAGATTTAAACCACTTACCCATGCATTCTCATTCTTTGCTCAATCCTGTTTTACAGTGAACTGTATTTATCGCGTAAACGTTGGCGCACGAGCTCTGCGATGGTGTTAAAGAAAAACGTAAACACAAACAGTACAAAAGCGGCGAGGAACAGCACCCGATAGTGTGAACTCCCGACTTCAGACTCTGGCATTTCAATCGCAATCGTAGCTGATAATGTCCGTAACCCTTCCAGCACATTCCAATCCATGATCGGAGTATTACCTGTTGCCATTAACACAATCATGGTTTCACCAACCGCTCGCCCAAGCCCCATCATAATGGCTGAAAAGATCCCGGGACTGGCAGTGAGTAGCACCACACGAGTCAGGGTTTGCCAATGGGTTGCTCCAAGCGCCAACGAGCCACTGGTTAAATGACCGGGAACTGAAAAAATAGCATCTTCTGCGATCGAAAAAATAGTTGGAATAACCGCAAAGCCCATCGCAATACCGACCACCAGCGCGTTACGCTGATCGTAACCAATTCCTAACTCATTACTTAAGAAAATCCGCGCATCACCTGCAAACCAAAGACTTTCAACCCAAGGGCCAAGCGAAAAGCAACCATATACAGTGAGTACAATAATGGGCATAAGCAATAAGATATGCAGTCCATTTGGCAAACCATTGACCCAGCGATCAGGTAAAGCTGACCATATCGCCCCTACCATAAAAATCATAAGCGGGAACATCACTATGCTGAGCATAATGCCAACCAAGTTACTCTCGACGATAGGCGCCAGCCAAATACCCGCTAAGAAGCCCAGAATCACCGTCGGAAGGGCTTCCATGATTTCAACCGTTGGTTTTACTATGCTGCGCATTTTCGATGACATGAAATACGCAGTATAAATCGCGCCAGCTAATGCCAAAGGAATGGCAAAAAACATCGCATATAAGGCGGCTTTCAGAGTACCAAACACAATCGGCACTAAGCTAAATTTGGGTTCAAACTCATCACTGGCCGAGGTTGATTGCCACACATAATCAGGCTCGGGATACCCTTCGTACCACACCTGCTGCCACAATGAAGCAAAGCTCATTTCAGGGTGAGGGTTATCGATATCAAAAATCTGCCAGTTATCATCTTCCACCACCAAAAGTCGATCCGCACGCGGCGAGATAGCAATCTCCGAAGCAGACGGTGAAAACGATGTCATCACCTTTTTTGACTGAAACACAGGCTCTTTCGCCGTTGCATAAAAAGCCGACAAGGTGCCATCTTGCTGCCAAGTCAAAAAGCTTTTCCGAAAGTGCTCAGGGGCTAACTGGGTCACAGGACTATCAGACAAGGGGAAATCTCGAATATGAGTGAGCGACCACTGACCATCTTTCAACACTTCAAACCATTGCGATACGTGCTGATTATCCGTGGTGATTAAAAGGGAATTGGCCCCCGATAACAAATTAAAGTCCGTGATGGTGGTGGATTCATCGGCAACCGTCACCATATCGCGTAATCGTGCATAGGTCTTATCCGACGCTTTATCCAACGCAATAACAGCCAGTTGACGAGCATATTGTAGATACAAAGTGTGCCCATCAGGTGTTAGTGCCATGCGCTGAATATCTTGCAGCGTCGTTATAGGTAACCCAGAAAAATCGATAGCTTGCGCTGACCATTGCGACACTTTTTGTTGCAATGCATTGCGCGGCGCAGACAAGCGCACCCCAACTAAACGCTGATCAGCGGTTACCCCTACAATGACCCCTTGTTGCCGTTGCACTGCTAGGGCTAATTGCACCAGTGGCTGAGCATTAGGATCTAGCTGTAATGGGGCTTGGCCCAGCGGGTAATCCACACTCGGGACTTGCAGCTTCGTGCTACCCGTAAAATGCGTTTTGATATTCGGGCTCACCACAAGCACACCACCATCAGCAGTGCCGAAAGCAAACAGTTGATCACGCGGTAATGACGATGCAAAGGCCGTCGGTTGAGTAACAATTGAAATATTTTTTTGCGCCTCATCAGACAAAGCTTCTGATGAGGAAGGCAGTAAAGAAACAAACTGTAGCGTGCCATCACTGCCAAAGCGATAAGCCAACAAGTTCTGCTCTTCAATACCGATCGCTAAAGTACGATCTTGAGTTGGCACCACAAAGGATGTTTGTGGTTCAACCGTAACAGGTTTAAAGCTAGGTAAAATGACGTACAGCAGGTAGAAAAAAATCAAGACCAGCATTATCAACACAGAGATCCCACCAGCGATTACGCCCATACGCACCATCTTGTCTTTTAATCGACGGCTGCGGCTTTCTCCGATGAACAATGTGCTGGCGTCTGCCATTTTTACCTCTAACCTATTTTTACGTAATAGAATACTATTTCTTTTAGATGACAATTATGTGACAAGTCAATCTGAGATGCATAAAGTCTGTCATTTTCAGCATGTTATATGCCACTGTACTGACATGAAATTGCAATAGTTGGTGCTTACACTGGCCGTTGTACTCTGGTGCTAACTTAATCGCCTGAAAAGCCACAGTTGCCATGCTTAAGTATGAGCTTATTCATTAGCACCAATACCTTTAGGTAGCGCTATGCACCAACACACTTAAAGTTAGACCTTTGCCATATTTCACCAAGGTCTTTCTTCACCATTCTGGACAGATCCTGACTCGCCTCTGATAATGAAGTTATGTGCATTTTTTAATCGAAGAAGGATATTCGTATGAAGCATTTAGTGATTACTGTCATTGGCAAAGATCGTCCAGGCTTAGTTGAACAACTTTCCGATGCGGTATACAGCAATCATGGTAACTGGTTGAGTAGCAGCCTCAGTAAACTTGCAGGCCAATTTGCGGGGATCCTTCATATTGAAGTCGCCTCACAGCATGTTGCGATTTTACGTTCGGCATTATCTCAAATCGATGCACTTCAGATCCAGATTGTTGAAGAACAAAATGAAACCCATCCAGTCGCACAATTACATCACTGTTGTGTCACTGCGAATGATCGCCCTGGCATCATCAAAGATGTGACAACTCTGCTGAGTCAACTCGGTGTCAATATCGACAAATTAGCAACTGAAACCCAGAGCGCTCCTAACTGGGGTTACCCTATTTTCACCGCCCATTTTGATCTAGAGCTACCAGCAACCCTAGAACTCGACACAGTACAACAAGAGTTAGAAAATCTTGCCGATGATCTCACCGTAGACTTTGACGAGAACCTCATCGCGAGTTAACTCTGACTTAATCGGCAACAGCGAACAATAGGACTTTCATGAGCACTGACACTCTCTATCTTGATAAAGAACTGAGCTGGCTTTCATTTAACGAGCGCGTATTGCAAGAAGCCGCTGACAAATCAGTTCCACTGATAGAGAGGGTTCGTTTTTTAGGTATTTTCTCAAGCAACACAGATGAGTTTTACAAAGTCCGCTTTTCCGACATCAAGCGTCGTATCCTGATCAATCAAGAACAAGGCATTGATGACGGCGCTAAACATCTGCTCAGTAAGATTCAAAGCCGTGCACTCAAAATGAATCAAGATTTCGATGCACTTTACAGTGAAATATTGCTAGAAATGGCACGCCGCCATATTTTTTTAGTCAACGATCAGCAAATTGATGACCACCAAAAACCTTGGCTTCGTCGCTATTTTCGTCACAATATCTTACCGCACATCACGCCGATCTTGATCACGGATGATATTGATTTACTGCAATTTTTAAAAGATGAGTACTCTTACCTTACCATTGAAATGCGCCACCATAACCAAACCCGTTATGCGCTGATCGAAATCCCGACCGATCAACTACCGCGTTTTATTGAATTACCTGAAGCCAAAGGAAAACGTCGAAAAACACTGATGTTGCTCGATAACATTATTCGTTTTTTCCTTGATGATATTTTCTGTGGCTTATTCGAATACGAAAGCCTCGCAGCCTATTCCATGAAAATGACTCGCGATGCTGAATATGATTTAGGGCAAGAGCTTGAACAAAGCTTACTGGAACAAATGTCGGAAGGCTTAAAACAACGCTTAACCGCCATGCCAGTGCGTTTTGTTTACCAACGAGACATGCCGAGCGATATGATCAACGTACTCAGTGATCTGCTCAAAGTATCGAACTTCGACAGTATTATTCCTGGTGGGCGTTACCATAACTTCAAAGACTTCATTGGCTTTCCAAATGTTGGTCGAAAATACCTAGAAAACAAACCACTGCCACAAATAGAAAGCTTCCATTTTGCGCAATCACGCAATAGTTTTGATGCGATAAAAGCACAAGACATTTTGCTGCACTACCCGTACCACACCTTCAATCATATGACGGAGTTTGTTCGCCAAGCCTCGTTTGATCCAAAGGTCCGCAGCATCAAAATCAACATTTACCGAGTAGCGAAAAACTCACGGATCATCGATTCAATGATCGATGCCGCCAACAACGGTAAACGCGTCACCGTGGTGGTTGAACTGCAAGCGCGCTTTGATGAAGAGGCCAATATTGAATGGGCACGCCGCTTACGCGAAGCTGGCGTACACGTTTTATTTGGTGTACCAGGGCTGAAGATCCACTCCAAACTGTGCTTAGTTACGCGTAAAGAAGCTGATCAATTCGTGCGTTATGCGCACCTTGGAACAGGCAACTTCCACGAAAAAACTGCGCGTATTTATACCGATTTCTCTTTGTTCACCTGCGATGAAGATATCACCAACGAAGTTCGCCAAGTCTTTGCCTATATCGAGAACCCATACCGCCCGATCGAATTTGAACACCTGATCGTATCACCTAAAAACTCACGTGCTCGCCTATACGATTTGATTGATCGCGAGATAGCCCACGCCAAACAACAACTACCAGCCAGCATCACTTTAAAGGTCAATAACTTGGTCGATAAAGGGCTCATCAATATGTTGTATCAAGCCAGCAATGCGGGTGTATCAGTAGATTTAATTGTGCGAGGCATGTGCACCTTAGTACCTGGTATTAAAGGGATCAGTGAAAATATCCGTGCCATTAGCATTATCGATCGTTTCTTAGAGCACCCAAGGGTGGCCATCTTTGCCAACAATGGCGATCCCGACGTGATCATTTCATCAGCCGATTGGATGACACGTAATATCGACAACCGAATTGAGGTCGGTTGCCCAATTTACGATCCCATATTGAAGAAAAAAATCATCGATATTCTCCAAATCCAACTCACTGATACCGTAAAAGCGCGTATTCTTGATAAAGACATGAGTAATCAATATGTCGCTCGCGGTAACCGACGTAAAGTTCGCTCTCAGATGGCCATTTACGAATACCTGAAATACAGCGAACGGCAACTCAAAAAACAAGCAGAAAAAGCGATAATCAAGCATGACAGCACTCAACCACTCGTCACCGCGTGAAATTGCCGCCATTGATATTGGCTCGAACAGCTTTCACATGGTCGTTGCTCGCATCGTCGGGCAAAGCTTGCAAATCATCAGCCGCCATAAGCTGCGGGTTCACCTCGCCTCGGGGCTTGATGATCACCTGAACTTAAACCAAGCCGCCATTCAACGTGGCTTAAATTGTTTAGCCATGTTTGCAGAACGGCTACAAGGCTTTGATCCTGAAAATGTCCGCATTGCTGCCACTTATACCCTACGTCAGGCACGTAATGTCCATATTTTCCTCAAGCGTGCTGAAACCATAATTCCCTACCCAATTGAGATCATTCCTGGGACCGAGGAAGCCCGTTTAATTTATTTAGGCGTCGCTCATACCCAACCTGATAGCGGTCAGAAGTTAGTCGTTGATATTGGTGGTGGTAGTACCGAATTGGTCATAGGCGATAACTTCACCCCACAATTGGCCTACAGCAAGCATATGGGGTGCGTCAGCTATAATCAGCATCACTTCAAAAAAGGCAAAATCAGCGCCAAAAACTTCAATGCTGCACAATTAGCGGCTCAACAAAAAATTGAAAGTATTGCGACCAAATACCAAAAGCGAGGCTGGCAAACGGCCATTGGCTCGTCGGGCACCATCAAAGCCATTCGAGAAGTCTTGATTGCTAAAGGCCATAGCGATGGCGTGATCACAGCAAAACGCCTGCAATGGATAGAAGATCAATTATTGTCGTTTAAACATACCGATGATATTGCACTTGAGGGGCTCAGCGAGGATCGGAAACCTGTGTTTGCAGCTGGCGTTGCTATTCTCAGTGGGGTGTTTAAATCACTCAATATCGATGAAATGATTTTCTCTGACGGGGCATTGCGCGAAGGCTTGCTGTACGAGATGGAAGAGCGCTTTCGTCACAGCGATATTCGCACTCGCACCGCAGAAGCAATGGCGCAACAATACAATGTCGATACCGCCCAAGCGGAGCGGGTGAAGCACACTGCGGAAACCATTTACGACCAAATCGAAGCTCACCCTGGCTTAGCGAAATCAGAATTACAGCCTCTATTGAGTTGGGGCGCGTTACTTCATGAAGTTGGCCTGAGCATTAGTTACCCCGGCTTTCACCGCCATTCGGCTTACTTGCTTCGTCACAGTACTATGCCAGGGTTTAACCTTGAGCAGCAAACCGTACTGGCCACCTTGGTTCGCTTTCAGCGTAAGTCACTCAAGCTGGAAGACATGCCTGTATTGAGTATTTACAAACGTAAGCACCTTTACCCTCTGATCCGTACCCTGCGTCTTGCCGTCGCACTTAACGGTCAGCGAACTGACATCGCTCTCCCCCAAATAGCCGTCACCTCGAATAAAGAAGCATGGACCCTGACACTTGAAGAAGACTGGGAGCAAGACAACAAGCTGCTGGCTGCCGATTTACGCAAGGAGCAAGAGTACTGGCGTAAAGTGGGCTGGGAGCTAAACATCACACCACTCGCTAACGAGGATGATTAGAGCCAAACTCGCCCAACCCTGCGCAACGATACCGATAAACAAAGCAATATCGCCCGCTCAGCATACTCCTGAGCGGGCGTTATTTATTCGAAGGCTTGTTAATGAGCGTTAACAAGCCCCAAGCGTGCGAGATCCTCAAGTACCACATGAGCGGGAACCGGAATATAACCGTCTTTCTCTACCACTTGCTGCCCTTGCTGCGACAAGATAAAACGGAAGAATTCCGCTTCCATTGGTGCTAAAGGCTGAGTCGGATGCTTATTCACATAAATATATAAATAGCGCGCAAGCGGGTAAGCTCCCGAGACTGAATTAGCGACTGTCGCTTCGACATAATCGGTACCCTCTCGCGCAACTGGGATAGCCCGGATCCCTGTGGTTTGATAACCAATCCCCGAATAGCCAATCGCATTTAACGAGGTGGACACGGACTGCACCACAGATGCCGAGCCCGGCTGCTCATTCACGTTATTGCGAAAATCACCGTGGCACAAGGCGCGCTTTTTGAAATAACCATAGGTACCCGACACCGAGTTACGACCAAACAATTGCAGGGGCCTATCCGCCCAGCGGCCTGTTAGCCCTAGCTGTGACCAACGCTCTATGGGCTGAGTCGCCCCGCAACGTAGGGTTCTTGAATACACGGCGTCTAACTGCTCAAAATTGATCCCTTGGAGGGGATTATCTTCATGGACAAACACCGCCAGTGCATCAATGGCCACGCGGATGGAGGTCGGCTTATAGCCATATTCCTGCTCAAAAGCTTCCACTTCACGTGCTTTCATCATCCGACTCATTGGCCCTAGCTGCGCCGTCGCTTCCGTTAATGCGGTCGGCGCAGTGGATGAACCTGCCGCCTGTACTTGGATATTCACATTAGGATAAAGACGCTTATATTCTTCGGTCCAGTAGGTCATGAGGTTGGCAAGCGTGTCAGATCCCACAGACGATAAGTTGCCCGAGATCCCTGTCACGCGCTGATAACGAGGCAGTTGTTGCAGCCTCGCGACTTGTTCTGGAGACAAACTCGACGGTGTTTTTTGAGCCTGAGATTGGGTAGATACAGATAAGGTTTGATCCACAGTCGATGCGTATGCATTCAGCACCATGCTGCAACATGCAATCACACCTGTGCGTGTTATCAGCTTCGCAAGCCTGTTAGCATTAGCTTTCATTTCTCAGCTCCAACCTCTCCAATGAAACGACAAAAGCGATCACAGGGTGATCGCTCTATAATTACGACAAATTTTAAGACTTAATTTCTCGTACCTAATGTTTAATACCTAGGTTTAATAGCTATGCCGCCTGTGAAGCCAATCGGCTTGGTAGGGTAAAGGCGAAGGTCGAGCCCTCTCCCACTTCACTGGTGATCTCTAACTGCGAATCATGGTGACTCAAGGCATGTTTAACAATCGCTAACCCTAAACCACTGCCACCAGTTTCACGAGAACGCGCTTTGTCTACGCGATAAAAACGCTCGGTCAAACGGTGAATATGCTGTAGCTCAATACCATCACCGCTATCCGTCACCTCTAGACGAGGCCCTTCTGACGATTGATACCAGCGTACGGTAATCGCTGCATCATTCGGGGTGTGTTTAACGGCATTATAAACCAAGTTTGAAATCGCACTGCGCAGCTGATCATCATCGCCAAAGACATGCAGCTTATTATCCACATCAAAGGTGAAATGATGGCCTCGATCACCACTTAGTGATACCGCTTCTTTTTCTAAAATTTCCAACATCGCAGGGACATTAACCACTTCTTCAAGTTCAATGTTCGGCGCAGCTTCAATTTTAGATAAGGTGAGCAGCTG
The DNA here is from genome assembly GCF_024346715.1 of Photobacterium swingsii. Classification (NCBI taxonomy): domain Bacteria; kingdom Pseudomonadati; phylum Pseudomonadota; class Gammaproteobacteria; order Vibrionales; family Vibrionaceae; genus Photobacterium; species Photobacterium swingsii. The sequence goes on from NZ_AP024852.1 coordinate 3,014,393, forward strand.
CTCCACCAGCGAGTTCATTCGAACCAATTGCTCTGTCATGACCCCATGCGCTTTCCCCCACATCGGGCCTGCTAGCATCTCTGGGTCTTTCGACATCTCAAGATAGCCTTGTAGCACTGTCATAGGGGTACGTAATTCATGAGATACGTTCGCGAAAAAGTTACGGCGCATACCTTCAAGCTGCTTCACCTGAGACACATCACGTACCACCATCAGGTATTCACCTTCGGTGTAACGCATAATACGCAATTCTAAGGTTCGGTCGTAATTAAAAGGCGCGGTAATTTCGAGCGGTTGTTCAAATTCTTGTTTAGCAAGATAACGAACAAAATCAGGGCTACGCAGCAAGTTACTGATTGGCTGCCCCGCATCATCAGGCCAACGAAAACCGAGTAAATGTTGGGCGAGTTTATTGCACCACACTATATTGCCTTCGCTACGAAACACCACCACGGCATCAGGTAGGGATTCAGCACCATTACGGAAACGGCGAATAATAGTGGCTAACTCTTTACGGCGGCGACGATTACGTTGCTGCAGACGGTAGATACCATTGAACAAGGGTTCCCAACTGCCAGAGCCAGAAGGGGGGGTCAAGCTACGCTCTTTCCATAGCCAGTTCGACATTTTTAATTGATGATGAAAATGCCATAGCAACTGTAGCCATGTACCAACAAGCAGAAACCATGACATAGAAATTGACTCAAAAATTAGCCCGAGTACCACCCAAGGCAAATACATGAGCAACAATTCCCACACCATTTTTTTCCACGACAAGCGTTCAACCATGTTTACCTCAACACCGCGCATCGAGATAAATACTGAACCCTATCTACCCTTTGCGGCTATTTACTCTTCGTGATTATTGACTAAAGGCGCGTCGAAAAACGGTAACCAGCACCACGTACTGTCTGTACCATTTTATCGTGACCATCAGGTTCTAACGCTTTACGTAAGCGACGAATATGCACATCTACCGTGCGGTCTTCTACGTATACATTGGTACCCCATACATTATTCAGCAACTGCTCGCGGCTATAAACACGCTCTTGGTGCGTCATAAAGAAATGCAGCATTTTAAATTCAGTTGGGCCCATGTCTAACGGTGCTTCATTCGACGTCACACGGTGAGAGACAGGATCCAATTTCAAGCCATGGACATCAATCACGTCATCCAAAGACGTTGGCGATACACGGCGCATCACAGCTTTTAAACGTGCCATCAGCTCTTTCGGTGAGAAAGGCTTAGTGATGTAGTCGTCGGCACCGACTTCTAACCCACGGACTTTATCTTCTTCTTCACCACGGGCAGTTAACATAACAACCGGGATCTGGCGCGTCATTTCATCACGCTTGAGGTGCTTGATGAGGTTGATGCCCGAACCACCCGGTAACATCCAATCGAGCAGAATAAGTTCAGGGTACGGTTCACAAATTTTTTCAAGCGCGCTGTCATAGTCTTCAGCTTCAATAGCTTGATAACCTTTTTGCTCAAGTACAAAGCACAGCATTTCGCGGATGGGTGCTTCGTCTTCTACAACAAGAATCCGTCTTACCATAGTGATCTATTACCTAATTGTCGTTTGCTGTCGTCGGCGTCATTATCAGGGTTAATTATGACACTTTTGTGACCTACTGTAATAAAAGTCATCGTCACGATGAAAGCTTTGCTTAGCCTCTCAATAATAATTGTATGATGTAAGCAACACCAACAAGCCTGCTAGTGCTACTTTACAAATCAATCAATTAGAGACAATAAATCGCAACTATCCTCGAATTGCAATCTGACTGCGACCGCCGCCCATGGCTTCCACCGCCACTTGCACACCGATACGTTCCACCAAGGTGCCGACGTGAGAAATCACGCCAATCTGACGGCCATCAGCTTGCAGCGCATCCAAACAAGCCAGTGCCATTTCAAGGCTATCAGGGTCGAGCGTACCAAAGCCTTCATCAATAAAGAGTGAACCAAGCTGACGAGTATCAGCTGCCAGTGAAGCCAGTGCTAATGCTAGGGCTAATGAGACCAAGAAACTTTCGCCACCAGATAAGGATTCAACACTGCGGACTTCATCCCCCATATCGTGGTCGATCACTTGCAATGCCAGCGGGCTATTGGGTACTGGTTGCAACGCATAGCGTGGCGCTAAGTCGTGCAAATGTTCATTTGCCAATACCACCAGCTGCTGCAAAGTTAACCCTTGTGCCAAGGTGCGGAACTTATTGCCGGTCGCCGAGCCTATTAGCTCATTCATCTGTAGCCACAGCTCGGCTTGTTCTTGCTGAGTGATCAACTTCTGTTTGAGGTTACCCACTTGCAGCTCGGCTTTGTCAGCATGCTCTATTTGCTGACGAAGCTGAAACACCTGCTCTTCTTGCGCTGATTTCTCGTTTTCCCACTCAGCGAGTTGCTCGCCTTGCTGAGCAAGATCATCGGCAAACTCATGCTCGCTAAACCAAGCTTTCGCGGCCAGTAGCACAGGTTGGTGCTCAACCAAGGCTTGTTCACGTTCGACCAATAACGTTTGCGCAGCCGAAACGGCTTGTTCAATGGCTTTTAGAGCAAGGCGCTCTTGGCTTAGCCATTGCTCATCTTTATTCAATAATCCAATCAACTGGGCTTCATCAACCACCAGCTTTTCTAACCATTGCTGCCATGTGGCTTGATGATGTTGATGCTCTTTATCTGCATCCAGCTGTTGCTGTTTGATATTCACCACATGAGTATTAGCAGCGGTTAACGCGTCTTGTACTTGGCGCAACTGCGCTTCAGCACCTGCTAATTTGGCTTGGTTTTGCGCTAGCGAGAGCTTATGACTTTCTTCCAAGCTCGTAATAGCTTGTTCACCAATCAGCGCACAACGTTGTTGCCATAACTGCGCTATAGTTTGATTGCCCTGCTCTAGCACAGTTTCAATATGTTGCTGCTCATCCTGCACTTGTTTCAATGCCAATGCTTGAGTCGCAAGCACAGGGGCGAGTTCATTTAATTGTTTCTCTGCCTGTTCCTGTGCCAGCACCTGTTGATGATAATGATCCACAGCCTGTTGTAACTGCTCAAGGTACTGAGTTTCGCCGTACTGACGCAGTTGTTGTAGCCATTCATCACTGCCAAAAACATGGTTTAACGCACTATCACGGGCGTGTAAAATCTCTTGCTGTACAGCACTTTGCTGTTGCAGTGAATTCAAACGTTCTTGCCACTGAGTCGTACGCTGGTTGTGCTGACTTAGGGTGTCTTTTAATGCGCTTTCTTGCTGCTGAATGTTTTGCAATATTTGCTGCTGCTGACGCACCCCATTCATTTGACTTTGACGCTGCGCTACACCTTGCTGTAGCACTTGATACGCTTCAAGTAAGGCTTCCTGCTGCTGTTGCCAAACACTTTGTTGTTCGATCAGTACCGCACGATTTGGGCGGTCCTCACTCAAGACATCAAGCTGCTGCAAAGCAAATACCGCAGCATCCGCTTTCAGTGTTTGTAGCAGGGTGTCATGCTTAGCAAGCGGTGCAGTGCACAAAGGTTGCAGGCGTTTTAGCTCCTGGCCTAACTCGCTAATGCGTTGCTGAATTTTCGGTTGCTGTAGTTGCAATGCATGGGCTTCGCTTTCCAGCTGTTGTAACTGCTGCTGCAAAGCGGCAACATTTTGTGTTTGCACGGTGAGCACACTGTCCACCAGAGGTTCATCACTGGCATACGGGTGATCGTGCGACCCACACAAGGGGCAGGCCTCATCAGGTTGTAGCTGAGCGCGGTAATCATTCAAACTCAAAACGGCGCGGCTTTGCTGCAAAATGCTATCAGCTTCTTGATGACGGAGCTTCAAGCCTACAATATCAGGCTGGAGTAACGTCAAGCGTTGCTCTGCACTCTGCAGTTCATGGCATTGCTGCTGGTATTCATCAAAACGCGTTTCAATTTGTGCCAGATAACCTTCACTTTCTCTCAGCGCTGCCATCCCGCTGCGCACATCATCGAGTGCTTGCTGATGGTGCTGTAATTGCTGCTGATCGGCCGCTTGTTCAGCAGCTAGCTTATCAAAATCAAGCCCCGCTAATTGGCTTTCACTTTGCTGGCGCTGCACTTGAAGATCCGTTAATTGCTGATCAAGTGCCACTTGCTGGGCTTGATGATCTAACTGATCTTTTTCGATCTGCTGTTTGTCTTTACTCAAACTACTCAACTGACGGTGCGCTGCCAAATATTGGCTTAAACTGCTCTGCACCGCATCGTATTGCGCCGATACCTGCTTAATGATCTGTTGTTGCTCAAAGAAAATCGCCAACTGTTGCTGACGTTGCTGCAATTCTTGCTGCTGGTGCTGATTGGCAGCCAACAATTGCTGCTGCTCCGCCGCTTGACTAGCAAGTTGCTGTTGCTCTTTTTGTTGCTGTGCTAGTTGCTGGCGGTGTGTCTCTAACTGCTGATCAAAACGTGCCGCTTCTTTTAATTTCGGCTCAAGTTGCAACCAAGCTTGTTCAACATCCGCTAGCGCTTTCTTGGCTTGCTCAACCGTTGCCAGCACAGTATCTGCATGACCTTGTTGCTCACTCACACTCAGCTCAGCCTTAGTCAAAGCTGAAACCAAGGTGGTAATACGCTGTTGTACTTGTTGCAGTAAGACATAGTCACCGCGAGCGGGCTGGGCTTTTTCAATCTGTTCGAGTTGCTGATAACGCGGCTTGGCTGCCTCTTGTTGTTCTGTTGCTGCCAATAACTGCTCTTTGGTGGCACTCACCCGCAACGTCAATTGCTGTTCAGACACCACAGCTTGTTGGTGCTGCTTGAATACTTGAATATTCGTATTCAGTTGGGTGAGCGCTTGTTTTAAAGCGGCCAGTTGTTCATTTAACGCTTGCTTGTCTTCATCAGATAACAGCGCAATATCACCCAGCTGTTTTTGAAGCTGTTCTAACTGCTGTTTTTCTTCACGGGCCCGCTCGTAAGCCGCGACTGACAAACGGCCATAAATTTCACCGCCCGTCATACGCTCTAACAGCGCTGCACGCTCATCGGCGCCCGCTTTTAGGAAAGCCGCAAACTCCCCTTGTGGCAGCATCACAGCACGACGAAACTGCTCGAAACTCAGGCCAATCAAGCGCTCTATTTCAATTTGAAGTTCTTGCTTTTTGCCTGCAAAACGCTGGCCTGTGTCAATGTTTTCGAGCCACTGTTCCGAGGCTTGAATACGGCCATCAGCCCGGCCACGTGCACGACGTACATGCCAGTGTGCACGCCAGTAACTGCCATCATTAGCAACAAAGTCCACTTCGGCAAAACCTTCGGCTTTACCGCGCGACAAAATGCTGCGGACATCATTGGCTTTGATACGGCTGTTATCGTTATCTCGACCGATTTCGGCATCGTTTTTTTTGTTGGCTTGCAAGCGAGGAATACGATCATAAATAGCTAAGCAAATGGCATCCAGCAAGGTGGATTTACCCGATCCTGTTTTACCCGTGATCGCAAATAAGCCGCTATCGCCTAAACGACCATTGGCAAAATCAATTTCAAAGCTCGATTGAAGACTGGCAAGGTTCTCACCACGTAACGCTAATATTTTCATTGTTTAATTCCCAAGCCGACTTATTGTACCGTATCGCTTTCTTCAACTTGCACCAGCAAAGATTCAAACGCGCTGGTCATGGCGGTATTTGGCTCGCCGTCGTACTTTTTCGCCCAGCTCAAGGCAAACACTTGCTGAGGCGACACTTCAGACAATCGACGCTGATTGAGCGGGTTTTCCTGCTCGGTTTGCTGATAATGCGGGGTAATTTTGGCCAGACGAACCGCTTTGCCTTCTAAGGCTTGCAACACTTTCTCGCGCAGCAAAGCTTGTGGTTGATCCAGCAGCACATGCACTTCTAAGAACGGTTGTTGTTCGCGTGGTAGCGCGTCAACCTCAAGAGCTTTAAGCGCGCTAATCACTTCAACCAATGATGCTGGCTTGGTGGGTACTTTGAGCATGTCGACCGTACGTGGAATAAAGATTTGTTCAATATCACTCACCTGTGAACCCGATAGTTCAGTGATCACCACTTGGTGTTTATAATCACGTTCCGACATGGATAATGGCAATGGTGAGCCGCTGTAGCGAATATGCTCTTGCTTAGCAACACGCTGAGCTAGATGTAAATGCCCCAACGCGACATAGCTAATATCATCGGCAAAAATAGAGGCTGGTAGCGCATGCTGGTTGCCACCTAATACGCGGCGCTCTGACATTTCAGACAACTTGCCCGACGCCATGTACGCGTGCCCCATACCAATTAAGGCTTGCTGTTCGGTACAGCGGGCACGAGCAGCCGTTGTCATTTCAGCATATAAAGTTTCAACGCCTTTGATCAAACGGTCATCATCGTCTTCTAATGCTTCAGTACGTAAATCTGCGCTGCGCAAAAATGGCACTGCCAGCACCCAAGCCGTTTGTTTACCACTGTGATCAGTCAATGGCACCAACATACGATCACAATCTAACTCACCGTTTTCATGGCGATGGATCCCACCGACCATATGCAGATCAAAGGCTTTGAGCAGCTCATGAGGGGCATCCAGTTTACTTGGCGAATCATGGTTACCGCCTATCATGACCACATCAAGCTGCGGCATATTTTTCGCCAGTCGCGCTAGAAAGCGATAAAGCATCCGCCACGCACTTGCCGGTGGATTCGCGGTATCGAAAATATCCCCTGCCACCAATAAGGCATCAATTTGGTGCTGCTCTAAGGTATCAGCTAACCAATCAAGAAAGGCTTGATGCTCATAGTCACGGCTATACCCGTGCAGTTGATGGCCGAGATGCCAATCAGAAGTGTGGAGGATTTTCATAACAATTTTATTCACGCTACCCAGTGATTTACTGCTGTCGATTGTAACCTACTGGCTTTAAGAGCAAAGCGATAAGCCAAGGAATTTGCTAAAAACCACAGCAAACAAATCAGAAATACAATAAGATTGGCAACCTAATGCCCAACCTAGGATTTGAAGCAGCCATGATGTGGTTTAAAAACATACTGACCTATCGCTTTACTCGCGAAATCGACCTTAATCCAGATCAACTTGAAAAGCAGTTGGAAGAATTCCGCTTCACACCTTGTGGAAGCCAAGACCAACACAAATTTGGCTGGGCGCACGCGTTAGGTAAACACGGTGATATGTTTACCCATGTTGCAGGTGACAACATTCTGATTTGTGCACGCAAAGAAGAAAAAATGCTGCCAGCTTCAGTGATTAAAGAATCAATGAACAACAAGATCGAGATGCAAGAAAAAGATCTTGGTCGTAAGCTGAAGAAAACAGAAAAAGACACCATCAAAGATGAAATCGTGATGGACTTGCTGCCACGCGCCTTCAGCCGTCACTCTCAAACTTACGCACTGATCATGCCTAAAGAAGGTTATGTGATTGTGGATGCAGGTAGCTTCAAAAAAGCAGAAGACATGCTAGCACTGCTTCGTAAGTCTATTGGTAGCCTGCCTGTTGTGCCTGTAACACCAGAAAAACCAGCAGAACTGACGATGACAGAATGGGTACGTTCAAATGCAAGCCCAACCGGTTTCACTATCGGTGAAGAAGCTGAATTTAAAGCCATGCTTGAAGAAGGTGGTGTGATCCGTTGTAAACAGCAAGATTTAAGCTGTGATGAAATTCTGGCACACATTGAAGCAGACAAGCTGGTGACTAAGCTAGCGTTAAACTGGCAAGATCGCATCGACTTCATCCTTAGCGACGATCTATCAGTCAAACGTCTGAAATTCAGCGATGAATTAAAAGATGAAAACGAAGACATTGACCGCGAAGAAGTGGCAGCACGTATTGATGCTGATCTGTCACTGATGTGCGGTGAATTCTCGGCGTTCTTACCGAATCTATTTGAAGTACTTGGCGGTTTAGAAGCCAAAGAGTAAAGTACTCGCCACGTTAATATCTAAGCAAGGCTGCCCACAGTGGTAGCCTTCTTTTTATCTGCCCCCTCTAATCCAAACAATGGCTCTTTATTTACGATGTGAATCACGCAAATAGCCTCCTCTCTCGCCTCTACTTGATAACACTTCGCAACACCACACCAAATCTAGCCGCATTTCTATACTTATATTGCCTTTGTGGGCGAGTTCACAGTAAAATCGCGCCTCCTTCCGCATCACTAGGTGATTGCGGCCTGATTTGCAATCAGACACGAGAATTATAGAGCTATGTTTAAACCTGAATTGTTATCCCCTGCCGGTAGTCTTAAAAACATGCGTTACGCGTTCGCGTACGGCGCAGATGCCGTCTACGCTGGCCAACCACGTTACAGTCTTCGTGTTCGTAACAACGAATTCAACCACGAAAACCTAAAAATCGGTATCGATGAAGCCCATGCTCAAGGCAAAAAGCTTTACGTGGTATGTAACATTCAGCCGCATAACTCGAAACTAAAAACCTTTATTCGCGATCTTAAGCCTATCGTCGACATGGGCCCAGATGCCCTAATCATGTCAGATCCAGGCCTTATCATGATGGTTCGCGAAAGCTTCCCTGAAATGCCAATCCACCTATCAGTACAGGCGAATGCAGTAAACTGGGCAACCGTTAAATTCTGGTCTACTCAAGGCGTTGAGCGTGTGATCCTTTCTCGTGAGCTATCACTAGAAGAAATCGAAGAGATCCGCGAAAACTGCCCAGATACCGAACTAGAAATTTTCGTACACGGTGCACTTTGCATGGCGTACTCTGGTCGCTGTCTACTGTCTGGCTACATCAATAAGCGCGATCCAAACCAAGGTACTTGTACTAACGCTTGTCGTTGGGAATACAAAACCGAAAAAGCGACTGAAAACGATGCAGGTCAAATCGTTGAAGTACAAGACGCTGCTGCCGTTCAAATGCAAGATGCAGAAGAGCGCCCAGACAACACGCTTGGTCTAGGTAAACCAACAGATGAAGTTGTGCTACTGAGCGAAAGCCACCGCCCTGAAGAAAAAATGGCGGCATTTGAAGATGAGCACGGCACTTACATCATGAACTCAAAAGACCTACGCGCGGTTCAGCACGTTGATCGTTTGACTAAGATGGGTGTTCACTCACTGAAAATCGAAGGTCGTACTAAGTCTTTCTACTACTGTGCACGTACTGCGCAGGTTTACCGTAAAGCCATTGATGATGCAGTAGCGGGTAAAGAGTTTGATGAAAGCCTAATGGGTACGCTAGAGAGCCTAGCACACCGTGGTTACACTGAAGGTTTCCTTCGTCGTCACACTCACGATGCGTACCAAAACTACGACTACGGCTACTCAATTTCTGATTCTCAACAGTTTGTTGGTGAGTTCACAGGCAAACGCCGTGGTGATCTTGCAGAAGTTGAAGTGAAGAACAAATTCATTGTTGGCGATAGCCTAGAAGTAATGACACCAAAAGGTAACGTTATCTTCAACCTTGAAACAATGGAAAACCGTAAGTCTGAAGTTATCGATGATGCAAAAGGTAACGGCCACTTTGTCTTCATCCCTGTACCACAAGACATGGATCTTGAGTTTGGTCTGCTAATGCGTAACCTAAACTCAGGTCAAGACACGCGTAACCCACACGCACAACAAAACGGCTAATCCAAGGTTATGGCGTTATTAATTACCGATAAATGCATTAACTGCGACATGTGTGATCCTGAGTGCCCTAACGAAGCGATCACCATGGGCGACTCAATCTATGAGATTGATGTCGACCTCTGCACTGAGTGTAAAGGCCACTACGACAAGCCAACGTGCCAGTCAGTGTGTCCTATCACTAACTGTATTATCGTTGACCCTAACCACGTTGAAACTGACGATGAGCTACTCGAAAAGTTTGTGATTATCCAAGGATTAACCTAAGGGCTAATCTTTCTAACCGGCACGGTTAGGCACAAATAGGTTCGATCAAAAAAGCGCCGCTAGGCGCTTTTTTTGTATCTGCTATATCAATTATTTATCAATAAGTTACCTAAGAAAGGGCCGCTACTTTAATAAAGCCATGCACTGCGCAGGCGGTATCTTAACGGGTTTCTTTTTCTTGGTTGTATTTGTTGCAGTTGCTTTAGCCGCTGTTTTTTTCTTGTCCGATTTCACTTTTGGTTTGGGTTTCCAGGAAGCAAGCTCAGCCCCACAACCATCACCTGCTGGCGGCGCTTTTTGTGCTTTACAATTATCACTGCCTTCGGGGCAATGTAAACGCACATGAAAGTGATAATAGTGTCCCCACCATGGACGGACTTTTTGTAGCCAATCGCGCTGTTTCCACTCGCGTTTACACAATTGCTCTTTGATCACTGGGTGAACAAATATCCGTGCAACCCGTTCATCCGCAGCCGCTAACTGCACAAGCAATGCCTGCTTATCACTCCAATTCGCTTTGTTAATTTTATAATCTTTAATGTGAACCATAGGCAGCGGCTGCGCCTCAACCAAGGCGTTTTTATCAAGTGGTTTATCGGTGATTTTTAACCAAATATCGGCATCAAGACCCGTTTGATGACTCGCATGACCAGAAGAAAAGCGGCCACCTCGTGGCATCGCGATATCACCGACTAATAAATTACCCAATTCGAGTTCATTGACTTGTTTCGAGAGCTGTTGCAGAAACACTATCATCTCTTGATGGCCATAGTAGCGACCACGGTGGGAGCGGATCACTTGATAGCCATCACCTTGCAGAGGGAGCGCTTCACCGCCAGCCATACAGCCATTGCTGTAAGTCCCAATGGACTCAGAGTCACCTTTACTGGGTTCACTAACTTTTTCCCACGGGCTGGCCACAACAGACAAAGATACGGATCCAAAGCTGAATAATAAGCATGACAATAGTACTAATCGATACACAAGCCGCCCTCCGTGGTTCACGCAAATTGAGCGTGGCGCTTGGATATAGCATAGCAGTCCTAGATCACGCCCATTAAAAAAGCTGCACGAGGCAGCTTCAAAAAGTATCCGAGAAATTCAGGGAGATTACTTCATTTGTTGGTCTAGGTTCAAAATTGTCAGGGCATTACTCACGCTGGTTGCCAACACATCGACGACCCCTGAACGTAACGCGCCTAACAAGGCTAACGCTTTACTGTTTTCTGCCGCCGTCACCACCACGGTAGGAATATTACGTAGCTCTTCCATGCTCAGACCAATCACTCGATCGCTCATCATGGTGTCGGCTTTATTGCCTTGGCTATCAAAAAAATCATAACCAGCAATATCACCGACTACGCCTTTACGGATCCGTGCTTCAACAATCTCTTGCGGCGTAAACCAGCCTAACTTCACCATGTGGCTGTTCTCGTTCATATCACCCACACCAACCAAAGCGACATCGGCGCGACGAGCACGGTCTAGGGTTTCTTTAACCGTACCATTTTTCATGAAGGCTTCTTTTACCGTTATATCTTCCACATAGGCAGGGGCATATAAGGTCTCACTAATCCCATCGTACTTCTTCGCCAGCTGACGACAAATATGGTCAGCGTTAATCGCGTTACCTGAGCGGTGCGTACCACCAATACCACAGACAAAACGGCACTTACGGTGCGGCACTACACCGACATGATTTGCGATAGATGCAATGTTACGCCCTTGCCCTACAGTAACCACCATGTCATCGGTTAAAATCGAAGAAAGGTAACTTGAAATCAGGCTCGCCACTTGCTGACGTTGGCTTTCATCATCGGGTTGATCCAGTGCTATCAGAGCGCGCTTCAAACCAAAGCGTTCTACCAGCTGCTGCTCCAGTTTCTCACTAAATACTGGGTGATATTTGACCGTAATTTCAACCACACCTTCATCACGTGCACGGCGTAATAAACGGCCAACTTTGGCACGCGACATCCCAAATTTTTTAGAGATCTCTTCTTGGGTTGCGCCTTCTTGATAGTAAGCAATCGCAATTTCAGTCAGTTGGTCACTGTCGACATGGGAGGATTCAGGCTGTGTGGTCATTACAGGATCTATTACTTAAGAATCAATATGTTCATCATACAGAGATGCATCAAATCAGGCGAGACGTAGATCAAAACAGCAAGTAGAAAATAGCGCGTACAGCAAATACAGCGATAATCAGCTTAGCGCTGAACACTTTTCAATAGTAGTAAACAGCACACCAAGACTAAAAGTTAAGAGATTGATTTATTAGGATATATTAACTCGTACAGCTTTTGGTGTATTGGAACCCAAAAGCTATTTAATAGCGAAAGAAAGACAAAAAAAATAAGTTACACGCACACAGCATAAAGAATGTGTTCAAAATGATTCACGGTATATCTTAATGTCGATAGATGCCTAACTTCGCAGTAAAGCATTAGAGGCCGTTTGCGTTGAATATAAAGTGACTGTCCCGCTACTACCTTGACGATCAGTCCAAGTCACATCAATACTCAAACGTTTTTGGAGGATATTCCCACTGCTATCTGTGATCTCATTGAGCTTAGTAACCTGACCCGTAAACGACTCAAAATTCGTTTTACAAGATTCTAAATTCGCGAGTGTTAATGTCACTGTAACGCCATTACAGCTCACATCACCACCAACATTTTCCCACAAATCAATTTGACGCTGAGCAATGCGCATCGCATGCAGTTGAAGCTCATTTTGTTCACTGCGCACTTCAACATAACTCTGCAATTTCATAACAGACACAAAAGAAATTGAAATCACCAGTACCGAGATTAAAACTTCAACCAAGCTAAAGCCCCGTTGCTGATTTGGTAATTTAAAAGTCATGCCAGCTGCCCTCTAACATCACTGTTTTACCGAAAGGTGATTCTTCATAATCAACCTTACCTTTTGAGTAACCAGGCTGAAAAGAACCTTCAACACGACATTGCCTATTGGGTGAATCGAGGTTAAATGCACCGCGAGTTTGAAATGTTCCTCGGAAGTAAAATGGCATTTGGCTTAAATCATAATTAGCAACGTTAGCCTTTTCATCGACTGTCGCCGTTTGCCATGCCGCTAACAACTGCGCATCTGTCATGCTGTAATCAAACACAAACAAGTTGCCATGAAATGATGTCGGCGATCCACCGTTTGTAACTAAGCCATCTTTAATCACCACAGTTATGCCTGCGGCGTCATCTGCGGTTTGCTTATAGGTCATCCCGTTTAAGCTACAGGTACCATCGATCCAGATATACTTCGTTAATGCTGGCTTATAATCAGGTGTTACTTTAACTTTATCTATTTCTTTCTGATTTGCATCGATGATTGTTTGAATCTTACCACCACAACCCGGTACATATAAAAATTCAACATCAGTTGATACTTGATTAATTTCAATTGTTTCGACCCGTTTTTCCCCTGTAATCACTGTATCAAACAAGTTTTTTGCTTCCGCCCAGCTATCCCGCTTCATACCAAAGTTATCGTAGAACAAATCAAGATCAGTAATATTTTCTTCTATATCACCTAAGTAATCGGCTGAAGATTTAGGACTGACTGTTAAGTGGCTAGAATTACAATTTATAAGCTGTTTATCAGCATCTTTTTTCTGGTGGCCATTTTGATCATGGGGATGGCGAACAACGATATCACCACCATTCTCAATAATGACCTTACCGCCACTTCGAATTGCTGAACAATTGTAGCCCGTACCAGCCTTGACCCCTTCATAAGGATCAATTGTTTGAGACACATTAAAAACAATATCACCGGATGAACTAAAAGCCGATTTCACCCCATTCATAGATGACGACATAAACAGCTGGCTCATTGTCGATTCTGCATCGCCCGCTGTTGCCGTTGATGTGACTTTATAGGTGCTTGTAGCTGGTATTTGAATTGCTGTAATAACAGCATCAACACAAGGCGCATAATCAATACTGGTGCTGGTTGGCTTTTGTCCTGAGCGTAAAATAATATCAACTGCGCACTGTAGTCCGCTGGCTGATTTAGACTTTAACTCTTGAGAAATAATAACATTTTGCGTTTTTTTACTATTAAATAGCTCGACAGATAATAAACTAAAAACATAGAGCGCCATGATTAATGATATAACCACAGTAATTAATAAGGTTGAGAACCCGTGTGATTTTTTTATATCCATAATTAATAGTCCACATTATTAATGGCAATACGTGTTGTTCGAGACAAACTAACACCATCAATGTTCCCCGTTAATGTGATAGTTATATTTTGTTTTTTCCTCGATATACCAATAACTTCTTCACGGTGAATATCAAACTGAGAAATAGAAATCATGTCATTTTGATAATCTAACCAATGCGTTCCATCATTGCAGTTCCAATTAGCAATTCCGCCATAATTACGATAAATTTCAAACGACTTGGTACCATCTTTTTCCATTTTTAATCGATATCCTCGGGCATCACCGTTTCGAGGAGTGAGTACACCCAGTGAGGAATCTTCGTTATAAGCAAAGCGAATACAAGTTCCTGTTAAAGCCGTTACAGAATCATTAATAGCAACACTGGAGCGATTAGCCCCCGTTGCATCTGAGATCAAAAAACCATTAGAAGATTTACAATCACCGCAGTAACCCGCACGTTTAATTTCAGCGTTCATCAAATAAAGCAGACTATCCAACTCAGCACTGAGCACTGAGCGCTTAATTTGTTGATTACTTAATGCAACACTATGAAAATAATTCGACGTTACGACAGTAATCAAGCTCAATCCAATAGCACTAGATACTAATAGCTCAGTAAGCGTAAAGCCTTTATTTAACCGCTGGTGCATTGCATTTTCCCTCCCCAAGCCTGATCAGAGCATGGGTTAACCAAACCAACATTTGTTACTCGTACACCTGAAACAACGTTTGTATCTGTATTACTTTGAAAAAGAACGCGCTTATTGGCCGATGATTTTCCAGTTTGTGGACTAAATGAAAACAAAGCACCATTCGAAATATCGGCTATATTCCCTTGCCCATCAACCGTTTTCACTTTGAATTTAATATCGTCGTTTATTTTAAGTAATGAGTAAGTATGAGATTGATTGCTGCATGTAATGTTTTCTCCCACACCTCTCATCCCAAGGCAGTAATAACCCGGGGATGTTGAATCATAATAAACTTCTACTTTTTTATTTCTTTTCACTGCTTCATATTTAGCAAGACGAACAAATCTAAATAACTCTTCTGATTTTGCTTTAATTTGATTGTTCACTACTAAGGTTTCAAAACTGGGCACCGACGAAGCCAAGATAATACCGATTATTGCAACGGTAAATAATAACTCTAATAATGTGATACCTTGATTTTTCTTCCAGTCATACATATTATTTTCAATTATTTAATCCTTGTAATTGAAATAAAAGTATCACAAGGTATAGATTCTCGTATTAAAACTGATTTTTATTTTAGAATCACTTCATAAAATGGATGTAATTGATATGTATGCTTTTCAGAAAGGGATGACATTGATTGAAATATTAATCGCTGTAGTGATTGTCGGTATCTTGAGTGCGATTGCAGTTCCTGCTTATACTTCACATATCGAAAAGTCTCGTCGTATTGAAGCACAGACAGGCTTGATTGAATTACACCTGTGGGCAGAACAATACTATACCGAAAATACAACATACCCGAGCAGCACAGATCTCAGTGCGGGTAACCCTCAATGTACATCATGTTCATTATCAGATGAATACACATTCAGCATTAATAACAGCGGTACTGGCACACAGCGTTTTATTCTAAAAGCCGTGGTAAAAACTACCGGACTTCAGAAGGGCGATCCTTGTAAGTCTCTCACTATTGATGCTTCAGGAGCCAAGAAGGGGTCACCAAGTAGCGCTGAATGTTGGTAACCCATGAAGCCTTAACCCCTCTTTACAGAGCTTGTATTGCATCAAATAAACAGCCACAAAAAAGCCGCAGTGTCGTTAAACGCTGCGGCTTTTCTTTAACTTTGCGAGCTTAACGCTTAGCCAGTCAAATCGTCAAAGAACTTCTTCACACCATTGAAGAAGCCTTCTGATTTAGGCTTATGCTTGCTTGCGGCTTTACCACCAAAGCTTTCTTCAAGCTCTTGCAGTAGCTCTTTCTGACGCGAGCTTAAGCTAACAGGTGTTTCTACAACAAGTTTGCAGATCAAATCACCTACCGCACCACCACGTACCGATTTCACACCTTTACCACGCATACGGAACATACGGCCCGTTTGCGTTTCTGTTGGTACTTTCAAGTTTACACGGCCATCTAAGGTAGGGACTTCAACTTCGCCACCCAGTGCAGCCATTGTAAAGCTTACCGGTACTTCACAGTAAAGGTTGTTACCATCACGCTCAAAGATATGGTGCTCTGCTACGTGCACTTGTACGTACAAGTCACCGGCTGGTGCACCAAACTCGCCCGCTTCACCTTCACCAGTAAGACGAATACGGTCGCCAGTATCCACCCCAGCAGGGATTTTAACTGATAGCGTTTTAGTTTCTTCTTTACGGCCGTGACCATGACAAGTACCACAAGGGTCTTTGATGATCTTACCGCGACCATTACAATGTGGACAAGTTTGCTGAACAGCAAAGAAGCCCTGACGCATCTGTACTTGGCCTTGACCATGACAGGTACCACAGGTTGTCGCAGATGAGCCTTTCTTCGCACCGCTGCCGTCACATGTGTCACAAGCGACTAATGTCGGTACACGGATCTCTTTAGAACAGCCACGTACAGCTTCTTCTAAAGTTAGTTCCATGTTGTAGCGTAGGTCTGCACCGCGCTGTTGACGCTGTTGTTGACGTCGGCCACCGCCGCCACCAAAGATATCGCCAAACACATCACCAAAGATGTCGCCGAAGTCAGCACCACCACCGAAGCCGCCACCGCCGCCACCCATACCGCCTTGTTCAAAGGCTGCATGACCGTATTGATCGTAAGCTGCTTTCTTTTGTGGATCCGTTAAGATTTCATATGCTGTCTTAACTTCTTTGAATTTCTCTGCCGCGCTCTCATCACCCTGGTTACGGTCAGGGTGGAACTTCATGGCAAGACGCTTATACGCCTTTTTAATATCACGCTCTGATGCATCGCGACCGACACCCAGAACTTCATATAAATCACGTTTTGACATACTAAAAGTCACCCGCCTTTAATACAGCTACGGGCGTGAGAGGTTTACTCTAACGCCCGTGCATAAATAAGATTATGAATTAACTATCTTATTTTTTTTCGTCTTTAACTTCTTCGAATTCAGCGTCAACTACGTTGTCATCTTGTGGTTGAGCTTGCTCAGCGCCACCAGCTTGCGCTTGTTGTGCTTGAGCTTGTTGCTGAGCGATTTCCATTAGCTTTTGAGCTGCAGTCATAAGCGCTTGAACTTTAGTGTCGATAGCTTCTTTATCTTCGCCACCTTTCACTTCTTCTAGCTCTTTGATTGCTACTTCAATTTTTTCTTTCTCGTCAGCAGGAAGTGCTTCACCAGCTTCTTCGATTTGCTTACGAGTGCCGTGGATCATTTGGTCAGCTTGGTTACGTGCAGTTACTAACTCTTCGAACTTTTTGTCCGCTTCTTTGTTAGCTTCTGCTTCTTGAACCATTTTTTCGATTTCTTCTTCAGAAAGACCGCCAGATGCCTGGATAGTGATCTTCTGCTCTTTACCTGTTTGCTTGTCTTTCGCAGACACATTCAGGATACCATCAGCATCAAGGTCGAAAGTTACTTCGATTTGTGGCATGCCACGTGGTGCTGCTTGAATGCCTTCTAGGTTGAATTGACCTAGAGACTTGTTGTAAGTCGCTTGCTTACGCTCACCTTGAAGCACGTGGATAGTTACCGCGCTTTGGTTGTCTTCAGCTGTTGAGAACACTTGATCCGCTTTTGTTGGGATAGTTGTGTTTTTCTCGATTAGCTTAGTCATCACGCCGCCCATCGTTTCGATACCGAAAGATAGAGGAGTAACGTCTAGTAGAAGAACGTCTTTAACGTCGCCCGCTAGAACACCACCTTGAACCGCTGCACCTACTGCAACTGCTTCATCTGGGTTCACGTCTTTACGTGGTTCTTTACCGAAGAACTCAGTAACTTTAGCTTGAACTAAAGGCATACGTGTTTGACCGCCCACTAGGATAACATCAGTGATGTCGCCTACAGAGAGGTCTGCGTCTGCTAGTGCTACTTTTAGTGGCTCTAGAGAACGTTGAACTAGGTCTTCAACTAGTGATTCTAGTTTCGCACGTGTTACTTTAACGTTCATGTGCTTAGGACCAGTTGCATCAGCAGTAACGTAAGGTAGGTTTACGTCAGTTTGCTGTGCAGAAGATAGTTCAATCTTCGCTTTTTCAGCTGCTTCTTTAACACGTTGCATTGCAAGAGGATCGTTCTTCAGATCGATGCCTTGCTCTTTTTTGAATTCGTCTACTAAGTAGTTGATCATGCGGTTATCGAAGTCTTCACCACCAAGGTGTGTGTCACCGTTAGTTGCTAGAACTTCAAATGTTTTCTCGCCTTCAACTTCATCGATTTCGATGATAGAGATATCGAATGTGCCACCACCAAGGTCGTAAACAGCGATAGTGCGGTCGCCGCCTTGCTTATCAAGACCGTAAGCTAGTGCTGCTGCTGTTGGTTCGTTGATGATACGTTTAACGTCTAGACCTGCGATACGGCCAGCATCTTTTGTTGCTTGACGCTGTGCATCGTTAAAGTAAGCCGGTACGGTTACGACTGCGCCAGTTACTGCCTCACCAAGGTAGTCTTCTGCAGTTTTCTTCATTTTCTTAAGTACTTCAGCAGATACTTGAGGAGCAGCCATTTTTTGGCCTTTCGCTTCTACCCATGCATCGCCGTTGTCAGCCTTAACAATTTTGAAAGGCATGATTTCGATATCGCGCTGTACTTCTTCGTCTTCAAAACGACGACCGATAAGACGCTTGATAGCGAAAAGAGTGTTCTCAGGGTTTGTTACCGCCTGACGCTTAGCTGGTTGACCAACTAATGTTTCACCATCTTGAGTGTAAGCGATAACAGATGCCGTTGTACGCTCACCTTCTGCATTTTCAATTACACGTGGTTTGTCACCATCAAGTACTGCTACACAAGAGTTAGTTGTACCCAAGTCAATACCAATGATTCTACCCATCAGGCTCTCTCCGAAATTCGTTTAATTGTACTGGCTAGTCACACATCAAAAGTGGCACTAGCAATTGGGGATGTTCCCCGAAAAATATCATTACGATGTCGTATGACTAATAAATAAGGTCAGCCGACAGCTTTTCAAGGGGACCCAAGAAAAAAAATGCAAAAAAATTAAAAAGCCCGCCGAAGCGAGCTTTTTATCATTTGCTCGCAACGATTACGCTTGCGTATCAATGTTACCCGCAGGGGCTTTAGATACCATCACCATCGCAGGGCGAATAACACGGCCGTTTAGCTCGTAACCTTTCTGCATGACTAGCATTACTGAGTTAGGGGCAAAATCCGCGCTTTCTTGAATCGTCATCGCTTGGTGGAATTCTGGGTTAAACGCTTCGCCCATAGGGTTAATTTGTTTAAGGCCAAATTTCTCAACCGTGCTTGTCATGGTTTTCAGTGTTAGTTCAACACCTTCAAGCATTGGCTTAAGTGCTTCATCGTTCTTGTCAGTCATTTCAATAGCACGTTCCATGTTATCGATCACTGGCAATAGCTCTTCAGCGAATTTGTTAAGCGCGAATTTACGTGCTTTATCAATTTCTTGCTCACTACGGCGACGAACGTTTTCACCTTCTGCACGTGCACGTAGTGATGCATCAACGGCGTCTTTCGCTTTCGCTTCGCTTGCTAACAATGCAGCTTCTAATTCAGCAATGCGTGCTGCTTGAAGTTCTTCCATTGTCATTTCAACAACTTCTTCCTCAGCAGATACAGTCTCAGCCGTTTCTACAGATTCTTCTTGCTGTAGTTGCTCGTCCTGTACTTTTTTCTCTTCGTTGCTCATGCTTTCGCTTCTCCGCCAAGATATTGAGTTCAAAATATTGCGGGGGATTGAAACATAAAACCCCTCACAAAAAACAGTCTTGCGCATATTATGGGGATGAACTTCAATGATTCAAGCTGATATCGTTCACAAAGCGCGACATTCTTCTCATCCAAAGGCTATACTGCCCCCACTATCACTCGTCGGATCAAGGACATGAAGCGCATTTTTGACACTGTCGCGTTAATTGGTAAACCGAGAAATCCAGATGCCCTGCAAACGCACAAATCACTGTACGATTGGCTTACGGCTAAAAACTATAATGTATTGGTTGATCACCGCCTTGAAAACGAGATCGACATTCCTGCCGATTGTTTTTGTGATTTACTCACCATCGGCGATAAAGCCAACCTTGCCATCGTTGTTGGTGGTGACGGCAATATGTTGGGCGCAGCCCGCGTTCTATCACGCTTTGATATTGCCGTTATAGGGGTGAATAGAGGCAACCTTGGCTTCTTAACCGATCTCGACCCCGATACCTTCGATCAAGAATTAAACGCCGTGCTGCAAGGCGAATTTGTTACCGAGCAACGCTTTTTATTAGAAGCCGAAGTGCACCGTCACGGCCAAATTAAAAGCCGTAACGCCGCCTTAAATGAAGCCGTATTGCACCCGGGCAAAGTCGCGCACATGATAGAGTTTGAAGTCTACATCGATGAAGCCTTCGCCTTTTCACAGCGCTCAGATGGCTTAATCATTGCCACGCCAACAGGCTCAACCGCCTATTCACTGTCTGGTGGCGGTCCAATTTTATCACCAAGCCTCAACGCCATCACTCTAGTACCTATGTTCCCGCACACCCTTTCTAGCCGCCCATTGGTGGTTGATGGTAACCGCAGGATCAAGTTGTTGGTCTCACCCGACAACGGCAGTACCCTTGAGGTGAGCTGCGACGGCCAAGTCTCTTTGCCTGTCAGCCCTGGCGATGAAATTCACATTTACCAAAGCCCTGAGTGCTTGCAGCTGATCCACCCGAAAAACTACAGTTATTATGAAGTCCTGCGCGGCAAGTTAGGCTGGTCGAGTAAGCTGTTCTAATCGCACGTAATACCTGTACACAGTAATAAAAACACCTTATTCATGATTGAGAAGCCAGCCATCGCGCTGGCTTTTTTATTTTTACCCGCTCAAATATTTCACTACTTATCATCAAGTTAGATAAAAAATAATCACTCTGCTTCTTTCATCACAAAAATATGCACAGGTATCTTTACTGTATGTAGATACAGTATATACTGTATGAAAACACAGGTGTTGATTTAAACAGGTGAACACATGCTCGCTCATATGACGATCTCTAACTTTGCTATTGTCAAAAGTCTTGAATTTGAACTAAAGCCAGGAATGACCACTATTACTGGTGAAACAGGTGCTGGTAAATCCATTGCGATTGATGCCTTAGGCTTGTGCCTTGGTGATCGCGCCGAAGCTTGCATGGTTCGCCCCAATGAAGACAAAGCTGAAATTTCAGCCGCGTTTTCACTGGCCAATAACCAAGCCGCCCGTCGCTGGTTAGAAGACAATGAATTATGTGATGGCGACGAATGTATTTTACGCCGAGTGATCACCAAAGAAGGTCGCTCACGTGGTTTTATCAACGGTAGTCCTGTGCCCGCTTCCCAGCAAAAAGCGCTTGGCCAACTGCTGATCAATATTCATGGCCAGCACGCACACCAACAACTGATGCGCGCTGATCATCAGCAACAAATGCTGGATCAATACGCCGGTCACCACGTATTAATGGATAAAACGCGCCAAGCCTACCAAGTGTGGCGCCAAGCGAGTAACGAGCTAAAACGCTTAAGCCAAAGCCGAGAAGAAAACGAAGCCCAAAAACAATTAATCCAATACCAAGTGAAAGAGTTGGATGAATTGGCACTGGGTGAAGATGAATATCAAGAGATCGAAGAAGAGCACAAACGCTTGTCTAATTCAGGCGAATTAGCGATGTCGAGCCAAAGTGCCTTAGCGATTTTGTACGATAACGACGATGCTAACGCCCTACAATTACTGCAAATGGCCAGCCAGCAAGTGTGCGCCCTTGGCGAACTGGACAGCCAGCTAAATACCGTGCCACAAATGCTGGAAGAAGCGATCATCCAAGTACAAGAAGCCAGTCAAGAGCTACGCTGCTACTTAGATGCAATGGACATGGATCCACAACGTCTGGTCTACCTTGAAGAACGTTTAGCCAAAATCATGTCATTGGCGCGCAAGCATTATGTGATGCCTGCCGATCTTTACCAGAAACACCAAGAATTACTGAAAGAATTAGACGATCTAGATTGCAGCGACGAGCGCCTAGATGGCCTAGCCGACGAAGTTGAAGTGAGGCGCCAACAATTTATTGCCCGCGCAGAAAAACTGAGTAAGAGCCGCCAGCGTTACGCCAAAGAATTAGATAAGAAAATCTCGGAAAGCATGCACCAACTCAGCATGGAACACGGCATTTTCAATATCGACATTCAAAGCGACGCCACTGGCATGCTAAGCCCGCTGGGTTTCGATACCATTACTTTCTTGGTATCAACCAACCCAGGCCAACCACTACAACCATTAGGCAAAGTGGCATCGGGTGGTGAGCTATCACGTATTTCACTGGCAATCCAAGTGATCACCGCGCAAAAAGTGGAAACACCAAGCCTGATTTTCGATGAAGTCGACGTAGGTATCAGTGGCCCGACAGCCGCGATTGTCGGCAAAATGCTACGTACCTTGGGGGAATCAACCCAAGTGATGTGTGTTACCCACTTACCGCAAGTAGCAGGCTGTGGCCATCAGCAAATGTTTGTTGCCAAAACGGCCAGCAAAGGCCAAACAGAAACCAGCATGCGCCCACTCAAACAAGACGACCGCATTGCAGAACTGGCTCGTCTATTAGGGGGCAGTGAAATCACCGAACGTACCCTAGCCAATGCAAAAGAATTGCTGATTGCGGCGTAACAAAGACTTATCGCAATCTATTTTCAGCGCCAGCCCGTACAACGTGATAAAATAACCAGTACTGCCATGCAACTTATTAAAGTAATGGCAGTCTGTATACTTAATCAATACCTAAGCAGGTATCGTATTGATTGAGATCCACTGTTTTTTATCTGCCTTTTTACTTCTGCTTCGAGCTTGTTTATTATCGCAGCAGTTAAAGCGAATACGCCGGGATGCTATGAGTTGGAAAAACATTGCCGCACTTACGTTAGCACTGAGTCTACTGGGTGGCTGTTCAGTTGTTGAACGATTGGTTTACCGTATTGACATCAACCAAGGTAACTTCTTGGAAGCAAAAGATGTGGATACACTACGATTTGGTATGAATAAAGAACAAGTACGCTATGTATTAGGTTCGCCAATGCTAGTAGAGCAAGGCCACCCTGACACTTGGTACTATGTTTACTACCACAAGCCAGGTCATGATGAACCACAACAAAAAGACCTCAAGCTAAGCTTTGATAAAAACAACAAATTGATAGGCTTATCGGGTGATTACCAGCCAAGCCCGCAGTTCATGGATGGCATGAACTGATCAAAGCTAGGCTATGAACGCGTCCATCTTGGCCTCATCACCAAATGGCAGAGACAAAAAAGCTCGCATATTGCGAGCTTTTTTATGTTTGAAGCAGCAAACAATAAATCATGTTATTTATTTGCTTCTGCCGCCTTCTTCGCTTGCTCGGCACGCTTACGGCGGATCTCTTTCGGATCTGCCAATAACGGACGGTAGATCTCTAATCGATCACCATCACGCACGGTCGCATCTAATTTCACGTTACGGCTATACACACCCACCTTATTTTTCTTCAGGTCGATGTCTGGGTACATTTCTAATACACCCGATTGCTCAATGATCGCCTGTACCTTGGTATCTGAGGTGATCGCGAGTTTAATCACTCGCTGAGCGGAAGGCAGTGCATACACCACCTCCACATGAATTAACTTGTCGTCAGAAGCCATAAATTTCTTTTGCTCGTTGCGTAAAAGCAGACACCATATTACTGGTTAACTCTTTAAAGACTTTGCCAAATGCCATTTCAACAATCGCATTGGTAAATTCAAAGTCTAAATTCAGCTCAACTTTACATGCTTCAGCATCAAGTTCGATAAATTTCCAACCACCAGCTAGCTTCTGAAACGGCCCTTCAACGAGCTGCATTTCAATATTTTGAAAACTGGTTAACTGATTACGGGTAACAAATGTTTTCTTGATCCCCGCCTTCGCCACATCGACTGACGCCATCATGTGCAGATCGGAACTTTCAATCACTTTGGAGCCCGAACAACCTGGCAAAAAGGCAGGGTAAGACTCAACATCGTTAACTAAATCAAACATTTGCTTGGCGCTAAAAGGGACTAACGCAGAGCGAGTGATCTGAGGCATAGTTTCTCCTTAACCCTTAGACGAAAGTAATGATACCATTACTGCGCTAACAGCCAAAATAGGGAATGCAGCGCATAATCGCTTACCCAGTAAGCCAAATGAAGCCAGTATCCCCTTCGACCGCCCAAAATCTGGCGGGACACAGAATAAAAAGAGTATTTATGGCCAAGAAAAAACCAAGTAAACCGGGTAGCAATACCATTGCCAAAAACCGCTCCGCGCGTCATGAGTTTTCGATTGAAGACGAATACGAAGCGGGCCTATCGCTACAAGGCTGGGAAGTAAAAGCCATTCGTGACGGTAAAATCAACATTTCAGAGAGTTACGTGTTCCTACGTAACGGCGAAGCCTTTATCTCTGGTGTGACGATCACCCCACTGAATGCCGCTTCTACCCACGTTGTTGCCGATCCAACACGCGTACGTAAGCTACTGCTTAACCGCCGTGAAATCCAGAAGTTAGAGCACGCGGTGAACCGTGATGGCGAAACCATTGTGGCATTAACCATGTACTGGAAGGCATCTTGGGTTAAAATTAAGATAGGCACAGCGCGAGGCAAGAAATTGCACGATAAGCGTAGTGACAGTAAAGATCGTGATTGGCAGCGTGATAAAGCGCGCATCATGAAACACAGCGTAAGATAGTCAACTTGTGGCTAAGTGTTCGAATTTCATCCATAAACACTTGGCCATACTGTAATTTTGTTGACGCATATATAAAGTATGCTAGTATCGAACGCGTAACACCTCTGGGGCTGATTTAGGATTCGACAGGATCACGAAGGCTTTGGGAGCATGTCGTGGGGCGGTTTGCCACGTTAAAAGCCGCAAAAAAATAGTCGCAAACGACGAAAACTACGCACTAGCAGCTTAATACCCTGCTAAGAGCGCTCCTGCCCTAGCTTCCGCTTGTAAGACGGGGAATAACAGGGGTTCAAACCCAAACAAGATAGCGAGGGAACCTTTGACTAGAGAGGTGAACCGCGAAATAGAATTCTGGTATGTATTCGCATAGCGTGTCTGTTCGCAGTGTCGGGTACGAGAATAAAGACAGACTAAGCATGTAGCGCCTCTGGTTAGACTGATTTTGGACGCGGGTTCAAATCCCGCCAGCTCCACCAAATACACATTTAAAGACGTCCCAGGACGTCTTTTTTTGTGCCTGCAATAACGCAAAATCAATGACTTAGCGTACTATAAGGTTCCATAGCATCCCACTGCTTCTTTGCATTATGGGTACACAGAAGGGTACACTGATTTTAGTCCCCTAATTTGGTGTACCCATTATGGCTAAAACGACAACTAGACTATCAGACAAAGAGATCAAAGCATCTAAGCCAGATGATAAAGAATACAACCTTTTTGATGGCGATGGCTTACGTTTACGAATTAAGCCCAATGGTTCAAAACACTGGTTATTGAACTATTACAGACCAACAAATGGTAAGCGAGCAAATCTAAGCTTGGGTAAGTATCCAGACCTTTCTCTTGCTAATGCACGTAAAAGTACAATGGAAGCAAAAGAGCTGATCTCACTGGGAATAGATCCTCAAGAAGATAGAAAACGACAGCAACATGAACACAAAGCGGTTCACGAACATACTTTCATTAACGTTGCACAAAAATGGTTTGAAATAAAAAAGGACTCCGTCACTCCAGACTATGCCGTTGATATCTGGCGCTCTCTAGAGCTTCATGCTTTTCCATCTATCGCAACTATCCCAGTAAAAAATATTGATGCTCCCTTAATTATCGACCTTCTAAAACCCATTGAAGCGAAAGGAAGTTTAGAAACGGTTAAGCGACTATCGCAACGTCTAAATGAAGTCATGAACTATGCTGCGAACTGTGGACTCGTAAAAGCCAATCCCCTAACTGGTATTCGTGCTGCTTTTAAAAAGCCCAAAAAAGAGAATATGGCCGCTCTCAAGCCAACTGAATTACCAGAGTTAATGGGAGCTATTGCAAATGCCAGTATAAAGCGCACTACACGCTGTTTAATTGAATGGCAGCTTCATACTATGACACGCCCTAGCGAAGCTTCTGGAGCTCGTTGGTGCGAAATTGACTGGGATGAAAAAGTTTGGACTATTCCCGCTGAACGAATGAAAAAAAGAAGAGATCATCGCATCCCGTTAACGGAACAGATGCTTGAATTACTTGAAGTGATAAAACCTATCAGTGGACATAGAGAGTTCGTGTTTCCATCTGATCGAGATCCTAAGAAACCATGTAACAGCCAAACGGCGAACATGGCACTTAAGCGTATGGGCTTTGCAGGAAGGCTTGTTAGTCATGGCCTGCGCTCACTAGCAAGTACAACACTTAACGAGCAAGGTTTCGAAGCTGATTTAATTGAAGCAGCACTGGCCCACGTTGACGATAACCAAGTTCGCAGCGCATATAACCGTACCGATTACCTTGAGCGACGCAAGCCAATGATGAGCTGGTGGAGCGGGCATATAACAGAGGCCGCCAAAGGCAGCCTCTCGGTAACAGGTACTAAAACCCTAAAAGTTATTGGCTGAGGAATATTCATGAAACAACTCAACTCTTATGACACAAAAGAAGAAGGCGAAGCGGCACTAGCGAAAATCGATGAGCCTAAACGCCTTGCTAGTGAACGTGACAGCACAGAAACAATCTATAACTTATTCGGTATACCAAGCTGGGGAAACTTCTACAAGCTAGATATGTTTAATCTCGCCGAGCTCAAAGACATCGTTCAGAAAAAGCAAAACGGTCAACCTTATGACGAAAAAAAGCACCGAGAAATAATCACGATGCTTCAGTACGCAGCTAAAAGCTTTGATTTAAAAATTCCTAAGCACTGGCTATAGCTTAAGCTTTAAGCCAGTACAGAGGATGCTAATTAGCATCCTCCATGTAGGAACAACCTAAAACGGACTTATAGAGAAACGCTCGTTAAGCTCCCAAGCACTTTCTTCACCAGAAACTTTCTTAACTACATCATGTTCTTCCAAATGAGCAAGAATCGATTGAACGCTACTCTCATCTAATCGCCCACGTCCATATGTTTTGCATAGTTTCTCAATCTCATCCAACAGTTCACGCGCAGTACGTTTCATTTGCTTGGGAAAACCCAATAGAACTAATGCAGCTTCAGGAGATAGTTTAATTTCTTTTGTTAATACGGTCTCCATTGCCCTAACGATTGCACCTAGACACAATACATCAGAAAGAAGACCAAGAGAGAAATCACCGTCGACTGATACTATATTCTTAAGCAGCTTCATGAACCCTGGAAGCTTTTGATAAGTCGCTCCACCACTCCCATCAGCCCCATTTACAGTTAAGCACTTCATAAACTGTACGGAATCGTGCATTACATGAAGAGACTTAGCGCGAGTTTGTGTCGATTGATCAGCCCATTTAACTTTAGCAAGCAACAAGTTAGCTAGTTGATCTTCAGACATATCTTCGATAGCCATATGGCTAAAAGCGAGCATTTTCAATAGCATCTTTTCAAGATATGTATTGTCATCCATAAACAGGATGTTTCTCTCTTCTAGTTGATCTTGGAACTCACTGACATTAATAAGATCTTTATGCTCGGTAGCAGAAACAACAAATGCACTCAGTGACAGGTCTTTGTCATTGAGTTTACCCTCAAGCTCTTTAATCTCTTGGTAAAGGCCAAACTTGGCATCATCCAAATTAAGGTTACGAATACCTTTTGGATCAACCAGAGCCAACCACTGCTTGTTCGTTTCATTGTCGACTAACCACAGTAGGAAATCTGGATAAAAGTTGCCTGCCGTAGCAAAGCCTAAACCCTTAGCCTTCGTGTCTGCATTTCTTAGTAGGTACAAACTCTTATCACCAACGATCTCTTGCCCTCGTGGTGTTTTAAGAAATTTCTCCAAGTCTTCAATAAATTGAATCTCACTGTCACCATCAAAAGCTTTTGGTCTCATGCGTAAAGGCACATCTTGCTTTTTGTCGAGTGACATCAATGGATAATACAGGTGTCTGTCGAAGCTCACAGCAATAACGCCTGGAGCATCCCACTCTTTAGCGGCACCTAAATCTCCATTTGCAACAAGTTGGGACAACTCTTCTAACTTCTCTTTGTAGACTTCACCATCACTCGTGTCATCAATCTCAAAATGATACATATTAATCATTCCAGGATCTTCTTCATGCACCCTTGTCACTTCGTAGAACTGACCTTCATAAGCATTCTTAAGCGCTTTATAGAAGCGATCTGTAAAGTCACACAATAAACGGAGCATTATGTCTTCTTGCTTACGAACATCAGCAAATGATTTCAGCGTCAATTCACTAGATGGAATCAGCAAGGTATACCAGTGGTTCTGATCTTCAGTATTGCCTAAACAGAAATCCATCAGTTTTTGTTTATCTAAACGTAAATTTGACCAACCACGTTGAAGCTTAAAAGCTTGTAACTCTAGATACAGCCTATCGAAGTCAAAAGCAGCAATAACTTTAGGGTCCAATTTACCTTCATTACGCTGATCAATTAATACCTTTTCTTTTTTATCTGTAGTGCTTAGTGCTTCAAGCTTTGGATACAGATCCAGTTTGACATGTGCGGGTTTTAGCTTGCCTTTAAAATCCTCTGGGACTTCATAAAGATGAGGGAAGTAGACACGCTTGAAGCCCTTTTTCTGGTTATCTTTATAGCCATCTTTGAGCTTTAGTGTTTTCAATTTGTTTGCTGGCACATTTGCACGAGTCGGAAAATCTAGTTCTAAGATTTCATCACTTTGAGGAATGCCCTCATCTTCAAGATACTGCTTAAACGTTGACATATAGTCAGCACGGACACCAAAGATATTGAGTGTTTCCAGTCTTTCTAAATGTACGCCTTTTGGACGTTGTGTCACTGTACTGCGCTTCAACGAATAGCCTTGCCCTTTAAGGCGAACACCACGCCCAAATAACTGAATGATCTGCGAACCTTCACCTTTACCCATGTTAAGTAGGCCCATTGTCGATACGCGCCAGCTACTCCAGCCTTCAGTAAACTTCTTAGAACCTATAAGAACATGAATATCTGAATCTTTATCGTTGATTGTGTGGAACAACGTTGAAGCAAAGTCGTTCGACTCATAATCAAAATCCTCGTCTTCCTCACAAGCTTGATAAAGCTTTGGAGAGTCACCAACGTTGATCAAGCCAAACGGTTCAGAAGTACCTACGCGCAGAGCAAGTTCACCTTTACTGCCTTTTAAGTTTTGAACAAGTAATCGTTGGCCAGTATGTGTCGCATTAAACAACTTTTTAATGATGTCAGCGTATACGTCACCGTTAAAAGTCATTAATGGTAAGAAACGCTTATCAAAGATGCTGCGCCCTTTAGTATCTAAAATTCGAGCCTTGTTCTGTATGAAGTCAGCAATCCAAGACTTTGCTTGATGTTCGTTATTTAAGAACCAAGCTAGGAATTTAAGAACCTCATGAATATCAGACGATTCACCGTCTTTCTTCGTTGATACAGAGTTACCAACAAATACCCATAGTGGCTTCTCGATGTTATATTCGTTGAGCTTGTCGGTATGCTTTGAGTAGAGATATTGCTGTTGGTAAAAGCTCAGCAAACACGCAGTAAAGTACTCATAACGCTTACTATCATCCGCATCCGGATCTTTGTCATTCTCTGGGTTTAGGTTAAGAATCAAGGACTCTTTACCGTAGCCATCACTGTAGAAGAACTTGTACGAGTAATCGAATAAAACACACTTACCATACACTTCACGCGTCGCTTCTATACGCGCCTTTCTTTTTTCAGCATCGGTTAAAACTAGTTGAGCTTTCTGTTCATCATCGAGTTTATTGATTGCTTTAGTATCAAATAAGGTTTTAGCTTTTGTTTTTTGTAACTCTTCTTCGTTCTTTGCAACGGTATTACCTTTAGCAACGGCTTGCCCAAACGTTGCTGAGTACTCAAAGGCAAAGCCGCCTTTAGTTAAAGTATCTCGGCGACGCATCCAAGCACCCGCAGCAGTACCAGTCCCCTTATGACCTTCATCAATCAAAACGAGGTTATTGCCTTCAAATGCTTCGACAGCAACCGTTTTATCACCCATTTCATCGGCAAGCTTATTAATATCAATAACTTCAATAAACTCGCGGTCGTGATGACGGTCATTTTTATTAAAAGGTTTTACCTTATCAAACCCTGATTCATGCAATTCTTTCAAATGCTGATTAGAAAGACGCTCATCTGGTGTCAACAAGATGATCTTGTCTGGATGTACGTTGCTATGACCATTTCTAAAATAATGCTGGTATTGCAAAATATTAACGTGCAGTAACAGAGTCTTACCTGAGCCTGTTGCATTCCAAAATGCCAGTTTGTTTAGATCGCTAAGCACGTAAAGCTGAAACATGTCTGCCTTGCCTTGTTCTTTGTTAAACTCTGTTAACTCAGCGTTCAAGCCATCGAGCAGCTGTTGCTTCTTATTGAAATACCAGTCCAAATAGATCTCTGTAAATAACAGCGACAAGTACTGGAAGTACTTCATATTCATTACCGTATCTTCTTTACGGTTACGATACTCTGTTATTTGGTTCCAATGTTTGACAACATTCAGGTCATAACGACGCAGTTCATCAAGGTCGATACGATCGACCTCAAATAAGTTACTGCTTAGCTCTTGGAAAAACAGGGTTTGTCCGTCTTCATGAATGCCTTCAAAGCGATCATCGCCTAAACGACCTTTTAACCCCTCTAGTGTGCCGTCTTTAAAGAATCGATACATGTATCGGTTCAATACAAGCTGTTTATGGAAGCTCAGCTTCTTGGCACCTTTTTTAATGGCTT
This sequence comes from Photobacterium swingsii, assembly GCF_024346715.1. NCBI lineage: Bacteria > Pseudomonadati > Pseudomonadota > Gammaproteobacteria > Vibrionales > Vibrionaceae > Photobacterium > Photobacterium swingsii. The sequence continues at coordinate 3,045,483 of NZ_AP024852.1, forward strand.
TAGCTGCTGATCTCTTAGCCATTACAGAGTCTCCTCTGCGAACATTTTGCTCAGAAACTCAGGTTCAATCTGACGTAGTTTCAACGTACGGGTAATTTCACCATCTTCATCATCAGAAGTGAATGCCGTTGGTAAGTTGTGGTCACCATTGATGTAGATAACATCGAATGTCTGCTCTTTAGCATATAGATCAAATCGATTAGCGTACTTTGTCAATTCTTCATAACCAATCTTGTCGCAATCTCGCCATAACACCAACGCACGCTCACCATTAGGGAGACTACCTTCCAACCTAATGTAACCATGTTTTACATTTGACTCTCTCGTTTTTACATTTAAACCAATTAAGTAATTAAAAGTCTCAACCAGATCAATACCTTCCGACTCAATTGCCCCTGCCGAATCAGTAGCAATATTCATTTGATAATCAAATGGTTTACTAAAATCATCTGTATTGAGTAACGAATCTTTACTTTCAACATCAAGCATATATTTGACTAAGTAATCACTTTCCAACTGTTTATCTGAACTTGAAAACAGATCTTTAGTGAACGTGTGCTCTCTTAAAACAATATTATTCAGAGTATCTTCATAGCTTTCTAACTTAATCGTTTTAAAAATCACGGATTGGTATTCAGAGTTTTGTGGTTTCCCCTCACTCCATAGACTTGAAAATGCAGCTTTGAGAACTCGCGGCTTAGTCACCTGTTCAAAATATTGACCTTGTTCAACAAGTATAAATTTCCTGTTACCTGAATCCTTCCTATTAAGATTTAAGACAGCATGCCCTGTAGTAGCAGAGCCTGCAAAATAATCAACAACTAAACTGTCCTTTTCGCCCGCTCCCGCTACCTTTAAACAGTCTTCAACAGCGTGAATTGATTTTGGGTAAGAGAACGCACTACTAGTACCAAACATTTTCTTAATTAATGCTGTTCCGTGCTCAGTCGCAGAGTATTTTGCATCTGCCCAAAATGACAATGGCTGAACGCCTGCGTTAGGTCTTCTACGATAATAGACAAAGTACCTACCGTCATCTTGTTGAACTGCTTTTAATTCAGATATCATTTCTCTGACACGATCACGGCTTAAGTACCAACGGCCCATAGTCTCATCATCACGCACAGGCCAAATCAGCTTCTCACCGGCGCTTTCTGTTTGCACATTTATATACTCTTCTGTTTCAGGATCATATGTACACTCGGCAAGAGACAGCACACCATCTGAATCTAAAAGAAATGGGTAGCACATTGTTGGACGGTCTTTTTGTGCTGCGCCACCGCCTGCTTTTCGAAGCATTTCCCAGAAATAGCGACCATGTTCATCACTATCTCTGTACCTCGCAAGTTGGTCTTCGGAGCGTTCTAACCTTTGAATTGCCGTATCTTCATTATTTCTCGCAAACAAAGCATACTCATGTGCTAATGCAAATCCATTCGGAATAGGCCTACCAGATGGTTTAATTCTAATAGCAACGGTTCCTGCGAGTTCGTCATAAACTTGCTCCATCAATTTTGCTAAATTGTGTAACTCGTAATCATCGATAGTGACACATGCAATGCCGCTTTGGTCGAGAAGATACTTACCTTGGATTAAACGTTCTTCCATTAAGGCTAACCACGATGAGTCTCTGAATCCATTCTTATATAAAATAGGACCAGCATCGGTGTTATATGGAGGGTCTAAGTAAAGAACATTTGCTTTACCTTGATATTTAGTTTGAAGCAGTTGAAGAGCTTGATAATTATCACTTTGCACTAGAAGGCCATCCGTAGATTCTTCTAGATTCTCAATTTGATTCAATACCTCAGATTTAAGTTGAAGTGGAAGCAGAGTCGTATCAACTATCAACCCTCTATTCAATTTCATATACTCTGTTGTTCTATCAGATTTAGGCTCGATAAAACCTAAATCAAGCCATTGCTGCCATTGCGCATCAACCACAGAAATTGCTTCATATAGCGACTCATCTAGCTTATCTAATGTGATTGAATAATTGGATGACACAATAAACTTTTTCTTGGCCCAAAGTTTCTTTTGGAAGTTTTCCAATTGAGCTAAAAACGTAACAAGTTCTTGTGCAATCGAGCGCAAACACTGAATCATTCTCAGTTGCTTTTCTATATTTCCAAATACCTCTGCATTCTGCAGGTTATCCAGATTCATCACTTCATTTTTGATATAAAAATCCAACTCATTGTTGAGGAATTCACCAAGATTTTTATGAATGAAGTAATCTGCTGTATTACGTTGCGTATAAGTAGTTAAATGGCGCTCAAGCTCTGTTCGATTCGGATTTTTTTCTGTCGGAGCTCTCTTCGTAATGTCAGCCCAACTACTTTGAACTAATTCATCTTCTAGAACAGAAGCAATCGAAGCTTGGACTAAAACATCTTGTTTAGTACCTTTCTTCATCACTTTGTACTCAAAGTGAATAACAAGTTCTTCTTCACCATCAGCTTTATGAACTTCCACTGGCTGATATTCTACTTCGCACTCTTCGCCGTCTTCATCCAGTTTAGTTCGCTTGTGAGGCTCGATGAGTACAAAGCGTCGGTCCGCATCATTATCTTTTCGGTTATCTTTTGCGGTATCAGCAGCTAATAGCTTAAAGCTGACCTTACGACCATCATCAAGCTTGAATGAATAGTTAGCGAAGTTCTCTCCACTTTTAATGTAATACTGGTCTTTGTTTGCCCAGTGCAGCATAACCTCTTCACCAGCATAAGGGATTGCGTAGGTGTCGCCTTTATAGCGGCGCTTGCTGATAAAGTCGCCGTCATCATAATAACGAGAAAAGAATGTCAAAAGATGAGAGAACACTGCACTCTCATGCTCATTTGCACCTTGAGCCGATTGTGCGATTTGATTTTGAAGGTCTTTTACTTTTGGGATGCCACTTGGATCGACACCAAGCGCTTCGGCTCCTTTTATTGCTTCAGCAAGATGCTTCTCAAGTTCTTCCTTGTTCGCATTACCCGCTTCAGAAAGTGCTGCTTGGACTTTTGCTTTTAGCTTGTTCTCTAAGTAGTCGTTGATCTCATCAGCACGAGCATTAAGAATGCGGTAAATACCAAAATCGAGCTCTGGCTTATCGATTTGGAAAATCTCTTTTAGCTTTAATACTAATTCATTGTAATTATTCATTGTTTTCTTCTTAATTTTGCTGTCGTGTACAGCAGTCAGGACATAACTGCTGTACGGTAATATTTAGTTGGTTCATTAGCTCTTGCTGCTCAACCCAATCACTATCAGTCGCGTTAACGACTTGTGCCCCACCGGAAACCGCCGTTGCTAAAAATTTTCTATCTGATGGGTCAAAGCGATTTTCTGGTAATTCTTCAAAACCGCGATTCTCTGCAAGAATTGGAGTGATTGTGACCAATTCGATATTCTTGCCGGCGTATTGATTATCATGGAGATACTTAAAAAACATATCTCCAACACCAGGACTTCCTGCATAGCTAAGATGTTTAGCATATTCATCCATTATCAAACTTGTTTGATCAAGACAAATTGAAAGGTGCTCGCAACGCTCTAAAAGTTCAATACAAGCCAGCTCACAATCTATTGAAGCTTGTGGTGAACGACCATTGGCGACAATTGCAACATTGCTATCAATCACTTTTTTAGCAGCATTACTCACTACATTGCTCCGAATCATGTTTGGCTTTTCGTTTTAACAAAGCAGCCTTACGTGTAGCGGCTATCTCTGCCATCTCGTCACCAAAAAAGTTTTCTGGCCAATTATGTATTGCACCAAATTCGTCTAATTGCAGTGTTTCATAATTTGCACGGCCTTGTTTTGTCGAAAAGAAATAAAGAGCAATATCATTTTTTTCTGCACTACTCTCTGCAACTCTACGCTGTAAACGGCGGATAAAGTGCTCACTATGGCTTTCAACAATTACTTGAATATTTCTGGTTTCCGACACAGTTAAAATTAAATCAGCAAGTTCACTTTGCACTGATGGATGTAAATGAATCTCAGGTTGCTCTAGTAGAACTGTACTGCCTTCGGGGACATAATACATTAGCACCAAAACTGGTAATATTTGCGATACACCAAAACCAACATCGGTTAGACCAACCTCACTACTGCCTGCTTCTTTTTTTACTAGTGTGCGAAAAATATTCGAATTTGGTGCAACCTCTTCAACACGGAAAGAATTAATTAAACCTAGAGCTTTCAACCAGTAAGCAATCATCTCTTCAAAAGATTTATTGTGCTTCTTATATCCTAAACTTCTTTTTTCGTTGCGCGTTGAGGCGGCTAATATAGCGTTAATAGTGAGTTCACCTCTAGTTCCAACATCTGTTGGGCTAGTGCCAGACCATTGATAAGTACGTTTTGGGTAGTCTCGAAGTGGTCCCAAATAGTAAATATTATCCATCGCAGCTTCAAAAGACGCTTCAAATTGACTTAAAAAATCTGCATTCTGATAATAAGTTTTGGCTTGATCAGGGAAAAGATAGTTCTTGGTTGGTTTAGGTAATTTCCACATACGACCTTGAGTGCGAGTGAAGCGAAATTTCGACCTACCCGTTGCTACAAGATCAAAATCTTTAGAGTCAGGTTTTCTTTGTATTGAGAATTGATGGTCCGCAAAGTCATAACCCAATGCTTTCACACCTAAAAGCTTATCTTCTAAACCGATAGAAGAAGAGATTTCTAAACTAGAAGCTTTAAACAAAACACTAGTAGAGCTTTTCTCAACATCTTGTATTTTCAGCTCTTTAGGCAAGTCCCAGGACAGGGCCCACGAGATATCTCTTGAGCTATCATGCTTAAATACCACATCATGGTAAGTTCCTAATTCAACTAACTTGTCATGACCACCAAAATCGGCAGCAATCGCTCTATCGCTGTTATCTTTACTTTGTTTAAGCATGAGCAAGAAGTGAATCAAGCTACTTTTACCAGAGCTGTTCGTACCAAACAAACCGGTCACCATCCCAAACTTTATCTCTAGCTTTTCCCAAGCTTTAAAGTTATTGAGTTTAATTGTTTCTAACACGTATGCCTCCTATGCCACCAACCAACGAACTGTGAATAGCTCAGTGACGTTTGTTTTCTGCTTCATGCGTTCTTCAAGCGCTGCGATTAGTTCATCACGTTTATCTGCGACCTCATCTTCTACGTCAAAGATTTCTGAACGCTGGCGTCGCTGTTGTCGCTCAAGTTTCTTAATTTGCTCTTGGCTTGTCTTTTGCTCTTCTACAGACTGTGCGTGTCTTGCTTCTCGTTTTAATGATCGTATTTGGGCTTTAGTATCACGCAGTGCTTCTTCAGCAGCCATCACCTTATCTTCAGCCCACTTCTCAAGCTTGTCTCTCTCTACTTCGAAAAGCGTATTATTACTGTCCATCACTTCTGCAAGTTTTGCATCAATCTGTCTAGCTCGAAGAGAACAAAGCTCACCTGGCATGGTTAACTCAGTTTGAATAGATTTTGATACACCTAAGTTAAAGAGCTTTTTACACGCCTCTGAATCAACTATTTGTCCTTTGTCTGTCTTAGCTGAGAATACGAGAAACTCTTGAGTATTAAAGGCTTCTACTGAAAGTAGGTTGAGTGTTAACCAGCCTGATTGACCTTTTAGTTGCTCTGCAACTGACACCTTCGTGCTATGGCCCGTGTAATCAAAAACCAGCTCACATCGTTCGGTTTCAAATTCCCTCGCCTCAGCAATAACTTGCTCACCTAATGGGTGATTAATTCGATAAGCTTGAGTATGGTGATCGAGTTGTTCAACCTCTCGACTGTATCCACCAGCTTTTCTTATCAACTGATATTTACCAAAGAAAGAGTCGTTTATTGGCTCATTGATAGAGAAGCTATGATTCTCATGGTCAAAGCAAGCTCTGTCTTTCAACTGCTGGTAGGTTACTGCCCAGAACCATCTACCGACTTTATCTAAACGCTCTTTGGCTTCATCAAGCTTAATCTTTAAAATATCATGGATATCTTCATCAAAATGCTCAAGAAGCTGCTCTTGAGTTTTCTGCATTTTTTCATTGATGTCATTTTCGAGCTCTTTTTGTAGCGACTCAAACGCAGATTCTATTTCTTCTGGTGTGCGGCAAGATTGATAGATTTGTTGAATCCGCTTTTCAAAGTCAACACCGCTTTCTATATTGCCAAGTACGCTATCCGATGCACCAAAAACACCATCGAATAGATTAAATTTATCAGTAAGCAACTCCAGTACCCTTGAATCAGCCTGATTGCGTTGATTCAAAAAGTTAACGACAACCACATCGAACTTCTGACCGTATCTATGACAGCGGCCAATACGCTGTTCAACTCGTTGTGGGTTCCAAGGTAAATCGTAATTGATCAGAAGTGAACAAAACTGAAGGTTAACCCCTTCAGCAGCTGCTTCTGTAGCAATCATGATTTCTGCATGTTCTTTAAAGTAGTCTATTAATGCTGACCGCTTATCGATTTGAGCCGAGCCTGTCACGCGAGATGAGCCTTGATACTCTTCTCTCCATTGTTGGTAGATTTGAGTTGCTTTAGCCGTGTTATTGGTGCCGCTGAATGTCACTACTTTTTCAGCGTAACCATTATTTTCTAAAAATTGAGCCAGATACTGCTGAGTTCTCATTGATTCAGTAAAGATGATGACCTTACGAGCCGCACCCATTTCAGCTAACTGCTCAAAGCCCTTATCAAGCCCTTGCAGTAACTCCTTGGACTTTGTATCAATACCAATGAGTTCCGCTTTGGCAATAATAGCTTCAAGCTCAGCAATCTCTGAATCCAGAGCTTTCAGGTTCAACTCTACTTTTCCAGAGTCAACCTCAGCTAATTCTGTATCTTCGTATATGTCATCCTCAAGATCGTCATCTGTAATGATTTGTTGAATGATGTCTAACTCATCTGTTTGTTGTCCATCTTTTTTAAGCTGTTCTAACCTAAATTTCAGAATTTGCAGGTTATTGATAACCGCTTTGGTACTAGAAGATAGGAGCTTTCTCAGAATCAATCCTGTTAAGTGTCTATGCCTCTTTGGTAACACATAGCTATCTTCACGCTCTAGCAAGAGCTGCACTCGATCATACAGCTCTTGTTCTTGCTCACTTGGATAGAAAGGAATAGTAATGGCTTTACGTTCAGTGTACTTAATGTATTCAAGTACATTCTTTCGTAGCGTCCGCTTCATAAAGCCAGCCAAACGCTCCTTTAACTCACCTCTGTCGCTATCAGCTTGCATAAACTGTTTTCGAAAAGCCTTATGATCACCAAAGATATGCTCATCAATGAGAGTAGACATCCCATACAGCTCCATTAGCGAGTTCTGCAATGGTGTCGCAGTTAGCAGTAGCTTTTTCCTTCCATCGAGAGCTCGCTTAAGAGCCTGCCCCATTTTGTTGCTTTCACGGTGAGCATTTCTGAGTTTATGGGCTTCATCGATAACAACCAAATCCCACATTTCAGCCACGAGCTTATCTTCAAGCCTAGCGGCGTAATGATAAGACATGATCACAACTTCTTTATTATTCAGTGGATTGTAGATGCCTTGTTTTTGAAGTTGATTAAACGTTTTGGCATCTAATACACGAGATGGAAGGTTGAACTTCTCTAGCAACTCAGTTGCCCACTGACGACGCAGTGATGCAGGACAAATGATAAGAAGCTTACGCTTTCTTTCCGCCCAGTATTGGCATAAGACCAAGCCTGCTTCAATTGTTTTACCAAGACCAACTTCATCCGCTAAAACAACACCTTTGGTAAGCGGATTATCAATAGCAAAAAGAGCAGCATCTATCTGGTGTGGGTTTAAATCGACACTTGCATCAAATAGAGATTGAGAAAGGCGATCTACTCCATTATTTGCATGAAGTATAGAAAGCTCATGAGCAAAGTATTTGGCATGAAATGGAGTTAGCTTCTCAATCATTTTTTCTGTTCCTCAATCCACGCTTCTAAATCTTCGCGCTTAAAGCGCCATGAACCACCAACCTTAAAGCCTGGTAGCTTGCCTTCACTGGCAAGTCGATAAGCGGTTTTCTCTGCCAGCTTTAGGTAAGCCGCCACCTCTTTCAAAGTTAAAATTTGGTCCGTCATTTGATTGCGCTAGCCTTGTCAGAGTTTTGAGGGAAAGTATACAAATGAGAGAATATGAGAAAATTGAGGAATCAGCAATGCATTATAGTTTATTGTTAACTCTTGCTATGCTTATTGGTCAAACAGCAAGCGTTCGTCCCTCTAGCTTCTCTTCCATCCAGTCATCGACCTCACTCTCCACCCAAGCAACTGCGCGATCCCCCAAACTAACTTTTTCTGGAAACTCACCCTCTTCCATCTTCCTATAAATCGCTGAGCGGCTTAGTGCTGTTTTTTCCATTACTTCTTTTAGCTTTAGAAATCTCATGGGACGTCCTCCTATGTCATTGGTTCCCATGTGATTACCTGGCACGTAGAAAAATACCGTTTTGTACCTTATGGTGTTCAATACCACCTTCAAATCCAGTAACAACAAAAAAACACCTGCTGGCTGTGCCAGCAAGTGATTCATTCTTATTACAACTGACGATTCGCCGCTGCAAGAGCGTATCTATAAGCGGCATCTTTTCCTGCTGAGCAAGCAGCCACTTTCCTCACCTCAACTTGCTTATCTGCACTTCGTTTATCCACTAGTACCCAAAGGTCTTGATTAGCTATCGGCTTTTTATTTGCTTTACGCCAATTTCGACGTTTCCAGCCATCAAGCCAATAATTAAAACCATCAACGCAATAGTCACTGCTTGAATAGATAATATCGCCATCACTGGCACACTTTAGTCCAAACGCGAGTGCTGATAACTCTAAGTAATTACAATCTGTGATGCTGTCAAAGGACTGCCAATCCTCACCATCAATACATTCAGTATCATCGAGTGCAATCAATCCAATCCCACCAACACAGTACCCTCTTTGTTTCTTTACGATGGCCGCTTCTACATAAATTCCTTTGTTCATTTTTATTCTCTCCAGAGACTAAAGAGCCGATACACTCTTACACCAACTCGATTGTGTTGATTATTAATCTGTCGCTTTGCTGCGATTGCTACATAACAACGGTGACTGACTTATTTTTTACCGTTCGACGAACCTTCTTTCTAATACACTAGTTACTTTCCTATCCCACCTGATTCGAACCTTTTTTAGATATATTTCATCAGCATGAATTCACTCACTATCTAATGAGGTACGTATGCGCATGAACAAATCCCCCCGCTACCGCAAGGTAAAAACAGTTAATGAACAGCAGGTACTAGAACAGGCGGCTGAAATTATTGAACGCCATTACTTACGTGGAGATGTCTTCACTAATCCAGAAGCAACGAAGGATTACATTAAATACAAACTAGGTAGGAGGGATCGCGAGGTCTTTGCTGTGATGTTTTTAGATAACCAGCATCAATTGTTGGAATTTAAAGTGTTATTTCTTGGCACGATAGACGCTGCATCTATCTACCCACGTGAAGTTGTGAAGGCTGCACTTGAAGTCAATGCGGCAGCAGTGATCTTTGCTCACAACCATCCGTCAGGCGACTCTAAACCCTCCAATGCAGACAAAAGGATTACCAGAAAGCTCACCGACGCTCTCTCTTTAGTTGATATACAGGTACTCGATCATATCGTTGTCGGCAGACGTACTTTCTCCTTTGCAGAGAGAGGCTTGTTATGAATACCGTCACTTCACCTTGTACTTATGCGCCATTGTCACAAGTGCTACAACGATATTTAGAAGCCTCCGTTAGCTTATGCGCTATTTCTGAAGCAACGGAACGTATCGCACTCAATTTCAGACATTCAGCCTACCTAACGAAAAGAGCGGGGCCACACCCGTTAGAGATTCATTTATTCAGAGAGCATCCTAATCAGGCTTGGCAAATTGCGACCATGACTAGCTTCGCTTTTCCGTATGAAGACAGTGAACAGTTAGAGGTAGAACTTTATTTCAATTTTAACCATCAGTGGTTCTATCAGCCTGATATCAAACGTTGCGACCTAAACCAACCACAAGTCATCGAACTCTTTCATTCTTGGCAAAACGCTTTAACCAATACATTCCACCAGCAAAGCTTTGATTACTTCGCTGCAACGGCCATCAAGTAATCTCATATTTAAAAACAAGGACCGACTATGCAAAACTCTAATTCACCCATTATTACCTTCAGCTCTTCATGCTTACCTATTTCCAAAAAGCTTCACAACGGCTTAAACCATGTACTTAGTAAACACTCCGAGATCCAGGGCAAAAAGAGCATCATTGTAAACTTCAGAGATAAAAGCTACAGCGCTGAAAATGGTGGTTATCATCCTGTTGAAATTGCTTTAAGTCAGGTTTCAGATGATCACTATTCAATCCTTTACATCACAGACTTCAGTTATTGCGGTAATGCTTACCCCGAGCTGGAAAGAGATATTGATTTTGATATCGGAAACTCAGTGGTCTTTTCGCGTTATGCGGGATGGCAAAGCATTCGCTTACCGACAATGACGGAACTCTACGAGCTATGGGAAGGAAACTTTCTTAGCTATATGTCGATGGACGCCTACGATCAAATCCAAGTCGAGTGTAATTAGACACATCACCCCATTCCCCCTCACAAACATTCAACACAACCACCAGCACAGAGCTAAAACGAGGCTGCTTCCCATATTGTTAAAACGGGAAGCTTCAATCCCTTATTGCACAAGGGTTTCTTAATATCGTCGGCTCTGTGCTTCCCAAAACACATTGCTACAGACAAAAAAGGAAGCAGACTATGGCTGAGGTACAAGCGATTAAAGATGACGACACAATTCGCCTGATTGGTCATTTGCTGAGTATTCGTTGTAACCCACAAATGGCTGATGTTTGGCACATAGGATTAAACCTAGCATTGAGGATATCGGACTTACTCTCTATCCGCTTTGAAGACATTAATGATGACCGACTCATTATTCGTGAAAGCAAAACGGGCAAGCTGGCAAACATCCAGTTAAACACTAAAGCACGTGAACACATTGCTAAAGTACGAGAAAAGCACCCTGATCATGTTTACCTATTTCAATCATATCAATGCCAGCAACTAAAGCATAAACCGCCACAACCGCTCTCGCGACGTGCTGTATCTATGGCATTTCAACAAGTGGGGCAAGAGCTCAAGCTTTCTCTGGGTACTCACAGTATGCGTAAAACTCGTGGGTACTTCCTCTACCAATCAACAAAAGATATCGGTCGAGTCATGAAGATGCTACGCCACACATCAGAAGGTGTCACGCTTCGTTATATAGGTATTACTCAAGATGAAGTCGATAAAGACTTTGTTTCTCTTGAGCTTTAAGCCAGATCATTTCGTGAGGGGGCGGGAGCAACAATCCCTTGCAGCACATAGCTTGAGCGATTGTTTCAACCGCAATATTAAATAAATTATTCACCGCCTAGAGCAACTATTAATAAAAGAACTCTTCGACACCAACATTCAGTACATCTGCAAGGTTCTTTAACATTTCATCCGTCACACGTACCATCCCAGACTCAACCTTTGCTAATTTACTTCTTGTCATATCAAACCCCTTGAGACTACACATTCGTTCAACATCTTGCTGAGAGAGCTGCTTAGACAATCTGATATTGCGGATTTGATTTCCAGTAATGTTCTTTTCAATCTTACTCACAAACACACCTGCACCTTTATGGGTGCAGATAGATTATGTTTAATGTACTATTCACATGGCACCCGTATCGGTGCAAGGAATTCAAATAGGAGAATAAATTATGATATTAGTGCTTTTATGGGTATTTTTCGCTTTTATACTGGCGATGTATGCTAAGAGTAACGGCCGCAGCTTTGGATGGTGGCTTTTACTCGGACTGGTAATTGACCCTATATTGGCATGGATTCTTTATAAAGTTGTTGCCGATTAAAAAGCCTCAAACTCTATCATCACCACAACCCCATCCCTTCCTTTAAATTAAACAGGTGATAAACCACCTGGCAATCATAACAGGCTAACGGGAACTAAAAACGGTAGTAAGTAATTAGAGATTAACCACTCACACAACATCTAAGCAAGCTACCGTTTCCAAACAAATCAAACATTCCAGCCAAATCAACAACTCTCATACTCATAGTCCATTGCAATTTTGGATATATCTATTCCAGGTAAATAATGAACTTATTAAAAATACTAGGAGCCCTAGGGCTAACTCAATTAGGGAGAAGTCTTGCCGACAATCTCTTTCATACAACTCAGGCTCCAGAAAGAGGCAGCATTGTGTATTGCGATCTCGTATTTGGTTCTGCTGAACATTCAGGTGTGTACGTAGGAGAGGGACGTATCATCCATCGCAATAGGAAAGGTCTTATCGAAGCCGTATCGATTCGTCAGTTTCTAGCAGACACTACAGCTATTTCCATTTACATCAGTTGCAATGCACAAAGCAATGCCGTTGGGAGTGAGCGTTGTGCTCAGATAGCAGAGGCCACACTAGGGGCACAAACAGACTATTCCCTGCTAAATGAAAACTGCCATCAGTTCTGTAGTTACTGTTTAGATGGTGATATGTTCTCAAGCACCTTCACATTGACTCAGCTTAAACGTGACGCTCGTGCGCACATTCAAGCTAGTCAGTGGCGCGTATGGGACTTAAAACATCGTCACAAAGGATAAGGGGATTCGCTCCCCTTTATTTTTTATCACCATGCGAACTTACCTAGTGCTACAGCCAAAGCAGCGGTATCCCTCACCATAGTGCTTGGTTTCTTTTTTTGCCAAATAGCTAATTCGATGGAACAGGTCATTATATTCTTTAGTAAAATCTATAGATCGTTTATTGACATAGTAGCTATGATTTTTAGAAAAATGAACTAATCCATCAGAACCTACATGTCGATATTTGAGAGCACTAGCCCAAGCATCAATAATCAATGAGGCCAAAGACCGAGGATATCTTGCATGCCCCAAACGATGGTACGCATCTTTATTAAAGAAAAGGACGATATGGAAGTGATCATTCTCCGAATTTTTGCGCTCCCTACACCAAGCAAACCGTAGGGTATTCGGATGTACTCTTACCCCTACCTTTTTCTTGCTCCGTTCTTTTGCAACTAACTTAGCCTTCAAAGAATCAATAAATCTTTTCATAATATTAGAGCAATTATTACTAGATGAAAGCGGAACGTCATAATCCTCATCAAATGCGATATTATTTATATCAGAATAAATAATATCGTTACACAACACTCTCTGAGGATCTGGGAACCTTAAATCCAACCGTATTGCAAACACTCTCGGATATGATTCTAGTGACGTATCCAAGACTTTCTTTAATTTTATTAAGTAGCGTTGTTCTAGTTTACCTAGTGGATAAACAATTCTTAAGTTTTTGAATACCTTCTTTCTCATTTGTAGATACCTGAATCAGTTACTCATCAAATATATCTACACTCTCATTATTTTTTACTGAATATTACTTTTGTTAGAAGTAACATATATTACCTTTACCGACAATTCCTGAGCACTAATAAAGGTTAAAACAGCCGATAAAACCAACATAAGAAAAAACAAACAATAATTAAAAAACTCTACAGTTACACTATCTAAAAGAGTAACTCATATGATTGAACAATCAAGCTTAAAGTCATACTTCCCACAGATCGATTTAAAAACCACACAATTTTCAAACTTAGGCTGCAACTCTCCTGAAATATCGACCTCCAAATCAAATAACACTAAAATATCTGAATTACGAAGTAAAAAAAATACATCCTTTATCTTCCGACCATTAACTTTATTTTCAATTATTTTAAGAACATCAAATAAAAACTCAGAGACTCCATTTACATCACCTGAAAGTGAATACTTGAAAGTATCATTAAACTTTTCATTAACTGTTAGGGAAGTAAAAACTCTTTCATTGATATTACGACTACTTCCCATTAGTTCGACTAACCTGACTATCACCATTTCCTCGAATATGTGCTTTATCCGTTGGAAAAATCTAAATTTATCAATATCTCTGACCAACTGATCACCTATCATTTCATTACAAAATAATTTCGTTATCGTTCTACTTGGGTCTACTCCTAAGGTATATTCCGTAAGACAGTTTATAATAACCAACTTCCCACAACCGAACTTTGTCGGATCAATAATACATATAGACTTAACTTTCTGATACAGACTAGGGGCATTTCCACCAGGGATATACTTTAAAATAAAATCAGATTTTAAAAGATCGTCTTTATATCTTCTAATGCGCTGAACTGTCATTCCTGTAAATACAGCCAGCTGATTCAAACTAACACTTTTAATAACACCAAGATCATCACATAGCACAACAAGCATGGCTTGCAGTAATCTTTTTGCTAAACTCTCCGCTCTCTGATCAACAAGGTCACTACCACACCCTAGCAGCGTTTTAATGTAAGCGATCTTTTGAACTGGTATTACTACGGTATTATTGCCACCATTATATTTTTTTACGCTAGAAGGATAAATTGGCTCATACGTTCTAAGTTCAGATAGTTCCGCTACCCCACTCTGAAGTAGGCGAGCTACAGAACTCCTAACTAATGACTCTTTAAGTCTAAGATGTTTTGCCAGACAAGAAACAGACATTGATTGATGGCTTTCTTCTTTTACCAACATTAGCCAGCGAATGTAAATCAATTTGTCTTGTGGCTGTCCTTTCCAATCTAACAACAAAAAATCATCAATCAACAACATAATTTATCTTATAATACCTATTAAAATATGAATCAGGCATAGTTTGACACCACAAATCTTACATGTAAAGTTACATGTAATTATGAAGACTAGAGATATGTTTCTGATGACAAAAGAACATCAAGAATTTGAACAATGGGTTAACTTTAAAAGCAAAAGAATGCGAATTTGGCTGAGCCAGTATTTTGAGAAAAATGGTATTTCTAACCCAGATCTACTACAGTTCATCTCAACGGAAAAAGACCCAACAAAAGATCATCTACTAGAACAATCCGCTAAATATTTCACCCCATTAAAAGATCAACTGATACGTTATCAGGACTTAAAAAAAATGAAGGATTCCTGGCATCAATTTGAGAGAAGGAAAAATAAAGATAATAAGGATATAACAATAACCTTGAATAGGGATACTTACGAAAAATTAAAGTATATAAAAAAGACTCTAAAACTAAAGAATATTAGCCAAAGTATTGAATCTTTAATTGATAACTCTGCATTTAAACGAGAAATATCAAGATTAGAAAATAAAATTAAAAGTCTAGACAATCAAGTATCTAGACTAAAACAGAAATAAGCAACATTTCAAAAATACAAATAAAAACAAAAACTAAATTTCAATATTAAAAGTTATACATCAAAATATCTTGCTTTACTAAATAAAGCATATAAGCATTTTATACTTTCCTCTGATTCAGGATCTTCCATATTCCTTAACCAACGAACATCTAAACCTAAATAATTAGCCCAAGAGATTCCTTTTTTAAAATCTTTTAGTTTGTTATTTTTTGCGCAAATCTCAATATACTGATTAACTAGCATATATTGATTTTTACCAGCACTGTACTTTCCTTGTTCAAAAGCCATTTTATAATAAGGATAGGCATCTGAAAAAGACTCTATTCGGTAATAGTAATTAGCATAGGACCAATTCACTAACCATTCTAATTGTTCAATCAATTTGTTATTTATTAATTTATTTCTATAGCTAACAATTTCTTCTGTCGATTTCGGTCCTTTCTTTATCCTTAGCCCTTCAAAATATAAGTTGCCAAATTCTTGACTTGGCATCATTATAAAATCAATCTTATATTGCCTTAATACAGAGGAAAGCATAAACCCTCCAACCTGATTCCTTATCTGCCGAATTTTACTCCTAGACGGTAACTTGTTATTTTTTGAAAGAGACATTATTTCATTCAAGTGAGAACACTTTATTATTTTATCTGATTTGTTATACCAGTATTGAGTAACGGCATCAAATATCAAGTTATCTGTGATATTTTTCGGTATATTACCAGAGAGGTCATTTACCTTTTTGCATATTCCCCTGATATCTTCAGACTCTTTTTTCAATCTATTATACTGAACAGAAATCGTTCTAGTTATACTTTTAGTAAAGTGATTACCAAAGTGTATTTGAATTGATTTAAATACGTAAGTTGAAATCCTGGCGATAAGCAACGCAGTGCGAAAGGCATTTTCCTGGCACTCTGAAACATTAAGATTCTTATCCGTTTTTAATAAAAATAATGACCTATCCAAACAATCTAACATTGCGTTGGTAGAAGGTAATTGTCTATCACAACTCCAACGTTGTACATTTTCTAAGTATCGCTCTTGTTGTTCAGCATGTTTTCCGGATATCAAATGAAACTGACGTTGAGACATATCCATTTCAGAGTAAATCCATAACCACACTTTTTTAATAGGCCAAACAACGCCCTCTTCACTAAAAGTTGGGAGCCACCATCGAAAATCTTTTGGAAAGTTAAAATTAGATTGAGAAATATTAAAAGCTAGCTGATTTTTATTAATCGATATTACTAATCTCTCCAAACCTCGAGAGTAAATCAACCATTTCACACTATCACTATAAGATAAGTAAGTCCCTTCTTCCCTTATCAAGTCTTTGTATTGAGCTAAAACATCATCCAATGAAGCCATTATAGCCAACACAACCTTTTCGTCACGAATTACCTCATATAGTAAATCTGTCAATAAAGAGAGTAGTTCATTAAGTTGATCATCAAGCCTTGAGGTTTCATCTGACAACCTCTTAAGTTTCATCTGGATTGTTTTTTTATTACTTTCATTAATAATTCGTTCTTCAGCGTTTTTCCTAGCGAGTAACCCTGAAGCGTTGAAGATTCCCCTAATCAAATCACCAATGGTAGGAAAACTACAATGTTCATTTTTCATATATTGAAAAGGGCCTACAGGCCCTTCCTTGAATATTATTTACTTTTTAGCAGGAGCATTACCGCGCCCGCCTCCAGACTTGCCACCAGTTGTAGAAGGCCAATTACCGCCAGGACCTGGATGACTTGATGGACCACGAGTACTGTTACCTTTAGACATAATTAATCCTTATATATCATATAGTAAAAATCATCACAGTATGTGAGGACTTCATTGATAAAATTAATATGTTTACGGTAGTTTCTCTACCTGCATATTGGCAACAAGTTTCGAATATATTGGATATAACACCAACTTGTACAAAGCTTACTCACTCTGTAGCCACCTTAAAGTAGAAATGCGTTAGCAGTACGACTTTAAAAACAGCAAGTAAAGATAAGCTAATTATGAATAGATCTGAGGTGATAAACAAAAATGGGTACACCACAAGGTACACAGTGAAAAATCAAACTGATAGTTATCAATTTAAATCAAAAGCTTAAACAGTCAGATCAACTTACGCCAGCCCACCAAACGTTTGGAAACGGGACATCTTCGGATGTCCCGTTTTTGTATCTGCAATAAACCAAAGACTTAACGTACCTATGCGTTACGCCCCCTCAGATATCTTTGCTTTTTAGGTACACAGCAAGGAACACTGCTTTTAGCGCCCTATTTAGTATACCCATTATGACTACCACTCCCCTACTAGCAATCGGCTCTTTACGCCCCGTACTTGTAGCCCCATGGCTTCGAACACTTGCTCGAAGTCGTGGCATTGTGGGGGAATATTAGGCAGTGATAATGCGGCTTCAGAGAAGAATCGTGTTTGTAGCGCGTAGTCTTCGCCCCACGCCAATTGCCACCAATCGAGAATACGGCTTTTTGAGGCTTGTAGACGATTTGAGGTTGGGACTTTATCGCTCTTTTTCAGGTTTTCACTGGCGGTCGTGGGTAGCAAATTCCACTTGTCGTTATTGGGCCAGTAAGCAAATGGCAGACAGTGATCGATGTGGAAGGTATCTTTAAGCTTGCTGCCACTCCACACGCTATATAAATCTGCATCTTGTTTTTTAAGTTCAGCGACCCGCTTGCGCACATCGCGGGTATCATGATCTTTGTCTATCCATACCAAGCAATCATGGTAAATTTGCAGGCCAATATTGCGGGTGCGGTTTAGCTCAAAGCGCTGCATTTCTAAAATCCATTGGTTAACCACTAACGGCTCTATCCATGCGTTGTATAAAAGGAAACACTCCCACAAACTTTCATCCAGCACAAAGCTGCCGTAACTAGCTAGAAAGTCACTGTCGATAACAAGTGAAGATAAAGTTTTGCGACGTTGCGATGAAGGCTGAATATCAAATAAGCGATTCGTTTTATCACCTTGGTATATAAAGGTTACAGGCCCGCTTTTAATCGTCGCTAAGGTATGCGACAGCGCTTTTTGTAATGCTTGGGCTTCGTCACCAAGAAACATCGCCCCAACGGTTAAATCATCGGCGGCTAAATGTTTAAGTTTGTTCCAGCCATCATCTTTAACAAAACCCAACCCTTTGCTGGTATTGGAGTTTTGTTGAATACCCCCACTACCTTCAATGTCGATATCAATCAAACGCTTGAACTGGCGCATCCAATACAGCCCCACTAACCCTGCGGGGATCGCAACCTTACCGTCGCTGCGATCAATCACAGCACCTGCATGGGCATCCGCCACCCGTAGCAAGGTACGTAGTAACGCGAGTTTGTAGGTGGCTGATTTGCTGTCATTGACAATGATATGGCGCACGCGATTCAAATCACCCGAACCATCATCTGGTAGGCTTAATACCACGGTTTGCCAATGCACTTGAGCGCGATTGAGTGAGTCTTGGCTGTCGCTAGTGTGCTTGACTAACAGCGCGCTGTTTTTAGCAAGCTGCTCTATTTCTTCTACCGATACACCATAGTCTTGGCGACCATCATCAAACCCGCCATGGCGTAAGGTGATCACCAACCGACCATTGGAGGCCAGTAAATTAGACAGCTTGCGAAACGCGCGTTCTCGGTGACTTGGGGCAAGGTGCATCCAAACCGCACTGACTAAGATACAGTCAAAACGCATCCCTAAGTTTTCAGTTTTACTCAAGGCGGGCAAGGCATCGTTAAGCCAAGTTACCGCGGCGTCTGTGTGCGCTTTCCCTGCTTGACGCAATGCATCACAAGGTTCTAACGCAATAACATCGCAACCTTGGGCTGCCATCCATTTTGCATCTCGACCGCTCCCTGCACCAACATCCAATACCTGATCGCCACTGTACGGCCAAAACGGCTTCCAGCTTGCGTGAACATCCTCAAATGCCAACGAGTTATATTGCTGACAAAGGCTTATGGTATTTTGTTGGTAAAATGAGAGCGTTGCAGACATAGTGATAGGTCGATTATTAAACTTATTGCATCATAGAGGAGTGGCCTGCGGTTAGCAAACAAGATGTATAATGTCCCACCTTTATAGAGCATATAGGTGAAAACAGCGTAAGATAGGTTTTTCATCTATTGACGGCGTCATTCACATCAATATACGCTATACGAAAGTCACTTTTGTCCCAAAAGACAACTAAGCGCATAACAAAAGTATGAGCACTGAATCATAATACGGCCTGATATCACATAAAGAAGATATTTCAATCCCTGAAGCACGTACAAATCATGACCCTCCTCCCAAAAACACCGCTAAAGTGACACATTTTTAGCTCCCCCTTATTTCTTAACTCGAATTTTGTCCCTTTTTTTACCCATAACCTTTTTGAAATATATTCCTTTAACGAAACCCATCGCACTTTTTATACCCCAGTAATTCCTTTGATTTTGTTATCAGTAAAATAAGTTATGACTTTTAAGAATGCCTTTTGCATTCAAATCTACTGTGAGCAGGAAGCTACATTATGGAATATTTAGAAAGAATTAAGCGATTAGCTAAAATTCAAGGCATTAGCCAAAAGCAACTGGGTGAAGCCTTAGGCCTTCAACAAGGTACAATGAGCCGTAAGCTATCAGGTAAATACGGTATTGAAGTGCGCGAGCTAGAAACCATCGCGACAACCCTAAACACTTCGATCAGTTACTTGCTAACAGGCCAAGTAGACACAGGCACGCAAGCAACAACAACCATTAACAATGAAGTAAGCCAAGGTTCTACCGCCACTTACATTCCGGTTATTCACCGTAAAGATTTCTCTTCGTTTCGCCAAGGCGCAACCGTGGATGTTGTTAGCAAACGTGCAATCCCCGCTCACCTAGATCGTGACGAGTGCCTGGGCCTGTTTGTTGATAACGAAAACATCTCACTTTGTGCGCCAGTCGGCAGCTACGCGCTGGCTACACGCACAGCAAGCTACCGCCCGAAGCAACCCGTGTTTGCTTCGGTACGTGGCAGCGAACCTGATTTCTACCACATGACGCAACTAGCCGATGGTGTGGTGTTCTCGACCTCGCAACCTGATTTCCCTAACCTATTTGTGAACAATGATGAGTTCCAAATCCACGGTTACATCATTCAGTCTGATTGGGCTTACGATCGTTAATCTTTAAACGATGATTCCCGCTCAGTAGATGATTTAAATAGGCGCTATGATACCAATCTAACTAAGTAACTGATCGTTCTTGCTGGTTAAAATCAATGATAACTGCGTTATAGATTTTGTAGATAGAACAACTAGCTATCTGCAATCTACGCCTTGTTCTCAGTGTTTTTTCCTGCGCAATCACCTGAACATTTACTTACCCAGATTGGTATTACTTCACGGCGCCTGTTTGTATTTGTACAATCATGGCCTCTCTTTATTCGTTAACGGATTATGTTCATGGCCACGATTATTGTTGCTTCAACCAACCCCGCTAAAATTTCTGCGGTCGAAAATGCCTTTGCTGAAGCACTGCCTCACCTAACGTGTAATTTTGAAGGTGTCAGCGTGGCAAGCGAAGTGCGTGACCAACCCATGACGGCAGAAGAAACCTTACTCGGCGCACGTAACCGTGTTAAAAATGCCCGCGCACTTGTGTCGAATGCTGACTATTATGTTGGGCTAGAAGCAGGCATAGATGGTTCGCACACTTTCGCTTGGATGGTGATTGAAAGTGGTGAGCATGCATCTGGCGCCTTACGTGGTGAAGCGCGTTCAGCATCGCTACCTTTGCCACCAGCGGCATTGGCACAGCTAGAACAAGGCCTCGAACTCGGTGATGTGATGGATACCATGTTTAATGAAACCAACATTAAACAAAAAGGCGGCGCGATTGCGATGCTGACGAACCATAAACTCAGTCGCAGTTCTGTGTATCAACAAGCCTTGATCTTGGCGTTGATCCCGTTTTTAAACCCTGCACTTTTCCCACAAGATTAGTTCAGCGTTAATGCTAGGCCTTTGCGTTCTGCTCTCAGTACCCAATCGCTGGCCAGCAAAAAGCCCATGACATCGACCTTAGCTTAGGGTCAATCTCACGGGCTTTCATTTTAATCGCAGGTTAACGTTACGCTTACAGCGTTCGTTATAGCTGTTTTTTCAGTAATTCCGCCAGCCACACTTTCACATCAGCATCATGATGCTTGAGCTCGTTAGAACCCCGTGTAATCGTCGCTACCCCAACACCCAGTAATTCACTGATTTTTCGCTGGCTACGCTCACCATTTAGCAATTCGTGAAAAATATTCACACGAGATAATAAAGAATCACGTTCATCTGGCGTCAGTAACAGCTTCATCAATACATCGTCTTTTTGCTCATCCGATGCCTGACGCAACAAATCAATTACCTGTTGCCACTCGGTAAATTCCGGTGTTTCAGTGGTAGTGGACATTTAAACCTCATTCTGGGCATTACGTTCTGACGCAAATATTACCTGTTTCTCTGGGCAGTTAATAGCTTGCTTGTAATTCCTCGGGCGTGAGTAAAGGCTTTTTCTGGCCCATGCGCTTACTGTAGTACACATCAAACATCAGCACATTTTGCACATAGCCACGGGTTTCATTAAACGGAATAGCTTCAATGAAGGTGAACACATCCAGTTGGCCATCGGTTTGTTTCTGCCAACGGCTGACTCTGCTTGGCCCTGCGTTATAAGCCGCAAATGAATAAACGCGGTTATTGTCATGTCGATCTAGCATCATCTTCAAATAACCACTGCCGAGGCGAATGTTCACGCCAGGATCAAACAAACTGTCTTTGCCTTTGTAGTTACGCTCTAGCTTCTTGGCCGTTTCTTTGGCAGTGGCAGGCATTAACTGCATTAAACCACGAGCGCCCACGGGCGATTGCGCTTCGGTGTTCCAAGCACTCTCTTGGCGCGCTAATGCCATCATAGTGGTGGTCGGTAAATCGCGCTCTTTACTGAAGAAATCAAACCACCACTTATGCGCTAAAGGAAAGCGCAGTTCATGGTAGCTCCATAAGCGCCCTGCAATGGTGGCTTGTACTGCAAGATGGTGCCAACGGTTCGCAGCTGCATAAGTAGCGAGCTTCAAGGCTTGATCTGGCTTTTTACCGCGCAGTAAATACGCCCACTCACTACGGGCAGCATACAGTTTATCGACCGCGACCAGCTCTTTAATGCGATTTAACGATTCACGATCGTCATCGGTGTCTTTGACTACCAATTTGCTTTTGCTGATAGGGTATTCAATCGGCTTTTTCAAAATGGTCGCTGCGGCCACACTGTAGAAATCACGTTGACCAAGCAAAGACTCATAAATTTTATTCGCTTCGGCTTGCTTACCTTCACGCGCTAACAAGTACGCCTGCCAGAATGTCCAGCGGGTGGTCTCTTTAGCTTTGGCGGGTAAGCGTTTTACCCACACATTCACCGCTTGCCAGTCAGCGTCACGCATGGCAGTGCGAATACGACGCTCAATCAAGCTCACCTTGGTACTTTTGGCGATCACCTTATCGCGCCAAGTGATCAAATCAGCGTTGTCTGTGGTCATTAACCGCGAGGCGACATAGTCGGCCAATTGTTGGCGTTTAGCTTTGCTATAGTGCTGACCATCCATGGTGCGGGTGTATTGTTTGACCGCTTCTTTCACATCTTTACGGGCTAAGCGCTGATACGCCACCACAGTCAGCTTTTGATTGAACGGGGTGACTTTACTGGCTTTAGCAAAGTCCGCCACCATGGCGGGCTTCTCAAGCAATTGGATCACCTTGTTACCGCTAATACGGCCCGAGGTTGATAACTGCTTGTTTAAATACGTTAGAAACTGTTTGTTGTCCTTGCCATACACCAGCAGCATCCGATCGAGAATGTCTTCATCGTGGCGTTTACCTGCCTTGTGCCATGCCTCTAATAACGGGTCACATTCATCGGCAATGGAACTGCCTTTTTGCCAAATGTCTGCCGCGCCTTGCCAGGCTTCTTGTTTTTGACCTTGCTGCAATTTGGCGTAATAGAACTGGCATTGCAGCACTTCGCCACGCGGTTTGGTTGGCTGAAACGCAAGGAACTCATCCCAGCGCTGCGCAATGGCTAAATAGCTGGCGTAACGATATTGAATGGTGGGGTGAAAAGGCAGGGTTTTATATTGGGTTAAAAAGGCGTGGACTTCCTCAGGTGATTTGTTTGTTAAACTGCGAGAAAAGTCACGATAGTCCAAATACGGCGTTAATGGATAATTATCCAATTTGTTCCGCAACTGACTGAATTTTTCGGCATCGTTATCTTCAAGCGCATCTTGTGCTTGTTCGTACCATGCCCGTTGTTCATCGAGTGTGGCAGCCTGTAATGCAGGTGCAACCCCAATTCCCAGCCCGATACACGCGGCATATAGCACCTTTTTCATAACAGTCATTGACACAAGAAAACTCCATTTCGATTTGGTATCACTCATACTAAACACTAATTATGAACATTACTGTTAAACTTAGGTCAAGGTCGAGTAAAATACCCCCTTCCTTTACGATTAGAGATAGCAACGGATATGGCTGAATACGTCTATACCATGTCGCGCGTGGGCAAAATTGTTCCACCTAAGCGTCAAATCTTAAAAGATATTTCATTAAGCTTCTTCCCTGGCGCCAAAATTGGTGTTTTAGGTCTAAATGGTTCGGGTAAATCTACCCTGCTTCGCATCATGGCGGGTATCGATACCGATATTGAGGGTGAAGCGCGTCCTCAAACTGGCCTTAAAGTTGGCTACCTACCGCAAGAACCTGTGCTTGATGAAGAAAAAACGGTACGCGAAGTGGTTGAAGAATCCGTCGCTGATGTAAAAGACGCACTAACCCGTCTTGATGCCGTTTATGCAGCATACGCAGAAGAAGATGCAGATTTCGATAAACTTGCGAAAGAGCAAGGTGAACTAGAAGCATTAATTGAGACCAAAGACGGTCACAACCTAGACATGCAACTAGAGCGTGCGGCAGATGCCCTACGCCTTCCTGAGTGGGATGCGAAAATCAAATTCCTTTCAGGTGGTGAACGTCGTCGTGTGGCAATCTGTCGCTTACTACTTGATAAGCCAGACATGCTACTGCTTGATGAACCAACCAACCACTTGGATGCAGAATCTGTGGCTTGGCTTGAGCATTTCTTGGTCGATTACAGCGGTACTGTTGTGGCAATCACGCACGACCGTTACTTCCTTGATAACGCTGCTGGCTGGATCCTAGAGCTTGACCGTGGTGAAGGTATTCCATGGGAAGGTAACTACACCTCATGGCTTGAGCAAAAAGACGCACGTTTACAACAAGAATCTGCGCAAGAAAATGCACGCCAGAAAACGATCGCAAAAGAGCTGGAGTGGGTTCGTCAAAACCCTAAAGGCCGTCAAGCGAAATCAAAAGCACGTATGGCGCGCTTTGAAGAGCTTAATACAAACGATCACCAAAAACGTAACGAAACCAACGAGCTATTTATCCCGCCAGGTGAACGCCTAGGTGATAAAGTGCTTGAGGTGAACAACCTTACGAAATCGTTCGGCGATCGTGTACTGATCGACAACCTATCGTTCAGCATGCCTAAGGGTGCAATCGTGGGGATTATCGGTGCCAATGGTGCAGGTAAATCAACGCTATTCAAAATGCTGAGCGGCGCAGAACAACCTGATTCTGGTACGATTGAGTTGGGTGACACCGTTAGCCTAGCATCGGTTGAGCAGTTCCGTGACAGCATGACCGACAGCAACACGGTGTACCAAGAGATTTCAGAAGGTGCGGAAATTATCCGTATCAACAACTTTGAAATTCCGGCACGTGCTTATGCATCTCGCTTTAACTTCCGTGGTAGCGATCAGCAAAAACTGATTGGCGACCTATCGGGTGGTGAGCGTAACCGTGTTCACTTGGCAAAACTGCTAAAAGCGGGCGGTAACGTACTGCTACTCGATGAACCGACCAATGACCTTGACGTAGAAACCCTACGTGCATTGGAAGAAGCGCTGCTTGAATTCCCTGGCTGTGCCATGGTTATCTCGCACGACCGTTGGTTCCTTGACCGTATCGCAACCCACATTCTTGACTACCGTGATGAAGGCCAAGTTAACTTCTACGAAGGTAACTACACCGAATACACCGAGTGGCTGAAGAAAACATTGGGCGCACAAGCGGCTGAACCACACCGTATTAAATACAAGCGTATTGCTAAGTAATGCGCTGTTCAGCCTGATCCCATCAACTATTGGTGATTTCAGGTATGAATTGCATCAAGGGCAGCTTCGGCTGCCCTTTTTTGTACCTCGCGTTCTGTACCTAGCATTTTGTCTCCACTTTTTGGCACTCAGCAACAAGGTCCCATAGGTCATAACTTACGCCACCCTTCCACTTGATCACCGAGCCACTTCCTTCTCAGCAGCCATGCATTTAGTGCCTTTTTCGGTCTCGACACCCTTGCTATCACGGTATAATTAGCTGATAAAGCGCTTAATTTGTGATCATCTAACTGGCGTGTTTGGCCATTTAACCGTACACTGTTACACAAAGCTTGTTATGTCTCACGACCCTTTATAATTACTAATAAGAATAAATAATTATGGTTGAACGTCGTCATTTTAAACGCATCATGTATCAAGCACCTGCTACCTTGCATCAAACTGATGGCAACTGGCAGACAGATGTAAGAGATCTATCGTTACAAGGGATTTTAATCACCCGCCCTACAGGCTGGCACCCGAGTCGCGATGACACTTACACCATCACCTTTTGTTTACATGAGTGTGATATTGAATTGAGCATGGAAACTCAATTAGTGGATAACAACGAAGATTGCCTTCGCATGAAAATCCACCACATCGATATCGATAGCGCTAGTCATTTAAAACGCCTCGTCGAATTGAACGTCGGCACTGATGAACTGTTACATCGCGAACTCGAACACCTAACGGATTTACATAACATTTAACTGTAACGAATCATCATGTCAGACACTATTTGTATCTCGGTGTCCCACCGTCGTGGGACATCCCATTATTTGATCAATCGATTTAAGAAACGCTACGCGGCCTTTTTTGTTTTATTCCTAGGCGGTATGTTGGGCTACGGTAGCTTTAACATTTACCAGCTTTATCAACAAAATGAAGTTTCTAACGTCCAGCTAAGTCAACTGAATGTTCAAGCAGAACAGCTCAGTGACTCCCTGTCGGAAGAAAACGCCACCAACCAAGTGCTCAGCCAAGAGTTGGAAGACAAGAAAAACGAACTCATGATGCTAGAGCAGCGGATTGATGACGTCGAAGCGATTCTGGGCTTACAAGCTGAAAACACCAATGTACCACTGGAACAGCGTGTCGACAGTGCCGCGATCAGCTCGGCAGTGCGTGGGACTTTGTTTCGTTTGATCCCAAATGGTAGCCCGACGCCAAACATTCGAATGTCATCAGGCTTTGGCACTCGCATTCACCCCGTGACAGGCAAACGTAAACGCCATAATGGGCTCGATTTTGCCGCTAACATTGGCACCCCGATTTATGCCCCTGCCGACGGTGTGATTGAAAATGTGCGTCCGAGTAATAAAGGCTCTGGTAACTTCATTAAGCTGAGCCACTCCTTCGGCTTTATGTCGACCTACTCACACATGAAGAAATTCAATGTAAAGCGTGGTCAATTTGTTCGTAAAGGCGATTTACTGGGCTGGACGGGTAACTCAGGCTTATCAACCGGTCCGCATCTGCATTACGAAATCCGCTTTTTAGGCCGCGCTCTGAATCCACGTAACTTTGTCATGTGGACACCTGATAACTTTGATTCATTATTTGAAAAAGAGAAATCCGTGCAGTGGGCAACCATGCTGGAAATGATCAATAACGTGGTTGCTATGCAAGTGCAACTGACCCAAGCGCCATCGCTAGAAGCGACGATTAAAACGGCCAATACGGCCTCTCGTCAATCGGATCAGCGCCAGCTATAGCCTGACCTTGGGGTAAAGCGCCAATTTAGATATAAAAAAGCGAGTATCACAGTACTCGCTTTTTTATTCGCCGTATTTTGTCCAGATGCAAGCAGGAGCGATTAGCTCATGCTATCAATGGGTGTAATCAGCTCACGCGATCAAAGGCCGCCAGCGCTTCTTGCAGATCTTCAACCGCTATGATTTCAATCCCGCTCACCTGACGGCTGGCATTGGCTTTCGGCACAATCGCACGGGTAAAGCCTTGTTTAGCGGCCTCACGAATACGCTCGACCCCATTCGCGGCTGGGCGAATATCTGCGTTCAAACCAATCTCACCAAACACTAAGACATCTTGCGGAATAGGTGCGTTTTTAAAGCTAGAGAAGATCGCTAACAGCACCGCCAAATCAGCCGAGGTTTCCTCAATCTTGATCCCGCCGACACAGTTTACAAAGATATCCATGTCGGTCAGCATCACCCCACCATGACGCGCCAGAACCGCAATCGACATGGCCAGTCGGTTATGATCATAACCCACCGATAAACGACGTGGATTTTCAGTGACCGAGGTATTACACAAGGCTTGAATTTCCACCAGCAGTGGCCGTGTTCCTTCCCACAAGGTGGTACAGGTTGAGCCCGCATGGTTTTTATCGGAGCGACTCAAGAAAATCGCCGATGGGTTTTTCACCTGCTTCATGCCTTGCTCAGTCATGGCAAAAAAGCACGATTCTGAATCGGCACCAAAACGGTTTTTCGAGGTACGCAGTACGCGGAATTTCTCATCTGAGGTTGACGATAAGGCAAACAAGCCATCCACAATGTGGATCAGCTGCATCGGGCCCGCCACGTTCGAATCTTTGTTAATATGGCCGATGATCAAAAAGGTCACGCCTTCGGTTTTCGCGTAACGCGTTAACGCTGCCGCCGACTCTTTTACTTGGCTCGGGCTACCCGCCGCCGATTCGTTGTGCGCCACTGTCATGGTTTGGATCGAGTCGATAATCACAAAGTCTGCTTTTTGCTGCGAAACCAAATTTAAGATCTGTTCTACTGAGGTTTCAGCCACAACATTGATTTTATCTAGGTTAGGCGTTTTCAAGCGCACCGCTCGTTGCGAGATCTGATTGATCGATTCCTCACCCGAAACATATAACGCAGACTTATGCTCAGCCACCGAACCTATGCTTTGCAGCAGTAGCGTCGATTTACCGGCACCTGGGTCACCGCAGAGTAATAAAACCGAACCAGGCACTATACCACCACCCAGTACGCGATCTAACTCGCAGATACCAGAGCTATAACGTGGTACGTCTGTCGCTTTCACTTCCGAAAGCTTCTGTACTTTGGTCGACGCACCTGCATAACTATTCGTTGCACTCGCGACACCTACAGCGGCTTTTGTTTTCGGAATAGTAAACTCGGTAATTGTGTTCCACGCAGCACATGCACTGCACTGTCCTTGCCATCTTGGAAAGTCAGCGCCACAATCACTACACACATACGCACGCTTTGTTTTGGCCATTTTTTACCCTAGTTTTATTGCTATTTTATTCATCATTCGCAAAAAGCATAATAAAATGACTCTTTTGTCAAATTATTGCCTTTATTGACTAAACTTTTACGCCAAAATACAGATAATATCTGAAGACGTAAACTATCAGAAGAACCCATGCAGCTAGACGATTATAAAGGACTGATTGAGCAACTCATCCCTGTTTACGATAGCAGCGATTTTGATCACGTTTTTCAAATGCTGACTCAAGATGAAACAGGGCCAACGCGCTTACAGATTAAATTGGAATTAAACCGTCTAATGGCGCGATGCCATAAAGCGGTCGATCTGCGTGGACGCGTTAACGGTGAATGCCGAGAGTATACTCTGGATGGGCTAAAACATTACCTTGATGACGTCGCCATCAATACTTATCACAAACGCTTTAAGCAATACGGTAACCAGTACCGTGTCGGCGTTTATGAAGCGCTCGTAAATACCCGCAATAACTTTCGAGTATTGCACAAACAAGGCAAATTCAGCCCCACGACAACACCAGCATCGAGCGCTAGCCACGACGATCAATTCAACGTGAATGCGATTCGCTTTGGTCATTATTTGACGCGTGGGGAAAAACGTACTCAGGTATCCACCCCGGTAAACTTAACCTTACCGCTTGGCCAAAGCGTGCATGGCATCACTTCTGATATTTCCTGTTCTGGTGCGAAAATTAAAGTGCCATCGGCGTTTAACTACCACCTTGGTCAAACCATCAATGCGACCTTTCCTGAGATTGCAGAACGTTTTCCCGACTTACGCAACAATACAGAAGTGACTTATCGGGTATTAGGCATCGACGATAACCCCGATAATGACAGCTACAAATGGTTACGTCTGCTCGCTCTGTCTGACGGCGAAGGGATCCAATCGGCGATTGAACGCTATCAAGCTGCGAATCCGAACCGCTCACGCAACGATCATGAAGACAAGGTGATCCAAACCCGTACCATTGGCTACGAACACTGTTATTTAAAACATACTGCCAACATACCGCTGTTCTTTGCAGGTAATGAACTGAAATACGGTTTACTGACAGACCACAACCGCCATATCTGGGATTACTGGCACGATGAACGCAACCAATCTGTCATTAATCACCTGCTGTCTGATAGTCGCATGGCGATATTGGGCAAGGCAGGCTTAAAGCAATGCAGCACCTTACTGTATAGCTTTACCCATGAGCACGAAAATAAAACACACTTTTACTCTGCAGCACTGCCCGAGATGAGCCAAGAACAACGCCGTTTGTTTTGGCATATTGGCGCGTCACGTCCAAGCTGGCGAGTCACCAAAGTCACGGTATACCCACTAGGTGAGGAAGATTTAAACTACTTACAGTCTCTCGCGCCAGAGATGCAAGAGCAGCTAAAATCGTTGACCCACATAGGTATTTTGCAAGATTTGACTCATCAAGAAGCCAAAGCTGATTACCGATTACCTGCAAAACCGCAATTGAGTTCGAATGCGCTTCAAGTGTTTCGCCACCCGCGTAACCCCATCGCGAAGGCGCAAGGGATTTATTTCGACCCTAAACCGCAGCGCAGTGAAGAACGCTACCTGTTTAAGACACCGCTAGAGCTGACCCACGCCACCCTTGGCAAAAAAGTGGGGATTTCCATCGACTTCTCAACCCGCGGGCTCAACTTGCAGCTTAGCGAACCTGTTGCCTTAAAGCGCGATGATTTAGTCAATATTCGATTCAACGATTTACAAAAGATTGACCGTAACGCCCCCTTGCACTGTATGCCTTATCGGGTGGTACGTGTCAGTCCAAATCGGTGTAATATTCAGCTCACCACGGGCAGTGGCAGAGATGCCGCCCGAGGTGAAAACTTCCTGCGCCATTTGATCAAAAATAATGAAGCACGATTACGGGTAAGCAAAGAGTCGTTACCTGAAGGTGAGTTATTACTCGCGATGCACCAAATGCTACTCACGCGATTAAACAGCACGCCTTACTTTGCAGAGAAAGTCGATCACAAAGCCAAAGTCAAAGCCCTAGGGTGTAACTTCCCACTGGCACCACTTCCTAAACTACTGAGCCAGTTATCCACTAACCCTCTTTTTTCCGTCGCACCAATTTTCCAAAACCGCGTCAACAAGATGCTGTCGGAAACTATGCGCCCTGTTGAGGTAAAAGCCCCATACATTCATGAAATATACTTGTGGGTTAAACGTGAAGGGGGCGTGGTCGAGCGCATGTGCAGTAAGTTAGTGGAAGAATTCATTAACGTCGAGCACCGTATCCGTTTCATTCAGCAAGCTCGCGCCAAGGGGGAGTTTTTTGCGATTCGCGTTACCGCCGTGCCTGTACTGAATCCATTAACAGCATTAACCGGTGAAGAACTCGGTGAATTAGCCCGGCTCACCTTACACCGAGCTCGTGCCTTGGAGGTTGAATTTACCTCTTTAATTGGTTGTGGCGAGATCTACGATGTGACCGATGAAGTGTTAGTTCGCCTAGAGCTGAGCTGAGCGCTAAACATCGCTTCGAGTCACTAGACTTAACCACCAATAACAATAACGCCACGCCAGTCAATGACTGGCGTTTATTTTATCTGTGTTCCATGGCTCACTCTATTAGTAAGCGGGCGATCACCAATTCAACCCTTGGGGTACCAGCGACGCAGACAAAATACACATCACCCCACCTAAATCAGCAAAACGAATGGCGGAGTCCGCTTCGGCTTCCACTTTCGGCTTAGCATGATAGGCAATTCCCAACCCTGCTGTCGCCATCATGACAAGATCATTCGCACCATCACCAACCGCTACGGTATTGTGATACGGAATGTCGAAATGCTCGGCTAATTCAACCAACACATCGGCTTTCATTTGCGCATCAACCACTTCGCCTAAAACTTTACCCGTGAGTTTGCCATCAACAACCTCCAAAGTGTTGGCATGAGCATGCACTAAACCTAGCTCATCTTTGAGGTGATCAGATAAATAGCTAAAGCCTCCCGAGGCAATCGCCACTTTCCAGCCATAATGTTGAAGAGTAGTAACCAATTGGCGAAGTTCTGGCATGAGAGGAAGGTGCTCACGAACTTGCGCTAAAATCGCTTCATCTGCCCCTTCCAGCGTCCCCACGCGTTGACGCAGGCTTGCTTCAAAGTCGAGTTCACCTTGCATGGCACGCTCGGTTACCGCAGCCACTTCGTCACCCACACCGGCCAATTTCGCGATTTCATCAATACATTCGATTTCGATTGCCGTCGAGTCCATGTCCATCAAGACTAAGCCTGGATCGGACAGATCCGGTAAATCTGCCGTTGCGACGGTATCGAGTGAATGATCAATAATTGCTTGCAATAATGTCGGCTGCAAAGGATTACTGACCAATACCGCATCATAGTTACCAACTTTCCAAGCGGCAACGACTTGTAAGGTTTCATTCGCTTGATCACCGATTTCATCGAGTTGTGTCGGCGTGACTGCGCGACCGTAAATCAAGGTCGCGGCTTTTTGTTTCACTAAATTTGGCGTAGCAATAATTTCGGGAAATCGCTGTTGAAGCAACGTATGTTTTCTAATGCGCAGCAAAATTCATCATCCTTGTTGAAATAGTTATACTCATGGTGTTGAGTGAAACAGCCATGGGTATAAACACTCTATATCGTACTCTCTTTCAATGTCCCTCTTAATTACTCTAGCGTTTTAACAAGAGGATTATCGAGTTTTTTACCGCTTTAGAGAAACGCTGGTATACTGCTCTGCACCATCAAAGTACCCGATCACCATAGAATAAGCCACCGCCCCACTATGGCAAAAATGATGGATACTATGCAATCTACTTAGCGAATGACAGCATAAGGCAATGCACTAGGGCGTTTTTTGGAAGACACTAACTATGATGAAATTTAAAACAACGCGACTCAAACGCTTCTGGCAAGTCTTTGTCTTGTTGGCATGTTTTGGTGGTATTGTCGCCATGCTGGAATACGGTTCGCAGCTCAATAATCGTAACTATCAAATGCTCAGTGAACAAACGCAAACCCTGTCGCGTATTTTAGTCCGCCAAGCCGCAGAGACAGCCTCTAGCGATGTGATTGATAAAAACCAAGATAGATTACAAGTGCTGGTACAGCGTTTATCGCAAGAGCCGCTGATTTTAGATGCGACCATTTACGACCTCAAAGGTCTCACCGTTGCTCGCACCGAAGAATCGATGCCGATTGAGCAAGTCACAGGGCTATCCACCCCATTGGCTGTTGCCAGTTATGGTCGTCAACAAGTGATCGAGCCTATATTGTCTGGCGAACAAGTCATTGGCTTTTTACGTATCACGCTCGAACACGGCAAATTGGTTGAAAATGCCAGTAGCCAAATTGAAAGTATGACCAACACTATCCGTGGATTAGTGATTGCCGCGCTCTTTATTGGCTTCCTCCTTGCCTTTACCTTCGGTCGCCGTAAAGACATTTGGCATTTCCCGTATTTGCTTACGGCTAACGCCAAAGATTAACGCTCTACTGCTCACTGATATAACATCTATATTGCTCACAAATAAGCAAAAAAAAAGACGACTCGTAGTCGTCTTTTTTGTCGCTTAAAGGTAATGCCTAAAGGCTATTACACTTATTCAGCATCACCTAGAAGTACAGACTCTAGTGCGATTTCCATCATGTCGTTGAACGTAAGTTGACGTTCTTCAGATGTTGTCGCTTCACCACGTAGAATGTGATCAGATACAGTACAGATAGTCAGTGCTTTCGCACCAAACTCAGCCGCTAGGCCGTAGATACCTGCTGCCTCCATTTCCACACCTACAATGCCGTATTTCTTCATTGTTTGGAAGAAATCGAAATCTGGGTTGTAGAATAGATCCGCAGAGAAGATGTTACCCACTTTAACGTCAACGCCTTTTGCTTTAGCTGCATCTACGGCGTTTTGTACCATGCCGTAATCCGCTAGCGCTGCAAAGTCGTGATCGCCAAAACGAATACGGTTTACTTTAGAGTCCGTCGATGCGCCCATGCCGATAACAACATCACGTAGGTTTACATCGTCACGTACCGCGCCACAGCTACCAACACGGATGATTTTCTTCACGCCGAAATCTTTGATCAATTCAGTCGCGTAGATAGAGCACGATGGGATACCCATACCGTGGCCCATAACAGAGATCTTACGACCTTTGTAAGTACCAGTGAAACCTAGCATGCTACGAACGTTACACACTTCTTTCGCATCATCTAAAAAAGTTTCTGCGATGTATTTTGCGCGTAGCGGGTCACCCGGCATTAGCACTACGTCTGCAAAATCACCCATTTCAGCATTAATATGTGGAGTAGCCATGGTTATTTCCTTTTCGTTTCAACAAGTGCCCATTCGAGCTGTACTCATTGATAAATCATAATTAGTGATCGCTGTTTCTGCCTCTTATTCATCATAACCAGAAACAGCGATTTGACTTTGATCTCTGTACTTACAAATTCATGCGATTAAGTATCGAATCGCTTTTTTGCATTACAAGAACGACTTACCGTAATCCATATCTGTCAGACCGTGGTGCGCCGCAAGGCTTTGACCGATATCTGCAAATGTCTCGCGACGACCTAATGAGCCCGCAGCCACTTTAGGGCCAGTCACAATCACAGGGATATGCTCACGCGTATGGTCAGTACCTTCCCACGTTGGATCACAACCGTGGTCTGCTGTTAGGACAAGTACATCGTCTTCTTGCAGTAGTTCAAGCACTTCTGGTAGACGCTTATCAAAGTATTCAAGCGCGGCTGCGTAGCCTGCAACATTACGACGGTGGCCGTATGCTGAATCGAAATCTACGAAGTTCGTGAATACTAGGCTGTTGTCACCGGCTTGTTTAATTTGCTCAAGCGTTGCATCAAACAGATCTGGAATGCCTGTTGCTTTCACTTTTTTAGTGATACCGCAGCCAGCGTAAATATCAGAGATCTTACCGATTGAAATCACGTCACCGTTTTTCTCTTCAACCAGTTTTTGTAATACGGTTGGCGCAGGTGGCTCAACAGACAGATCGCGACGGTTACCCGTACGCTCGAACTGACCTTTACCTGCACCAACGAATGGACGCGCAATAACACGACCAATGTTGTAGTCTTCCAGCTCTTCACGCACGATTTGACATAGCGCTAGTAAGTTATCTAGGCCGTATGTTTCTTCATGACATGCGATTTGGAATACCGAGTCAGCAGAGGTATAGAAAATAGGCTTGCCCGTTTTCATGTGCTCTTCACCCAAGTCATCCAGTACTTGTGTACCTGATGCATGGCAGTTACCTAGGTAACCCGGTAGGTTGGCACGTTCAACAATGCTATCTAGTAACTCTTGCGGGAAGCTGTTGCTGTGATCGGTAAAGTAGCCCCAATCAAACAGAACAGGTACGCCAGCGATTTCCCAGTGGCCTGACGGGGTATCTTTACCCGAAGACAACTCTTTCGCATGGCCGTAAGCGCCAGTGATTTCTACCTGTGCATCCAAACCTTCAGGGAAGTAGCCTGATGATTCTTCACATGCTTTACCTAGGCCCAATTTGTTTAGGTTAGGTAGGTGTAGAGGACCACTACGTTCACCGTTATCCGCTTCACCGCGTGCACAAGCTTGTGCAATGTGACCCATGGTGTTTGCGCCTACATCACCGAAATTAACGGCATCTTCTGTGGCACCAATACCGAATGAATCTAGTACTAGGATTATTGAACGTTTCATATTGACTCCGAATTAAACATCTTCCGCGCGAACGCGACGGTAAACTTCTGGGGTAGCTTCTGGTTTTAGCTCAGACACATTGATCGCTTGGCGAACCGCTTTCGCTGCTTCTTCCCACTGTGCTTCACTACGTGCGTGAACCATAGCAAGTGGCGTATCAGCGTAAACTTCATCACCTAGGCGGATCATATCGCTCAGGCCTACTGCGTAATCAATAGTGTCGCTAGCAACACGACGACCGCCGCCCATGCCCACAACTGCCATACCTAAACCACGTGTATCCATTGCCGATGCAAAGTTTGTTGCACCCGCAAGTTGTGCTGCATCTGCAAACACAGGCTTCACGATTTCTGCTGTGTCGAGGTAGTTATTGTAGTTTTCCATGAAATCTACTGGTCCACCAAGACCGGCTACCATTTTGCCAAAGCGTTCAGCCGCTTGGCCATTATCAAGTACTGCTTGTAACTTAGCGCGCGCTTGTTCTAAATCGCTTGCTAGGCCACTAATTAATAGCATTTCAGCACACAGTGCCATGGTCACTTCAAACAAGCGAGGGTTACGGTATTCACCTGTTAAGAATTGCACCGCTTCGCGCACTTCTAACGCATTACCTGCTGTTGATGCCAACACTTGGTTCATGTCAGTAAGTAGTGCTGTAGTACGTGTACCTGCACCATTTGCTACTGCAACGATTGAGTTTGCAAGCTCTTCAGACGCTTCATAAGTTGGCATAAATGCACCAGAACCTACTTTTACGTCCATGATCAATGAACCTAAACCTGCCGCCAGTTTCTTCGACAAGATAGAGGCAGTGATCAACGAGATGTTATCAACGGTTGCCGTCACGTCACGGGTTGCATACACGCGCTTGTCCGCTGGTGCTAAGTCGCCAGTCTGGCCGATAATCGCCACACCTGCTTCTTTGGTCACTTTACCGAACACATCATTGGTTGGGGTAATGTTGTAACCAGGGATCGCTTCAAGTTTATCCAGTGTACCGCCAGTGTGACCAAGACCACGACCAGAGATCATAGGAACAAAGCCACCACATGCCGCAACCATAGCGCCTAGCATTAGTGAGGTTACATCACCCACACCGCCTGTAGAGTGCTTATCAACGATTGGGCCGCCGAAGTCCATGTGACTCCAGTCGATCACCATGCCTGAATCACGCATTGCACACGTAAGTGCTACACGCTCGTCCATGGTCATGTCGTTGAAGTAAATAGCCATCGCAAACGCCGCGATCTGACCTTCAGATACAGTGTCTTTTGCAATGCCTTGAATAAAGAAGTTAATTTCGTCTGCTGTTAGAACAACGTTATCGCGTTTTTTACGGATGATTTCTTGAGGTAAGTACATTATCTGCCCCTGTTAGCTTGGGTGTAGGGTACATACTTTGCTGTATTTTGAGTGTAAGAGGTCGGACGCTTACGAATAAGCATCTAGCCTTGGCAAAGTATGGGGAATTAAGGTGGCGGCTTGCGCCACCTTATTGTTCAGGCTTAGTAGCCGCCTTCAGCAGCTTTTTCGCCTTCACCTAACGTGTGAAGCAGATTTGCTAGTAGGCTTGATGCACCAAAGCGGTAATGCATGTTGTCAGCCCACTCAGCACCTAGAAGGCGATCTGCCATTGCTAGGTATGTTTGTGCGTCTTCCGCTGTACGCACACCACCTGCAGGCTTGAAGCCAACAGTTTTTGCTACGCCCATGTTTTTGATCACAGTCAGCATGATTTCTGCTGATTCTGGCGTTGCGTTTACAGGCACTTTACCTGTTGATGTTTTGATGAAATCAGCACCGGCTTTGATAGAAATTTCAGACGCTTTGATGATTAGCGCTTCTTCTTTCAGTTCACCTGTTTCGATAATTACTTTCAGTAGGATATCGCCACATGCTGCTTTACATTGTTTAACTAGCTCGAAGCCAACTTCTTCGTTGCCTGCGATCAGTGCACGGTATGGGAATACTACATCCACTTCGTCTGCACCGTATGCAACAGCTGCTTTTGTTTCAGCTACTGCGATTTCAATGTCGTCGTTACCGTGTGGGAAGTTAGTAACAGTTGCGATACGTACATCTGGTGTACCTTGCTCACGTAGTTGCTTTTTAGCAACTGGGATAAAGCGTGGGTAGATACATACTGCTGCAGTATTGCCTACGGCTGTCTTAGCGTTCTTACAAAGCTCGATCACTTTTGCATCAGTGTCGTCATCGTTAAGAGTGGTAAGATCCATTAATTTTAGTGCGCGTAGTGCAGCAGTTTTTAATTCGCTCATGACTATCTCCAGAGTCCAATTATCATTACTAAGTCAAACAGCTCACACAGCGTGAACTGCTCACTGAGCGGACTTGCTCCTTGAAGAATCGAGGCAATCTCATTATTGCACTCAATCGACATCCTTTTTCACCGCGCAAGGTGGAGGGTACACCTTGCTTTTGCCATTCACAGCAGAAACGTGACATCTCCCATCACGTTAGGGAATGCTGTTAAAGCACTCATCGCATTTGGATGATAACCCCATCATACCAAGGTAAGATTCATGCCACCATCAAAGTCGTGTTTCCAGGTGTAGACAATATGTTTACCTACAAAATTCAAACTAAGCTCATTACTTTCAATAACTTGAAATAAACACTCTTCGATTTATCCAGTGAAAAATCGCTCAACAATCCATTGATACGAAATCCCACCTAAGTAAACACCGACAATCCCCATCACCCCAGATAACACAGGTGGTGCAGGAATGGGCAGCTTGATCGCCGAAAACAACATACCGACAATGAAACCAGCAAAGATAGATAATAATACTTCACCCATAACAGCTCTCTTTGTGCTGTGAAATTCAACTATGAGTGTAGACCTTATCTCGCTCTATCCGACCTTGTTCATGCAACTAATGTTAGCAAAGTGAATGGCCATAAAAGGGAGCGCAATCGATTTTATGGCTTTAATTTTAAGCTCGACCTAGGTTTTTACCTATTTTGTTGAAAGAATAAAAACCATCAGATTATTCATGCATAAGTGCATTGGAGGTCGCTGTGAACAAACAACGAAAGCATAAAACTTCACTTCGTTATGATTCAGCATCTAGGGTAATTAGCAGATACAAAAACGCCACAGCAAAGCCGTGGCGTTTTTCAATTCGACGAGGTGTCGTATTACATTGCGTTGATAGTCACGAATAGACCAGCAATTGTTGCAGACATTAGGTTAGATAATGTACCTGCAGCAACGGCTTTCATACCGAAACGTGCGATGTCATGACGACGGCTTGGTGCTAGACCACCAAGGCCACCTAGTAGGATTGCTACAGAAGAAAGGTTAGCAAAACCACAAAGTGCGAATGAGATGATTGCTTTGGTCTTCTCAGAAAGAACAACTTCAGCCGCTTCACCTAGGTAAGGGGCAAAGTTTAGGTAAGCAACGAATTCGTTCACTACCAGTTTCTGACCGATGAAAGAACCTGCGATGGTTGCTTCTTCCCATGGCACACCGATTAGGAATGCAAGTGGAGAGAAGATGTAACCAAGGATTAGCTCTAGTGTTAGTTCAGGCATACCGAACCAACCACCGATACCACCTAGCATACCGTTGATTAGTGCAATCAAACCGATGAATGCTAGTAGCATTGCACCTACGTTAAGTGCTAGTTGCATACCAGAAGATGCGCCTGCCGCTGCTGCGTCAATCACGTTAGCTGGTTTGTCATCGCCATGTGCTTCGTCGCCAGCTAATTGCTCAATTGGCTCTTCAGTTTCAGGCTTGATGATTTTAGCAAACAGTAGACCACCTGGTGCAGCCATGAAAGATGCTGCGATTAGGTATTCTAGAGGTACACCCATTGATGCGTAACCTGCTAGTACACCACCCGCTACAGATGCTAGACCACCACACATTACTGCAAACAGCTCAGATTGAGTCATTTTAGGTACGAACGGACGAATCACCAATGGTGCTTCCGTTTGACCTACGAAGATGTTCGCTGTTGCAGACATAGATTCCGCACGAGATGTACCCAGTGCTTTCTGTAGACCACCGCCTAGTGCGTTGATAACAACCTGCATCACACCTAGGTAGTAAAGTACGCTGATCAATGCAGAGAAGAATACGATAACTGGTAGTACACGCAATGCGAATACGAAACCGCCGCCACCGAACACTTCAAACATTTTATCTGACGTTAAACCACCGAATAGGAAGTTAATACCGTCATTACCGTAGCCAATTACATTTGCTACAGCTTGTGACATGCCGTAAAGCACATCACGACCAACTGGTACATACAGAACGAATGCACCTAAACAGAATTGGATGGCAAAAGCGCCACCAACAGTACGTAGATTAATAGCTTTGCGGTTGTCCGATAACAGCACTGCGATTGCTAGCAATACCGCCATCCCAACCAGGCTCATAAACAGGCTCATGGTTTATGGCATCCTTTAGTTAAATTTGGCGTCTCGACAATTAGGCTCATAAATGAGTTGGGCGCATTATACTGATGCTAGGGCTGATAAAGTAATGCCAAGTTCACACTTTCCAAGGAAAGGATGTGAAAGTTTAACGCTAAGCGTGACAAGGATCACATCAAAGCAAGCGATTAACGCAATCGGTTAACGCAAACGTTTGTCTTTTGAGATCGATCTCACAAAGGAATGGCGAAAAGTTCAGCAGTAGTTAAGCTCGTAACCCTTGCTATTTCGCGTTCAGATTCCGTTCTGAGAGTCGCAAGGCTTTGCAATACATTGCGTAAGCGATCAGGACGATTAGGCTGTCCTTGAAAACCGGCAACGGGCATATCGGGTGAATCAGTTTCTAGCATTAAGGCTGCCAATGGCAACTTAGTCATTGTAGTGCGAGTTTTATGCGCACGACTATAAGTAATCGTCCCACCAACCCCAATTTTGATACCTAGATCAACTAGCTGGGTTGCTTGCTGATAGCTGCCACTAAAAGCATGATACACACCACCCCGTTTGGGTGGATTTTGTCTCAATAGTTTCAGCAGTTCAGGGAAGGCATTGCGGCAATGCAGTATCACGGGGAGCTGATAACGGTTGGCGAGCTCTAACTGCTCTGCTAACCAAGCTTGTTGTTGCTGACGCTGCGCTTGAGGCTCGCTGCCTTTATCGGCAACGGCAAAATCTAACCCGCACTCTCCAATCGCCACGCACTGACAGTTTGCTTGCTGTTGAGCTAACAGATGATCTAGCTGTGCCACTGCGTCTTCACTGTGTTCAGCACTAAAGAAAGGATGTAAACCAAGGGCAAAGTAAATAGTAGGAAACTGCGCAGCAAGCTCCATGACTAATGGCCAGTTTCGCTGCCCTATGGCAGGCACGACGAGTTTCTCAACACCGTGCTGCTGCGCCATAGCAAGGTAATGGGCAGGATCTTGTGCAAAGGGCGCAAAGTCAAAATGGCAATGGCTATCAATCAGCATGCTGGTTTCCTTTAACGCTCGGTGATGATTGTTTACAACCATCACCGATACCATCACGCTTACCACACTGACTATAACTAGGATGGCGAGGATCATGGAGATCATACCGCACAGGCGCGCAGCTACGGCGGTTCTCCGCTGTTAGCCCCATGTGCTGACACCATGCGCCGTAGCCTGCGATAACACGCCCTATCCCCTGCTTAATTTGCTGTAACATACTCTTTCCTAATCACTTGACCCAACTACGGCTAATCAGGCGTTTTAGCGACCATCACCACCATGCTTCGCCCTTTCACCAAGATACTATTGTGAGGATAACGTGGTGCATCATCAATAGCATAAATATCATGCGGGCTTTCTGCTGACGTATCTATCACCAAATGCCAATCACTTTGATCACAATCGGGAATGGTAAATTCCAGTGGATCCCAGTACGCATTGCACACCACATAGAGCTCATCGTTAGTTAGAGGATGAATAACCGTTAAGGCCAAGGAGTGAGAGCGCTCGCCCCAGTCAGGTTGATTCGGCTCAACACCGTGCCAGCATATTTCAACCGAATCGAGTACCGAGTTCAGTGAACGGTGCATATTCCATTCAAGCGTTGGTTCAGCGCTACGTAGCTTACTCAATAAGGCCACAAAGCGATGTAAATCTGGATACTTGTCCACCAGCGTCCAATCAAACCAACTGAGTTCGTTATTTTGGCAATACGCATTATTGTTGCCTTGCTGGGTACGTCGTACTTCATCGCCCATATTGATCATGGGTGTCCCTAACGACAAAAACAGGGTAGCCATCATATTTTTACATTGGCGGTGACGCAGACTTTCTATTTCGACAATGTCAGTTGGCCCTTCAACGCCATAATTGCAGGAAATATTATGGTTATCACCATCACGGTTCTCCTCCCCATTGGCCCAATTATGTTTTTCGTTGTAGCTCACTAAATCATTAAGGGTAAAGCCGTCATGAGCACATATAAAGTTCACCGAGCGGTGAGGAGAATGATGCTGGCGACCATAAATATCGGGCGAGCCTAAAATACGTGATGCAAAGCGGCTAATACAATTGGCATCGCCTCGCCAAAAAGTACGAACATCATCACGGTACTTACCGTTCCACTCATTCCAACGATCACCAATGAAAGAACCGACTTGATACAAACCTGCCGCATCCCAGGCTTCGGCGATAATTTTAGTACTGCTTAAAATAGGATCGGAATCGATAGACCAAAGTAACGGTGGTTGACGCATCGGGATACCATCACCGTCTCGGGCTAATACCGACGCCAAATCAAAGCGAAAACCATCCACTTTCATTTCGGTGACCCAAAAGTGGAGTGCATCGATGATCATTCGGCGCAAAACACTGTGGTTCGCATTACAGGTGTTTCCACAGCCACTGTAATTGGCGTATTTGCCCGTTTCTTTATCGGTCAGATAATAAGTGCGATTCTGTAGCCCTTTGAAACAAAAGGTAGGGCCATTCTCATCGCCTTCCGCGGTGTGGTTGAACACCACATCCAAAATCACTTCAATCCCCGCTTTATGCAGCTCACGGACCAACAGCTTAAATTCATTGATAGCGGCTAACGGATCTTGCTCAATACTGTAACCCGCATGCACGGCGAAAAAGTTAATCGGGCTATAACCCCAATAATTATCTCGGCCTTCGGGGGCATCCGAAGTATCAAACTGCTGCACAGGCATCAATTCAACCGCAGTGACCCCTAACGATTTGAGGTAGGGGATTTTTTCGATAATGCCGGCATAGGTACCACGCTTAGCCTGCTCGACACCGGAATTTGGATGCTGCGTAAAACCGGCCACATGCATTTCATAGATCACGGTATCGGTTAACGAGTGACGAGGCGATTGACTGTCTTGCCAATCAAACGTCTGATGATCAACGACCACGCTTTTCATGCAAGCATCCATGTTGGAGCCCGCATCGATTGCTCGTTGCCTTTGGTAGTTATCACTAAAACAGATGGCGTGGCTGTAGGGATCAAGCAGCACTTTGTTTTTATCAAACCTCAGCCCTTTATCAGGCTGCCATGGACCATCTACTTGAAAGGCATACACTTGGCCATGATTGATATTGGCAATAAACACAAACCAATAATGGCCGCGCTTATGAATAGAAGGATCGAGGTCGAAAGAAAGGAATGGTTCACTGTCGTTACGGTGATGAAAGAGGTGCAATACAACTTGGGTGGCATGCTTGGAGTATAAGCTAAAATTCACCCCGGTTTTCTTAACCGACGCCCCTAACGGATAGGCTTTACCCGGCCATGAGTAAATATCTTGCTCTTCTGCTAACGCTTGTTGCTTCTTAATTTTTACTACACTCGCCACGTCCATGATAGCCTCCAGCCAAAACAAACAAGTTGCATAATGAAGTAACTATATACCGCCCTTTATCAGATACAAAAAAAGCCGTCACATCAGTGACGGCTTTAGCAAATAATCCATTGTCGCGGTGATTAGTGTTCGCGAGTTGCACGGAAGTCAACGTCAGGGAAACGCTCACGCGCTAGGTTAAGGTTAACCATAGTCGGTGCGATATAACTCAGGTTATCGCCACCATCAAGCGCGAGGTTTTGTTGGTTCTTACGTTTGAAGTCTTCTAACTTCTTCACGTCATCACACTCAATCCAACGCGCCGTTGCAACGTTAACACCTTCGTAGATCGCTTCTACGTTGTATTCCGCTTTCAAGCGCGCAACAACCACATCAAACTGAAGTACACCTACCGCACCAACGATAAGGTCGTTATTTTGTAGCGGACGGAAGACCTGTACTGCACCTTCTTCAGAAAGCTGTACTAAGCCCTTAAGCAATTGCTTTTGCTTCAGTGGATCTTTTAGACGAATACGACGGAACAATTCTGGTGCAAAGTTCGGAATACCCGCAAACTTCAGGTTCTCGCCTTGC
Organism: Photobacterium swingsii; assembly: GCF_024346715.1. Lineage (NCBI taxonomy): Bacteria > Pseudomonadati > Pseudomonadota > Gammaproteobacteria > Vibrionales > Vibrionaceae > Photobacterium > Photobacterium swingsii. The sequence continues at coordinate 3,089,358 of NZ_AP024852.1, forward strand.
GTAAAGGTATCACCAATTTGGATCGTACCGTGGTTGTGCAAACCAATAATATCACCAGCAAAGGCTTGCTCTGCACGTGAACGGTCACCCGCCATGAAAGTTACCGCGTCCGAAATGCTGACATTTTTGCCAGTACGTACGTGGTTCATTTTCATGCCTTGGTTGTAAGTACCCGACACAATACGCATGAAGGCGATACGGTCACGGTGCTTAGGATCCATGTTTGCTTGGATTTTGAATACAAAACCAGAGAACTTCTCTTCTTTTGCTTCAACATCACGCTCGTTCGCTTTACGCGTTTGTGGCGCAGGTGCCCACTGCGTTAAGCCATCTAGCATGTGGTCAACACCGAAGTTACCCAATGCTGTACCAAAGTATACTGGCGTTAGCTCACCAGCTAGGAACAAGTCGTGATCAAACTCAGGGCATGCACCCACAACAAGTTCGATTTCTTCACGTACGCTTTCAGCTAGGTCATCGCCCACTGCCGCATTTAGCTCTGGGTTGTCTAGGCCTTTAATGATACGTACTTCTTGGATTTCGTGACCATGGCCTGATTCGTACAGGATCGTTTCGTCACGGTGGATGTGGTAAACACCTTTAAATTCTTTACCACAACCAATCGGCCATGAAATAGGAGCACAAGCCATACCTAGCTCGCTTTCTACTTCATCTAGCACTTCCATTGGGTCGCGAACATCACGGTCCAATTTGTTCATGAAGGTTACAATTGGCGTATCACGCAGACGCGTAACTTCCATTAGCTTACGAGTACGATCTTCGACACCTTTTGCGGCATCGATAACCATCAAACATGAGTCAACCGCAGTCAATGTACGGTAGGTATCTTCCGAGAAATCTTCGTGCCCAGGGGTATCTAGCAGGTTGACTAGACAATCATTGTATGGGAACTGCATCACAGAGGTTGTTACCGAGATACCACGTTCTTTTTCCATTTCCATCCAGTCAGACTTAGCATGCTGGTTAGAACCACGGCCTTTTACCGTACCTGCTTTTTGAATCGCGTTTCCGAATAACAATACTTTTTCAGTGATTGTTGTTTTACCCGCATCGGGGTGAGAAATGATAGCAAACGTACGGCGTTTACCCACTTCTTGTAGAAAAGACATAAGCGTTGATAATCCTGTTAGAGATTTCAATAACCGATGAACCATTTGAGTCTAGCCCAATGGTTCACCCGAGAATTAGAATTAAATGCCTGCACAGCAGGGAGTTATAATTAACCGATCGCAGTAATTACATCTCAACCTCATCGTATGCAGAAAAGAAAAACGCGTATCGCGCAGAAAAGTGGCGGAATTATACGCAAAGTCATCGCAAAGAAACAGCGTTAACCCAGTGTAAGATTCGATTACATTACCATGTACGTCATGATTAATGCGTCTTCGCGACCATTCTCTGCGGGGTAGTACCCTTCGCGTCGATTGATTTCATTAAAGCCTAGGGCTTCATAAAGTTGCGCAGCACGGGTATTACTTGCTCGCACTTCAAGCCAGATATCTTCAGCACCTTGCTCACGCATTTGCGCCATAAAGCCATCAAGCAAGGTTTTACCGTAGCCTTTACCTTGTGCTCGCGGGTCAATCGCAATATTGAGCAAGGTTGCTTCACCAGCGACGAGCTGACCAAAACAATAACCCACTAGCGTATTATCAACCAACAAGGCTAAATTAAGGGAGCGCTTATTCGGCTCGGCGCGCACCATAGACTCTGCCCAAGGAAATGCATGTGCAGCCTGCTCGATGTGCCATACGGCATCAAGGTGTTGTGTATCTAACGGAACGATATTAATTGTCATAAGAACAGATCTGTTGCCATAGGGCTTTTTTAGCTGCGGGATGAGTATGCATCGTTGAAATAGCCGCAGACTGAAGCACTTGAACTCCAACAGGAGCCGCTGCTGTACAGCCCGCGATCCAACACCATACCAGTTGGTGCTGACCAAGCTGCTCTAACGCACTTGGTGGCAACATTAATGCGTGTTCTGGCGAGAGCTTCATACTTTTCAAAATACGACCAAATAGCCATGCATCCTGATCGGTAAGCGTCTCTTCAGTAATGAAAAGCAGCTTGCAGTCATCAGGTAAATTGACAACAGGTACTTCAAGCGCAGGAAAACATTCTGGCTTACGGATCTGCCAGTATGTCAGTCCCATTTCTTGCAACACCTGAATATCTCGTTGCTTCATGCCTACTCTACTCTTATCTGCTGCCATTAAGGGCGGCAATGCTACCAAATTCGGCGAACACCACCAAGGTGAATTCACGCTCTCTAGCTAATGATAAAACAAAACCACCCGCAGGTGGTTTGGTCAAATACGATGTCATATACAGCTTGTGATTACAACGCAGCAAACTCCGCACTGTATTCCACTTTACCTTGATGATTTGCTAACGTATCTGGCAATAACTCTATCACCATAAATGCCTCAACAGGCACATCCCAACGACAGGTTAAGCCATGATCGGCAGCCGTTGTAAAACCAGCACGCTGGTAATAGCTAGGATCGCCTAGCACCACAACCGCTGGGTAACCTAATTCAGCGAGAATATTTTTAGCCTCATCAAGTAGCGCCAACCCAATACCTTGGCGTTGATACTCAGGCGAGATCGTTAATGGTGCAAGCCCTTGCCAGCCACAATCTTGGCCGTCAACAGTCACAGGGCTCAAGCATAGGTGGCCTACCACTTCCCCCTCATCGCTACATGCCACCAGCGACAATGTACGATTACCATTTTCACGCAACGCCATCACAAGGTTTGCTTCGGCGTCTGTCTCAAACGTTTTCTTCAACAAACGATCGACAGGCAGAATATCAGCGGGCGCCTCGGTTCTAATGAGCATTCACTACCTCTTGCTCAGCAGCCGCGTCTTTCATTCCTTGTTGGATGAAGTCTGCCGACTGCTGCAGGAAAAATGTTAATGGTTTTGGCAGTGCGTCAAGATCGATGCTATCCATCAGATTCTTCACTTCCAAACCTAATTCAGTGTCCCCTTCAATGCGAAGACGACGCTGGAAGAATAATGTATCTGGGTCTTCCTTACGAGCAGCAATTAACACTAAATCATTACATTCACCGCTAAAGCTCACGTCTTCTTGCTCAACATGTTGAGACACCACCAGTTTCTCGTTTTGGAAACTGATAAACCACTGTAAGCCTAAGTCACGTACTTCCACTTTCAACCAGCGATCTTCTAAAAACTCAAAGTCACCATCGTCCAATGCTTCTTTAAATACTAGAGACAGTCCTTCTAGCATCATTTTTTGTTGTACTGCAAAAGGCATAGCCTTCGCAGGAATGCGTAACAAAGCTGGGCCATGCTGAACCATGTGTTTACGAATTTGAGCAATCACCGATGTGTTTCCTATTATGCTTACATGTATATGAGTAGGAGAAAGTTAACCTTCCCCGAAGGTTGATGATCATTGTAAGCAGGGCGATTGATAAATATCATGCCTTGAGTCAAAAAAAATGCGTCTACAAAGGGAAAGTTTAGCGCTCATAACGGCTGGCAGGTATAATGAGCCCTATTTTTCACATTCTCATACCCCTTTGAGACCCTAACCAAATCAAACAAAATAGGTGACGTCAGAACGATGCCAACAGAGCAGCTTACTTATTGGTTTCCACTGCTAACAGACAATAGTCCGTTTCTTTTTGCCGTTCTCGATAAAGAGCACAACTACCTGATTGTGAATAATCGCTACTGCGAACTCAGTGGTTATACACGAGAAGATCTCATCGGTTGTTGCGATAAAGACATTCTAGGTCACGCCTATTACCAAACCCTTCAGCCATATTACGATCGCGCCTTTAATGGCGAATCAGTCGAAGGGGAAGTGGTACTCAACGATAACCGCCTCGACACATCCATGCATTTTAGTCTGACACCACTTCGTGATGATGCAGGCAATGTGTCGTATATCGTGCTGCATTCCGCCGATACATCGGAACGTCAAGTACTGGTGAAATCATTGGAGGAGTTAGAGCATCAACTGAATCAACTGCATGAAAGCAGCAGTGATGGGATTTGCATGATAGAGAACAATATCGTGCTGTCTGCGAACCAACGAGCTGCCACTATGCTCGGGTTTGGCTCAGCTAAAGATTTGCTCGGTGAAGATCTTGGCCGCATTGTTTTTGATTTCCAAAGCCAACGTCTACTGGGCGCTCAACTCCACCATCAGCCAAACAGTGAATCACGTCGCTGCTATATCGGCCCTGAAGCCACACAAGACAATACTTTTTTATTATCTCTGTCTGATGTCACCATGCTGGGCTCCCCCGCAAAGCTGGTACTGTTGCGAACGCCAACCAACAATCGATTACCACAAGGGCAAATCGATCAATTAGTCCAAACCGATGCGCTAACGGGCCTGTACAATCGTCACGGCTTTACTCGTAAACTCGAACAAAACATCACGGCTAATATCCCCTTGGTGATGCTGTACCTTGATGTCGATAACTTCAAAAACATTAACGACTCGCTGGGTCACCACATCGGTGATCGGGTGCTACAAGAAATTGCTCAACGCCTCAAGCAACTCTTACCAGATGACTCCATTATTGGTCACTTAGGAGGCGATGAATTTGGCATCTTGCTATTAAACCCAGAGCACGAACGAATTGGTGATTTACTGTCGCAACAAATCATCGCGCTAGTGAGTCAACCGTTTAACTTGCACCATTTTAGTAAACACATCGCCTGCTCAATTGGCTTGGTGAACTACCCAGGCAACGGCAACGACGCCCGTATTTTGCTTCAAAATGCCGATACTGCGATGTACGAAGCCAAAAACCGTGGTCGTAATCGCTTAGTGAAGTTTGATGAAAGCATGAATAAAGAAGCGCGAATGCGTTTGTGGCTTGAAATCGAATTACAAAAAGCACTGCAAAAAAACGGCTTAGAGGTGTGGTACCAGCCAAAGGTCAATGCCAAAGACTTCTCTATAGATGGTGCTGAAGCCTTAGTACGCTGGAAACACCCAGTAGAGGGTTACATCAGCCCAGCGCAATTTATTCCGGTCGCAGAACGCTCAGGCTTGATTGAACAGCTAGGCCGCGTGGTAATGCGAGAAGTCTTTACGACAGTACGTGAATGGAAAAAGCAGGGACTTTTACAGGGCCGTGTTGCCATTAACTTATCTCCCCAACAGTTTGGTAATCCCAATCTGATTTTGTTCATCGATAAGCTACGTAAAAGCACAGGGATCAACCCAAGTGATATTACGTTTGAGTTGACCGAAAGCGCCATGATGAATGATGGTGAGCACGCCATTCAAATGCTCAAAGCAATTAAAAAACTGGGCTTTGCCCTGTCTATCGATGACTTTGGTACCGGTTATTCATCACTGTCTTATTTAGCCCGCTTCCCACTCGATGAGCTAAAAGTCGATCGCGCCTTTATCAAAGACATTGAAACCGTCCCCAAGCAAGTGACCCTGATCGAAAACATCATCAATTTAGGTAAGTCACTCAATATGAGTGTGGTCGCAGAAGGCGTAGAAACCCACCAGCAAGCAACACTGCTATCGAACCTTAACTGCGATTCCATTCAAGGTTTCCACTTTTTCCGCCCACAGCCAAAGCATGAGCTAGAAGCCGTTTTAGTGAAAAATAGCCGTCAGAGTGCATAATCCGTACGCATATTCGCGTAAAAAATTGTCCTAAATCAATAAAAACCTGCCTGAAATCAAAACTTAGGCAGGCTAAGCCCCCTAGTATTTCTCCTATCAAAACTGAAAACATATATTGAGTAACAGCCATTAATACTTTTGAGGTATTTGTGGTATGCCTTGATATACCTTTATTCATCAAGCACTGGTAGATAAATATAATATGGAGCTGCTTTGCCCCGCTGGTAACCTTCCGGCCTTGAAAACCGCCATCGATAATGGCGCAGATGCGGTCTACATCGGCTTTAAAGACGATACAAATGCCCGCCACTTTGCTGGTTTAAATTTTACAGGACGTAAATTAGAAAAAGCAGTGGAATACGTACGCGATCACGACAAGAAACTGCATGTTGCCCTTAATACCTTTGCCCATCCAGACGGTTTTAATCGTTGGACCAAAGCGGTAGATAACGCAGCAGCTATGGGGGTCGATGCACTCATCGTGGCTGATATCGCGGTACTTGAATACGCAGCAACCCAATACCCAGATCTTGAATTACACCTTTCAGTGCAAGCATCCGCGACGAATACCGCGGCCATTGATTTCTATAAAAACAACTTCAATGTGAAGCGGGTCGTATTACCGCGCGTATTATCGATCCATCAGGTGAAACAACTCGCCCGTAATACGGACATGGATCTTGAAGTGTTTGCCTTTGGCAGCCTGTGCATCATGTCTGAAGGTCGCTGTTACCTGTCTTCATACATGACAGGTGAGTCACCAAACACAGTTGGCGCATGTTCACCAGCCAAATACGTACGTTGGCAAGAAACAGCAACAGGCCTAGAGTCTCGCCTTAACGACATTCTGATTGATCAATACGCTGAAGGCGAAAACGCGGGCTACCCTACCCTGTGTAAAGGCCGTTTTGATGTCAATATCAGTGGTGAGAACCGTCGTTACCATGCACTCGAAGAGCCAACCAGCTTAAATACGCTAGAGATTTTACCAGAGCTATTTAAAGCCAATATTGCCTCGGTGAAAATCGAAGGCCGTCAACGTAGCCCAGCTTACGTTGAACAGGTGACCCGTACTTGGCGCGCGGCGATTGATCGCTATAAAGCTAACCCAGAAGGCTACAGTGTTGAGCCTGCTTGGAATACCTGCTTAGGTAACGTTTCTGAAGGTAAACAAACCACACTTGGTGCTTACCACCGTAAATGGCAATAAAGGAGCCAACGAATGAAATACTCTCTTGGCCCACTACTTTATTTTTGGCCTAAAACCGACGTTGAAGCGTTTTATCAACAAGCAAAGCAATCAGATAGCGATATCATTTATCTTGGCGAAAGCGTGTGCTCGAAACGCCGTGAGATGAAACCTGCCCATTGGTTTGACATCGCTAAAGATTTAGCTGATTCAGGCAAACAAGTGGTGCTATCCACCATGGCATTGCTAGAAGCGCCTAGCGAAGTCAACATCATGAAAAAGTATGTTGATAATGGCGACTTCATCATTGAAGCCAATGATGTATCGGCGATCCAATTAGCGCATCAAAGCAAAGTACCGTTTGTCGTCGGTGCGGCTGTGAACTGCTACAACGCCCAAACACTGAACCTGTTCTTGAAGCAGGGCATGGTACGTTGGTGTATGCCCGTCGAACTATCACGTGAATGGCTACAGAATGTATTAGTTGATTGTGAGAAGCTGGGCATTCGTGGCAAGTTTGAAACCGAAGTGTTCAGCTATGGCTATCTCCCACTGGCGTATTCCGCTCGCTGCTTTACCGCTCGCGCTGAAGACAAAGCCAAAGATGATTGTGAGACCTGCTGCATCAAGTACCCAACGGGTATTCAAGTGCATAGCCAAGAAGGTCAAAGCGTGTTTAACCTGAACGGCATCCAGACCCAATCTGGCTACTGTTACAACCTGATCAACGATTTGAAAACCATGCACGAAATTGTTGATGTCATCCGCTTGAGTCCATTGGGCGTGGAGACATTAGATTTAGTGGCTGATTTCAAGCACAACGAGCAAGGACAAACACGCCATCCACTCAAAGATGGCCACCACTGTAATGGCTACTGGCACAATGTTGCGGGGTTAAATATCGAAAGTTAATTTCGATATTACTCTCACCTCCTAATTGGTGACGGAGTGATACCAATCTGGGTAAGTAAATGTTCAGGTGATTGCGCAGGAAAAAGCACTGAAAACAAGGCGTAGATTGCAGATAGCTAGTTGCTCTATCTACAAAATCTATAACGCAGTTATCATTGATTTTAACCAGCAAGAACGATCAGTTACTTAGTTAGATTGGTATGAGATACCACGCATGAAAAAGCCGCGAACTTAAAATTCGCGGCTTTTTTTGATCGATGAGATCACTGTGTTTATTTATTCGTTTGTGCCTGGAGGGCTGCTTGTTGCTGCGCTTGATATTGCGACAACACTCGGCCTGTTTCTAATAACGCAAAGCGATGCTCAACAAACTCGTAGACGTTACCTGCTAAGGTTAGCTTGTACAGCATCAGTGCCGCTGAATAATTTTCTTCGTGCTGGTAGCGTTTAGCGAGGTAAAAGTACCCTTCGGTTAAACGTTCTGCCAGTTGATCATTACTTTCACTGCCACTCGCAATCTCTTTAAGGTAATCACTTTCACTGATATCCCCTAAATACATACGTACGATTAACCAGCCCCAGTCTTGCTTATCACTGGCATCGTAACGCAACCTTAGCTTATCTAGCGCTTGTTCTGGCGTACGTTCTACATCAACCAAGTACAGCCAAATAACACGATAAGGATCGTTAACATTTTGCTGATAATGCACAATCAAATCTTCATGTGCGAGATCTAAACGACCACCATAATAGAGGGCAATACCACGGTTTCGCTGGGCAAACGGGTGTTGGAAGTTCAGTTCTAAGGTTGAATCAAAGGCTTCATAGGCCGCATCAAAATGCGCACCTTGGGTGAAGTAAACCCCTAAGATGTTAAACACATCGGGCTGATTCGGACGCATCGACAATGACTGATTAAAGTCTAAGCGCGCAAGATCACGCAAGCCCAAACTGTCGTTCAGTAAGCCGCGCTCGTAAAACATCTGCGCCAGCGTGTCGTTATCTAAGTCATCACGCTTCATAAGTTGATCAATGCGCGCGAGTTGAATTTGCTGTTGAATTGTCGGCTGCAAGGGAATAGCCATCGGGGGATGTGTCCACATCGTTTTAGTCGATGTAGCACAACCCGTTAGCATCATTACGGCTGCAAGACATGCTAGCTTTAACCTGTTAGCAATCAATACCATTCTCCCTGAGATAGATGAGGTGACTGAATACAATCGCCTGGAAACAATAACCTGAAATAAGGGGCGTCTCGGCAGTCGTTGTGGTTGCTATAACAACCACGTATTCATAATCTACATTAGCTAAGCAGCTGATCTTAGTTAAGTTGACCGTTAATACAATAGCCTAAATGCGCTTTTCACGACAGAGATAACGCCAAGATAAGCCAGTCAACCAAGTATAATACGGATTTGAGTCAGTACGACCCAATCAAAATGTCATAAATGACACGCAACAAAAAAGGGGCTAATTAGCCCCTTTTTATCACATGATTAAGACTTAGCCTTGTGGCTGTTCGTCTTGTGCAGGAGCCGCTGGTGCTTCTACTGCTTCTTTCATGCTTAGACGGATACGGCCTTGACGGTCGATTTCAAGCACTTTAACTTGAACTTCTTGACCCATTTCAAGGTGATCAGTCACTTTCTCTACACGCTCTTGAGCGATTTGAGAAATGTGTACTAGACCTTCTTTCGCGCCAATTACTGATACGAATGCACCGAAATCTACGATACGCATTACTTTACCAGTGTAGATGCGACCAACTTCAACGTCTGCTGTGATTTCTTCGATGCGACGAATCGCTTCTTTCGCAGCTGTACCTTCAGTTGCAGCAATCTTGATTGTGCCGTCGTCTTCGATCTCAATCGTAGTACCAGTTTCTTCAGTTAGTGCACGAATAACTGCACCACCTTTACCGATAACGTCTTTGATCTTGTCTGAGTTGATCTTCATTGTGTGAATGCGTGGAGCAAACTCAGAGATATCATCGCGGTGAGTACCAATTGCTTCATCCATTACGCTAAGGATGTGCTTACGTGCACCTTTAGCTTGGTTAAGCGCAATTTGCATGATCTCTTTGGTGATACCTTCGATCTTGATGTCCATTTGAAGTGCAGTGATACCGTCGTCAGTACCTGCTACTTTAAAGTCCATGTCACCAAGGTGATCTTCATCGCCAAGAATGTCAGAAAGAACAACGAAATCGTCGCCTTCTTTCACAAGACCCATTGCGATACCCGCAACAGATGCTTTGATTGGCACACCAGCATCCATAAGTGCTAGAGATGTACCACATACAGAAGCCATTGAAGATGAACCATTAGATTCAGTGATTTCCGATACTACACGTACTGTGTATGGGAATTCTTCAACAGAAGGCATTACTGCAGCGATACCACGCTTAGCCAGTTTACCGTGACCAATTTCACGACGCTTAGGCGAACCAACAAAGCCAGTTTCACCTACACAGTATGGAGGGAAGTTGTAGTGTAGAAGGAAGTGATCTTTCTTCTCACCCATTAGGCTATCGATGATTTGAGCATCACGTTGTGTACCAAGCGTTGCAGTAACAAGCGCCTGAGTTTCACCACGTGTAAATAGTGAAGAACCGTGAGTACGTGGCAGTACACCAGTGCGTACGTCTAGCGCACGAACCATGTCTTTTTCACGACCATCAATACGTGGGTTACCCGCGATGATGCGGCTACGTACAACGTTCTTCTCTAGAGAACCAAGCATGTCGCGGATTTCACGCTCATCAAGCGCTTCGTTTTCTGCTAGTAGCTCTTCAACTACGTCAGATTTGATTGCGCCAACTTGCTCGTAACGCGCCATCTTCTCTGTGATTTGGTAAGCAGTTGCTAGACGTGCTTCAGCTTTATCAGCAACAAGAGCTTTAAGCTCAGTGTTTACTGCTGGTGCTGTCCAGTCCCATGCTGGAGTAGCAACTTCTGCTGCGAATTCTTTAATCGCATTGATAACTGTTTGTTGTTGGTCGTGACCAAATACAACAGCTTGTAGCATTTGTTCTTCTGATAGACGGTCAGCTTCTGACTCAACCATCAATACAGCGCCTTCAGTACCAGCAACAACTAGGTCTAGACGGCTTTCTTCTAGTTCTGTATTGCTTGGGTTTAGTACGAATTGGTCGTTGATGTAACCAACACGTGCCGCACCGATAGGACCGTTGAACGGAATACCAGAGATAGCTAGTGCCGCAGAAGTACCGATCATAGTCACGATATCTGGGTTAACGTCTGGATTGATAGAAACAACAGTAGCAATTACTTGTACTTCGTTTTTGAAATCATCTGGGAATAGCGGACGAATTGGACGGTCAATCAGACGTGCAGTTAGTGTTTCGCCTTCTGATGGACGGCCTTCACGCTTGAAGAAACCACCAGGGATTTTACCTGCAGCGTAAGTACGCTCTTGGTAGTTAACAGTTAGTGGGAAGAAGTCTTGACCTTCAACCGCTGTTTTCTTACCAACAACAGATACGAATACAGAAGTATCATCCATGCTAACCATTACAGCAGCAGTAGCTTGACGTGCAATTACACCAGTTTCGATAGTAACCGTGTGGTTACCGTACTGGAAAGTCTTTACGATAGGATTCACGTGAATTTCCTTAATTTATTCCGCTTTCTATTTTCGTCGGTAAGTATATCCGACATAAATAAAAGCGTCATGTGATGAAACCCACTTTACGATAATTTCACGTATCGCGACTAATGACAGTTCTCTTTAACCTTGCTACACAACGTTTTGCTTTTGTGCACCGAAAAGAGCTGTTATTAGCCGCGACCTAATGGTCGACGAAAACGACCGCGTTATTACTGTAAAGTTAGGAATATGAGTTTCTTATGCCGTGTCACTTAAACACACTAAGAAAGAACCAAATGTAAGACAACAAGTCAGCACTTTCGTTGCAATTGAGGAAGTGATAAACAAAGAAACATAAAAAGAAAGGAGCCAATAGGCTCCTTTCTGATAAGCAATCTTAGCGACGTAGGCCTAGACGCTTGATTAGGTCTTGGTAACGATCTAGGTTTTTACCTTTTAGGTAATCTAGAAGTTTACGACGACGAGAAACCATACGTAGTAGACCGCGACGGCTGTGGTGATCGTGTTTGTGATCAGCAAAGTGGCCTTGCAGGTGGTTGATTTGCGCTGTTAGAAGAGCAACTTGAACCTCTGGAGAACCAGTGTCGTTTTCACATTGTGCGTATTCAGCAACGATTGCTGCTTTAGTTTCTGCATTCAGAGACATAACTTTATCCTAATACATTAAATTTAAAATTTGTGCAGCCAATCTCTGATTCAGCCGCACCCAAGCCGCGGATTATACGTGGCAGCTTTACCGACTACAAGCAAAAAGAGCGACTACCTAAGTAATCGCTCTTTTATCTATCTTTAGGGGTAACAACGGGCCTTATTCTGCCTGCTGATTCGCCATAACACGCTTTGGTGCTAGCATGCCATCAGCATCGATGACACCGACACCAACGAATTCACGTGCTTCACCGACAGTAATACGAACAATCGTACCTTCAGCTGGCACTGTACCTGCTTGGACTGGGTTACCATTCAGAATATAAACCGCCAACGCTGGGGTTATATTCACTTCCGGTAAATCTTGTACTGCGGTATCCGTTGGCAACAACAAAGGATCAAGTAAATCACCCGGTGAGATATCTTGCTCTTTTGCCTGATCAAGCAAGGCTTGCAGTTGCTCAAGCGTCACGATGCGCTCCATCGGATACTTAGCAACACCAGTACGGCGAAGGTAAGTTACGTGGGCACCACAACCCAGCATCTCTCCAAGGTCATCCACAATCGTACGGATGTAGGTACCTTTTGAGACGTGTAATTCCATCTCAACTTCATTATCGCTAAAGCGCAGCAAATCCACCGAATACACAGTGATTTTGCGTGACTCACGCGGCACTTCAATACCTTCACGCGCATACTCGTAAAGTTTACGGCCTTGGTATTTCAATGCTGAGTACATAGATGGAATTTGATCAGTTGTACCGCGGAACTTAGCAATACAGCGTTCAAGCTGGCCACGATCCACTTTCACTTCACGCGTTTGTACCACTTCACCATCAGAGTCTGAGGTATCAGTGCGCTCACCTAATTTAGCAATCACGCGATAGCGCTTGTCTGAATCAAGTAAGAATTGCGAGAACTTGGTCGCCTCACCAAAGCAGATTGGCAGCATGCCTGTTGCTAGAGGATCAAGCGCACCTGTGTGACCCGCCTTTTGCGCGAAGAAGATACGTTTTACTTTTTGTAGCGTGTCATTGGAAGAAATACCCGTTGGCTTGTCGAGTAAAATAACTCCATCAATAGGACGACCTTTACGACGACGTGCCATAGATTATTCCTCGCCCTTTTCTGCGCTGTTTTCGTCGTCTACGTGACGTTCTTCATCATCTCGTACCGCTTGCGATACTAGGTTAGAAATGCGCATACCTTCAGTTAGCGACTGGTCATAGATAAACGTCAATTCTGGCGTTACACGTAGACGGATTTGCTTACCAAGTAGTGAACGAATGTATGGTGCCATTTCACGTAGAACTTCAAGGCTGCCTTCTGGTGTTTGTTCACCAATCGTCAGAAAAGTTACATAAATCTTTGCGTAACCCATATCGCGTGACACATCGACACTTGAAATGGTTGTCATACCAATGCGTGGATCTTTTAGTTCACGCTGTAGGATAACCGCCAGCTCTTTTTGTAGCTGCTGCGCTACACGCTGGGTACGGCTGAATTCTTTTGCCATATTTGCTATCTCTCGTTAAAAGAGGACTCTTTTTTGCGAAGAATGCTCTGTTGAAAGAATGGGGAGCCGAAGCTCCCCATTGGAATATTTTTAAAAATCAACAACCTGACAATTAGTCAAGTGTACGTTGAATTTCAACAATCTCGAATACTTCGATTTGGTCACCAACGCGAACATCATTGTAGTTCTTAACGCCGATACCACATTCGTAGCCGTTCTTAACTTCGTTAACGTCATCTTTGAAACGACGAAGTGATTCTAGCTCACCTTCGTAGATAACAACGTTATCACGTAGAACGCGGATAGGGTTATTACGCTTGATGATACCTTCAGTAACCATAGAACCAGCGATTGCGCCGATCTTAGGTGACTTAAATACATCACGTACTTCAGCAAGACCGATGATTTCCTGTTTGAATTCAGGAGCCAGCATGCCGCCCATTGCTGCTTTAACTTCGTCAATCAATTGGTAAATGATTGAGTAGTAACGTAGGTCTAGGTTTTCATTCTCGATCATACGACGCGCAGGAACATCAGCACGTACGTTGAAACCAAGGATGATAGCGTTAGATGCTGCTGCAAGTACTGCATCAGTTTCTGTGATACCACCAACACCAGAACCAACAACGTTCACTTTAACTTCGTCAGTAGACAGTTTCAGTAGTGAATCAGCGATTGCTTCGATAGAACCTTGTACGTCAGCTTTCAGTACTACGTTCAGTTCAGCAACATCACCAGCAGTCATGTTAGAGAACATGTTCTCTAGTTTCGCTTTTTGTTGACGTGCTAGTTTAACATCACGGAATTTACCTTGACGGTAAAGTGCAACTTCACGTGCTTTACGCTCATCACGTACAACAGTCGCTTCATCACCCGATGCAGGAACACCTGAAAGACCTAGGATCTCAACTGGGATAGAAGGACCCGCAGATTCGATATCTTTACCTAGTTCATCACGCATTGCACGAACACGGCCATGCTCTAGACCACAAAGAACGATGTCGCCCTTACGTAGCGTACCAGATTGAACAAGGATAGTTGCAACTGGACCACGGCCTTTATCTAGACGTGATTCAACAACAACACCGCTTGCCATGCCTTCTTCAACCGCTTTCAGTTCAAGAACTTCAGATTGCAGTAGGATAGCTTCTAGAAGACCATCAATGTTAGTACCTTGTTTCGCAGAGATGTGAACAAACATGTTCTCACCACCCCACTCTTCAGGGATAACATCGTACTGTGCCAGTTCGTTCTTCACGTTATCTGGGTTAGCATCTTCTTTATCGATCTTGTTCACAGCAACAATCAGAGGTACACCTGCCGCTTTAGCGTGCTGGATAGCTTCGATTGTTTGTGGCATTACGCCATCATCCGCTGCAACAACTAGAACAACGATATCTGTCGCTTGAGCACCACGAGCACGCATTGCAGTAAACGCTGCGTGTCCAGGAGTATCAAGGAAAGTGATCATACCGTTTTCAGTTTCTACGTGGTATGCACCGATGTGCTGTGTAATACCGCCCGCTTCGCCAGAGGCAACGTGCGCTTTACGAATGTAATCCAGTGTTGATGTTTTACCGTGGTCAACGTGACCCATGATAGTAACAACTGGAGCACGAGAAACAGCTTCTGCCGTCTCTTCACGATCAGACATTAGTGATTCTTCAAGCTCATTCTCTTTACGAAGAATAACCTTGTGACCCATTTCTTCTGCAACAAGCTGTGCAGTTTCTTGGTCGATAACTTGGTTGATTGTTACCATTGCGCCCATCTTCATCATTACTTTGATGATTTCAGTCGCTTTTACTGACATTTTACTTGCCAGTTCAGATACAACAATCGTCTCACCAACAACAACGTCAGATTTTGCTACAGTTGCAGACTTATCGAAGCCTTGTTGCATTGACGTTGGTGCATTAACTTGTGGTTTACCACGACCGCCACGACCACCGCGTTGGTTACGACCACCGCGACCTTTATTACGGTCATCAGCTTTAGCTGCTGGCTTCTTCTTCTTACGACGACCGCCTTCTTCTTTACGGTCTGCTTCATCTTCCGCAGCACGAGCGTGAGTAGACGTCGTTACGTGGTAATCTGTTTTTTCCATATTTGCTGTTGCCTGATCAGGTTTTGACCAGTTTTTTTCGTTTTGTTCTGCCATCTTGCGTGCCTCTTCTAGCTGACGCTGACTATCTTCTTCGGCTTTACGCTTGGCTTCCTCTTCCCGGCGACGTTGTAGCGACTCAGCTTCTTTCTTAGCCTGTTCATCAGCGGCGGCGCGTTTAGCTTTCTCTTCAGCCTTACGCTTAACCTCGGCATCACTTTCGACCTTACCCTTGGTCTCTTGTGCTGCCTCTTCTTCTGCCTCACGCTTTGCCTTTTCTTCAGCTAAACGCTTCTCTTCAGCATCACGCTTCGCTTTTTCTTCAGCGTCACGTTTTGCTTGCTCTTCTGCTTGGCGTTGGGCTTGTTCTTCAGCCTGTCGCTTCGCTGCTTCTTCCGCTTCGCGGTTAGCAGCATCTTCAGCGGCACGCTGCTCTTCTTCAAGAGCAGAACGTTTTACAAAGGTGCGTTTTTTACGTACCTCAACCTGAACATTTTTGTTCTTACCACCCGTACCAGACACACTGAGTGTGCTACGAGTCTTGCGTTGCAAAGTTAAGCGATTTGGAGCGGCATCGTCACCACTTCCGCCGTGTTCCTTTTTAAGGTGCGAAAGTAGATCCTGTTTTTCATTTTGATTAACACTATCTTCAGCTTTCTTGCTGATACCAGCGTCGGCAAACTGTTGAAGCAGTCGATCGATTGATGTACCAATCTCATCGGCTAATGCTTTAACTGTAACCTCTGACATGTTGCGCCTCCCTTGCTAGTAAGTTTTAAACTTCGTCGCTGAACCAACAGATATTACGAGCAGCCATAATTAGCTCACCCGCTTTAACTTCGTCCAGACCTTCGATATCAAGCAAATCGTCTGTACCTTGGTCAGCTAGGTCTTCCAGTGTAATTACACCTTTAGCCGCTAACTTGAATGCCATTTCACGTTCAAGGCTTTCAAGGCCTAAAAGGTCTTCTGCTGGTTCTACACCATCTAAAGACTCTTCTTGTGCAAGAGCAAGTGTTGTAAGTGCTTCTTTCGCACGACCACGTAGAACTTCAACTGTTTCTTCGTCTAGGCCATCAACCTCTAGTAGCTCGCTTACTGGTACGTAAGCAATTTCTTCTAGTGTGGTGAAACCTTCTTCTACAAGAACGGTTGCAAAGTCAGCGTCGATATCAAGGTGCTTAGTGAAAGCGTCAATTGACTCTTGTGCTTCTTCTTGGTGTTTCTTCTGTAGATCAGCAACAGTCATCACGTTTAGTTCCCAACCAGTTAGTTGAGATGCTAGACGTACGTTTTGACCGCTACGACCGATCGCTTGAGCTAGGTTATCCTGCTCAACCGCAATGTCCATTGTATGGTTATCTTCATCAACGATGATAGAGCTAACTTCCGCAGGTGCCATCGCATTGATCACGTATTGAGCAGGGTTTTCATCCCACAGAACGATATCGATACGCTCACCAGCAAGTTCACTAGAAACCGCTTGAACACGTGCGCCACGCATACCAACACACGCACCCACTGGGTCAATACGCTTGTCGTTAGTTTTAACAGCGATTTTTGCACGAGAACCAGGATCGCGTGCTGCGCCCATTAGCTCAATCACTTCTTCTGCGATTTCTGGTACTTCAATACGGAACAGTTCAGACAGCATCTCTGGCTTAGAGCGTGTCATGAACAGTTGGAAACCGCGTGCTTCAGGACGTACTGCGTACAGTAGCGCACGCACACGGTCACCAGAGCGGAAGTTTTCACGTGGAAGTTGGTCTTCACGTTGGATAACAGCTTCTGCATTGTTACCAAGGTCAACGATCACTGCGTCACGGTTAACTTTCTTAACAACACCAGTAATCAGTTCGCCTTCGTTATCTACGAATTGCTCAACGATTTGTGCGCGCTCAGCTTCACGTACTTTTTGTACGATAACTTGCTTCGCCGTTTGGGTCGTAATACGGTCAAACGTTACAGATTCAATTTGATCTTCCACGTAACCGTCTAATTCGATAGTTTCATCATCGAATTGCGCAGCTTCTAAAGTGATCTCTAGCGTAGGCTGAGTCACTTCTTCTACAGCTTTCCAGCGACGGAACGTTTCGAATTCGCCTGTTTTACGGTCGATTTCTACACGAACTTCAATTTCAGCTTCATGTTTTTTCTTTGTTGCTGTCGCCAATGCGATTTCAAGCGCTTCAAAGATACGCTCACGAGGAACAGCTTTTTCGTTGGATACCGCTTCTACGACAGCCAAGATTTCTTTGTTCATTTCTAATGCCCCAATTTAGCGGTTAGAATTTTGGAACCAGGTTGGCCTTGGAAATATTGCTTAGTGCAAACGTTTCATCATTGCCATCTACTTTAAGAGTGACTAATTCACCTTCAACAGAAATGATGTCACCTTTCCACTTGCGACGGTTACCCATCGCCATCTTCAATACCAGGCTGACCTCGTGGCCAATAAATTGTTGGTAATGTGCAACTTTAAAAAGCGGCCTTTCCATCCCAGGGGAAGACACTTCTAAGTTGTAAGCGACAGTAATAGGATCTTCTACATCCATTACTGCGCTGATCTGACGGCTAACTTCCGCACAGTCCTCTACAAATATGCCGTTTTCATGATCAATGAAAACACGTAATGTAGAATGCTCACCAGCTCGAATAAACTCCAAGCCAACAAGCTCATAGCCCAAAGCAACAACTGGTGCTTCAAGCAATTCGGTTAATTGCATCTCTAAAGCTGTCAAAACAACCCCCCGGAAACAAAAAAAGGGCATAAAGCCCAGTAAATACCTGAATGGTCATGTTTCAGATAATAAAAAACCCCGAATACGGGGTTTTTTATTACTGGACCCTGATATCACAGCAGTACTGTGATAGAAAAACAACCTTTCGTAAGAATAGTTGATTTTCGGAAAAGTGGTTGCGGGAGCTGGATTTGAACCAACGACCTTCGGGTTATGAGCCCGACGAGCTACCAAGCTGCTCCATCCCGCGTCCGAATCTGAGGGCGATTATACGCGTCAGACGTTACTATTTCAAGTAACCAGAATAATGGTGCCGAGAAGGGGACTTGAACCCCTACACCTTGCGGCACTAGCACCTCATGCTAGCGTGTCTACCAATTTCACCATCTCGGCTAAATCTTTAATTACTGAGGAATATCGCTGTTTACAGGTGCATTCTCAGTTTTTTCAACAGCTTGTTCAGTTGCAGGAGCGCTTAGGTTTTCCCAACCACTTGTTTCTGCATGCTGTTTTGCGCTTAGGTTACCCAGTACAAGGCTAATAACGAAAAAGATCGTTGCACAAACTGCTGTCATTCGAGTTAAAAAGTTTCCAGAGCCGCCAGCGCCGAACAAAGTTCCTGAAGCACCAGCCCCGAATGAGGCTCCCATATCTGCGCCTTTACCTTGTTGAACCAAAACTAGGCCAATAACACCAAGCGCAGCCAACAGATAAATCACAAGTAGAATTTCGTACATGGGTTCCACCTATGTTTCCATTTGGATGTGCCAGCTTTGCTAAAGCAGTGCCAGCGCTCTCCCACATCAGGGAGCGGAGAAGATACTAGCGAATGCAGCCAAGACTGACAAGTAAAAAATGCGGATTTTCCATGATTAAGTATTACTTGGACAACAAATAAGCAAAATCAAGATTTAAAGCATAATACTTCATTGGGTGTTTCTGCAAACTATTACCCTGTTTACAGAAACACCAGCCGTTAACTTGTTAACCGTTAACAGTTTTCTTCTACAGCGCGAGCAATTTCTAATGCAGAAGCTTGCACTAATTCAGCATTTTCACCTTCAACCATTACGCGAATTAAAGGCTCTGTACCTGATTTACGCAATAAAACGCGACCAGCTTCACCCAGTTTAGCTTCCACCGCTTTGGTTGCAGCAATAACAGCGTCAGATTCCAGTGGGTTAGATTCACCTTTGAAGCGTACATTCTCTAGCACTTGTGGGAACATCGTCATGCCATCAGACAGCTCTTTAAGCGTCATTTTACTACCCACGATAGATGCCATTACTTGAAGGCCCGCCACAATGCCGTCACCCGTAGTCACTTTATCAAGCAAGATAACATGGCCTGAGTTTTCAGCACCGATCAACCAATCATGCTTTTTCAACTCTTCCATCACATAGCGGTCACCCACATTGGCGCGAACAAAAGGAATACCAAGGTTTTTAAGCGCGACTTCCATACCAAGGTTAGTCATTAGCGTACCAACCACACCGCCTTTTAGTTCGCCACGGCGTAGCGCATCACGGGCAATAATATAAGCAATTTGGTCGCCATCGACTTTATTACCTTCTTCGTCAACCATGATTACACGGTCACCATCACCATCAAGGGCAATACCAAAGTCCGCTTTTTCTTCTAGCACTTTAGCTTGTAGCGCGCGGATGTCTGTCGCACCAACTTCGTGGTTAATGTTAGTACCGTTAGGTTCACAACCTAAGGTGATCACTTCTGCGCCTAATTCTTTAAAGACAGCAGGGGCAATGTGATAAGTCGCACCGTGTGCGCAGTCTACGACGATTTTGTAGTTAGACAGGTCATACTTAGTTGGGAAAGTCCCTTTACAGAATTCGATGTAACGCCCCGCAGCATCGTTAATACGGTACGCTTTACCTAATTGTGCTGACTCAACACACGTTAATGGCTTATCTAATTCCGCTTCAATGGCCAATTCGATTTCATCTGGCAGTTTTGTGCCCTGCGCTGAAAAGAACTTGATACCGTTATCATAGTAAGGGTTATGCGATGCAGAGATCACAATACCCGCTTCTGCACGGAATGTACGGGTTAGGTATGCAACAGCTGGTGTTGGCATCGGACCTGTAAATGCCGCTTGCAAGCCAGCCGCAGCTAAGCCCGCTTCAAGTGCAGATTCAAGCATGTAGCCAGAAATACGCGTATCTTTACCAATAAGTACCTTTTTAGTACCTTGCTGAGACAATACACGACCAGCCGCCCAACCAAGCTTTAATACAAACTCTGGTGTGATTGCGCCTTCGCCTACAAGGCCTCGAATTCCATCGGTACCAAAATACTTACGTTCAGCCATTTTTTCGCTCCTAGCTTTGATTCATCTGCATTTTTGTCATTTGGCACACTTTAAGTACATCAACCGTTTCTTCAACATCGTGTACTCGAATGATTTGTGCACCTTTCATTGCGGCAATAGCGGCACACGCTAAGCTACCAGCAACGCATTCTGCAGGTTTTTTATCTAATAATTTAAAAACCATCGATTTACGCGACATGCCAACCAGCAAAGGTAAACCAAATTGGTGAAATTGTTCTAAATGGGCAAGCAATTGATAATTATGCTCAATTGTTTTACCAAAACCATACCCTGGGTCAAGCAACAGCTGTTCTTTCGCAATACCAGCCTGTTCACATGCCTGAATACGCTCAGCTAAAAAACGACTAACATCCGTTAGCAAGTTTTCATAGCTTGGTTGATGCTGCATTGTACGTGGTTGCCCCTGCATATGCATTAAGCAAACAGGCACATTTGCTGCTGCTGCAGCTGCTAGTGCACCAGGTTCTTGCAATGCACGCACATCATTAATTAAATCAGCCCCAGCATTAACGGCTGCTGTCATCACTTGCGCTTTACTGGTGTCGATTGAAACCCAGCAATCGAAACGTTGATGAATGGCTTCTATAACGGGAATAACTCGATCTAGCTCTTCCGCCAGAGACACATCTGCTGCACCGGGGCGCGTTGATTCGCCACCAATATCAATAATGCTGACACCAGCAGCAAGCATGCGCTCAACATGGCGCAACGCGTTATCAAATTGATTGAAGCGACCACCGTCTGAAAAGGAATCTGGTGTTACGTTTAAAATCCCCATTGCGTGGGAATAAGATAAATCGAGTGTTTTATCTTTATTTGTCAAAATCATCGGCTATCTTCCATTTCTACCAAGCTGGAAAGTCGGTATCCAGATAAACAAAAACCCCGAACAAGTCGGGGTTTTTAGGATCAACACTCAGCGTTATGCTTGAGGTTTATCATCTTCATTCGTTTTATGTGCAGGCTCATCCGCAACGTCTGATGTGTTGTCATCAGTTGTTGCTTCTGGCTGTGCTTCCGCTTTTGGTGCGTCATCTGATGCTTTTAATGTATCGTCAGTATCACCCCAGCCCTTAGGTGCTCGGATAACGGCTTTACGATCCATCAAGTCATCAATTTGGCCCGCATCAATCGTCTCATACTTCATCAACGCATCTTTCATTGCATGCATGATATCCATATTTTGCGATAGAATTTCACGAGCGCGCTCGTAGTTACGGTCAATGACAGCACGAACTTCGCTGTCGATAGCACGCGCAGTATCATCTGACATATGCTTAGTCTGCGTTACAGAACGACCAAGGAATACTTCACCTTCATCTTCTGCATACAGAATAGGACCCATTTTGTCAGAGAAGCCCCACTGAGTAACCATCTTGCGTGCAATATCAGTTGCGCGTTCAATATCGTTAGAAGCGCCAGTTGATACTTTATCTGCACCGTAGATCAACTCTTCAGCAAGACGACCGCCGTATAGGCTTGAAAGCATTGACTCAAGGAACTCACGCGAGTGGCTCACACGATCTTGCTCAGGCAAGTACATGGTCACACCCAACGCACGTCCACGTGGGATAATCGATACTTTGTACACTGGATCGTGATCCGGTACTAAACGACCAATAATCGCGTGACCTGCTTCGTGGTATGCCGTTGATTCTTTCTGCTCTTCAGACATCACCATAGATTTACGCTCTGCGCCCATCATGATTTTGTCTTTCGCCAGCTCAAACTCAACCATAGACACCACACGCTTGTTACCGCGCGCAGCAAATAGTGCGGCTTCGTTAACAAGGTTTGCTAGGTCTGCACCAGAGAAACCAGGTGTACCACGCGCAATTAGCGCAGGCTCAACATCATTCTCTAGCGGAACTTTACGCATGTGAACTTTAAGGATCTGCTCACGACCACGTACGTCTGGTAAACCAACCACAACCTGACGGTCGAAACGACCAGGACGAAGTAGCGCTGGGTCAAGAACGTCAGGACGGTTTGTTGCAGCGATAACGATGATACCTTCGTTACCTTCGAAACCATCCATCTCAACTAGCATTTGGTTTAGGGTTTGTTCACGTTCATCGTGACCACCACCTACACCCGCGCCACGTTGGCGACCCACGGCATCGATTTCATCGATGAAGATAATACAAGGTGCAGCTTTCTTCGCTTGTTCAAACATATCGCGAACACGGGATGCACCCACACCAACGAACATTTCAACAAAATCTGAACCAGAAATAGTAAAGAAAGGTACTTTCGCTTCACCCGCGATGGCTTTCGCCAATAGCGTTTTACCTGTACCAGGAGGACCAACCATCAAAACACCCGTTGGAATCTTACCGCCCAATTTCTGGAAACGGCTAGGATCACGTAGGTAATCCACCAACTCTTTCACGTCTTCTTTCGCTTCGTCACAACCTGCAACGTCAGCAAACGTGGTTTTGATTTGGTCTTCACTCATCATGCGTGCTTTTGATTTACCGAACGACATGGCACCTTTGCCACCACCGCCCTGCATCTGACGCATAAAGAATATCCAAACACCAATAAGTAGAAGCATAGGGAACCATGAGATGAAGATTGAAGCCAGTAGGCTTGGCTCTTCAGGTGGTGTACCCATTACTTTTACATTTGCGTTAATAAGGTCGTCTAACAGCTTCTGATCTTGATAAACAGGCAGGTACGTTAGGTATCGGGTGTTATCACGTTTGAAAACAGTGATTTCACGATCATTGAATCGCACTTCCCTAATCTGATCCTGACCGATTTCACGGACAAAGGTTGTATAGTCGACTTGACGGCCTGCATTATCCCCTGGACCGAAGCTCTGAAAAACAGACATCAGTACAACTGCGATAACTAGCCACAAGATCAAGTTTTTTGCCATGTCACTCAAGGTGTTAACCTCGCGATAACTAATAGATGAATGTAGACTACTACAGTTTGTAACCTGTAGCTACTATGTAGACTTCATGCGAGCGATCTCGCGATGAGTCAGGTTTCCGAATTTTGACCGCTTTGAACATGCTACGAACTTCAGCTAAATATTGGTCCAAGCCTTCACCTTGGAAAACTTTTACCGCAAACTGTCATTCGGCGCAAGTATCTGTCGACACATATCTAATGCTAGCTCAACAAGATACATAGCTCTAGGCTGATCGAATGCTAAGTTGCCACTCATGTTGAGTGCCATATCAGACATCACTCCATCAACCATATCAGGTTGAATAAGTTCTAACAGTGCATTAAGTACCGATTCTTCGCGAAAACACCTAGATAAGAAGCTCACATCAGGCATTGAATTCATTGGCAAGGTATCCAAGCAATCACTTACTCACTACCGCCAACAATTTCAGCTGCATACTGTGACCAACCACCTAGTTCTGCGCTAAGTTCGACAACTATCATGCCTTGTCTGTCTCAGCAGTTTATCTTTGTTTTGAATATTTCTATTTTGAAGGTTACACGGGAGCGATAGCCTTTCTTTTGTACTTCTTGAGCATCTCTACCATCAAAATGCTCTTTCAGCCAACGTCTGGAGCTATCAGGTTATTTTTTTCTACTCATGATTTACCTAACGAGTTTGGGTACTTATTAAGTATACATTGCGATTTAACCACGATGCATACTAAACAAATTAGTCTTCTCGACTAGATGGCGTTAGAATACCTCGTTTTCAACCCTAGTAATAAAAAATAGAGTCGTCATGAATCTAAGCACCAAACAAAAGCAGTTCCTAAAAGGCCTTGCTCACAACCTAAAACCAGTTGTACTTATGGGTGCAAACGGCTTAACAGAAGCCGTACTGGCAGAGATCGAGCTTGCGCTTGACCATCACGAATTAATTAAAGTGAAGGTTGCAACTGAAGATCGTGAAACTAAAGTATTGATCGTAGATGCAATTGTTCGTGAAACTAAAGCTGAAAAAGTTCAAGTAATTGGTAAAACTCTTGTTCTTTACCGCCAAAGCGAAGCGCGCAAAATCGAGCTTCCACGCAAATAAAAAAGGCCGCCGATGCGGCCTTTTTTGTTTTTACAACAAAACGAAAAAGTTACATTCTCTAACACATTAATAGCACGCGCCATTTCAATGTTGGTGATTAAATGTACTCAACTTTTTCGATTTCAAATTCTTTTTGACCACCCGGCGTAGAAATAACCACTTCATCGCCTTCTTCTTTACCAATCAAACCACGCGCAATTGGTGAGTTCACTGAGATACGACCCGCTTTAATATCGGCTTCGTCATCACCCACGATTTGGTAAGTCACTTCGTCGTCAGTTTCTACATCGATAAGGTGTACTGTTGTACCGAAAATCACTTTGCCTGTATTTGTCATCTTAGTGACATCAATAACCTGTGCAACAGACAGCTTATACTCGATATCACGGATTTGCGCTTCACAGATACCCTGCTCTTCACGTGCTGCGTGATATTCCGCATTTTCTTTTAGATCACCCAGCTCACGCGCTTCACCAATCGCTTGCGAAATAATAGGGCGACGCTTCATTAACACATCCAGTTCTTCACGCAGCTTCTTTTCGCCACGAACTGTCATTGGTACTTTATCCATTTCAACTTCCTCATGTCTTCATGCCACGCATTTCAGACAAATAAAAGCCACTCAGTAACGACCTGAGTGTCATTAATTCACAAAAGATTGTTGCTCATTTTAAACAAATATCATCGAGAGGTCACCTATTGCTGTGTCTTGATATCATTGTTCTTACTTTCAATAATCAAGCGCCACATATCTGATTAAACAACAAAATAATGCCGCAAAGGTCACATTTTGAACCACAAGAAAGCGAAAACAAACACAACAGAACACCTGCATTTTTCTAAAACATACTAAAACATACTTTTTAAGATGAACTTTTAATATCGACCCCAACCTACTGTTTTAGATACATAAAACCTAGTAACACATCAAACCAAGATGCACCAAAAATGTTTTTTTTAGCTTTTTTTACTAACACTGACTCCCTATTACCAGTAAAAAGAACGCCATGCATTTACACATTGAAGTGCATCAAATAAAAAAATATTTTAAAAGGATTCAGCAATGAACAAGAACCTGATTGCTCTAGCAGTAGCAGCAGCGACTCTTTCTGGTGCAGTACAAGCGGCAGAAGTATACTCAGACGAAACTTCAAGCCTAGCAATTGGCGGTCGTATCGAAGCACGTGGTGCTCTAAAAGACGGTAACGTTACTGACAACACTCGTACACGTGTAAACATTGGCGCTAAATCAGACATTACTGATTCTGTATACGGTCTTGGTTTCTTCGAGCGTGAATTCCGCGCTGGTACTGAAGTTGCAGGTGTTAAGGTTTCTCCAAACGATGAAAACCGTAAACTTTACGCTGGTATCGGCTCTGACTACGGTCAAGTTGTATACGGTAAAATCGACGGTTCTCTAGGCATGATCACTGACTTTACAGATATCATGGCTTACCACGGTAACGCTGCTGGTTCTAAAATCAACGCTGCTGACCGTGCTGACAACAGCCTTGCATACATCGGTTCTTTCGATAACCTAGTAGTTAAAGCTAACTACGTGTTTGACAATGGTTCAAACAAAGATGGTTACTCAGCTGGTGCAATGTACACACTAGACATGGGTCTTGGTTTCGGTGCGGGTTACGCACAACAAGATCAAGGTAAAGACATCACATCTGGTAAGGAAGTTGATGAGAAGCAAAAGCAAGCTTTCGCAGCTATCTCTTACACATATGGTGATATCTACGTTGCTGGTCTTTACCAAGATGCACGTAACACTGTAGCTGAGAAAGCTCGTGGTTACGAACTAGCAGCTAAATACACTATGGACAAGCTAGTATTCTCAGGTACTTTCAACTACCTTGAAAACCGTGATGCTAACGTTTCAGAAAAAGCAGTTAAGAACGAGTACGCGGTTGACGCAACTTACTACTTCACTAACAACTTCCGTACTTACGCGTCTTACAAACTAGACCAAGCTAAGACTGATGTTGCTGGCGAGCGTAACAAAGATGAGTTCGTTCTTGGTGCACGTTACGACTTCTAATCCCGTTTGGATTAAAAGCGCAATATGCTGATAAACGCAGACTTCGGTCTGCGTTTTTTTGTTTTACTCATCTTTACTCTGACATTCATGCAAATAATTCAGCTATGATGCTATCAATGCTTTCATATCAAGCCAGTATCATGACTCACTCTTTACGTTCTAAAACAAATGCCTTATTGCTGCTTTCTACGGCTTTACTCTCTCATCACGTAATAGCAAGTTCATCCGCATCACTCGATGCAGACATAACAAAGTCTCTCTCATTACTGCCTGCTGGTAACAGCAGTAGCATTATCATCGCTCAAGGTAGCCAATCACAGCAAAGCGCGCCAACCATCCTATGGCAACAAAGCCCTCAGCAACTCGCCTCACCAGCCAGTACCCAAAAACTATTAACTGCCTTAGCCGCTAAGCTATATCTTCCGTCGAGCTTTACCTTTAATACTGATATCGAGCTTATTTCAAATACAGCAAAGCAAGACCTAGTTCTTCGCTTTAGCGGTGATCCTTTGTTTAGCCGGAGCGACCTCACAGCTTTACTCAAAAAAGTAAAACAACAAGGCATATCAAAACTTGATGGAGATATTTACCTGAGTGGTGGCGTGTTTAATGGCTATGAGCGTGCGGTAGGCTGGCCGTGGGATATTTTAGGCGTTTGCTATAGCGCACCATCAAGTAGCATCAGCCTTGAGCATAACTGTGTACAAGGCGCGATTTACAGTAACAAAGCGGTAGGTGCTACAACACGTGTTAACGTGCCAGCCCACCAGCCAATTACCGTAACAACCCATGCCACGATAGTCAGTAAATCTCAGCAAAAATCACGCTTCTGCGATTTAGAGCTGCATGCTCAACCAGATAACAGCTACCAATTAAATGGCTGTTTATTACAGCGCGATAACCCCCTGCCACTCAATTTTGCGGTCCAAGATACTGCCGCATTCACCCAGCAGGTGCTGTTAGCTGAACTAAAGCGTGTGGGCATTCGGTTTACGGGCGAAATCAAACGCAATGACGACCGTCAAGGTCGACGGATTGCTCGCCATCAATCTGCAGCTCTACCCGAACTTTTAGCCATCATGCTAAAAGATTCCGACAATCTTATCGCTGATAATTTGGCCAAAACCTTAGGGCACTACTACTTTAAGCAGCCTGGTAATTTTGCCAGCGGCACTGCTGCTATTAAGGCTATTCTAAAAGAGGAAGCAGGGATAGATCTCAACAATGCCGTATTAGTGGATGGATCAGGCTTATCGCGCAATAACCGTTTAACCGCAGAGCAGCTCCTGCATGTTATGGATTACTTAATTAGCCATGACTCGAAACTTGGCCTTCTATCTACCCTGCCCGTAGCCAACCAAAGTGGCACGCTGCGCTACCGCCCAAGCTTACGTAAACCGCCACTGGCTGGTAACTTAACGGCAAAGAGTGGCTCCTTATATGGTGCTTACAACCTTGCAGGCGTACTTAAAACACAATCGGGGCAATCACTCATCGTGATCCAACTGATCAATAACTACCACCCGATTAAACCAGTAGACGATAAGCCGATTACCCCTGCTATTACGCAGTTCGAAAAAGTCTTCTATGAAACCCTGTATCGTGCAGACATCAACACACTTGCTGTAAAACCACAGAACACACAGTAAAGAAAAAGCCCCAGAACATCTCGCTCTGGGGCTAATAGACGAGCAGTGGGCTCGATACGATCTGATGATAAAAGCGAAAACGCTACGCGAGTCCAAGCATCCAATTCACTGTCGTGAAGTAAATCATCATACCGGTAATATCAACGACAGAAGCAAGCACAGGGCTCACCAGTACAGCGGGATCCAGTCGGCATGCACGAGCAACCATAGGTAATACACCACCAATACTGGTCGATAATACAACCTGAATTGATATGGCCATGCCTATCGCCACAGCGATATCTTCCAACTGAATACCAAAGGGTAAACTGGATGCATCGCTGAACAGCATGACTCGCGCAATAATGACGCCAGCCAAGACGCCTGCGATAACCAGCGCAACTCGGAACTCTTTCCACAGTACCGCTAGCCAATCCTTGCAGCGTATCTCTTCCATCGCCAAGGCTCGCACCACCAGCGTTGCCGCTTGTGACCCCGTATTACCACCCGCAGCCGCAATAACAGGCATGTAGATAGCTAATAACACTAACTGGCTTAGCGTGTCTTCATAGTGCGATATAATAAGGCCCGATACTATCCCTAACAGCGCCAAGCCAACAATCCAGCCAATACGCTCACGTACATGTGACATGACACTGTTTTGCAGGTAATGCCCTGCAGGTTCAGCCTCTGAGCAGATTAAACCAAGACCATTGGCCAAATGACGCATACGCTTCTCTTCGTTCATCTCATCAAGACGATCGAGTAAACACTGCACGTGCCTTAAAGGACACTCGTGCAATACAGCAATGGCTTCTGAAATTGGCATTACGACCAATAACCTTGCTTGCTCTTGCGCGTTATATTTCAAAAATGCATTTTTTGCTGCTAACACATCATTATGTGCTAGTTGTTCGTTTGCAGTTTGTACTGCACAGTTCATTACCGCCATAGCGAATCTCCCGATTGGCAAGGACCAAGCAGCTAGTACTCACTAGTTACTTAGCTAACAGTAACGACCACCAGAATTAACCTAAAAGCCAACACACCTCACAACCAAACAGCATTTATTATTACCCCAAATAGGCAAGAATAAATGTCGATAAGCGGTAAGCCGTTTTTCAACTAACTGACAATTCAACGTGAGATATAAGGAAGAAAATCGAGGAATAGAGTGATTAGCACGTATCAAGAAGTGATACTTGTAGACATATATTCCGAACCAGCGACGGGTTCGGACAATAGGAGACCGACACCGTTAGCGGGCTTGATTTTCCACCTTCATACTCGGGGGATGGTCGGTATCGTTCATTAAAATCTCCAAAGATGCCGCATTAGCGCGACGCCGTAATTCTACGGCATTCACTCATGCGTGCAAGGTATTTAAATCAAGAATTTGCCACAAAATATTTCTTCAGCTCCAGTTAACGCAGCAAGATCGAATAAAGCCGCTAGATACCGTATTTTCTATGCATCATAAAAAAACCCGCCATAGTGGCGGGCTTGTGATTTGTGCTTTTAGATTACAGCAGTAGCATAATTACGCGTTATTAATGCGCGCATGCAATTCTTGGACAGACGTCACCTTGTTACGGTCATCTGCAGTCCATGCCATGCATGTTGCGAACGCGGCGTTTAGCGTTGTGGTGTAGTTCACTTTCTCGGCCAATGCTCCGCGACGAAGTACTTTTGAATCTTCAATCGCTTGGCGACCTTCAGCTGTATTCACAATGTAGGTGTACTCATTGTTCTTAATACGATCAAGAATGTGAGGACGGCCTTCATGTACCTTGTTCACTAGACGTGGGTTAATGCCCGCTTCGCCTAGAATAACCGCAGTACCGTGAGTTGCATCTAGCTCGTAGCCCAATTTGATTAGCTTAGACGCTAGATCCACCACTCGCTGTTTGTCATTTTCACGTACAGACAGTAGCGCACGACCACTTGCTTGCTTCTCTTTGCTACAACCTAACTCAGCTTTAGCAAATGCTTCTGCAAAAGTATCGCCCACCCCCATCACCTCACCGGTTGAGCGCATTTCTGGGCCTAATAGTGGGTCAACACCAGGGAATTTGTTGAACGGCAGTACCACTTCTTTTACTGAGTAGTACGGTGGAATAATCTCTTTAGTAAAGCCTTGTGACTCAAGAGATTGCCCCGCCATGACACGAGCGGCAATTTTAGCAAGAGGTGCCCCCGTTGCTTTCGATACAAATGGTACGGTACGTGCTGCACGTGGGTTCACTTCGATAAGGTAAACTTCATTATCCTTAACGGCAAACTGGGTATTCATCAAGCCGCGAACACCGAGTTCAAAAGCAAGCTTCTCAACCTGTTGACGCATTACATCTTGGATTTCTTGGCTTAGCGTGTAAGCAGGCAATGAACATGCTGAGTCACCTGAGTGAACACCCGCTTGTTCGATATGCTCCATGATGCCACCAATGACAACTTGTTCACCATCACAAATGGCGTCTACATCCACTTCAACAGCGTCATCTAGGAAACGGTCAAGCAGTACTGGCGATTCGTTAGATACGCTAACCGCTTCATTGAAGTAACGGCGCAAGTCTTGCTCGTCGTAAACGATTTCCATCGCACGACCACCCAGTACATATGAAGGACGCACAACCAGCGGGAAGCCAATTTCTTTCGACTTCTCTACCGCTTGTTCCATGGTAGTTACAGTTGCGTTTTCTGGTTGAAGCAGACCTAAACGCTCCACTGCTGCCTGGAAACGCTCACGGTCTTCTGCACGGTCGATAGCATCTGGGCTTGTGCCGATAATTGGCACACCTGCCGCTTCAAGTGCACGCGCCAGTTTCAATGGTGTTTGCCCACCGTACTGAACAATTACACCTTTCGGTTTTTCAATTCGGGCGATAGCAAGTACATCTTCCAGCGTTACTGGTTCGAAGTACAGGCGGTCTGATGTATCGTAATCTGTCGATACTGTTTCAGGGTTACAGTTAACCATAATGGTTTCGTAACCATCTTCGCGCAGGGCAAGCGAGGCGTGTACACAACAGTAGTCAAATTCAATACCTTGGCCGATACGGTTTGGACCACCGCCAAGTACCATGATTTTGTCATTATCTGTTGGGTTCGCTTCACACTCTTCATCGTACGATGAGTACATGTAAGCCGTGTCCGATGAGAACTCAGCCGCACAAGTATCAACACGCTTGTAAACCGGGTGGATATTGAACTGGTCACGTAGGCGACGAATTTCACTTTCCGCAACACCAAGTAGCTTAGCAAGACGGGCATCGGCAAAACCTTTACGCTTAAGCTGGCGAAGTACCGTTTCATTCAAACCCGCAAAGCCGCCATCTTTAACCGCTTGTTCTGCTTTTACTAGGTCTTCAATTTGCACGAGGAACCAACGGTCAACATTGGTTAGGTTGAACACACCATCAACTGACATACCCGCACGGAATGCATCCGCGATATACCAAATACGCTCAGCACCAGCATCTTTTAGTTCATGACGAATTGTTGTCAGTGCGTCTGGCGCATCTAGGTCAACCATTTCGTCAAAGCCATTCGCGCCAACTTCTAGGCCGCGTAGTGCCTTTTGCAGTGATTCTTGTTGGTTACGACCAATCGCCATCACCTCACCCACTGACTTCATTTGCGTTGTTAGGCGGTCATTCGCACCTGCAAATTTTTCGAAGTTAAAGCGAGGGATCTTAGTTACTACGTAATCGATTGTTGGTTCAAATGATGCAGGCGTAGCACCACCTGTGATGTCATTCATTAGCTCATCAAGCGTGAAACCAACCGCCAATTTTGCCGCAATTTTTGCAATCGGAAAGCCTGTTGCTTTCGATGCTAGCGCCGATGAACGAGATACGCGCGGGTTCATCTCGATGATAACCATACGGCCATCTTTCGGGTTGATACCAAACTGTACGTTTGAACCACCAGTTTCTACACCGATTTCACGTAGTACCGCTAGCGATGCGTTACGCATCAACTGGTATTCTTTGTCTGTTAGTGTTTGCGCGGGTGCAACTGTGATTGAGTCACCAGTGTGGATGCCCATGGCATCAAAGTTTTCAATCGCACATACGATGATACAGTTATCCGCTTTGTCGCGAACCACTTCCATCTCGTATTCTTTCCAACCAATTAATGACTCATCGATAAGCAGTTCATTCGTCGGAGAAAGGTCAAGACCGCGGCGACAAATGTCGTCAAACTCTTCTTTGTTATACGCGATACCACCGCCCGTACCACCCATGGTGAACGAAGGACGGATGATACATGGGAAGCCAACCATATCTAGCACGCCATAAGCTTCTTCCATGGTTTTTGCAGTATCAGCACGAGGACACTCAAGGCCGATAGACTTCATCGCTTTATCGAAACGGGAACGGTCTTCTGCTTTATCAATCGCGTCAGCCGTTGCACCAATCATTTCCACGCCGAACTCTTCCAATACACCGTGCTTTTCTAAATCAAGTGCACAGTTCAACGCAGTTTGGCCACCCATCGTTGGTAGCACTGCATCTGGGCGTTCTTTTTCAATGATTTTACGAACCACTTCCCAGTGAATAGGTTCAATGTAGGTCGCATCAGCCATGTCTGGGTCAGTCATGATTGTTGCAGGATTCGAGTTAACAAGGATAACACGGTAGCCTTCTTCACGAAGTGCTTTACATGCTTGTGCACCCGAGTAGTCAAATTCACAAGCCTGACCGATAACAATCGGGCCAGCACCTAGAATAAGAATACTTTTAATATCATTACGTTTTGGCATCTTTTACTACTCCGAACTTAGGCGCTGTGCTTTTTTAGCAATTCAATAAAGTGGTCAAACAAAGGTGCTGCATCGTGTGGACCTGGGCTTGCTTCAGGGTGACCTTGGAAGCTAAATGCAGGCTTGTCTGTACGATGAATACCTTGTAGTGAGCCATCAAACAATGATTTGTGAGTTGCACGTAGGTGTTCAGGCAAACTTGCTTCGTCTACGGCAAAACCGTGGTTTTGAGCCGTAATCATTACGACATCACGATCTAGGTCTTTCACTGGATGGTTTGCACCGTGGTGACCAAATTTCATTTTCACTGTTTGTGCGCCACTTGCCAGAGCAAGAATTTGGTGACCAAGACAGATACCAAATACTGGTAGGCCTTTTTCAAGGAAGGTCTTGGTTGCTTCAATTGCGTAAGTACATGGTTCTGGGTCACCAGGGCCGTTCGATAAGAACACACCATCTGGATTCAGGGCCAAAACTTCTTCTGCTGAAGTCTGTGCAGGAACAACCGTTAAGCGACAACCGCGGTCAACCAACATACGCAAGATATTACGCTTGGCACCAAAGTCGTAAGCCACCACATGGAATGGTAATTCGCTATCGTCTTTCGCTTCAGGTAAACCGCCCGTTAATGTCCAAGAACCCTGTTTCCACGAGTAAGATTCAGACGTTGTCACTTCTTTTGCTAAGTCCATGCCCTTCAGACCAGGGAACTCTTTTGCTTTTGCCAGTGCTAACGCTTCATCTAGGTTATTACCTGCAATCACACAACCGTTTTGCGCGCCTTTTTCACGCAAGATGCGTGTCAGCTTACGGGTATCAATATCAGCGATACCAACAATGTTTTGTGATTTTAAGTAATCAGAAAGGGTTTGTTCACTGCGGAAGTTTGAAGCAATAAGAGGGAGGTCACGAATAATCAGGCCTTGCGCATGGATTGCGGTAGATTCTTCGTCTTCGGAATTGGTTCCGGTGTTGCCAATATGAGGGTAAGTAAGAGTAACTATCTGTTGAGAATAAGAAGGGTCAGTGAGAATTTCTTGATACCCCGTCATCGAGGTATTAAAAACGACTTCACCAACGGCCGAACCATCTGCCCCAATGGACACGCCGCGGAACACTGTCCCATCTTCAAGGACTAACAGCGCAGATTTGCTCAAGACAACCTCCAAAAAATATAAAAATGCAATTAAAACAGATAAATTTGCAACTACCCATTCAATACTGTGCCAATAACCACTGAAAGCTGATTTTTGACAAATTCCGCGTATTCTATAGAGCGCTTATTTTTCTGTCAATAAAAGCCCTGAAATAACTACAAAATATATCAACTAGAGAAGTAAAACCAAGCGAAAGCACCAAAACACACCAACAACCCCACAATTTGTCACATGAAAGTTGTGGCCGATCTCATTTTATCGTTTGCCAAAATGTAACCAGAGATTAATAAAGATAAAACCACAAGCAAACGATTATAAACACAAGGAATAGTGTAATTTTCAACAATTAACAAGTGGAAGCGCAGCGAAAGCTAGATTTACTATGATTTACTGGAGGTATTTAGACAAGATAACAGGAGATAAAATATTATTGATAGCAGCCATGCCAATAATGTGGGTTTATGCACCAAAGGGACCTGATGCATAAACAGCACGAATATTTATTTTAGTTGTTCAAGTTTAAAGTTCGTCGAGTCCTAGTACATCTTGCATAGTGTAAAAACCCGCAGGTTGAAGGGCCAACCATGACGCAGCACGCACAGCACCATTAGCAAATGTCATACGATCTGTTGCTTTATGAGTGATTTCAACGCGCTCACCAATATCAGCAAACATCGCTGTATGTTCACCCACAATATCGCCAGCTCGAATCGTCGCAAAGCCAATTTCATCACGGCTACGCTCACCCGTAATTCCTTCGCGTGCGTATACCGCAACATCACTCAATTTATTGCCCATAGCACCAGCTATCGCTTCGCCCATACCTATCGCTGTCCCCGATGGCGCATCGACTTTATGTCGATGATGCGCTTCAATCACTTCAATATCACAGTAATCACCCATCACTTTGGCTGCTTTTTCTAGCAGTTTAAAGACAAGGTTAACCCCTACACTGTAATTAGGTGCCATAACAACACCCAATGATTTAGCGGCTTCATCTATGACCTGACGCTCGTCTTCGGTAAAACCTGTAGTCCCAATCACGATACGTTTTGCATACTTCTGGCACAGTGCCAAATTCGCCAAGGTTGGTGTAGGCGCGGTAAAGTCAATGACCACATCAAATTCATCTGCAACCGTAGCAAGATCATCAACAACAGCTACACCACATTTGCCAATGCCAGCTAGCTCACCGGCATCAACACCAATCATGCTTGATTCAGGGCGTTCGCTTGCCGCACCTAAGGTTGCAAAATCCGATGCTTCGACGGCTTTAATTAAATTGCGCCCCATGCGCCCGGCTGCGCCAGCTATCGCGATACGTACCATGCTTACTCCATTTAATGACCTAAAAATTATTGCAAACCACTCTACCCCGACAAAAAAGTTACAGCAACTCTCGTTATTAGGAGCAATTTATTTACTGTTAATAAGAATGTACGCATAATCAACTAATGTTATATTTGGAAAACAGGATGTTAAATCATGAAATGGATTCTAAAGCGCAGCACAACTTGCACCGCTATTTTGTTATCCATCGGCTTACTCAGTGGATGTGAAGAAGCAGCAAAACAGCAAGTCGCACCACCACCGCCCACCGTTATTGTCGAAACCATCTCCAAACAGCAAATTAACCCTTCCACACAATTTAGTGGCCGCATTGAAGCTGTCGAAGATGTCTCCTTACAAGCTAGGGTCGAAGGCTATTTAATGGCTCGTCCATTTCATGAAGGGGATTACGTTAAGAAAGGCACTTTGCTGTTTGAACTTGATCCAAAACCGTTCGCTGCCGAAGTACGTCAAAAGGAAGCGGCACTAAAACAAGCTAAAGCCAAATATGAAGTTTCACTGATCAACTATAAACGCGGAAAAAAACTGCTACCTAAAGGCAGTATTAGTGCTGTGGATTTTGACGAAATCACCACCGCCAAAATCACCGCAGAAGCTTCAGTCTCACAAGCCGAAGCCGCACTCGATGCCGCTCGCCTTAACCAAGGTTACACCCAAATATTAGCCCCAATTGATGGACGCATTGGTGCATCAAACGTTTCGATCGGTGATTTAATTAACCCATCAACGGGTGAGTTGGCGACACTGGTACAACAAGAGCCTATGCACGTTATTTTTAATGCCAGTGAAACTCAAATACTTGATGCTTATGAACTGAGAAAATCGGAGCAAGTCCCTGCGTTAAATGAGCTATCTCTTAGCTTAGAGCTTTCAAACAAAAGCCTTTACGATCAAAAAGGCAAGATTGACTTCATTGATAACCGCGTTGATCCAACCACGGGCACAGTCCAAATTCGAGCGAGCTTCCCTAACCCAGATCACGTACTTCAACCAGGTCAGTTCGGTAATATCATCATTGCTTCATCGGATCCCATTGAAGCCTTATTGATCCCACAAGTGGCTGTGCAGGAAGATCAAAAAGGACGCTTTGCCATGGTGGTTAACAATGAAAACATCGTTGAGCGTCGAGATTTAGAGGTGCATACCCGCCAAGGTATTTACTGGATAATTGACGCAGGCTTAATGCCTAATGAGCGCGTGATCATTCAAGGTTTGCAGCGTGTCCGTGTCGGTGCAGAGGTAAAACCACAAGTACAGCAAATCAAACCATTTGCCGATCAGCAGTAAAGGAGATCACCCATGATCAGTCGCTTTTTTGTTTATCGGCCCAAATTCGCTTTCGTCATTGCTATTGTATTGACGCTTTGTGGTTTGCTCGCGATTCCTGTTTTACCCGTGGCAGAGTTTCCTGAAGTTGCCCCACCGAGTATCAGTGTCAGTACCAGTTACCCTGGCGCGAATGCTGAAGTGGTCAAAGCGACCGTTGCCCAAGTGGTCGAAAGTGAGGTCAACGGGGTCGAAAACATGATTTACATGTCATCGAAATCCTCCAATGACGGCAGCTATAACCTCACTGTGACTTTCGCCGTTGGAACCAATGCCGATGATGCCCAAGTCCAGGTCCAAAACCGAGTCCAAAAGGCCACTTCACGTTTACCTGAAGAAGTAAAACGTGAAGGTATTGCAGTAGAGAAGCAATCATCTAGTATTTTGATGGTGGTAAACCTGTTCTCCCCTAAAGACAGCTACGACGCACTTTATATTACTAACTACGCTAGCTTGAACCTTAAGGATGAATTAGCTCGCGTACCAGGTGTGAGTAAAGTAAACATTATTGGCTCACTTGATTACGCTATGCGTATTTGGCTCGACCCAGACAAAATGGCGCCACTCGGGGTTACCCCACAAGATGTACTGGCAGCCATTAAAGAGCAAAATATTCAGGTTGCCGCAGGTCGTATCGGTGCTTCACCAACGCCCCCCGATCAACAATTCCAATATACGTTACAAACTCAAGGTCGATTGGTCGATGCTGATGAATTTAAAAACATCATCATCCGTGCCACGCAAGATGGTCGAAAACTACGTGTCAGAGACGTTGCTCGAGTTGAATTAGGCTCACAAACCTACGATGCACAAGGCAAGCTTAACGGCCAACCTTCCGCCATTATTGCAATCTACCAATCCCCTGATGCCAACGCACTTGAGGTCGCAGAAGGTGTTCGCGATACCATGCACCGACTAGAGTCGGGCTTCCCGGAAGATCTCGAACAAAAAGTACTTTATGACACCACAGAATTCGTTGAGACATCGATCAATGAAGTGGTGCAAACCCTCTTTATTTCGGTTGTACTGGTTGTTTTAGTTGTCTTTATTTTCTTACAGGATTTCCGTTCAACCTTAATTCCCGCTATAGCGATCCCTGTGTCGTTAGTGGGTACTTTTGTGTTCTTGCTGATTTTCGGCATGACCATCAATACCGTCTCACTGTTCGCCTTGATTCTGGCCATCGGGATCGTGGTCGATGATGCCATTGTGGTGATCGAAAACGTGACTCGGTTAATGGAAGATGAAGGGTTAAGTCCTCGTGATGCAACGCTAAAAGCGATGGATGAAGTTACTGGTCCCGTCATTGCAACCACGCTGGTACTGCTAGCCGTATTTGCTCCAACTGCTGTCATGCCAGGTATTACCGGACAAATGTACGCGCAGTTCTCAATCACCATTTGTATCTCAGTACTCATTTCATCAATTAATGCTCTGACCCTGTCTCCCGCTTTGTGTGCTTCACTGCTTAAGCCACCGAAAAAGCATGAGAAAGGTTTCCATGCAGCCTTTAACCGTATCTTCGATAAGATCACTGACCGCTATACCAATGTCGTTGCGACTATGATCCGCCGCGTAGTGATCGTGAGCATCTTATTTGTGGTCATGTTGGCAGGAACTGGCCTCTTAGCCAAAGTCTTACCAAGTGGCTTCATTCCAGACGAAGATAAAAAATCATTCATGGTGGATGTCTCACTGCCTGATGGTTCTTCGCTTAACCGTACCGAACAGGTGATGGCGGAGTTGGTTGATATCACCCGTAATGAAGAAGGCGTAGCCGATGTTATTCATGCCAGCGGTTTTAGCATTTTATCCGGCTCTTTGAAGTCTAATGGCGGTCTATTGATCGTGACATTGGACACGTGGGAAGATCGCAGCGATCCAAACCTACATCAAACTCAAATCATCGCCCGCCTTCAGCAGAAATATAACCAGCTGCCAGAAGGGGTCGCCCAAGCTTTTGCTCTGCCACCACTTCCTGGTGTCGGTAGCGTTGCAGGGGTTGAGTTTGTCTTGCAAGATAACCGAGGGCGCTCAGCACAAGAGCTCGCCTCTGTCATGCGGGGCTTTATTATTAAGGCTAACGAACAACCTGAGATCGCTTTTGCCTTTAGTAATTTCACTGCCGATGTACCGCAGATCTTTGCCGATATAGACCGTGAAAAGGCCAAAGTACTTGGCGTTCCACTTGATGAGATCTTCTTCACCCTCCAAACACAGTTAGGAGGGATGTACGTCAATGACTTCACTAAATTCGGTAAAAACTTCCGCGTTATGATGCAAGCGGAAACCGAGTTTCGATCTGACGAAGCGGGCATTCAACACTTCTATGTGCGGGGAACTGGTGGCCAGATGGTGCCATTAAGCACCTTAGTTAGCACTCGCCCATCACTGGGGCCTGACGTTGTCGATCGCTATAACCTCTATAACTCAGCGACCATCAATGCGATCCCAATTCCCGGGTTTAGCTCTGGTGAAGCCGTAACGGCCATGGAGCGAGCGGCCGAAAGTTTACCTGATGGCTATAGCTTCTCGTGGACCGGAATGACCTACCAAGAAATCAAAGCCGGTAACTTAGCACCTTTGATTTTCTCACTGGCGTTAGTCTTTACTTACTTATTCTTAGTCGCTCAGTATGAGAGTTGGACCGTTCCGCTGGGAGTTATCTTCTCAGTACCAATTGCGATTTTAGGCGCTTTCTTGTTTGTGTGGGTACTCGGTAGTGATGTCAATCTCTACACTCAAATTGGCTTGGTTCTGCTGATAGGCTTGGCCAGTAAGAATGCCATCTTAATCGTAGAATTTGCCAAAATGCAGCGCGAAGAAGTGGGTCTGTCTATTCGTGACTCAGCAGTGAAAGCAGCACGATTGCGCTTCCGGGCCGTACTCATGACAGGCTTCTCGTTTGTATTAGGCGTAATGCCATTAGTGGTCGCCAGCGGTGCTGGTGCGGGAAGTCGACGCGCTCTTGGTAATGCGGTATTTGGCGGCATGACCTTAGCCGTCGTGGTGGGGACTATCCTAACGCCAGTGCTGTATTTTGCCATCCAGTCAATTCGCGAGAAAGTGAAGAAAGTGGATATGGGCGGTATTGCCAAGCAGAACTAGCTTTATTATCGCGACCAACAATCAAAAAGCCCGAGGCATATTGAATGCTCGGGCTTTCATTTATTCACCACTTATTTTGTAAAGATGTGATTAGTCAGTAATGATTTTCACCTGCAATTCACGTGGCACTTCAAAGAACATATTTTCTTCTCGGCCAGACAGCTCTTCAACTGTGGCTTGGGTCAGCGTTTGAATACGTTCGATAATTTGATTTACCAGCTCTTCTGGTGCCGATGCTCCTGCCGTCACGCCCACTTTACTCTGGCCATCAAACCACGCTGGATTAACGTCTTCAGGGCAGTCCGTTAAGTAACCGGGGGTGCCCAACTTTTCAGATAACTCACGTAAACGATTCGAGTTTGAAGAATTCTTCGAACCCACCACGATCATAACATCAACAGTTTCAGCCATTTCACGTACCGCGTCTTGACGGTTCTGGGTTGCGTAACAAATATCATCTTTACGCGGGCCTTGGATCTCAGGGAAGACTTCACGTAGTTTTTCAATCACATCCGCCGTTTCATCAACAGATAATGTGGTTTGGCTAACATAGTGCAAATGGCTTGGATCTTTCACCACCATCTTCTCGACATCTTCTGGTTTCTCAACCAAATACATGCCGCCTGTTTCACTAGCATATTGCCCCATGGTGCCTTCCACCTCTGGGTGCCCCGCATGGCCAATCAAAACCACTTCCATATTTCTACGGCTAGCTCGCGCCACTTCCATATGCACTTTCGTTACCAGCGGGCAAGTTGCATCAAACACTGTCAGTTGACGTGCTTTTGCTTCTGTTCGTACGGCTTGCGACACACCATGAGCTGAAAAAATCACGATACTGTCATCAGGCACTTCATGCAGTTCTTCAACAAAGACCGCGCCACGCTGTTTCAAACCTTCCACAACAAAGCGGTTATGTACCACTTCATGGCGTACGTAGATAGGGGGTTGATACATTTCAAGCGCACGCTCAACAATGCTGATTGCTCGATCAACACCGGCACAAAAGCCACGCGGATTTGCTAGTAAGATATTCATTGCTAACAGCTCTTAGTTTTCTATTGTCACGACTTCCACATCAAACGTGACGCGTTGCCCCGCTAATGGGTGATTAAAGTCGACGGTTACCGAGTCACCAACCACTTGGGTGATCACGCCTGGGATATCTTGGCCATCAGGCCCTGCAAACGCAACGATAGTGCCCACTTCAGCTGGTGCATCTGCACCAAACTTACTTAACTCTATATGGTGGATATTATCTGGGTTAGGCAGACCAAACGCATCTTCTGGCGCTAACTCAAAAC
Source organism: Photobacterium swingsii (assembly GCF_024346715.1). Taxonomy (NCBI): domain Bacteria; kingdom Pseudomonadati; phylum Pseudomonadota; class Gammaproteobacteria; order Vibrionales; family Vibrionaceae; genus Photobacterium; species Photobacterium swingsii. The sequence goes on from NZ_AP024852.1 coordinate 3,130,793, forward strand.
TGCTTTTTTGTCCTTGCTGTAACCCTAACAGACATTTCTCAAAATTGTCCGTTAAGCTTCCATCACCCATTCTAAATTTTGCCGGCTTACCCATTGCTTGGGTTGAATCTGCTACCGAGCCATCTGAAAGCTTGATCGAAAAGTGCATTAGCACTTCACTGTTTTCCTTGATTACCGACATGTGTAGGGTCCTTTAAGTGTATCTAAATGATACTTAGTTATGGGCTATTGCGAATAAAAAATTTTCCAGTCCCCTTTTACAACAAAGCGCCGTCCGTATCAACGGACAGCGCTTAAGGGTATTACTGGGTTTAGCTTTTATTTGGCTTTTTCTTTCTTGTCAGCGATAAAGCCTTCAAGAATGATCATGGCTGCACCAATACAAATTGCGGAATCCGCAATGTTGAATGCAGGCCAATGGCTGTTCCCGACATAGAAGTCTAAGAAGTCGACTACAAAACCATGGTACATACGGTCAAACAAATTACCGAGTGCCCCACCGATAATCAGTGCGTAAGCACTGTTTGCAAGTCGATTTTCTGCTGAAGAACGGCGCATCCAAAAAATCAGTAAGCTACAAACACCTAATGCTATCGCTGTAAAGAACCATCGCTGCCAACCACCTGCATCACTTAAAAAGCTAAATGCAGCGCCGTAGTTATGCACATACAGCAAGTTAAAAAATGGCAGGACCTCTATACGATTGGGCCAACCATATTCCATGGTGTTCATGACAAGTAGCTTACTACCCACATCAACAATGAAAACCAGAGCCGCTAGCCACAGCCAGCGCACTCCTGATTGTTTCAATGACAGTTCGGTCTGTTTAGGCGATGTCATTGTCATTAGGCAAACTTACGCTCTTCGCCTTCACCATCGATGTTGCTTACACAACGACCACATACTTCTTCGTGGCCTTCAATAGTGCCTACATCTGCAACATGGTGCCAACAACGGTCACACTTCGCAGCTTCAGATGCAGTAACAGTCACAAACAAGCCTTCAACGTCGGTTTCTTGTGCGCCAGCAGGCATGCTATCAGCAACAACAACAGCAGCTTTCGACGTTAGTAGTACGAAACGCAGTTCGTCTTCTAATGTATTCAGCTTGTCAGCCAGTGCTGCATTTGCGTGAAGTGTTACTTCTGCTTGTAGAGCACCACCGATAACTTTGTCTTTACGTGCGCCTTCAAGAAGCTTGTTCACTGCACCACGAACTTGCTGAATTTCAGCCCAGAATTCGTTGTTCAGTTTTTCATCTTCAGCAAGACCGAATAGACCTTCAAACCACTCGCCAGTGAATACAAACTTGTCACGTTGGCCTGGCATTTCATTCCAGATTTCATCAGCAGTGAATGACATGATAGGTGCCATCCAACGTACTAAGGCTTCAACGATGTAGTAAAGCGCAGTTTGACAGCTACGTTGTGCGTGGCCACCTTGTTTCGCTGTGTACTGACGGTCTTTGATTACGTCTAGGTAGAATGAACCCATTTCAACCGAACAGAACTGCATTAGACGCTGTGTTACACCGTGTAGATTGTACTCGTCGTATGCTTTTACGATTTCTTCTTGTGCAGCCATCGCACGACCAACCGCCCAACGATCCAGTGCTACCATATCTTCTGGTGCAACTAGGTCTGTTTCTGGGTTAAAGCCGCTTAGGTTCGCTAGGAAGAAACGTGCTGTGTTACGAATACGACGGTAAGCGTCCGCAGAGCGTTTTAGGATTTCATCTGAAACCGCTACTTCACCAGTGTAATCCGTTGATGCAACCCATAGGCGAAGGATATCTGCGCCTAGTTTGTTCGTCACATCTTTCGGTGCAACAACGTTACCTACCGATTTCGACATCTTACGGCCCTGGCCATCAACAACGAAACCGTGGGTTAGTACTTGTTTGTACGGTGCCGTATCTTTCATTGCCACAGATGTGATCAATGAAGACTGGAACCAACCACGGTGTTGGTCAGAACCTTCAAGGTAAAGATCAGCAGAGTTACCATTAAACTCTTCACGGCTATCAACAACAGATGCGTGAGTTACACCAGAATCGAACCATACGTCCAGTGTATCGAGCACTTTTTCGTAGTTCGCAGCGTCTGCTTCACCCATTAGCTCTGCAGGATCAAGATCCCACCATGCTTGAATGCCTTGCTGTTCAACAAGTTGTGCAACTTTCTCGATCAACTCGTGAGAATTAGGGTGCAGTTCTTGTGTTTCTTTGTGTACGAATAGAGCAATTGGCACACCCCAAGTACGTTGACGAGAGATACACCACTCAGGGCGACCTTCGATCATCCCTTCGATGCGGCTTTGGCCCCACTCAGGTAACCATTGTACGCTCTTAATTTCACCTAGCGCTTTCGTACGTAGGCCAGCTTTATCCATTGAGATGAACCACTGTGGCGTTGCACGGAAAATGATAGGTGTTTTATGGCGCCAGCAATGTGGGTAGCTGTGCTCGTAAGCATGGTGATGCAGCAGCGCACCGTGCTCTTTTAGTGTTTCGAGTACTGAATCATTCGCTTTAAATACGTGTTGACCTGCAAATAGTTCAGTATCAGGTAGGTAAACGCCGTTGCTACCAACAGGGTTCGCTACTTCTAGATCGTATTTTTGACCAACCGCGAAATCCTCTTGACCGTGGCCAGGGGCTGTGTGAACACAACCAGTACCAGATTCAGTCGTTACGTGATCGCCAAGAATTACGGGCACATCGAAGCTGTAGAATGGGTGGTTAAAGCGAACTAGCTCTAAGTCTTCACCTTTACAGAAACCAAGGTTATGGAAGTGCTTAATACCTGCACGATCCATCACATCTTTTGCTAATTCAGCAGCAACGATCAGACGGTATGCTTGCTGATTGTTTTCAGCATCCGCTTCAACTTGAACCAATACATACTCAAGATCGTCACGAACAGCAACTGCACGGTTTGCAGGTAGTGTCCAAGGCGTTGTTGTCCAGATAACGATAGATACGTCACCTTGACCTTGGTGGCCTTCAGGGCAAGAAAACTTAGCCACGGTTGCCGCTTCGTCTGCCGCTTTAAATTTCACATCAATTGATGGTGAAACTTTGTCTTGGTATTCCACTTCCGCTTCAGCCAATGCTGAACCACAATCAGTACACCAGTGAACAGGTTTAAAACCTTTCAGTAGGTGGTTGTTGTCTGCGATTTTACCCAAAGAACGAATGATGTTCGCTTCTGTTGCAAAATCCATTGTGCGGTAAGGCTTAGCCCACTCACCTAGTACACCTAGGCGAATGAAGCTTTCTTTTTGACCTTCAACTTGACCCGCAGCATATTCACGACATTTTTCGCGGAATTCTGCAGCTGTCAGTTTACGACCTGGCTTGCCCCACTTTTTCTCTACCATTAATTCAATTGGTAGACCGTGGCAGTCCCAACCTGGTACGTACGGTGCGTCAAAGCCTGAAAGCGTCTTTGACTTAATAATAATGTCTTTAAGAATCTTATTTAGCGCGTGACCAATGTGAATATCACCGTTGGCGTATGGAGGGCCATCGTGCAATACGAAGGATTTTTTACCCTTCTTAGCTTTACGAATTTCACCGTAAAGATCTTCATCATTCCAACGCTTAAGCATTGCTGGCTCACGTTGAGCTAGGTTGCCTCGCATCGGAAACCCTGTTTCAGGTAAATTCAGGGTATCTTTATAGTCGCTCATTGATTCTAGATTCCGTTACTTGGGCGAAGTTGGACATTATTACGCTCAGACAGCCACACCCGTGCTGTTTGGGCATCTCGCTCAATTTGTGCTTTCAGCGCATCAAACGATTCGAATTTTATTTCGTTGCGTAGCTTATGGTGCAACACAACTTCAATCTGACAACCGTATAAGTTACCAGTAAAATCAAACAAATGTACTTCTAACTGTTGGCGTACACCGTTGACTGTTGGTCGATGACCAACATTAGCGACACCCGGGTAAGGGGCGCCATCTAAGCCAAAGACTTCAACCGCGTAGACACCAGAAACAGGCGACACGCGTCGTTTCAAGGGCACATTTGCCGTTGGAAAGCCAATGGTTCGGCCTAGTTTGCGTCCGTGGGATACTCGCCCACACACACTATAAGGTCGTCCTAGCATGGTTGATGCTGATGTTAACTCGTCATTTGCTAATGCTTGACGAATCGCGGTACTGCTCACACGTTGGGTTGATACACAAAAACTCTGCGTACTTACCACTTCGAAACCCCATTCGCGGCCAGCCGCTTGTAGCATTTCAAATGTGCCGCTTCGACCTTGACCAAAGCGAAAATCATCACCAACTACCAGAAACTTAACACCCAATTGCTCAACCAACAAGCGACGAACAAAGTCACGCGGGGTCATATTGGCAAAATGGGCATTAAAATTGATGCAAAGCAAACGCTCGACACCCACTTTTTTCAATTGCTGATATTTATCACGAAAACGCGTTAACCGTGCGGGCGCTTTATCACCAGCAAAAAGTTCTAACGGTTGAGGCTCAAAAGACATCACCGTTGCTGGTAGCGACATAGATTCCGCTTTGGCAATCACCTGACGTAACACCGCCTGATGACCCAAATGGACACCATCAAAATTGCCAATCGTCAGAACACAACCGTGATGACGAGGCTTTATATTATGTATTCCTCGGATTAATTCCATGTACCGCTTGCTATTTCGCTAAGTTAAATTTCAAAATTCACGATAAAAACTGGCGGATTATATACTACTCCGCCCTGTCAATCAGCTATCAGTGCGAAGATGATGAGGACGAATGCCTAAAATCATCACAATAACCAAATAAACCGAGGCGCCAACCGCGATCAATCCCGATAGCCACATAACGCGATGACTCAAGCTCCAACTTAACCATTCACTCATTGCAGGCATCAAGCATAATAGTGCCGCCACCATAGCAACACCACCAATCGCAAGGCGTGCCACAAACATCAGGGTCGTTTTGGTTACTCGGTACACGTTTGCAATATGTAGACCACGGTATAGCAGTGCTGCATTCACGAAAGCCGACAGTGCCGTTGCCATCGCTAAACCAACATAACCATAGAAATACGCAAAAATTGCATTAAAGAACATGTTGGTGATCATCGCAATAATACCAAAGCGTACTGGTGTCTTGGTATCTTGCCTTGCGTAATAACCTGGTGCTAGCACTTTTATCAACATAAAATTTAAAAGGCCCGATGCGTAAGCCAATAAAGACATGGATGCTTGCTGCACGTCATTCGGGGTAAATTCGCCACGCATGAAGAGCACCATTAGCATTGGCTTGGCCAACACCATTAACCCTAACATAGCGGGAATACCCAGCAGCAATACCATACGCACGCCCCAGTCCATAGTGCTGGCAAACTGACCCGAGGTTTTTTCTACGTGTTTACGCGACAGCGCAGGCAAAATCACTGTGGCGATCGCAATGCCAAATAGCCCTAGCGGAAACTCTAATAAACGATCCGAGTAATACAACCAACTGATCGAGCCTGTCGCGAGGAAGCTGGCAATAAAGGTATCAAACAATAAATTGATTTGACTAACAGATACACCAAACAAGGCTGGGATCATCAAAGTGCGGATTTTGGTTACCCCTGGATCATTCCAGCCCCATTGCGGACGCACCAAGGCCCCTTCTTTTATAAGGAAAGGAATTTGGAATAAAAACTGAATCAAACCACCAAGAAATACACCGATCGCTAAGCCTATTTCTGGTTGAGCTAACTGCGGCGATAAAAACCATGCACAACCAATGATAGCGACATTTAAAAACACTGGGGTAAAGGAAGAAACCGCAAACTTACCTAAGGTATTAAGGATGGCACCAGATAAAGCAACAAAGGTAATGAACCATAAATAAGGAAAGGTGATTTTTAGGAGTAAACTCGCTAATTCAAATTTAGGCGCTGCAGGGCCATCGTTTAACCAGTCAATAAACCAACCCGCACCAAACAGCGCTGTCACTGCCCCCGAACCTAAAATCCCCAATAACGTCACAATAGACACCAGTACGCCCAAGGTACCTGATGCTTTGGCAATCAGCTGACGGGTTTTATCCATGTCACCGGTTGCATGATATTCCGTCAGCACAGGAACAAACGCCTGAGAAAAAGCCCCTTCAGCAAATAGACGGCGTAAAAAATTGGGAATTTTATTCGCGAAAAAGAAAACATCGGCGGCAGCACCAGCTCCCATCAAGTTCGCAACCACGACATCTCGGACCAAACCAAGCACTCGAGAAACCAAAGTCATGGCGCTAACTATCAGTCCTGAGCGTAAAAGACGCTTACTCACAAAAAAACCTCATAAAAGATAGCCCAGAAAGGTGACTTACGGGGCAAAATGCTGGTAAAATCTGCCGCCATATTAACCGTGTTATTCCGTAAGTGCCAACTTCATGGGCTTGACGGTTATTTACACAAATCATTTGACAATCTTTCGCTTTGTTGGCATAGTCCTCGGCCTTAAATTGTCACCGTACCAAAGAATTTGGGAGTTACACCCTTGGCAAATATCAAATCTGCTAAGAAACGTGCACTAACTTCAGAAAAACGTCGCCAGCACAACGCTAGCCGTCGTTCTATGATGCGCACTTTCTTCAAAAAAGTTATCGCTGCTATTGAAGCTGGCAACAAAGAAGCTGCAACTGCTGCTTTCGTTGAAATGCAACCTGTTATGGATCGTATGGCTACTAAAGGCCTAATCCACAAAAACAAAGCTGCACGTCACAAAGCTCGCCTAGCGGCTAAAATCAAAGCTCTTTAATAGAGACTTGGTTTTACAGCGATAAAAAAACCGGCACTAAGCCGGTTTTTTTGTGTCTGTAATTCATGTTTTCAATGACAGTACATATTGTGCAGCAATTGAATCATCGCACGGACTTCCTCACTCTTTAAGCGGTAATACACCGTTTGTGACTCTTTCCGCGTATCAACCAAGCCATCACGCCTTAGCCACGCTAAGTGTTGAGATAATGCAGATTGGCTCAACTGAAGCTTTTCGCACATCGTCCCGACGGACATTTCCCCTTCTAGCAAATAGCATAGAATAAATAAACGTCTTTCGTTTGCCATGGCTTTGAGTAATACGACTGCCTGCCCAGCATTCTGCTCCATTCGTTGCAGATCCATATTCTCACCACTAATTTAAGTTAACGCTAATATACTTAAATACTAAGTGACTTAACGGCAAAAATCCATGAAAAAATAGCGCTAATTAGCGCTATTTAAACAACTTTCCAAAGTTTGCTTCACATATTTTTTTCACCGCAGGGTGCATGATCATCCGCTCAGCAAAAATAACGTAATACTCTTCTTTAATTTCTTTTACTCGCTTCACTTCGCGAATGTTGTTTGACTCTTCGATCTCTTCGGCATAGATAGATGGCGCGACAAACATAGACTGATGGTAAGCGCCAAACGCTTTCATCAGCGCGGCATCATCAAACTCACCCAAGATATTAGGCGTTATCCCTTGTTGATCAAACCACTGATGCAGCTTGCGTCCCATCGCTGTACGACGGCCAGGGATCAAGAGCTTAAAGTCTTCAATGCAGGCAGGAAAGTGAAGCGTGCGCTCAGGCTTAGAGCAGAAAAAACTCATGCTCGATTCGCCCAATTTCTTACTATAAAGCCCTGGACTTTGGGTTGAATCTACCGGGCAATCGGACAAGATCATATCCAACTTATGCAGCGATAGCTGCTCAAGTAGCATTTCATGGGTAGATTCATAGCAACGCAGATGAATACGCTCATCTTCTGGAATGCCTTCCAATAGCACCTTACTGACAAGTCGCTTCGACAGTGCATCAGCAACACCAACTTCCAGCAATTGATTCTCACGCTGGGTATAGTTGACGATATCCAGCATCTCGTAGCTAAGATCAAACATCTTATCGGCGTACTTAAAAACCAGCTGCCCCAGCTCCGTTGGCTCAATATTGCGTCCAACACGCTTGGTCAGCTTCCCTTTCATTCGTTCTTCTAACGCACGAATTTGCCCTGTTACCGTTTGGGGCGCGAGAAAGAGTGCATCAGCCGCCTTAGTGACAGACCCTTGCTTGCAGACCATCCAGAAGTAATACAGGTGGTTATAATTAAGATGAGACATCCGTTATTTCATTGCCATAATAAAAAACCCCAGACATGCAGCTTACGCGGCACATCTAGGGTCTTCAACTTTATCTACTATTTTTCAGGCAATGAAAGCAGTTTTCAACAAATCTGTGTTTTAACTACTCAGTTCGTTGCTTGGACAGCCTTTTTTTCATCCTGAAGGGTTTTACGATAACGCTCTCCTACTCGCTGCTCCAGTGCACGTGAACGGAACGAATCATCCTGTTCCGTCAACACTGTTGTAGTCGCTGCCTTACCGTGGCTAACACCAGCTAAATAAGCCTGACAAAGTTCCGTTTCATCGCTAGAGGTACAGTTTGTATAATCAGGAACAGCCATCGCTGTTGATGATGCCAGTACCATTGCAGTGAGAAGATAACGTTTCATATTACGCCTCCGATTTAGGTAGCACGCGGTCTAGCATCATGTAGCCCACAATGGCTGCTACCGTTGACCCAACTAAAATACCTAAACGAGAGTAGGTGTTGAAGTCTGCTGGCGCGCCAGCAAAGGCCAATGAAGAAATAAAAATCGACATGGTGAAACCGATACCACACAGCACTGACACCGCAAAGATATGCTTGAAGTTAATGCCATCAGGTAGCGTCGCAACACCGCCTTTTACTGCTAAGTAACTTGCCGTAAAGATACCTAGCGGTTTACCAATGAATAGGCCCAGTGCAATACCAACCGGTAACATGCCTGTCATGCCATCCACAGATACACCGTCCAATGAGATACCTGCGTTTGCAAAGGCAAAGATAGGTAAAATCAAGAAAGCGACGTATGGGTGAAGCACATGCTCAAGATGCTTCAGTGGTGAATGCTTGTCTGAGCGACCATCTTTACCACTTAGTGGGATCGCAAAGCCTAATACCACACCAGCAAGTGTTGCGTGTACACCAGACTTAAGTACGCTGAACCACAAGATCGCACCCACAATTAAGTAAAGGGATATCTTAGTCACGTTCTTCGCATTCATGATAAATAGCGCCGCAGTTGAAGCAAATGCAACCGCCAATGCCCACGTTGATAAGTCGCTGCTGTAGAACAAGGCAATAATGACGATAACACCAAGGTCATCAATAATTGCCAGCGCAAGCAGGAAGACTTTTAGGCTCACAGGGACACGTTTGCCCAGTAACGCCATAATACCCAAAGCAAATGCAATATCCGTTGCAGCAGGGATCGCCCAGCCTGTAATGGCAACAGGATCAGAGTAGTTAAACAGTACATAGACTAGCGCTGGCGCAATCATACCGCCGACAGCTGCTAATGCAGGGAAAATCGCTTTTTCTTTCGTATTAAGCGCACCTTCAATAAGTTCGCGCTTTACTTCCAATCCGATAAGCATGAAGAAGATAGCCATCAAGCCATCATTGATCCAATGCTCTACAGATAGGCCAGCTACATAGGAATGAAGCGTACCAGAGTAAACTGATTGTAGTGGTGAGTTCGCAATAATCATTGCGATAGCTGCTGCGATGATAAGGATAATACCGCCAGCAGACTCTAATTTTAAAAATTTACGAATCGCATCGGTCATTGACCGTCACTCCTTTGCACAAAAACAATTTTCACAACATAGATTGTGTTTCATTAGTGTAGTCGGCAAAGCCGCTACCTGAACAATCGTTTGTTTAGAGCTAATACATCGTAAATTCCGAATAATTAGACCTATAACCAAGTAATATCCGCAGAATAAATTTTCATGCAATTTGTGAGTGTCATATTTCTTCGCTAGAAATGAAATATTTGCGATTTTTTATCACCAACCTGAATAATTTTCACAGAATAATAAACCAAATCGTAACACCACTAAACAAGCATAAAAAACTTACATAATCATAACCTTACAAGACAAAGCTAAAACTTGCCATTAAAAGTCAAATACACCTACCGCTCACAAAGTAAGCACAAAAATGCCTTGTAATTAAAAGTGTCATATTTCTGAAATATTAGCCCTCTACCATCGCCGCAGAATTCAACAAAATGACACCCAAACGACATCCTATTGTCATGGAGAAATGATTATGAATACCCAAGCCACTACTGCTGCGCCACAAAACAGCTCTATGCGTTGGGTCCGCTGGGCTAACCTAGCGTTCATGCTGTACATTCTGCTCGTTGCTGTATCTATGGTCAGCAGCGGCTTTAAATGGTCTGTTGGTGAACAAGCAAAAACCTTATTTGAATTTGCGTCTCACCCAATTGCAGGCCTAATGATTGGTCTAACCGCGACTGCGCTGATCCAATCATCAAGCACAGTGACATCAATCATTGTTGGTCTAGTAGCAGGTGGTTTACCTGTAGAAACTGCTATTCCAATGGTTATGGGTGCCAACATTGGTACAACACTAACCAACACCTTGGTAAGCCTAGGGCATGCTCGCTGTAAAGAAGAGTTCCGTCGCGCGTTCGCAAGTGCAACCGTTCACGACTTCTTTAACTTGCTAGCCGTTGCTATTTTCTTACCACTAGAAATGATGTTCGGTTTACTTGATAAGATTTCAACTTGGTTAGTGACCCCATTCATGGGTGCTGGCGACATGAGCATGAAGGGCCTGAACTTCATGAAGCCATTAACACAACCAGCTGTTAACCTTGTAAAGGGCCCGCTAGAAGCATTGGGTACTATGGGTGGCGTGGCACTTATCTTTATTGGTATTGCACTTATCTTCATCGCAATTACCGCTATGGGTAAGCTGATGCGTAGCCTTATGGTTGGCCGTGCAAAAGATATCCTTAAGAGTGCAATTGGTCGTGGTCCACTGCACGGTATCGCTTCAGGTACTGTCGTGACTATCCTTGTTCAGTCGTCTTCTACGACAACAAGTTTGATGGTACCACTTGTAGGTACAGGTGTACTGAAAGTACGTGACGTTTACCCGTTCACACTTGGTGCAAACATTGGTACTTGTATCACGGCATTGCTTGCAGCAACGGCTATCTCTGGTGATAACGCAGTATTTGCACTGCAGATTGCATTGGTACACTTAGCCTTCAACATTCTGGCGACTGTATTTATCTTTGGTATCCCGTTCCTACGTGAATTACCGCTTAAAGGTGCATTCTACCTAGGTGACTTAGCAACCAAGAGCAAGGCTGCCGTATTCGGTTACATCAGCTTAGTCTTCGGTGTGCTACCACTAACAATCCTAGGCCTAACTGCTTAAGTTTGATTACTGCTGTATACCGATAACAAAAAGCCCCGTGAGATTGAGTCTCACGGGGCTTTTTTAATGCTTGTCACTTAGCGCTATAACGAATCCACGAAAAGAATATTCATTCTTGTGAGCACTAAAGTGACTCCACAAAACAGCAAATAACGAAACTGTGCGACGGTTTTATACAGAAAATGGATATTTAATCGCTTCGTGGTGCTCATATCCCACCACTTCAAAGTCATCCATTGTCACCCAAGTTTCTAAATCTTCTAATGATTTGATTTTAGGGTTAATGATTAATTGTGGTGATGCAAAGGGTTCACGCTTCAGCTGCACATCACGCATTAGCTCAAGTTGATCTTCGTAAATATGTGCATTCACAATTTTGTGATATGCCTTACCCGCTTTCAAGCCCGTGATCTGTGCCATCAAGGCAAGCAAGGTAAAGACTTGAATTTGATTGAAGTTAAGGCCAAGCGGCACATCACACGAACGCTGGTAGCTGGTTAGATAAAGCGTATCGCCAAGTAACGAGAAAGTATGGGTGTGCATGCAAGGACGAAGACAACCTAAGTCGAATTCACCTAGGTTATAGAACGTCATGATTTCGCCACGGTCATCGATCCCCTTAGACAGGTTATCAACAATTTTACGCAGCTGATCGATCGTTGTCCCATCTGGTTTTTGCCAACTACGGCCTTGAACACCGTACACGCGACCCATGTCATCATGGCCTTTACGGTGTGGGTTATTCAGCCACGCTTGATTTTCATTGGCGTTCATATCCCACGTTTTAGTCCCAAGCGCACGAAAGTCTGCCGCATTATCATAACCACGTAAGTAGCCGAGCAATTCTGCGATCGCTGATTTCCAAAAGCTCTTACGGGTAGTAATCAAAGGAAATTCATTATTGGCAACATCGAACGTTAAGTCAGCATTCACAACGGTTAAACAACGTTTGTTAGTGCGTTCGTTTTCAATCCAAACACCTTCGTCAACAATACGCTGACAGAGATCTAAATACTGCTTCATCGTTCTACTCGCTTGTCATTAATACCGAAAGCATGCACAAGGCCTTTCAGCTACTCAAAAAAATTGTGGTCGATCCTACCAGAAATCGCGCTTCTTTTTTGGTGAAATGTCATCTTCCCTCGAAAACCAAGCATAAAAAAAGCAGCTCTAATGAGCTGCTCTTTTATTCTATTCAAAAGGGTGATTATGCCGTTTTGCCTTTAGGTTGTGTTTTATAAGCCCATAGCATCATTAACAAACCACCTATCACCATAGGTAGCGACAAAATTTGTCCCATGCTGATCCAGCCACCAAACAAGCCAAGCTGCGCATCAGGTTCACGGAAGTACTCCACAATGAAACGGAAGCTGCCGTAACCAAACAAGAACAAGCCAGATACCGCACCCGCTGGACGTGGTTTACGAATAAACAGGTTCAAGATAATTAACAGTACTAATCCTTCAAGGAAGAACTCATAGAGCTGTGAAGGGTGGCGTGGCAGTGGCCCCCCCGTTGGGAACACGATAGCCCAAGGAACATCACTGACTCGTCCCCATAGTTCACCGTTAATGAAATTACCTAAACGACCAACGCCTAAACCAAATGGCACAAGTGGCGCAACAAAATCAGCAACACCAAAGAAAGTGCGACCATTTTTGTGGGCATACCAGAACATTGCTGTGATCACACCCAGTAAACCACCATGGAAGGACATACCGCCCGTCCAAACTTGGAAAAGATAAAGTGGATTATCAAGGAACAAACCAAAGTTATAGAACAGCACGTAGCCAATACGGCCACCCAGTACCACACCCAAGAAACCAGCAAACAATAAGTCACTAACTTGCTCACGCGTCCAGCCACTATTCGGCTTATCAGCACGACGGTTAGCTAACCACATCGCAAAGACAAAACCGAGTAAGTACATCAATCCGTACCAGCGGATAGCTAGCGGACCGATTTCAATTAATATCGGATCGATATTAGGGAATGTAAAAAATCCTTGGCTCATTCAAGTTATCTCATTGTGTTTTTCATTGGGATTAGCCAATGAACATTTTGAAGCTGATAAAAAGTAAAAATACAGCGAATATTTTCTTTAACGTCGGTGTCGGCATTTTACTGACTAATGCCGCACCATAGCGGGTAGTAAGGACTGACGTCGATACAATCCCCACCAGCGCAGGCAAATAAACATAGCCGACGCTCATCGCAGGTAATGCCTCATCACCAACGCCAGCCGCAATAAACCCTAGCATACCTGCCACGGCAATAATGGCCCCAGCTAATGAAGCACTACCAATAGCACGGCGCATTTCCAAACCATGCCAGTTTAAGTAAGGCACAGTCAGTGACCCACCGCCTATTCCCGCTAAACTAGATATCACACCAATGACACCACCACTACACACACATTTAGTCGTGCTCGGCAGTGTACGTTCCTGCGTAGATAAACGAATAGATGCCAACATTTGCACTGCTAAGAACAACACTATCGCGGCAAATATTTTAGGTAACAGCGCTGCAGGGACTAATTCTGCAATAACACTGCCCCCTAACCCACCAAGCACAATACCTGGCGCCAGCATTTTCACCGCTTTTACATCAACGTTACCTAACCGTAAGTGATTTCGCGCAGAGGAGCCCGATGTTAACACGATACTGGCTAATGACGTTGCCAATGCAATGTGCATGACCATCTCATTGGGAATACCCGCCTGTGGCAATAACCACACTAAGGCTGGTACGACTAATAAGCCACCACCTATGCCTAATAACCCAGCTAACAAGCCGACAACGCTACCTAACACCAAGCACATGGCAAAAAGCCACAATGTGGATTCCATTTATTTACCCTACTTACCAGCACGAATAAAGCCGCCGAGGCCTTTGCCTTCGACGAAACGAGTTGTTGTGGTTCTTACCTCTGTCGCCAATGACGACTGTAGCGCCTGTTGCGCTAAGGTCGACATATCCTCTGACGAAATCTGGCGAAGGATATATTTTATCTTGGCAACGTTACGGGTATTCATACTTAAAGAGCGATACCCCATCCCCACCAATAAAAGTGCGCCAACAGGGTCGCCCGCTAATTCACCACACACACTAACAGGAATACCAAGTTGCTGACTAGACGCTAAAATATGCTTCAAAGCATGTAAAACCGCAGGGTGTAATGCATCATAGACATTGGCAACCCGTGCATTGTTCCGATCAACGGCTAATAAATATTGAGTTAGGTCATTACTCCCCACCGAAATAAAGTCCACTTTGCCTTTTAAGGCTGGCAGCTGATACAAAATAGAAGGGACTTCAATCATGATCCCTAACCGAGGGCGTCTTAGTGATTTACCTTGTAATTGTGCATGCTTGCTGACTTCTTCAAAGGCACGTTCAATCAAGATCATCGCTTCATCAAGCTCAGCGACCCCTGAAATCATGGGCAATAAGATATCCATATTATCCAAGCCGATACTGGCTTTTAGCATGGCGCGGACTTGGATTAAAAAGATTTCCGGGTGATCCAAGGTAAAGCGAATGCCCCGCCAGCCAAGGAAAGGGTTGTCTTCTTCGATAGATAGATAAGGCAGTGGTTTATCACCACCAATATCGAGCGTTCGCATCACCACAGGTTTATTCGGATACGAGGCCAAAATAGTGCGATATTGTGCTGTTTGTTCTTCTTCCGATGGGAAGCTACGTTGTAATAAAAACGGCACTTCGGTGCGGTACAAGCCAACACCATCGACACCACGGTTAACCGCAATACTGGTATCTGCACTTAAACCCGCGTTAAGGTGAACATACACACGCTGGTTATCTTTGGTGACTGCACATTTAGCTAATGCCGTTTCAACCGTTTTATCTAATTCATTCTCTTCACGTAATAAACGTCGGTATTCTTTTAAAACATGACGATTTGGGTTAACTAAGAAATCACCACGGTAACCATCCACAACCACTTGGCAGTTATGGATTTTTTCAGGGATAAAATCGACCCCCATGATCGCAGGGATACCCAGCGCCCGCGATAAGATCGCCGCGTGAGAGTTCGCCGCACCTTCTTGGGCAACGACCCCAGCCAATTTATCACGAGGAATAGTTGCCAGCATGGCCGCGGTTAATTCACGCGTTAACAATACTCGCGGTTCGTCCCACTGGTATTCGATCACATCTTCATTTTGCAAAAAGAACAACAAGCGCTGGCCAAGTTCTCGAATATCGTGCGCGCGCTCTTTGAGGTACGCATCTTTCATGTTGGCAAAACGGGTGGAGTAGGCCTCTACCACTTGGCGGATAGCCCACTCAGCCTGATCGCCCGATGCCACTTTAGCGAACAAATCTTTACGCAACATAGGATCGTTAAGCAGGTGGCTAAACAGATCAAAAATCGCTAATGTTTCTTTGTGTAATTCACTATCAAAGCGCTTTCGCAACCGGCGAAACTCATTGCTCGCCAAATCAATCGCAATCGTTAAGCGCTCTTGTTCATTCTCTAAATTCAGTGAAGAGGCAGGCAGGACATGCTCTAACCGTGGTTGGTTATCATCCCACCACGCCTTGGCAACCGCGACCCCTTGCGATGATGCCGAACCAATAAGGTGCAAGCCGTCATGTTGATCAGGCCACATTCCCTGCGCTTTGGCATGGGCAAGGATCACCGCAAGCTGCGCTGCAAGCGTCACCATGAAAGACTCTTCGCTTTCGTCAAACTCACGACGATCTTTTTGCTGAATAACCAACACACCTAAGACATTACGCTGGTGTGTGATAGGCGTGCCAAAGAAAGAACCAAAGTGTTCTTCGCCTGTACCAGGCAGGTGTTTAAACTGAGGATGTGATCGCGCATCGGCGATATTGATAGGCTCGGCTCGGCGGCCAACTAATCCAACTAAGCCTTCGTCAAAACCCAAACCAACATGGTGGCGGGTTTTGACTAGGCCTTGCGTTGCCATCAAGGTGTATTCCTGACGTTTAAAGTCAGCGATATACACCGAGCAGCAGTCGGTATCCATTGCCTCGCATGTGCTGATCACTAACTGATCGAGCGCATCGATCAGGGTTTCAGCACTGGCAACTTTTTCTACAATTTCTCTGAGCTGTGTCAGCATAAGCTGTTTTGCGCCTTACTTTAGAGTGGGCATCAGCAAGCTTAACGGCGACCCTTGTGACGCTTCACTCTACGCTCTTTACGTTCCTTAAAAGGCATCGCCATCGCAGCAAACTCTTTCAATGCACGTCGATAAACATCGCGCTTAAAAGACACCACCTGACGCACCGGATACCAATAACTGACCCATCGCCAACCATCAAACTCCGGCGTGCTCCCACGCTGCATATTCACCTTTGACTCATCGCATTCTAGGCTAAGCAAAAACCACTTTTGCTTTTGCCCGATACAAACGGGTTTCGAGTCCCACCTAACTAGACGCTTGGGTAATTTATAGCGCAGCCAATGGCGGCTGGAGGCTATGATCCTTACATCCTTTTTGGTAAGCCCTACTTCCTCATACAATTCTCGGTACATGGCTTGCTCAGGGGTTTCCCCTTCATCAATACCACCTTGTGGAAACTGCCAAGAATGTTGTCCATATCGTCGAGCCCAGAATACCTGGCCGTGGCTATTACAGATAACTATCCCGACATTAGGACGGTATCCATCGCCATCAATCACTAGACGACCTCAATTATAAATCTCTATTACACCCGATTTTTTCATAGATCGCGGCAAAGGTTAACAAACATTCTAATTATTAACTGTTTTTTCCTACCTAGCACTCAGTTTCTGGATAACTCAATCACAAGGAATACTTTATAAACAGCCAAGTGAGACATAAGCCACATTTATTCACTTTTTCTGTGGATAGATTTGTGAAGAAGCGGTTTTATCGTGAATAAAGTGACTTATCAACAACACTTAACCAAGTTTAAAAAAGCACCAAAACAAATATAAAAACAATTAAAAACAATGAACTACACAAACAAAACAATCGAACCTCATATGCTTTTAATGACTAAAACATCAGCAAAAGCGGATCGGTTAAAGATCAACCAACCATTGAATTATCCACACTCTCGGAGCTAAGCCACTGCTAACTAGGCCACCAAGCTGCTCAAAAACCACACTAACCCCTGTGTATACATCCAGAGTTTGGTGCTGTGTTTTTTTTAACCAAAACTCCTGTGGATATCTTTATTTAAAGATCCTTACTCTTGTTCTAGACTCTCGTATACCACAATACAAGATGCCACTTGATAAGATGACAGATAGCTTGATTCTTTATTAAAAACAGGTTACTAAAATACAGCCATCAAGGTGGTGTAAAGATCCTCCCCTTTTACCATCAGCTCAATGCCTGCTTATGGTAAAATACCAGCGTTGCTTTACCTTCACTCGTTAAAACCTAAAGTGCCTTTGTATGACGTGTATTTCTTCTCCTTTACCGCCACAAACAGAACAAGAACTGCTTACACGAGCGCAAGCTCTAGCAGGACTCACACTCGGAGAGCTCGCCGAACAAGCCGGTATTATTCCCCCTCAAGATCTTCGCCGTGACAAAGGTTGGGTGGGTCAATTGCTTGAATGGCACTTAGGGGCAAGTGCGGGGAGCAAGCCAGTACCTGATTTCATTGAATTAGGTATCGAGCTTAAAACCATTCCAATTGGCTACCATGGCCGGCCTTTGGAAACGACTTTTGTTTGTGTGGCTCCGCTGATCGGCTTGCACGGCCTTAATTGGCACAATAGTCATATTCGTCATAAATTAGCCAAAGTATTGTGGGTTCCAGTCGAAGGTGAGCGTGATATTCCACTGACAGATCGTCACGTTGGTTCACCGCTATTATGGCAACCGTCACCAGAAGAAGAAGATCAACTTCGCCAAGATTGGGAAGAATTAATGGACATGATTGTATTGGGGCAGGTCGAACAAATCACAGCTAAACATGGTGAAGTGCTGCAGTTGCGCCCGAAGGCAGCCAACAATAAAGCATTAACTGAAGCCTATGGCGCGAATGGCCAGCCAATCAAAACACTCCCTCGGGGCTTTTATCTCAAAACACACTTTACTGCCGCGATTTTGGCTAAACACTTTATTGTTTAAACGAGTGTAAGAGCACCATCCTACTATCCCATCATAAAATGATCGTCATATCTTCCTTGCAGTTTGATAGCTGATTATCCGCCGAAAATTCATCGTAAGGATCGATTATGCGTAAGATAACACTATCGATCCCCAAAGGTTTTAATAGCTCACCCACTTGCTCCATATTCCGAAACGTGAGCATGCTATCGGTATCATCTTTAAGCGGCACCAACTGATGCTTAAATTCAATCTCCATCAAGTAATCAGCCATACCCGCATGACTTGTTACTACACATTTAGGCTGGGGCTTTTCTGGCGAGTTGAGCCAATGTTTAAACTGTGTAAGTTGCATTGAATCGCTTCCTTTCAGCTAAGCATAGATATAACTATGTGTCACATTCCCTTACTCAGCAAGTAAATGGCTGTCGACATCTGCATAAACTCTCGTTAAGTTAATAACATATACCCAGCCAACACATGCTATTTTGCTTGCACGCTAGGGGGAATATACCTCTTTGCCTGTTGGGCAGCCGCAGGGACAGTGCATGCAGCAGACTTGTTGGTACTTGCAGTCCAAGGAGGGCTAATGAAATATCACCGCATTCCCCATTCCTCACTCGACGTCAGTAAAATATGTCTTGGCACCATGACCTTTGGTGAGCAAAACACAGAAGCAGAAGCACACAGCCAACTTGATTTCGCCTTTGAGCGGGGCATCAATTTCATCGATACTGCCGAAATGTATCCCGTTCCGCCCAATAAAACGAGCCAAGGATTAACGGAAACCTATATTGGTAATTGGTTGGAAAAAACAGGGCTACGCAGCAAAGTCGTGCTGGCAACCAAAATTGCGGGCCCACGTAACCTTCCCTATATTCGCGATAATATGGCTCTGGATCATCGCAACATTCATGATGCCGTTGATGCCAGCCTGATGCGCTTAAAAACCGATTACATCGACTTATATCAATTACACTGGCCACAACGCGAAACCAACTGTTTTGGTCAACTGAACTACGAGTATAAAGAAGACAACTCTGGCGTTACCATTCTCGACACGCTTGAAGCCCTTGCTGAACTGCAACGTGCAGGTAAAATTCGTTATATTGGCCTTTCTAATGAAACACCATGGGGAGTGATGTCTTTCCTTAAATTAGCCGAAAAACACAATCTTCCCCGCGTTGTCTCTATCCAAAATCCTTATAATTTACTCAACCGTAGCTTCGAAGTCGGGCTCTCTGAAATCAGTCACCAAGAAGGCGTCGAGCTCTTAGCCTACTCACCATTGGCATTTGGTACCCTCAGTGGTAAATACCTCAATGATGCAAAACCTGCTGGTGCACGCTGCACCTTGTTTGAACGTTTTTCACGTTACTTTAATCCTCAAGGTGTGGCTGCGACTCAAGCCTATGTCGACATTGCACATAAACATGGGCTCGATCCCGCACAAATGGCATTAGCATTTGTAAATCAACGTCCCTTTGTGGCTTCAAACATTATAGGGGCGACCAACCTTGACCAATTAGATGCCAATATCAAGAGCCTAGATCTTTGCTTAACTGAAGATGTGTTACAGGATTTAGCCCAAGTCGGGGTGCAATATTCTAACCCTTGCCCATAACGAATCATCCCCGCATTGGCGGGGATGATTATCTGTTATTAGTGTTTTATTCTGCCCTGTCACCTTGATACGTAATAGCGACAGGGCGGCTATTACGTGAGCTGTCTAGATCGAAACTCCCGACGAAGGTGACGCGTTTTGCGTTGAGCAAGAGACGCTCCAAACTCAACGTCTAAACGACGGTCTTTACCAATCCCAATATCTTGCAACAAGTGCTCAGATAGTTGTGGGAAGTCAACTTCGATACGACGATTTACACGTCGCCATGCTTGTTGTTCACGGTGAAGATCAGCACGGACTAAAAGTACAGCTAGGCGTAAATAAACTGATTGGCGCATAATTTAACTCTCCATAATTAATATTGGAGGGTCACAGATGCTGACGAGATCAAACTTTTACTGCAAGTAACCGCGACAGTATCCGCGGCCCAGAGTCACAGCGGAGGCTGTTATTGTGTTGAAGTTTTTGAGGTATCACTACAAGGCGCGATACACGTATGCATAGGGAAAATCATCATTGTCGCCTCCTAGTGAATGAGTGGGATAAGTGTTAAGGATGTGTAAATTTTAACCATTACAAATAATTAAACAAGCACAAATATTCAGCAAAATGAATAAAGCAATATTATGCTATCGCACCTTACCATCGACATGCTTTATACCAATAAACCGTTAAATACGCCTAAAAAATCAGCATAATCAAATTAATCGCTCTATCTTATTGCCGTTAGCTATATCGACAAGATTACCGGAGCTGGATTTCTTTTAATAAAGCTAACAAAGCCTTAGATGCAGGTCCCATTGCTCGTTGATTGGAATATGCTACATCTACCGATTGACGCCAGCCATCAACATCCATCTTAGTCACCAATTCAGTGAGTAAGCCTGACTGGATCAAATCACCAACGATATTGCGAGGTAACACTGTCCAACCTATGCCACTACTCACAAGTAGCATGGCAGAGAGCGCGCTATCAGTAACCCACATCGAATCAGACAGTTGCCAGCGGTGTGCGAGTTTTCGATAACGGCCACTCAATAAAATCTGGCGATGTGACTTAAGGTGGTGCCAATCTACTGCTTTTTCTTTAGCCAAAGCATGTTGAGGGGAGACTAAATGACACATTTCAAGTTGACCAATACCATAAAAATCAAAGCCTTCAACCAGGCCTTCAAGTTGAATCATCAAAGCAAGTTGAGCTCGACCTGTCCTTAGCAACTCTAAGATATCCCCTTCCGCAGCATTCAAAATTTCTAACTCAACCATAGGGTATTGCGCTTCAAAGGCTTGAAGCTGATCGGCCAATGCTTGCGTCATGGTCATGGATTCAACCGCCAGCGTAATTTTAGTTTCAACCCCAGCTTGAAACTCTTCTGCGCTTGCCAGAAAGCTGCCGCACTGCTCCAAAATATGGCGTGCTTTGATCAGCAATGCTTCACCATGTACGGTCAATACAGGCGAACGCCGGCTGCGATCGAACAAAGTTAGATTAAGATCTGTTTCTAAGTTCGCAATGGCGGCACTCACAACCGACTGCGCTTTGCCTAACCGCCTCGCCCCCGCTGAAAATGATCCGGCTTCAGCTGAAGCGACAAAAGCTTCTAATTGTTCCAATGAAAACTGCATGACATAACCACCCAAATCTATCGCTTTTAACGATACTAACTAACTTTTATGTACCGTGAAAGCCGTTATTATTATTCCATCAAAGCGAAATAACGCCGCAATCCAAGATATAAAAGAGAGTGAGAACAGACTATGCGTACTACCTTAGACAGAATTCGCCATACCATTGGCTTTGAAGTGATCGCCTTACTCCTTATTACTTTCGTGGTGAGCCACCTCGTTGGCTTAGATCCAACACGTATGGGCGCAATGGGGCTAGGATTTTCAATCATAGCGACAGGCTGGAATTACGCCTATAACCTTATGTTTGATAAAGCGATGCTTAAGCGTTTTGGTACCGTAGTGAAAACAACCAAAATCCGCATTATTCACGCGATGATTTTTGAGCTGTGCTTACTGGTCATCACGCTACCAATTATGGCGTGGTGGTTGAACATGAGTTTAGTGGATGCACTAATACTTGATTTAGGCATGGTCGTCTTCTTCCTATTTTATGCTTATGGCTATAACTTAGCGTACGATAAGTTATTCCCCATTCATCAATCAGCAGTCACTGAAACATCCTCTGATGCACAGCAATGCACCAACTGCTAAGCGGATGCAGTCTAGAAAAACGAAAAAAGCGCATAATGCGCTTTTTTATTACCTACCAAACCAGCCTTACGGTTATGTCGTACTCTGACGGAAGCTTTTTGGTGACGTGATCAAATCGTGTTTATTCAATAAACGGTACATGGTCGCTCGAGAAACACCTAATTCACGTGCCGCAGCTGATATTTGCCCTTTATTATTTTCCAATACTGCTAATAATGCACTGCGCTCTGATTCTTCCCGAATCTTTTTTAAGCTTTGCTTATCATCCACCAAACGGGGGATATCAAGCTGATCAGCATCAAGGGTTGATTGTTCCGCCAACAAAACCGCACGTTTCACTTGGGTCAGCAACTCTCTCACATTACCAGGCCACAAATACGTTTGTAGCATCCGGATGGCTTCATCAGAAAACTGACGGGCAACACTGTTGTACTGACGAGCAAACTTAAGCAAAAAGAAATTGGCTAAATCAACGATATCTTGCTGCCGCTCTCGTAATGCAGGCACAACTAAATTCAACACATTGAGTCGATAATACAAATCTTTACGCAACTTTCCTTCCGCTAACAACTCTTCAGGATCGTGTCTGGTTGCAAGTATCAATCGGATATCACCACCAACAAGACGGCCACATTGTGTCGTGAATTCACCGTCTTCAATATATTGAAGTAGCTCTCGTTGGCGGGCATCACTTAAGTCAGCTATCTCATCCAGATAAAGTACGCCATCTTTAGCTGCTTCAAGGATGCATCCCATGCCTGCCGTTTCGCTGTCTCGCTGTTGAAGCCATGATGATGTCAATTGCTGACAAGCAACCCGAATAAATCCCGCGCGCGCCCTTTTGGATGCTTGAAATATAGCCTGCGCTGCAAGCTCCTTGCCTGTCCCCACTTCGCCTTGGATAAACACGGGCACATCGGTTGCAGCAACACGGCGTACCTGATGACGCAACTTCTTCATGCTATCGCTATCACCCTGAAGCCCTAAGTGACCAAATTGACCCAGTTGAGGCCAAATTTTTCGCTCTAATTGCAACATCCCAATCTGGTGACCGATCGTTTTTTGAAACTGAGAAATCGGTAAAGGTGCAGTAAAGTAATCAATACAAAAGTTAACAATGAACTGGCAAATCGCATCCGATTTTAGTTGATCGTCACGAACCAATGCTAACCAGCGCACCTGTTTATTACGGTTAACCAACGCCGCAATACCCTGTAAACTGAAGTCGTCATGACTCAGATCTATCACACCAATACACGGGCCAACATCAATCAGCAAGCCTTCGGCTGCACGTAAGTCATAACAGCGATGACACATCCAGCCAGCCTGTTCTAATGTGGTCAGCCAATCTGCTTTCCCGCCACCAAAGACCACTAATGCACCAGGGTCTGAACTCATGAATAATGCGCTCCCCATCTTTTTCGCCTTATATCTGAACTACTTATTACCCGACATTCAATGTGCTGAGAGCACAATTTTGCCAATTATCGGACAAGATGTGGTTGATGATATATGGCACAATTAAATAAATGCAACATGTTTACTATAGTTAAGATTGCACTTGATGCAATTTCATAAAAAAGAGAGAGATTATACGCAAAAAGCGCCCAATGGGCGCTTTTATATTCAGAATGGCGTTATTACAATTTTAGCTAGCGGTTACTGTTTCACCACCTTCATCCGCTTGCTCTACACCTATTTCATTTTCACTTTTCGCAACGATTGTATTTACTGCAGTATCACCGACAACGTTAGAGCTCGTACAGAACATATCGTTAATGCGGTCAACAGCAGCAATAATTGCAAGACCTTCTGGCGGTAAACCTAGTTGGTGAAGTAACACACCCACCATCACTACACCACCACCTGGTACACCACCAGCGCCAATTGATAGTAGAAGAATTGTTAAACCAAGCGTGAACAAATCAGCCGAGTTGATAGGTTGACCAAATGCGTTCGCAACAAAGATAGTCGCTAGCGCAATATAGATAGATACACCAGACATATTCATGGTTGCACCCAGTGGAACACCAAACCCAGCAACTGACTTCGACACACCAATCTTGTCAGTTAAGGTACGCATAGTGACAGGAATTGTCGCATTCGAGCTGGCTGTGGATAGCGAGAACAAAATTTGCTCACGAATATGACGTAGGAATGTTGATGGCTTGATGCCCGTTGTTAGACCGACCATCATTGGGTAGAAGAAGAAAATCCAGAACACTAGCATCGCAACCACAAGGCCAACATAACCAGCGACTGACATCAAGGTGTTAGCATCCAGTGTCGCACCTAGTTGAATCATCAGCGCAAATACACCGTATGGTGCAAGACTCATCACTAGACCAATCAGCTTCATCATGATCTCATTGGCCATTTTGAAGGTTTTGATTGCAGGGCCACCACGAGAGTCAAGCGCTTGAATAGCAAGACCAGTCAAGATTGCCATAAAGATAATTTGAAGCATATCGCCGCTAGCAAATGCCTGTACCGGGTTGCTCGGGACAATATTAACTATCAATGAGAAGATATCCGGCGTTTCTGTTGTGGTCAGCTCTACCGCTTCAGATACTGTACCAGCTAAGTTAGCATCAGCACCGGGTTGGAAGATCATGCCCACCGTTAAGGCCGCTGTGATCGCTATGATGGTATTAATAATGTAAAGACCAAAGGTTTTACCACCAAGACGACCAAATGCCGTAATGTCTTTTAACTCGACAATGCCGCATACGATAGATACATATACCAGTGGCACTACAAGCAGTTTAATCAGTGAAACAAACATACCGCCAGCGCCTTCCGCTAAGCCCAGTACATAAGTGTCCATCAAGGTTACGCCGTTAAATAGGTACTGAATTGCCGTACCAATAATCAAGCCAGCAAATAGGCCTGTGAATATCTTTCCTGATAGCGATTTGTTCATCGTCCATCTCCAGTTGGTTGTGCTTGTTAATACTTTGTGTACTACCCAATCTCACTGTTCCTCGTGAGTTCAGCGACATTTTACATAGATGGACTTAACTGGAAAGTGTTGATTTTACATTTTTGATACATTTAACCACCAATTTTAAACACTTTATAACCGGCTTTTCTGTAGCACAAAAAACTAAAGTCACGTTAAAACGGTAACTTATCAATAAACACTTGTATGAATTTTGCAGAGGATTACGAGGGATAAATGACAGCAATTAAATACTTAATAATGTGAATGAAATCACACCATGTATCCACTATAGGAATAAGAAGAAACATTCATTGCTTAAAAGAAACACAATTTACAAAATCAACAACAGCACAAAGTACCAAACTTGCACACATCAAACAGAAACAAAAATGCCAGCCAATATTTTATGACAGGCTGGCATGGCATAGCAGATTATACTTAACGCAATAAGCTGTCGTTATTGTGTATACCCGAGTGTTTGACAGGTCGCGCTTGTAAGCACCTGAGTGACAAAGCCGCCACTGCCCGCATACCAATAGCGCAAGCCCATGCCTGCCGCTAATGGAGCTTCAAACTGCTCACAAGCATGAGGGAACAACTCTTTTTCGACTGTACGACGATCAAAATTCCATGACCAACGGGCATTTTGTAATTGGATCACCACAGTCAACAGTGCATTTTCTGGCGTGTATTGATAAGTCATATTACCGCCATGGAATCCAGTTGACGGCTCATCGTTAAACGTCATTAGCTCCGCATTATAATCAGCAGGCACGCTACCGATAAAATCAGTCGCTGGTGGTGTCAGTTTAGTCGTAGCACACCCAGATAAGGTTACAGCAACAGTCGCCACGGCAAGCAAGGAAAGGGGTTTAATTGTCATAATAAATCCATTTTATTTTTAATAATGCGCTTTATAACAAGCTGTCAGAGCCTACTTGTCGACATATCAACGGGTAAGTTGAGTTCAAATGACGCATAGTGATAAACGCAAACAGCGAGCAATTTATTGCTTCGCTATCATACTGTATTTATAGTGTTTTTACTGCAATCTCTGCACGTCAATTTTCTTTCATGCATAAAAAAACCACTCGCATGGCGAGTGGTTTTTTTTACATCAAGCGAACTCGATTAGTTTGCTTGAGGGCGCATTGCAGGGAACAAAATTACGTCACGGATTGTGTGCGTATTTGTAAATAACATTGCTAAGCGATCGATACCGATACCTTGGCCAGCCGCTGGCGGTAAGCCGTGTTCTAGCGCAGTAATGTAGTCTGCATCATAGAACATTGCTTCGTCATCACCTGCGTCTTTTGCATCAACCTGCGCTTTAAAGCGTTGGTCTTGGTCTTCAGCATCGTTAAGCTCAGAGAAGCCATTTGCTACTTCACGACCACCGATGAAGAACTCAAAGCGGTCAGTGAAGAATGGGTTGTCATCGCTACGACGTGCCAGTGGAGAGATATCCGCTGGGTAACCAGTAATGAAGGTTGGTTGAATTAGCTGTGGCTCAGCGGTTTCACCGAAGATTTCTTCAAGTAGCTGACCACATGTCCAGAAGCTTTCTACTTCAACGTGAACAGATTTCGCAATCTTAACCATAAGGTCACGATCTTGAACGCCTTCTTCTGTTAGCGCTTGAATTTCAGCGTGCTCAGGGTTGTAGTGCTTGATCGCTTCTAGCATCGTCATACGTGCGTATTTGCCACCAAACTCAACCATTTCGTCACCGTAAGGCATTGCAGACGCACCAAGTACTTCTTGAGCTACTGAAGAC
The DNA here is from genome assembly GCF_024346715.1 of Photobacterium swingsii. Lineage (NCBI taxonomy): Bacteria > Pseudomonadati > Pseudomonadota > Gammaproteobacteria > Vibrionales > Vibrionaceae > Photobacterium > Photobacterium swingsii. The sequence continues at coordinate 3,157,740 of NZ_AP024852.1, forward strand.
AACATTTCTTCAGTTAGATCCATCAGATCTTTGTAGTCAGCGTACGCCATGTAGAATTCCATCATAGTGAATTCTGGGTTGTGACGTGGCGATAGACCTTCGTTACGGAAGTTACGGTTGATTTCGAATACACGCTCAAAACCACCAACCACTAGACGCTTCAAGTAAAGCTCAGGTGCAACACGTAGGTACATGTCGATGTCTAGTGCGTTGTGATGCGTGATGAAAGGACGTGCAGTCGCACCACCTGGGATCACGTGCATCATTGGGGTTTCAACTTCCATGAACTGCTTAGAGACCATGAAGTTACGGATAGCCGTTACCAGCTTAGAACGGATAATAAACGCAGTACGCGAGTCGTCGTTTACAATCAGATCAACGTAACGTTGACGGTAACGCATCTCTTGGTCTGTTAGACCGTGGAACTTCTCTGGAAGTGGACGAAGTGCTTTAGTTAGCAATTCGTATTCTTCCATGTTCACGTAAAGATCGCCTTTACCTGATTTGTGAAGCGCACCTTTAACACCGATGATGTCACCGATATCAAGACCAGAAAGTTTTTCTTTCAGCTCTTTTTGTACGTCTTTTGCTGCGTATGCTTGGATACGACCAGACACATCTTGAATCGCTAGGAATGGACCACGTTTAGCCATAATACGGCCTGCAATCGCAACAACGTTGTTCGCTTCTTCTAGCTCTTCTTTGCTTAGCTCACCGTATTTAGCCTGTAGATCAGCCGCTAGGCTATCACGACGGAAATCATTCGGGTGACCGTTTGCTTTACAGTTTTGGCGAATCATATCTAGCTTCGCACGACGTTCAGCAATCAGCTTATTTTCATCTTGTAATTGATCAGTCATGGGGGGAACCCTTAATTATTAACCAAATATGGTTAGAGACCTGATTTCAGGCTGGCTTCAATAAAACGGTCTAAATCGCCGTCCAGTACAGCTTGGGTATTACGATTTTCTACCCCTGTACGTAAGTCTTTAATGCGAGAGTCATCCAGTACGTATGAACGGATCTGGCTACCCCAACCAATGTCAGACTTAGAGTCTTCATTGGCTTGTTTCTCAGCATTTTGTTTATGCATTTCAAGCTCAAACAGTTTTGCTTTCAACTGTTTCATCGCCTGATCTTTGTTCTTGTGCTGAGAACGGTCATTCTGACACTGCACCACAGTATTGGTCGGCAAGTGCGTAATACGTACCGCTGACTCGGTGGTGTTAACGTGCTGACCACCCGCACCCGATGCACGGTATACGTCGATACGTAGATCAGATGGGTTAATATCGATAGCGATATTGTCATCCACTTCTGGATAAATAAATGCAGAAGCAAACGAGGTATGACGACGGCCGCCTGAATCGAATGGCGATTTACGCACTAAACGGTGAACACCGGTCTCAGTACGTAACCAGCCGTAAGCGTACTCACCACTGATGCGTACCGTTGCCGATTTTAGGCCTGCAACGTCACCATCAGAGACTTCAATCACTTCGGTTTTGAAACCTTTGGCATCAGCCCAGCGTAAGTACATACGCAGCATCATCGATGTCCAATCTTGCGCTTCTGTACCACCAGAACCCGCTTGTAAATCGATGTAACAATCAGATGCATCATGATCGCCAGAGAACATGCGACGGAACTCTAGTTTTTCTAGCTTAGCTTCAAGCTCAGCTAACTCAGGTTCAATCTCGTCAAATGTTTCTTGGTCTTCTTCTTCAATCGCTAACTCAAGTAGACCTTCAACGTCTTCTACGCCTTGATCTAATTGGTCGATTGTATCTACGACTGCTTCTAGCGCAGAGCGCTCTTTACCTAAAGCTTGAGCACGTTCTGGCTCGTTCCATACATCAGGTTGCTCTAGTTCAGCATTGACCTCTTCTAGACGCTCTTTTTTAGCATCGTAGTCAAAGGTACCCCCTAAGAATGTCAGTACGCGCTGATACATCCTCAAGTCGGTTTTTAATTGGATTAATCTCGAACATTGCCACTCTTCATAGCCGAAATGGACATAACCGAAAGATTCTATCGAATTGTAGATAGAATATACAGAGCTGGAACAAGGTTATGTGTGATTTTATTTTCTGAAACCGCTCACAAATTGCGAGGCTAAGATGGCTTGATATCTAGCCAGAAGCCTGATTCCCGACAAGATATTCAAACAAAGATCACTGATTATTCAGCCTTATTGACCTTTAAAAGCAAAAGGCGAAACTTTATGCAGTTTCGCCTTTTAATTTAAATGACAATCTTATTGATTAAAACACAGCAGCCAGTGCCTTACTTGGCATCAAGGTGTTCGACCATCAGTTGTACGCTGGTGTTACCACGGAACTCATTGATGTCCAATCGGTACACAAGCTCAATAATTTGTACCGAGGCATCAGGCCAACGACGTAAATCGACATTAAAGGCGATGGCATCAATCACAGCACCACCGCTAAGTGGCTCAACCATCATTTTTAAATGCTTACTGCCCACCAGCTTTTGGTGCAATAAACGAAACTGCCCATCAAAACTCGGCTCAGGAAATTGCTGTCCCCACGGGCCGCCACTACGTAATATTTCTGCCGTAGGTAAGTTCAACTCCCCCGCGCTTAATTCACCATCTGTGAGTAATACGCCTTTAAGGGCATCTTCATCCAATTCAGCACGCACCGCTTCATCAAAGGCGAGGCTAAACGCTTCAAGCTTATCTTCTGGAATAGTCAGCCCTGCCGCCATCGCATGCCCACCAAATTTTGTAATCATGCCGGGGTTTTTAGTATCAATTAGATCTAAGACATCACGCATGTGTAAACCCACAATCGATCGGCACGACCCTTTAATTTCACCATTGCCCGCATCAGCAAAAGCAATCACTGGGCGATGGTATAGCTCTTTAATGCGCGAGGCTAAAATACCAATCACCCCTTGGTGCCAATCACGCTGAAACAAGACTAAGCCATAAGGCATATCATTTTTATTAAATTTAAGGCGTTCGCAGATAGCCAGAGCTTCATCTTTCATGCCCTGCTCGATTTCTTTCCGAGTTTGGTTTAACCCATCAAGTTCAGAGGCCATTCGTCGCGCAGCCTGTATGTTGTCACATAGTAGCAACTCGACCCCGAAAGACATGTCATCCAAGCGGCCTGCCGCATTGATACGTGGGCCTAAAGCAAAGCCTAAATCGCTGGTCACTATCCGTGAAGGATCACGATTTGCCACTTCAATCAAAGCTTGAATACCCGGACGACATTTACCAGCGCGAATACGTTGTAGACCTTGATGCACAAGAATTCGGTTATTACCATCCAGCGCCACCACATCAGCGACTGTGCCTAACGCCACTAAATCGAGTAACTCAGCCAAATTAGGCTCAGCAATACCTTGCTCAGCAAACCAAGTGGTTTTACGTAGCTCTGCCCGTACCGCTAGCATCAGGTAAAAAGCTACACCCACACCACATAACGCCTTTGATGGGAAGTCACACTCATGCAAGTTCGGGTTCACGATAGCATCGGCTTGCGGCAACTCATGCCCTGGCAAGTGGTGATCTGTCACCAAGACATCAATACCTTTAGCTTTCGCCGCCGCCACACCAGCAATGGATGACACGCCGTTATCGACCGTCATGATCAATTCAGCCCCTTTAGCGTGCGCTTGCTCAACCACTTCAGGGCTCAAGCCATAGCCATCATCAAAACGGTTAGGCACTAAATAATCGACATTGGTACAACCCAGCATACGCAGTGCCAACACCGATAGTGCAGAGCTTGTCGCACCGTCGGCATCAAAGTCCCCCACAATAATAATGCGAGTCTTCTTTTTCAGGGCTTTCACTAATAAATCAACCGCTGGTGCTATTCCATGTAATTGGTTATAGCTAAGTAAGCCTTTAGCACCACGTTCAAGCTCCGCTTCGCTTTGGATACCACGGCTGGCATAAATTCGTTGCAATATGGAGGGGGTTGCTGGAGAGAAGCCTGAGGTATCAGCATCAGGGCGGCGTTTAACTTCAATCATAGTGACGGCTATCGATTCTTATTGAGGGCTGAAATTTTATTCTACCGCACTCTTTCTATCGATCTACAACAAATCACGCTATCACTGTCAGATCTCAAATAACAAAAAACCCGTACAGCGCTATGCTCTACGGGTTTCTATAATCTTAACGCCTGATAATAGTTAGCTTTTCGCTTTGCTATCTAGCATTTTACGCAGCATAGGTGCGGGTTGGTAGCCAGGGATCAAAGTGCCATCCGCAAGCACCAAAGCTGGTGTGCCAGACACGCCCATCGCTTGACCTAATTCAAATTGCTTCATCACAATATCGTTACGTGGCTTCACACCATCCATATTGAAAGTGCCATTCTTAGCATCATTCATTGCTTGCGCAGGATCTTTTGCCCCCCAAATAGCCCCCATTTCATCGAGGTTACGTGAACGTTCACCACCACGAGGGAAGGCAAGGTAGCGAATAGTAATGCCCGCATCATTATAGGCAGGGATCTCACTGTGCAATTTACGGCAGTAACCACAGCTGGTATCAGTAAAGACAGTAACTACATACTTCTCATCTTTAGCTGGATAAACGATCATTTCGTCTTCCATACCCTGCAGCTTATCTTTATTGATTTTCGCCATTTTTTGCTCGGTAAGGTTCACCGGCTGAGCACCTGTATTTTGGTATAAGTGGCCTGCAATGAAATATTCGCCATTGTCAGACACGTACACAATGCCACGCTCTGTTAGCGCTTCATTCATTCCTGGTACAGGTGAAGGAGAAATCGATGTAGGTGCAAGACCTAGCGCACTCAACTTCGATTCAATAGCGGCATTATCAGGTTTTGCCGAAACTGAAAACGCAGTCAAAGCGACAGCAGTGGCAAGCAGAGTACGACCAAAAAAGTGCATTCGATTCTTTCCTTTTACGTCTAAAAAGCGGAATGTCCGCAGAAAATAGTGATGCGATCACTACCCACTACAAGAACAGACCTGTATGAGTACAAAAAACTTTCAAAGTTCCTTTCTTACAGGCTTGTTCTATTCTTATCGCTAAAACTCAAAGCAATAAAGCGTAGTGCGTTTATTTATTCGATGGGCAGCATAAAGCAACCGCACTAATACGCAACAGATCATACTTCCAGTTTGCGAACATATCCGCAATGTTTACGCTCGTGGGTGATGCGTTTGATGAAGTTGCTTCAAGCGCTCTGTTGCAACATGAGTATAGATCTGTGTGGTCGAGAGATCACTATGACCCAATAGCATTTGTACTACACGTAAATCGGCCCCGTAGTTCAATAGATGTGTGGCAAAGGCGTGACGCATCACGTGCGGTGATAATTTTTCCGTATCAATTCCCGCCAATACCGCATAGTGCTTAATGCGGTGCCAAAATGTTTGGCGTGTCATCTGCTTGGCTCGGCGGCTGGGGAATACCACATCCGAGCTTTTTTCACCTAAAAGCTGCGGCCGTCCTGTTTCGATAAACTGCTCAATCCAATCGATGGCATTTTCTCCCATCGGTACTAACCGTTCTTTCTCACCTTTACCGATAACGCGTACTACACCTTGGCGCAAGCTGACGTTTTCCATGGTCAAGCTCACCAGTTCGGTTACACGCAGGCCAGTCGCATACAAGAGCTCCAACATGGCTTTATCACGCAGTTCGAGCGGATCATTGGGATCTGGGGCATCCAATAACGCATCCACTTCCGCTTCGCTGATATCTTTCGGTAAACGTTTCGGTAACCGAGGACTTGCAAGCATCGCACTGGGATCATCAGGACGCATTTTTTCTCGGTTCAAATATTGGAACAAACGACGAATTGCAGAAGCCATTCTTGCACGAGAAGTTTGCTTATAATCGGCATCAAATAACCACTGCTGGTATTGGTGTAAATCATCTTCTGATACTGTCAGAACCGTTAATCCGTTATCGGCCAGCCAGTGCTGTAATTTCAATAAGTCATTGCGGTATGACATTAGGGTATTTTCCGATAGCCCTCTTTCCATCCACATTGCATCGAGAAAGCGCTCGATACTGATTTCATCGTTTTCCACTACAACCTCGGACCTTTAATTAATAGGTATCAGCCCTAGACATAAGTCCTAGGTATAAACTCAACGCTCACCTACTGGGTATAAATACAGTAGTTTTAGCTATAGTAGTCTATTTATCGCAAAAAAGTCACCTTTGTATTGCGCTCAATACCAGCAAACCATAGAGGATTAATTACAACACAGGTACACTCTCGCTATTCCATACCGATAGGTACGCCCTCAACCGACGAGAAGCCCTCATGAACATAGGCCTATTCTACGGCTCGACCACCTGTTATACCGAAATGGCAGCCGAAAAAATTCGAGACTGTATCGGACCTGAGCTAGTCACACTGCATAACATCAAAGAAACCGACGTCAGCGAAATGAATCAATATGACATGCTGATTTTAGGGATTTCCACTTGGGACTTTGGCGAATTACAAGAAGACTGGGAAGCGGTTTGGGAACAACTTGACGGCTTACAACTAGCAGGAAAAACCATCGCCCTCTTTGGCCTAGGTGATCAAGAAGGCTATACCGAGTGGTTCCTGGATGCGATGGGCATGCTGCATGAAAAACTGCTACCAACAGGTGCAAACTTTGTCGGTTACTGGGAAAACAAAGGCTACGAGTTTGAAGCCTCTAAAGCCCTCACCGAAGATGAGCAGTTCTTCGTTGGTTTAGCGCTCGATGAAGACAGCCAGTTTGAGCAAAGCGATATGCGAATCACTACTTGGTGTGAACAAATCATGACGGAATACGCTGAAACCTTATAGCACAGCGCTTCCTAGCAAGACTTAACAACAAAAAAGGGATGCCGAGGCATCCCTTTTCCTTACAAAGTAAGGTTAACGCAACAAACTTACGCTGCTTGTGCTTCTTGTTGTGCTGGCGCACCAATAAAGCGTGTAACCACTAACGCGACAACTGTTGGAATAACCCATGCCATGCCGTAATCAAACAGTGGCAAGATATTTAGCGCAGAAACATCGATACCCATAAATTTAGCAGCATCAATGAAACTAAACAGTAGTGATACCAATAACACTACACGGTATGCAACACGCGGGTTAGGTAACCAACCACGTACAAATGTCAGCGCGACCAAAGCAACCGCAACTGGGTACAGAGCAAACAGTACAGGAATAGACAATGAAATCAGCTGACTAAGACCAACGTTTGCCACAACACCACATACTACCGCTAAGATAACCGCCCACTTTTCGTAAGATAGCTTAGTCAATGAGCTGAAGTAATCAGAACATGCACTGATAAGGCCAATCGCCGTAGTTAAACATGCCAGTAACACGATAGCTGAAAGAATCACCTGACCCGTACCACCAAATAGTGCTTGAACGTAGATGCTTAAGATTGCACCACCATTTTCAGCACCAGGCGCAATGCCCGCACTGGTTGCGCCAAGGTAGAATAGAGAAATATAAACAAAAGCCAGACCCGCAGCAGCAATCACGCCGGCATACACTAAGTAAGTACAAGTCGCTTTTTCATCTGTTACACCCTTTTTACGGATAACATCAACAATCAGCATACCGAACATCAGTGCTGCGAAGGTATCCATGGTGTTGTAGCCTTCCAAGAAGCCCGTTGTGAACGCTTGCGCTACGTAATCACCTTGTGCAGGAAGAATATCACCCTGAGGGTTCACAAACACCGCAATGGCTAATACTGCTAATACCGCAAACAGAGCTGGTGTTAAAAACTTACCTATCATGTCGATCAGCTTGCCGCGCGACCATGCGAAGAACAAAGCAATCGCAAAGAAAACCACAGAGAACACAGTCAAGCTCATTTGACCTGCATCTGCAATAAAGGGTTTAACCGCCATTTCGTAAGCAACTAGCCCTGTACGTGGTGCTGCAAAAGCTGGACCAATAATGATAAAAATCAGCACTGCCATCAGGGTTGCTACAGAAGGTGGAAGATCACGGGTTAAGCCTTTCCAACCACCACCAGCAACTGCAACTGCAATGATAGCGATCAGTGGAAGACCCACTGCGGTAGAAAGAAAACCAAACATAGCAGGGAATAAATTATCACCTGCAAGTTGACCTGCCTGTGGCGGAAATATGATGTTTCCCGCCCCCAAGAAAAACGCAAAGGTCATAAAACCCAATGCTAGGATGTCTGTTACTTTGAGTGTATTTTTCAAACTGCACCTTCACTCGTTGTCTATTTCATGATTTATGTCTGCATATTGTTATTATTTTGTTACTAGATACTAATAGTAAGTTGTAACAAATATGTCAGCATAATGAAGAAAAATTGCGCAATAAGCAACCTCATAGGGTAAAACACCACTATCCAGCACATACAACCGCAAAAAGCAGATTATAACTCCAAATTAAGAGTTACAACCAAAACTAAAGACCAATAACGAACACTTATATAACAGATCCCAAACAGATGAATATTCTATCCAGTGACCGACATGCCAAAAATTATTCCCTAATCAAGTAACAAAAACACCGATATAATAAAGGACGAAACAGGAGGAAACATGGCAAACGGCTTTACTTTCAAACAATTTCACGTTGATGACTTAGGCTGTGGCATGCCTGTAAGCACTGATGGCGTCTTATTAGGCGCTTGGGCATCGCTAAAAATGAGCGGTACCATTCTTGATATAGGCACGGGAAGTGGACTCTTAGCACTAATGAGCGCTCAACGTAGTATTGAGACACAAAACAGTATCATCGCGCTAGAGATCGATCCCTACGCAGCAAAAGCTGCTCGACATAACTTTCTGCAATCACCCTGGGGAAATCGCCTGACTGTCATTCACGACGATCTTCTCCATTGGCAAACTCATCAAACACCACACTCTATCGATACCATAGTGTGCAACCCACCTTATTTTAACTTTGGTCAACAGGCTGATTGCGATAAGCGTGCCACTGCCCGTCACACTGATACGTTAAGCCACCATGCGTTACTCGATAGTGTGAAAAATTTACTCACTCCAGCAGGGGTGGCGAACTTCATTCTGCCTGAATATGAAGGACGACGCTTCATTCAAGCAGCCCAACAACGCGGGCTATACTGCCAACGCCTGTGCGAAATCCGTACCACGGAGCGAAAACCGATCAACCGATTGCTGTTTTCATTAACCTTGGCAGAATGCATAGCGGAACAGCAGCAACTGAATATCCATCAGCAGGGCCAGTATTCAGAAGAATTCATCAAATTAACGCAAAACTTCTACTTAAAAATGTAATAAATGCCGTGATATAAACGCAAGCACAGGGAACCTCGCATCTTGCCTTCATTTGGGTATATAATGCCGCCCCTTATATTTATGCCTCTTGCCATTACCTCGTACATTTTGTAATGGCTGGCGTTGGTCTTATTCCCGAGGAGAGATGACTGGTGAGAGACTTTTCCGAATTAGAGTTAGATAGCGAACTATTACAAGCAATTGCAGAAATAGGTTATTCACGCCCGACAGATATTCAGGCGCAGGCTATCCCTCATGCCTTGGACGGCCGCGATGTGTTGGCTTCTGCTCCTACGGGTACCGGAAAAACCGCCGCGTTTCTTCTTCCTATGATCCAACACCTGTTGGACTTCCCACGTAAGAAGCCAGGGCCTGCACGTGTATTGATCCTCACACCAACTCGTGAGCTTGCTATTCAAGTTGCTGAAGAAGCACGTAATCTAGCTAAACATACAGCACTCAATATCTTCACCATCACAGGTGGTATTTCTTACGACGACCATGCAGACCTGCTAGGCAAGACGCAAGATCTTGTTGTTGCAACACCGGGGCGTCTTATGGAATACATTGAAGCTGAGCGTTTTGATTGCCGTGCTATCGAATGTTTGATCCTTGATGAAGCCGACCGCATGCTCGATATGGGCTTCGCTAAAGTCGTTGATCGCCTTCACAAAGAATGTCGCTGGCGCAACCAAAGTATGCTGTTCTCAGCAACGCTTGAAGGCAAAGGTGTTCGTGAGTTTTCTGAAACGATTCTAAACGAACCTGTTGAAGTGGATGCTGAGCCTTCACGTCGTGAACGTAAGAAAATCCATCAGCTATACCTACGCTGTGATGATATGCCGCATAAGCTGGCTATCCTTGAAGAGCTATTAAAGAACCAAACCGAGCGTAGTATCGTGTTCATCAAAACGCGTGAGCGCCTTGGTGAGCTTCGTGACCAATTAGCCTCAATGGATATCAAATGTAGCTGGATCCAAGGTGAAATGGCACAAGTGTCTCGCATTAACGCCATTGAACGTTTCCGTAGTGGTGAAGTCTCTGTGCTACTTGCAACCGATGTTGCAGCGCGTGGTATCGATTTACCTGACGTTAGCCATGTTATTAACTACGACTTGCCACGTACCGCAGATGTTTACTTGCACCGTATTGGCCGTACTGCACGTGCCGGTAAAAAAGGAACCGCGATTTCTCTGGTAGAAGCGCATGACCAAGGCATGATGGAACGTATCGGTCGTTACATGAAAGAAGAAGTGCCAGAGCGCTTCCTTGAAGGCCTACGCCCAAGAACGAAAAAAGCGAAAACGATCAAGAAGAAAAAAGTCAAAGTTGATAAAAAGCTAAAAGCAGCGAAGCAAAAGAAAGCGCTGAAAAAGCAAAAGAAAAAAACAGCGACAAAAGACGCGAAGTAATGCGGTAAGGTAACTAGCTCAATGCCAGTTACCATCATGTTGCTTATCAATTGGGTACACAGTATAAATTAGTACCCTGTCTCGTCCTAAAATACGTTGACGATTTTAGTAAGCCAGTAACGCAAGTTGCTGGCTTTTTTCATGCATTTTATTTGGCGTATCCATGCCAAGGCTAAGATGCGGCCTCATTTCGTTATACGTATATATAGACTCTTCAACAAGCGTTTTTAACTCGTTAAGACCTTTGCACTGAGTAAGCAAGAACTCTTGCTTGAGGATACCATTGACCCGCTCAGCTAACGCGTTTTGGTAACAGTCATATCCATCCGTCATTGATGGTATTATGCCATGCTTTTTAAGCTTCTCTTGATAAAGGCTAGAGCAATACTGAAGTCCTCTATCTGAATGATGGATTGTCGCATGACGATAACATCGAGTCTTTAGCGTCATATCTAAAGCCTTCACAACATCACTCGCTTTCATTTCATTACTGACTTCATACCCCATAATTTTACGACTGAAGGCATCGGTAACTAATGATAAGTAGTGAACGCCCTCGCTCGACTGAACATAAGTGATGTCGCTCACCAGAACCTCTTCTGGTTTTGACGGAACGACTTCTTTTAGCAAGTTCGGATGTTTTTTCATCCAGTGCCTGCTGTTCGTTGTTTTGGTGTAACTCCGTTTCGGCTTAACGAGTAAGCGTTCTTCTCTGAGGTAATTAAACAAAGCATCACGACCAAGTTTTATTCCCTTGGCTATCAGCTTAGGTTTCAGTAAGAAATAGAGCTTACGAGTTCCTAGTCGAGGCATGAAGCGTCTTAGTTCCAGTACCATTCCTCTCACAGGAGCAAGCTCAGCCTGACGAGTTGCCTCACGCTTTTCTCTCTGATAGACACATTGACGAGATATATCGAGCAATGAGCAAGCTTTACTTAAGCTTACTTTCCTCTCTTTTTGAAGGCTTCTTGCTCCTTCGCTATATACTTTTTTCTTAGCGACATCCCATGCTCAGCGTCAAGAATATCGACAACTCTGTTGAGAAGAAGACATCTAAGGCGTTCATCTTCGAGCTCTTGTTCAAGTCGTTTTATTTTCTGGGCCGGCGTTTCATTCGCTCTTGGTGACTTTGGCATCGTGTTCTTCCTTGGACAGGTAGTCCAATCCAATTTTCCATGCTTTCTTAACCAAGTAAGAACGGTCGAACGACCTTGTATGCCGTAAATTGATTGGGCTTGTTTATAGGTCATGTCGCCTTTTTCGATGGCGTCTACAACCTGTAATTTAAAGCCTAGTGTGTAATCACGCTGAGTGCGCTTAACGTAGTGTTTATTTGGAATGGTCATCATTAGTCCTCAATGTGTAAACACATTTCAGGACGGGACACCCAATATACAAAAGGCAGTGTCAATGACACTGCCTTTTTTAATACCTAAGTATGACCGTTAAGTTAAGCGCTTATTTAGCCTGTTCTTCACGCTTAAACACAAGCTCTGTCGCTGTGGATTCTGCTTCGACGAAGTAGTAACCCGCAGTATCAAACGCTTTAAGTGCTTCAATTGAATCCACACGATTATCAATAATGTAGCGTGCCATCATGCCGCGCGCTTTTTTGGCATAAAAGCTGATCACTTTATAAGTGCCATTCTTACAATCTTTAAAAACAGGCGTGATCACTTTGGCTTTCAATGCTTTTGGCTTAACCGCTTTAAAGTATTCATTCGAAGCTAAATTAATCAGCGTCTCGTCACCTTGATCAGCCAGTGCCGTATTTAGGCTGTCCGTGATGATGTTGCCCCAGAATTGGTACAAGTTAGTACCACGATCATTGGCTAACTTAGTCCCCATTTCTAGACGATAAGGCTGCATTAAATCAAGTGGACGCAGTAAGCCATAAAGCCCAGATAGCATACGCAGGTGATTTTGTGCCCACGCAAAATCACCTTCAGTCATGGTCTCGACCTCAAGGCCGGTATAAACATCACCTTTAAACGCCAGAATCGCTTGGCGGCTATTTAGTGTCGTAAATTCAGGCTGCCACTCTGTAAAGCGGGCCACATTCAAGCCTGCAATTTTGTCGCTCACTTTCATGAGTGTCGATATATCAGCAGGTGTCAGCTCACGGCACACCTTTATCAGTTCTGCAGAGTGATCGGTCAGAGTTGGCTGGGTATAAGTTTGAGTAGCTAATGGCGATTCATAGTCGAGCGTTTTTGCAGGAGAAACCACAATCAACATAAGATGTTTTTCCTTGGTCAGCTGAAGTTTTAATTATGCTCAAAAGAGTATCATGCGCTTTTAAAAGAACAAACACTCCCCCTACCAATATCGATGACAAGTGCAACAAGCATTGCATTAACAAGCAGAATATTGCCCCTTTCAAACATAGCTGACAAGTACCGATAAACACGGAATTATTACACTCAACCCACTGGTTCAATAACAAATCAATTCGTAAAATTAGCGTGCAAGTTCTAACCTTTGATTGGAAAATAAAAATGAAAAAATTAATTTTGTCAGCGCTAATTGCAACAACACTTGTTGGCTGTGGCGGCTCTAAGAAAAATGATAATGTCGATCCTGAACCAGCCCTTCAGAATCACCAAGGTGTATTCCTTGATAGCAACTTTAACGTTGCAGATCAAAAGGCTCCTGAGTTTGTTAAACTGAGCGTTAAAGATTATAAAGTTGGGTTTACAGACTTAAATGACACACCAGCCATGTCAACACAGATTGCATTAACAGGCGCGCCAGAAGCCAGCGCCAAACAATATACATTTAACGACGATGGCTCACTAAAAAGTGAAACGACGTATAAAGTGAAAGCAAACATCGAAAAGGATATTCTAACACTCTCAAATCCTGATGATAAAAATGAATTCGTTACAGCAAAACGTATCGAAAACCATTGGAAAAATAAGGGTGACTTCCTTGTTGAAAATGTAGATATCAAGATCGAAGAGATTGGCGATGAACCATCGGTTCTAATTGCAAACAACCGATACAATCTAGAAAAGCTTTCAACAAACGTATATGAACGTTTTGTATCTGCATCTGATGTTCGATCTCTTCTCAAAGACGATAGCATTCCAGATTCAGCTCAATTAAGTATCGTCTTCACTATGTTTAAACTTGATACAACAGATCAGCTATTGGTAAGCATTCATGCACTTGAAAGTAATGAAAACCTAGTAACACTTTACGGTCCTGAAAAAACAACGCCTTAAATTGTATCTACCCTAAGTTATAAATAACAAAAAGCCCCGCCTTGATGTTTCAAAGTGCGGGGCTTTTTAATTGCCAATAAAAGTTCAGGTATTACTTCTTATCCTGATCCCAAATGCCCTCTTCAAGCTGGGCATGCAGTTCTGGGTAATCTTTACTATCGAATGTTGGCACTTTACCTTGCGAGAGCTGCTTATTGTAATCTGCCGCCAGCTTCACCACAGTGCCGGATAAGAGCACTATTGCCACCAGGTTGATAATCGCCATCATTCCCATCGAGACATCGGCCATCGCCCATACCGTAGGTAAATCAGCAACCGCACCAAACATCACCATGCCCAGTACAACCACACGGAATACATTTAAGCCCGCTTTATGGTTATGTTCTAAAAAGATCAGGTTAGTTTCGGCATACGAATAGTTCGCCACGAGCGAGGTAAACGCAAAGAAGAAGATCGCTACAGCAATGAAGATTGCACCCCAGCCACCCACTTGCGAGCTTAGCGCGCGCTGCGTCAATTCAATGCCAGTGATCTCACCATGCGGTACATATTCACCCGACATTAAAATGATCGCCACCGTCGCTGAACAAATCACTATGGTGTCCATGAATACACCTAGCATTTGAACGTAACCTTGTGAAGCTGGGTGTGGTGGATACGGCGTTGCAGAAGCAGCAGCATTCGGCGCAGAACCCATACCCGCTTCATTCGAGAACAAACCACGCTTCAAGCCATTAATCATGCCCTGCGCTATGGTGTAGCCCAATGCGCCCGATGCGGCCTCTTCTAGACCAAACGCACTGCGGAAAATCAGCATTAATACATCAGGCAGCTTTTCGATATTCACAGCCATGATGTACATCGCAATCAATAAGTAAAACAGCGCCATTGTCGGAACCAGTAACTCTGCAGTACGCGCAATGGTGCGCATGCCACCAAAGATAATGAAACCCGCCATGATCACCAAGGCTACACCGACGTACATCGGATTCCAGCCAAAAGCGACATTCATTGCTTGCGTAATAGAGTTGGCTTGCACCGAATTAAAAACGAGGCCGAAAGCAATGATCAAACAGATAGAAAAAACGACACCCATCCAGCGCATGCCCAAGCCTTTTTCCATGTAATAAGCTGGACCACCGCGGTAATTTCCTTCGTCATCTCGGGTTTTATATAGCTGTGCAAGTGCACTTTCAGCAAAGGCTGTTGCCATACCCAACATAGCGATCAGCCACATCCAAAAAATGGCACCTGGGCCACCCAATGTTAAAGCAACAGCAACCCCCGCCATGTTACCCGTACCAACACGTGCCGCTAAGCTTGTACATAGCGCTTGGAATGATGAAATACCTGACTTGTCGGACTTACGGCTATTTTTCATCACACTGAACATGTGGCCGAAGTGACGGAACTGAATAAACCCAAGACGGTAAGTAAAGTAGATACCTACCCCGATAAGGAGGTAAATAAGTACGGAACCCCATAACAGATCGTTTAAGAAGTTAATCTGACTTGTCACGTTTCCCCCTCTAAAATCATAAAATATAAAAACACTTCTGCGCCCAAACGCGAGCCAGAAGACGTAAAATCAAAATCGGTTGTTTATTATCAACCTTAGTTGTTGTTATGTGTTTGCGGTACAAAACCGTAGACAAATAAGCGTACTGTCAGCTATTCAGTAAGATTTGAAGAGCTGAAAATGATGCGTTGGTCATCGACCAAGCAACTGATGGCGGATGATCATGCCAAAGAAAAGGTCATTAACGCAATATGCATCACGATCAATAAAGCAGTAATATCCTGCCATTATGCTCACTTGAGAAAGGCTCGAACGACAAGTAATTGCAACATTTATTAAAACATTACGCAACACTCCATTAGTCTCTGATTTTCCGAATTAATCATCATTAATTGCGAAGAAGCCAACACAGTGAATAACCTAGCGGTGATTATGGGCTTGTAACACGTGTATTTCACAGTCCTTATCGACGAATAGATCAGTGCAAAAACAGAAAGTTTCAGGGTGTTTAACACACAGCGCAAACGTTTACCTTGTGTGTTTTTTAGTCACTAAAATTGTACTTGTGAAGTCATCCACATAAAAACTTCATATAACGATAACATTTGCGAAATACATCAATTTTATTTTATTTGTCAGTGTGCTATTTAACTAGAAGGCAATCTGGCTATTTCGTCAGCATTTTATATGCATCCGTCAGATTGCTTCATCCCTGTAAGGAAAGAGGTGCTAATTATGGATAACTATGCATTCGACGACATTCTTGCAATCGAACGTCCTGCTCGTGCTAGCCGCAGTAAGCCGGTTAAACGTAAATGGCGTGAAATTGAAGCCTTGAAAGATAGACAACGACTACAAAAGGAACTTGAAGGTATCGACATGCTGAGAGACTTCTCAGATGATCTTCATGACTACTGACTACTAACCGTACAAGCGCCAACCCTTGGCGCTTGCCTTCATAAATACATCAACTCACCAAAACCAACTCATTTGACTGCCTCTCTCCCATTACGCTGACTCAGCTAAGCGTGCGCGCAAACGTTGATAACGAGGTAATGCCTGTTCACCAAACAAGGGATCACATTCGCACTCTTGATATTGTTTTCCGACTTCAACCCAATCTTGGGTAGTGAAATGACGACGGATTAAAGGAAAGACATATTTTTCTTCAAACTCTAAATGCATGCGTTGGCGAGTGACGAACTGATTCAATTTATCAGCAAAAACATCAAGTGGGATCACCGCATCCATCAGGATCATATCAAGGGTATTGGCAAAGTCATCCGTTAATAAGGCCAATTCCTGATGCTCAATATCCAGCTCTTTCATCACCCCTTGATCGGCGTACTTTTGTTGATAATAGTGATAAATCACATCTTCTTTTGGATGGTGGCAGCATTCAGCATGTTTATGAAGATACTCAACAATATCCTTAATCAAACTGTAGTTTACAGGCTGTCCCTGCTGAATGGCATTGAGCTTCTGCTCCAAAATAATTAATAAGCGATTGATATACCCATGTTCAGCGTGAATTTTTTCTAACATCATACTAACCTCCCAGCTTATCTTCCTTGATAGCATCTGAGTATCATTACTCTCTGATCCTTTAAGCAGTGTTATCAAGCTAACGCTACATTTATCTCGATATATGTTAAGCGTATTAAAGGAAGGTAATTGATGGTTTGATCCTGATTATTTAATCGTCAATACGAATAAAACCACCAGTATTTAGGAAATTTTAAGCAATATCTTTTAGGTGCCAATCAATGGCTGACTTATTCATCTGCGATAACAGTGTATTTGTCTGGGAGAAATGCTGACAACCAAAAAAACCACGGTAGGCTGATAATGGTGATGGGTGCGCCGACGTCAGTACATGGTGGCGCTGGGTATCTATTTTCTTTCCTTTCTTCTGGGCATGTGCTCCCCACAATAAAAAGATAATGCCTTCCCCTTGTGCATTTAAAGTATCAATCACACTATCGGTAAAGGTCTCCCAACCGACTTTAGCATGCGAATGCGCTTTACCCTGCTCAACAGTCAGAACAGTATTTAGCAGTAATACCCCCTGCTCAGCCCAAGGTTGTAAGTAACCATGGTTTGGCACAGTGAAACCTTGAATGTCTGTTGCCAACTCTTTATACATATTGGCCAAAGACGGAGGCGTTTTTACCCCAGGTAGAACAGAAAAGCTCAAGCCATGCGCTTGATCGGGACCATGGTATGGGTCTTGCCCCAGAATAACGACCTTCACTTGCTCAAAAGGCGTGGCGTCAAAAGCATTAAATACATCAGATGCCGGCGGAAAAATTACTTTTCCTTGTGCACGCTCGTTATCGACATAGCTTTCGATGTATTGGAAGTATTCTTTCGCGGTTTCTTGAGCAAATAAGGTTTGCCAATTGAAAGTCTGGCTCATGGATATGTCCTATTACCAATGATAATGGCCCGTATTTTACCGAGCCATCCTAATAAGAACAGTAGCCCTGACATTTAAACTTGGCACTAGCACCATTCATTTATGCGGTACCACAGGTGTTCGCCAATGACCTCGCCCTTGAATAGGGCGGTATGCTTGAGGAAGTTGAGTGGTGTAGGCTAAAGTTAGTCTTTGTTCATTGATACTTTTCATGATCATTTCCTTCATCGCTTATCTGCTACCAGCCGCTTTTAATCAGCGGCTACCTTGGTTATCAAAACGAATGGAAGAAAAATGCCAACTTCGCAAAGCAACAAAAAACCATTTAAAAACAAGAACTAAACAATGTTGTCATTTGTTATTAGTATCGAGAAAAAGAAACCAAGCACTGAATGTGTTCAACCGTGAGCCATCATAGTGCATCGACAAGCAGCCGATGCACACTCTATGTATATCCAACCTCTCTTGGATAACGTCTTTATTCTTCTCTTTTTTATCGAACCCGTTATCGCATCAACGTAAACACCAACACTAGCTATTTGACGGAATAAAGCTTCGTAACGTCTCAATTTCCTGACGCCAAATGTCTGGGTTAATCGTTTCAAGCACCAACGGCATATTGTCAAAACGCGAATCTTGCATCAGAAAACGGAAACAATCCCATCCAATCTCGCCTTCACCTAAACTATGATGGCGATCGAGGTGGCTGCCCAATTTACCTTTAGAATCATTCAGGTGCATACCACGTAAATATTGCATGCCGACAACCTGATCAAACTCGGCAAATGTGGCTTCCGTGGCACTTTCACTACGTAAGTCATAACCTGCTGCAAATGTATGGCAAGTATCGATACACACACCAACACGCGACTTATCTTCTACTTGCTCAATAATCTCAGCGAGGTGCTCAAAACGCCAACCAAGGTTACTGCCCTGCCCCGCCGTATTTTCGATAACCGCAACCACTTCAGGTACTTCGGCGTGAGCTAAATTAATTGATTCCGCAATTAAGGCTAAACAATCACGTTCAGAAATCTTCTTAAGGTGGCTGCCAGGGTGAAAGTTCAGCAAGGTTAAACCAAGTTGCTGACAACGCTGCATCTCATCAATAAACGCGTTGCGCGACTTTTCTAACTTCTCCGCTTCAGGAGCCCCTAAATTAATCAGATATGAATCATGGGGTAAAATCGATTCTGGGCCGTAACCTAGTAACTGGCAGCATGCCTTAAATTTGTTGATCACATCTTGCTCTAGCGGCTTAGCTACCCATTGGCGTTGATTTTTAGTAAACAAGGCAAATGCATTCGCACCAAGGGCTGAGGCATTTTGCGGCGCATTTTGAACACCACCCGCAGCAGAAACATGTGCACCTATTAACTTCATTCTTGACCCTTTTTATTGATAATTTACTTTCTTGCGACGCATTTTAACGGAAGCGCAAAAGGCATTCTTGTCTTTTTGATTACTGTTATTTTTGCACGACAATTACAACAAAATGGGTAGATAGCGAACACGTTTTTCAAGGGATTGCGCCATAATTCACAGCTAAAAGTGTAGTAATAAAATTACAAATGAAAGTTTAAAAAATATTTTAAAATATAAAATAGCTGTAACTTATCAACAATAATGCAATTCTATTGATGTAGCTCAATAAAACAGCCCTAAACTTTTTAAGGTTTTTTGTTGTTATTTGATCTAAATCAATATCATTTTGTGTCGATCGACATATATAATACGCCCAGCTCGACATTAAAATCGAAAAAATTAACTACAATCCTTCAAGGAGTAAGTCATGATCACAGGTATTCAAATCACTAAAGCAGTAAACGACGATCTACTAAACTCTATCTGGCTACTAGATAGCGAAACTAACGAAGCGCGTTGTGTTGCTGCTTCTGCTGGTTTTGAAGCGGATCAAGTTATCCCTACTGCAGACCTAGGCGAATATGAAAGCCGTGAGATCGCTATCGAAGCACCAGCTAAAATCGAAGGCGGTCAGCACCTAAACGTAAACGTTCTTAAGCGTGAAACGCTAGAAGATGCAGCTAAGCACCCTGAAAAGTACCCACAGCTAACTATCCGTGTTTCTGGTTATGCTGTACGTTTCAACTCTCTAACTGTTGAACAGCAACGCGACGTTATCGCTCGTACTTTCACTAACAGCCTGTAATCACAGCCTGATAGCAAAAATTTATAAAAACGGCATCCTCTCGGATGCCGTTTTTTTTATGTCCTGAGAGAACCTCACACTTCTAGTGTCACCCTTACCACTTGTTACCTTTGTGTATAAAACGCTCATCACAAAATGCAATCAATTTAATATATATATCTCAATTCGAGACAGTCAATAGCGAATAAAACCAGAAAAAGAGTAGGTTATTGGCATTGTCTAATTAACAACCAGTTAGTTAGCCACACAATATATATTCTGCGATTTATCCACGGTATGCATCTCAGGAGTCAGCGTTATGAAGTTAATCCTTAAACTGATCACCGGTATTTTAGTCGGTATCTTACTCGGGTTTTACGCACCAGATGGCGTCATTCGTCTTCTACTCACCATCAAACAACTTGGAGGACAGTTAATCGGGTTTACTATCCCGTTAATCATTCTGTTTTATATCACTAGCGGTATTGCTAGCTTACCGAAAAACTCAGGCTCACTGCTCAGTAAAACAGTCGCCCTTTCCTACGGTTCTACCATCATTGCAGGTAGTCTTGCTTTTATCGTCGCCAGCATAGTTATTGCTGGACTACCAGAGCCAACCGCTGCAGCCGCCAATACGTCAGACTCCCTCACTAGCTTTATTACCATTGAGATCCCGCCTTTATTTGGGGTAATGACTGCACTTGCGACTGCTTTCCTATTCGGTATGGGTATTAGCATTACAAACAGCAATAGCTTACGTAAATTGGCAGATGAAGGCCGTGGCGTCATTGATTTGTTATTAGCGAAAGTGATAATTCCATTTCTACCCTTCTACATTGCCGGTGTTTTTGCCGAAATGTCCGCAGAAGGCACTGTATTTACAACCTTGAAAACCTTTGGGGTAGTGTTAGCGCTCGCCATTATGATGCACTGGGTCTGGATCACGATCCAATACACAGTCACAGGTCTGGCGTTAGGCAAGTCGCCATTTACTCTAATTAAAAACATGCTACCGGCTTACTTTACGGCAGTAGGGACTATGTCATCAGCGGCAACAATTCCTGTAACCTTACGTCAAACTAAAGTGAATGGTGTCGATGAATCAATCGCAAACTTTACTGTGCCGCTATGTGCCACCATCCATCTATCAGGCTCTACCATCACCTTAGTCACCTGTTCAACGGCAGTAATGGCCCTGAGTCAACACATTGCGATTCCTTCGCTATTGGAAATGCTACCTTTCATCATGATGTTAGGTATCACCATGATTGCAGCCCCTGGTGCACCAGGCGGTGCTGTGATGGCTGCGCTTGGTCTCATGTCGACCATGCTAGGATTTGGTGAAGCTGAACTCGCTCTCATGATTGCGCTCTACATGGCACAAGATAGCTTTGGTACTGCCTGTAATATCACTGGAGATGGCGCTATTTCACTCTGGGTAAACCGCTTTGCGAAACCCAACCAAGAAGAAGCTCCAGCAGTACAGGAAGAAGCCTAATAAACTTGATGCGGATTGAGTCCGTGAGCCAAGTTGATATAAGGTTATAAAAAACATCCCGTAGACAAAAAAACGGTAGTCATCGACTACCGTTTTCTTTGTTCCGCTCTTGGATTGCTATTCTATTTAGCGTTGGACGCTATACAGGACAGCTTTAAGCTGCTCAAAATCTTTATCACGCTCAAGTGACAGTAAGTCCATCGCACCATGTTTGGCTAAGGTCGCAGGCAAATCAATTTTTTGCTCCAAAATCTCTTCAACAACCTCAATAAACTTAGCTGGATGCGCTGTACATAAAAACAAGCCAGTTTCTCCATCGCGTAGCTGCTCGTTCAGCACTCGGTATGCAATCGCCCCATGAGGCTCACACAAGTAGCCCTCATTGTGCATGTCACGCAATGTTTCTGCGGCTTGCTGATCGGTCACAGAACCATAACCTAATTCGTTAAGTCCCCACCCTTTTAGTTGGCAGAGTTCTTCGATACGTGGCCAGTTATTGGGTTCACTCACATCCATCGCATTGGAAATAGTTGGGACAGTCGCATTCGGTGACCATTCACCCGTTTCAAGATAACGCGGTACGGTATCGTTAGCATTGGTGGCCACAATAAAGCGCTTCACTGGTAAACCTAATGATTTAGCGAGCAGACCCGCTGTTAAGTTACCAAAGTTACCACTTGGTACCGACACAACAAGCTCGCCACGTGCCGCTTTAGGCAGTTGTGCAACCGCTTCAAAGTAATAACAAATCTGCGCCATTAAGCGACTAATATTGATAGAGTTCGCAGAGTTTAACCCAACATCTTCACGCAGCTCTGCATCATCAAACGCTTGCTTAACCAAGGCTTGGCAATCGTCGAACGTTCCATTGACCGCCACTGTGGTGATGTTACCCCCTAAGGTGCAGAAAAGTTTTTCTTGCAGCGGGCTGATCTTACCTTTCGGGTAAAGGATCACGACTTTGATGTTATCCATGCCATAGAATGCATGGGCCACAGCAGCTCCCGTATCACCCGATGTCGCCGTTAAGATAGTAATCTGGCCATCGCTATCCGTCACTGCAGCTAAAGACTGCGCCATGAAGCGACCACCGAAGTCTTTAAACGCTAAAGTAGGACCGTGGAATAATTCAAGTGCGTAAACGCCCTCTTTGACTTGGGCGACTGGCGCTTCAAATTGAAACGCATTTTCAACCATTTGAGCTACTGTCTCGCTAGCAAGCTCTTCACCTATGAATGCCGATAGGATTTTGCTGCTGCGGCTGACAAAGTCGAGCTCGAGTAACGCGTCAATATCGCCAAGTTCAGGTAACTCAGACGGGAAAAATAAACCTTGGTTACGGCCAAGACCTTGACGTACCGCTTGAGAAAACGATACCTGTTGTTGATGTTCTTTTAAGTTATACAGCTTCATGGTTATAGCTCACTTCCTGTTACTTTTGAGCCCTGACTGTCTAAGCGACAGACGTGGACAAATCCTTCGTCATTTTGCACATAATTCTCTTGAAGCCAGCGAGCAATGCGTTCGGCCACTTCAAGGTTATCGCATGCGGTAAACATGGTCGGGCCCGACCCCGAGATCCCGCTCGCCAATGCACCCGCTTGTAAGGCATATTCACGCGCTTTTCCAAATCCTGGCAGCAACTGCTCACGGTAAGGTTCTGCGACGACATCTTTAATCATCTTAGCGGCAAGTGCAGGTTGCTGAGAGTAACACGCATGAATAAACCCAGCGAGGTGACGGCCATGGGCTATCACATCTTGACGGCGGTATTGCGACGGTAAAATCGCGCGCGCTTCTGCTGTCGGTACTTTGATGCCTGGGTAAGCCATCACCCAGTACCAGTCATCAAAACACGGTACAGATTGGCTAATAATGCCGAGCTCTTCGACCATAAATTGCAGTCCACCCAGATAACAAGGTGCCACATTATCATAGTGGAGACTCCCCGAAATCTTAGCTTCCATTTCCCCCATTAAAGCTAATAATTCGGTTTCAGTTAATGGCAGATCATGAAACTGATTAAGCGCGTCAAGCGCAGCAACCACAGAACAAGCACTTGATCCCAACCCCGAACCAATCGGCATATTTTTCTCTAGTGTCATTTTCACAGGCTTTACCGCGAAGCCTTTTTTATCGAGCTCACGCGCAAATACCTGCCAGCAATCAAACACTATGTTGTCTTCGGCTTTTGGGGGTAATTTAGCCACAAAATTGCCAACACATTGCAATACAAAAGGCTGGTCACTGGTTTCAACTTTAACGCGATCACCCAATAGCGAGCCATCTAGCGGCGAGACTGCCGCTCCCAGTACATCGAAACCAACGCTAACATTGCCAATCGATGCTGGCGCATATACCACTACACTCATTTTATACCCCTAATTTCCAGCCTAATGTACGCATCAAGTCAGCAAATACACCTGCTGCTGTTACTTCTGTACCCGCTCCATAGCCTCGTAATACTAACGGAATTGGCTGGTAATAGCGGCTGTAGAATGCCAAAGCATTTTCACCATCTTTGATTTTGAACATAGGATCGTCACCATCAACCGCGGCCAGTTTCACTCGGCACTGCCCTTGTTCGGCTTCACGATCAATTTCACCAACATAACGCAATACTTTGCCTTCTTTTGCTGCTGCATCCGATAACTGCTTAAAGTAAGCATCGGCTTCAGGTAAGCGGGCCATAAAATCATCAACCGAACCTTCTGCATCGAAACCCGGTGGCAATGCTTGTTCAACAATCACATCTTCAAGCTCCAATGCAAGTCCGGATTCACGTGCCAAGATCAATAGCTTACGCGCGACATCCATCCCAGATAAATCATCACGAGGATCGGGTTCAG